>NZ_CP015106.1:1245993-1868990 GCF_002214565.1 Thermococcus radiotolerans
GGCGATGTAGAAGTCTCTCATTTCTCCTCACCTGATAGGGAGTTCTCGCCATCCGATTTAAGGCTTTCCGGGAAAAGGCTTATAAGACTAAAAACCGACCGGTCGGTAGGTGAAATAATGAAGGTCTGCATAGTCTACGACTCCAAGAGGGGCTCGACCGAGAGGGTGGCGCGGGCGATGGAAATGGCCCTCCGGGAGAGAGGCTTCGAAGCCCGTGCATGGAACGCGGGGCAGAATCCGGACGTTGATGACTGCGACCTCGTGGTCATCGGGGCGCCCATCTACTACGAACGTCCCCTACCGGGAATCGGGAGGTTCATCGCATCGAAGAACGGCCTGAAAGGAAAGAAGGTCGCGGTCTTCATACTCTGCATAGCCGACAGGTTCGGGAAGCTCGGTAGGAGATACACCGAGCGGAGGTACCTCAGGATGATGACCGAGCCCATCAAGGGGAGGATAATCGCCGCCCGGGTCTTCGACGGCTGGATACTGGGTGAGAACGAAGGGACGATAGACGAAGCCAGGGGCTGGATAATGCGGGTCGTTGAGGCCTTCGAAGATGGAAGAGGGCTCGGAATCGAGCATCCGGGGTGATGGGGATGAAGGGAGAGGAAACCAGGAGAAGGATAGTGGAATCTGCCCTCGAACTGTTCAGTGAGAAGTCCTACCACGACGTCTCCATGGAGGAGATAGCGAAAAAAGCAGGCCTCTCAAAGGGCGGCCTCTTCCACCACTTCCCGAGCAAGTACGACCTCGCCAGAACCGTCCTGTTCACGCTCCTCGACGAGTGGCTGGAGAACCTCACGGCGAGGCTGGAGGGACTCTCGGGCAGGGAGAAGCTTGAAACCCTCGTGGATGCGGCGTTTGAGCTGATAACGACCAGTCCAAAGCTTTCACGCTTTTTCCTGGAGCTGTATGAGGAGAGCCTGAGACTGAACAAAACCGCCGACTGGGACGAGTTCTACGGGCGGTACCTAGGCTCTGTGTCCAGCATTCTCAGGGATGCGGGCGCGAGGGATCCGGAGAAGAAGGCCCTGCTCCTGGGGGCGCTGGTGGACGGCCTCGCCCTTCACCACCTCCTCTCGGGGGGGAAGCTCTTCGAAGTCGAGGACATGAAGGAAGAGGTTCTGAGGATTATGGAGGGATGAGTTTATGGAAAGGCCTCTGGGCGATCTCATCTCCCTGGAGGGGAGGAAAGCCCTGATAACAGGCGCGGCATCGGGAATAGGCCGCGCGACGGCGCTTCGCTTCGCCGAGGCTGGGGCAGACCTGGAACTCGTGGATATAGACGAGTTTGGGCTGAGGGAGACCAAGTCGCTCGCCGAGGAGTTCGGCGTCGAGGTCGGTATTCACCGCGTTGACCTCTCGAAGAAGATTGAGGTGGACGCGCTCTGGGAGGCCCTGAGGGGCAGGGAGCCAGATATCCTGGTTAACAACGCCGGTGTATACTGGTTCAAGGACTTCACGGAGGTCGACGAGGGGTTCTACGAGAGGGTCATGGCGATAAACCTTGACTCCGTCTTCTGGATGTGTCAGCACTTCGTCAGGGCAAGGAAGGACAGGGGAGGCGTGATAATCAACGTGAGCTCGATAGAAGCTTTTCTCCCCTTTGCCAAGGGTCTTGCCCACTACGACGCGGCCAAGCTTGGCGTGGTTGCCCTCACCAGGGCGATAGCCAGGGACTACGGCAAGAAAATCCGGGCCAACGTAGTGGTTCCGGGGGGCATAGAGACAGAGGGCGTGAAGAGGCTCAAGAAGGAGGCGATAATGAAGTTCGACATGGAGAAGATAAGCATCTCGTTCAACTTCAACGCGCGCCTCCCGATGGGCCGCTTCGGCCAGCCGGATGAGGTAGCCAGGGTCATGCTGTTCCTGGCGAGCGACCTGGCGAGCTACGTCAACGGGGCGGTGATTCCAGTTGATGGTGGGTTCCTCTCAACCTAACCTGAAGGGCAGCTCGACGCTTTCTCCGCTTTCCCTTTTATGAAGCTCCCGCCTGTAGGCCTCCAGTGGTTTGTCCTCAACCTTCAGGTAAGCGGCGAACGTCTTTGGAGTTTCCTCCAGCTCATCGAAGAACTCCGGATAGCGTTTGTCCCTGATGATGTGGTGGTCGAGTATTACCTCAGCCCCCGTTTCGCGGATTATCTCGTTGAGGTTCTTGATGCCAGTTTCCCAGCTGCCCTCGGCGCGTTTTCCGAGGTAGGTCGGCGGGCCACCTGTGATGAGCAGGTCCGGATTCTTCTCCACTATCCATTCAACGGCCTTCCTGTTGAGGAGCTGAATGTCGCTGGCGTGGATTAAGCGGAAGCCGTCGTCAATCATGACCATGACAACGAAACCAAGCTTCGAACCCTCGCTTCCGTGAGGAACAGCAGGGGAGAACTCCAGCGTAACGCCGCCGAGGTCGAAGCTCCCCCCGTCCGCGAACTCTATCCTCTCCGCTATCGGCTCGGCGTTCTTCATGAAGGCCCAAGCGCGCTTCCTCTGGCTGAAGTTGATGTTCTCCCTCGGGTGTTTTATGAGGAGGAGCTTTCCGGAGTAGATTTCTCCCGCGTATTCCTCGCTGGAGCTCTCGTAGAGGCCCTCGAAGAAAGGCGTGTGGTGATCGTAGTGGTAGTGGGAGATGGTGACAACGTCCGCCCTTCGGGCGTAGCCCTGAAGCTTGCGGCGCATCCTGTGAAGAGTCTCTATCTCGACCCTTGCGGGAGGAAGGCCGTAGCGCTTAGGGCCGAGGGCAACGCCGGGGTCTATGAGGGCTTTTATCCCGGATGCTTCAACGAAGGTTGCCAGGCTCCTCACGCCAAGGCTTTCGGAGGCGAGTGGAATGATCCTCATGATTCTCCCCATGTTAGACTTCCATGCTAAACCTTAATAAGTCCTGCCCGTTAGTGGAAGTTGACCGATGAAGAGTGTCATCCCTCCTGATGCCAAGATGATGACATTATCCCCACCTGAGGTGGTTTCATGCTTGGATTCTTCAAGAAAAAGAAGAAGGAAACCTACGGCCCGCTCGTCTACCTGAGCGAGCCGACGATACTCTACCACACCCACACCGAGCGGGCGCTCCTTGAGATACTCGAGGAAAAGCTCGGCTCCAACAACTTTGTAATCCCCTCCGACTACGGCCTCAGAACCACCGACCACCTGATACCAGAGGCCGAGATATTCGTGGCGATAGCCATAGTCGGCAAGTTCACTTCCCTGGTCGTCAGGGAGATTGAGATAGCCAGGAAACACGGGAAGAAGATCTACACCCTAGACGTGGCCAGAAAGGACGACGAGATACTCTACCTCTTCGAGGAGGGAATTCCAGAGAGGATCGAGTGGCTAACCCCGGAGGAAACCCAGAGCCTCTACGCGGCATTCCGCGGTGAGGACTTCTCGGGCTTCATGAAGTTCTTCGTGGGGGATAGAAAAAGGCAGTGGTAAAAAGAAAGGAATCATGCGTTGGCCTTTTTGTCCTTTATGTACTCGTCTATCGCCTTCGCGGCCTTCTTTCCGTCTCCCATCGCCAGGATAACCGTCGCCTCTCCCCTTATCGCGTCGCCACCGGCGAAGACTCCTGGGATACTGGTCATCAGGTTCTCGTCGACGATCAGCGTTCCGTCCGGGTTGGCCTTAAAGCCGCTGGCCTCAACGAGTATCTTGTTGGGCTCAAGGCCGATGGCTATGATGACGGTGTCGGCCTCTATCGTCACGTACTCGCCGGTTCCGACTATCTTCCTCTTTCCGCGCCTGTCCCTCTCCTCGAGCGGGCGCATCTTCTCGAACTTAACGGCCTTGACCTTGCCGTTCTCGTCGCCGATGAATTCGACCGGCGTGAGGAAGAACTCGAACTTGACGCCCTCCTCTTCGGCGTGGCCTATTTCCTCCACCCTGGCCGTCATATCCTCCCTCCCGCGGCGGTAGGCGATCGTAACCTCGGCGCCGAGCCTGAGCGCGGAGCGCGCCGCGTCCATGGCCGTGTTTCCGGCACCTATGACGATAACCTTCTTCCCAACGGCTATCGGCGTGTCGTACTCGGGGAACAGGTAGGCCTTCATGAGGTTGACCCTCGTCAGGAACTCGTTGGCGCTGTAAATCCTGTCGAGCAGGATTCCCGGTATGTTGAGCAGCTTGGGCGTTCCGGCGCCCGTTCCTATGAAAACGGCGTCGTACTCCTGAAGGAGCTCCTCGACGGTGACGGTCTTGCCGACGATGTAGTTGGTCTTCACCTCAACACCGAGCTTCTCGAGCTTCTCCAGCTCGGTCTTGAGGATGTCCTTCGGCAGCCTGAACTCGGGGATGCCGTACATGAGCACTCCACCGGCCTCGTGAAGGGCCTCGAAGATGGTAACCTTGTAGCCCATCTTCGCCAGCTCGAGGGCGCAGGTTAGGCCAGCGGGTCCGGCGCCGACGACGGCAACCCTGCCCTTCCCATCGGTCTCGGCTATGAACTCCTTGAGAAGCTCTTGGTCGATTCCCCTCTCGCGCGCGTAGTCGGCCACGAAGCGCTCGAGCTTTCCGATGTTTATCGGGTCTCCCACTTTGCCCATGACGCACGGGGCCTCACACTGGTCCTCCTGGGGGCAGACACGGCCCGTGACAGCGGGCAGGGTGTTGTCGTTCCAGATAACGCGCAGGGCGTTCTTGACGGCCTCGTCCGGATTGTCAGCGTTCTCGCGGAGGGCCTTCAGGAATCCCGGGATGTTGATGTGAACGGGACAGCCCTTGATACACGGGGCGTACTCCGGCGGACACTGTATGCAACGCTCCGCCTCCTTCAGCGCGGAGGCGAAGTCGTAACCGAGGTTGACCTCAACGAAGCTCTTAACGCGCTCCTCAACGGGCCTCTCGGGTGTGGGAACGCGCTCCTTGATGAGCTTTGGCTTCGCCATTCAGACCACCCCCCTGGACTCGAGGTAGTGCTTTTTGGCTATCTCCTGTTCGCGAACGAACCTGCTGTCACGCCTTATGACGTCGTCCCAGTCCACCTTGTGGGCGTCGAACATCGGCCCATCGCGGCAGGCGAACTTTATCTCGCCGTCGTAGAGTATCCTGCAGGAGCCGCACATGCCGGTTCCGTCCACCATTATCTGCCTGACGGTGACTATGGTCGGGATTCCGTACTCCCTGGTCAGCTCGGCGAGCTTCTTGAGCGAGCCCAGCTTTCCGCCGCCGAAGACTATGTCGACCTTGTCCTTCTCGATGAGCTCCTTCAGAACGTCGAGGTAGTGTCCCTTGATTCCACGCGAGCCGTCCTCCGTGGTGAGGTAGTACTCATCGGCGACGGGCTTTGCCAGGAACTTCTCGGGGTAGGAGTGGGCCCTGTCCTCGAAGGTCTGGATGGAGATCGTGTAGTTTCCGGCCTCTTTCATCGCCTTGAGGGTGGCGTAGTTCTCGGCCTGACCGCAGACGGCGTCGGAGACGAAGACGACGTTTCCGTAGTACTTGACCTCGATTGGCGTTCCGAGCGGGCCCGCGACCGCGTAGAGGGAATCGCCAACGTCGAAGTTGTCCCAGAGGTCAAAGCTGGTCTTTCCGTGCCTCCTGATGAACATTCCTATCCTTCCGGTCTCCCTGTCGGCGTAGTAAATGGACATTGGAATTCTCTCACCCTTCTTGTGTATCAGCAAAACAACGAACTGACCCGGCTTCCAGGCCCTTGCCACGTGCGGTGCCTCGACCTCCATAAAGAAATCCCTAACATCCAGTTCTTCTTTTGCAGTAATTCGGTACATGGATGAAACCTCCCGTGCTAGTGAACAGCTTTGTTCACCTTTAGTTCTGAACTTTAGGTTTATAACAGTTTTTTAAACCAAAGGTTTAGAACTCCTTTTCGCCCAAAACAAGGCCGGAGCGTCCCCCTTTAGAGCCCGATGAGGGCGTCTTTTGCTTTGGGAAGCCTTTTTAGCATGAGTGCGTAACTTCAATAGGTGATAGGAATGGTGGAGATACCGAAGAGCCACCCGCGCTACTGGAGCCTGTACTACAGGGAGAAGATCATCGAGGGAATGGAGAAGGGCATGACGGCCAAGGCCGGGCTGATAGCCCACGGCCGCGGTGAGGCCTTCGACTACCTCATAGGGGAAAGGACGATAGAGCCTGCCGAGAGGGCGATGAAAGCCGCCGTCGCTAAGCTAATCCTGGCGAAGCACCCAGTTATCTCGGTCAACGGCAACGTCGCGGCACTCGTTCCAAAGGAGACGATAGAGCTGGCAAAAGCGCTAAACGCCAAGCTCGAGATAAACCTATTCTACCGCACGGAAGAGCGCGTTAGGGCGATAGCGGAGGAGCTGAGGAAGCACGACCCCGATGTGGAGCTCCTGGGAATAAACCCCACGAAGCGCATCCCCGGCTTGGAGCACGAGCGCGGAAAGGTTGACGAGGAGGGCATATGGAAGGCCGACGTGGTGGTCGTCCCGCTGGAGGACGGCGACAGAACGGAGGCCCTCGTCAGAATGGGTAAGTTCGTGATCACCGTTGACCTCAACCCGCTTTCCCGCTCGGCGAGGATGGCGGACATAACGATAGTTGACAACATAGTCCGCGCGTATCCGAGAATGACTGAACTGGCCAGGGAGATGAAGGATTACAGCAGGGAGGAGCTTCTCGCGATACTGGAGGAATACGACAACGGAAAAACGCTGAGCGACGTACTCGCACACATACGGGATAGGTTAACCAGGCTAGCCCAGGGTGGGGTGTGGCGCAAGGAGAGGTTGGAGTGAGCTCATAGCTCCTTCTCAGTTTTTTCGACGAGCCTTCTGAGGCCGGTTATGAGCTCCGCCTCACTTGACGCGTGAGAGATGACCAGTGGGACTCTCTCGCGCTCGGCTAGCTTCACTGCAAGCTCATCGAGCTTCTTGACTCCGTGGAGAACCACAACGGCCGGTTTGAGCCCCTGAACACGGACCGCTATCATCGGGCTCCTTCCGGTGGTGACCTTGGTGAATATCAGCGCCCTCTCCGTCGTCCAGCCGTAGAGCTTGAGGAACTCCTCGCTGCTCATCTCGAGGATCGCTTTTATGCTGTCAACGACGGTGTAGCCGTATATGCGCCTGTCTATGAGGTGCATGTTGGCGACAACGTCCCCCTTTACGGCCCCGACCAGGTCCCTAATCGTGAGGGGCAGTGCGAACTCTCTGATGTCGAGTATCGCGCTCGTCGGAAGCTCGCTGCCGATGGTCTTGCTGAACGCCTTGATGACGTTTCCACCGCGACGCTCGTCGATCTCCAGGAGGGCCTCCACGAACTTCCTTATGGTCGACGCACCTGGACTCTTCCTCCTGCCGCCCTCGTAGTCGCTTATGACCGAAGAAGAGACGCCGAGGTATTCGGCGAGTTCTGTCTGACTGATTCCGAAGATTTCGCGCCATTTGCGCATTGTTTTGCCGGGGTCGGAGGAGAGGGTTATTTCTCCTGCGATTCTCTTGGCTAGGGCTTCTTTCTCCTTTTCAAGCATGTTGGTAAAATATTCGTCAATCGTTATAAGCTTTTCGGCAATTGCCTAACATCCCCGCCCTCAAGCTTAAAAACTCCTCGCCCTACGCTCCCCGGTGAGGCTCATGGCGATATACTTCATAGGACTCGGCCTTTACGACGAGAGGGACATCACGCTCAAAGGACTTGAAACCGCCAGAAAATGCGACCTGGTCTTCGCGGAATTTTATACCTCCCTCCTGGCGGGTACTACCCTGGATAAGGTGGAGGAGCTTATCGGGAAGCCCATCCGGCGGCTGAGCAGGGAGGAGGTTGAGCTCCATTTTGAGAGAATAGTCCTCAGCGAGGCCCGGGAGAAGGACGTGGCTTTTCTGACCGCCGGCGATCCGATGGTGGCGACGACGCATTCTGACCTCCGCATAAGGGCCAAGGAGCTCGGAATCGAGAGCTACGTCATCCACGCCCCGAGCATCTACTCTGCGATAGCGGTAACCGGACTGCAGATATACAAGTTCGGCAAGAGCGCAACCGTCGCCTACCCGGAGAAGAACTGGTTTCCAACGAGCCACTACGATGTAATAAAGGAGAATATGGAAAGAAACCTTCACACGATGCTCTTCCTCGACATAAAGGCCGAGCAGAACCGCTACATGACGGCCAACGAGGCAATGGAGATACTCCTCCAAGTGGAGGACATGAAGAAGGAAAACGTCTTCACCCCGAACACGCTGGTCGTGGTTCTGGCGAGGGCGGGCTCGCTGAACCCGACGCTCAGGGCCGGCTACGTTCGGGACATGATCCAGGAGGACTTCGGGAGACAGCCCCACGTGATGGTCGTTCCTGGCAGGCTCCACATAGTGGAGGCGGAGTACCTGGTGGCCTTCGCGGGGGCCCCAAAAGAGATACTCGACGGAATCTAGCGAAAGCTTTATATTTTCCCCTCCGCCCACTAATTCCGGGAAGGGCCCGTGGTCTAGCCTGGTTATGACGCCGCCCTCACACGGCGGAGGTCCGGGGTTCGAACCCCCGCGGGCCCACCACATCAACCCTTTCTAACGAAAGCGTTGACGGAAAGAGTGCGTGCAGTTCTAAAAAACACTTGTTTTCCAAGTGGTTTACTCTCCAATCAGTCATTTTACAGTGTTTCACTCTCCACAAGGCGTCCAGCGGGCGCCAGAATGAGAGTGAAACCTGATTAATGGCTTATTCTAAACTCAAACCCCCTTCACGGGCAAGTTTTAGAGCACGCGCTCTGATTCCTGCCAATCTGACGAAAAGAGGCTCTTTTGGTTAAGCTTCTTCAAAAGTTTGCCTTCAAGGTTCTTCGGGGGTGTGGGGGTAGCCCCCCGGAGGATTAAGGAGTAAGGAAGGTGGGGAAACGTAGTTTCCCAGGTTTTTAGAGAAGAACGGGGTTGTGGGGTGGAACCCCACTACGGGGGTTTGAGAGTACAGAGAGATAAGGGGGCAGAGCCCCCTTGTCTTTCGTTGTGGCGGGCCGGGCGGGATTTGAACCCGCGACCTTCGGCTCCGGAGGCCGACGCCCTGTCCTGACTAGGCCACCGGCCCACGCCCATAGGTATTCCCTGGGTGAATTTAAAAACCTAATCACCCAGACGGATGGACCATAATGTTCATCAAGGCATCGAAAAGCACAAAAACTTTTTAGCCTGGGCACCCTACATAGAACAGGACGAAGGAGGAATGAACCATGGAACCGCATGAATTCAAGCTCACCGAGGAGGGTATAAAGGCTGTTCTTCCACCCCTCGAAGCCGAGATAATGGAGCACATGTGGAAGGTCCAGGTTGCCACCGCCGGCCAGGTATACGAGTACATGAAGGTGAAGCACCCGGACATAAGGCGCTCCACCATAAGCATCCTCATGAACCGCCTGTGCGAGCGCGGCCTTCTCAAGAGGAGCGTTGAGAAAGGCAGGGGCGGAATGAGATACGTCTACTCCATAACGACAACCAGGGAGGAGTTCGAGGAGCGGGTCGTCCAGAGCATCCTAGACGCACTAATGACGAATTTCAAGGAGGCGACCTACGCGTACCTGTCCAAAATCAAGAAGTGATGAGAAATGCTGTTCATCATCGTGGCCCTCGAGGTCTTGCTGGCGGTGATAGCCCTAAGGGAGCTGGGCCTTAAGATAGCCATGGCTGCCTTCGGCTCCATAGTGCTCCTCTACTTCTGGGTCTCAACCAGGGACGTCAAGGGCAACTACGTAACCCTCCAGAGGAGCGAGATGCCTTGGCTCTACGACGGCATAGCCGAGATGGCCAGCAAGGCCGGAATCCCAATGCCCCGGATATACATCCTGGACGACTACATACCGAACGCGTACTCGTTCAAAAACACGATAGTACTCTCCCTCGGCCTCTTCGAGGTGCTCGACAGGGAGGAGATACTCGCAGTTGCTGCCCACGAGCTGGGCCACATAAAGAACGGTGACACCAAGGTATTCCCCGTACTGGCGTACGGCAGGTACCTGATGATGGTCTTCACGGGAGTACTGGTACTCCTTGCCCACAGGCCGAGCGTTACACTGGCGGCGCTGCTCCTCTACGCCCTCTACGAGGTCGCCAGGGCGAACTTCCTCAAGGGCAGGGAGTTCCTGGCGGATGAATCGGCACTCAGGCTGCTGGACGTGCCCATGAGTCTGAAGCATGCCCTGGAAGAGCTCAAGTACTACGAGGACCTCAGGGCCGATGTGAGGCTGAGCGCCGTGCCTAGCATAGAGCCGTCCATAGAGAGGCGCCAGAAGGTCCCGAGGATAGAAACCCACCCGAGCTACGATGAGAGGATATTCAGGATACTCGTCGAGATTCACGGCAACAACATGTTTAACCAGCGCATGATGCAGTGATGCCTTATGGCGGTGGAGATAGTACTGGACAGGGAAAGGGCTGAAAGGATAAAGCGCATACGGCCCACCAAGGACGAGTACTTTATGCTCATAGCCAAGCTCGTATCGCTCAGGGCTACCTGTCCGCGCCTGAGGGTTGGGGCCGTGGCCGTAAAGGACGGTTACATCCTTGCAACTGGCTACAACGGTGCACCGAGGGGCATGGAGCACTGTATAGACGCCGGATGCATCATCGTCGACGGCCACTGCCACAGGGCCGTCCATGCGGAGCAGAACGTCATAGCGATGGCGGCTAGAAAGGGCATAAGCCTCGAGGGGGCGACGCTCTACGTCACCCACTTCCCCTGCGACACCTGTTTCAAGCTGGTCATCAACGCCGGAATCCGGGAGATAGTCTACGAGGAGATGTACCCCAACGAGGCGACTGAGATTCTCCTGAAGGAAGCGCAGGAAAAAGGAATAGTCAGGATAAGACAGTTCAGGCTCCCGAAGGAGAGGGTACGGGTCTTTCTGGAGGAGCTTTTCGGGGAGTTCGTGGATTAGAGCTTCTCCTCGATTTTCTCCAGTCTTCTGTTCATCTCCTCAAGTTCGATGGCGATTTTCCTCGTCAGTTCGGTTATCTCCCTCTCCGTTTTGTCCACTGCCACGTAAACCTTCAGTATCATAAGATATGACAAAGCTATTCCAATGACAAAGAGGGCATCTAGTCCCCTTCCAAGGCCGAGAAGGTTCTTTATTTCCTCAGCTATCTTAAGGGGGAATAGTGCGATTATCAAGAGACCCAGAAGGATAGCCTCCCAAAAGAGGAAATCGCCCCACTCAAACTCCTTCTTCCCGTACTTCCCCATAACGTAGAGCATCAGGGCCAGCACAACGACTATGGCTATGTACTGAACGGCGTACATCCCCATCACCTCAGCTTATCAAACAGCAGGTTGAGGGCTATCTTAACTCCCTCCAAGATGTTCGTCCCCTTCTTCATCGAGTACTCCGTGTAGACGGCGCGGATGGGCACCTCAACGATGCGGCATCGGTTCCTGGCGGCCTCGATTATGATCTCGCTCGAAACCGCGTAGCGGTCGCACGTTATTCTAATCTTGGACGCACATTCCCTGCTGAGGCAGCGCAGACCGCTCTGGCTGTCGCTCACATACTTCCGGGCAAAGACGGCCGTTATTGCGTCGAGAACGAAGTTTCCAAAGCGCTTCACGAAGGGCATCTGGCTGGTGTCGCCCTTGAGCCTCGAACCAACCGCAAAGTCAGCCCCTCCCTCGGCGACGGGCTTCATGACGCGCAGGGCGTCGCTCACGAGGTGCTGTCCGTCGGCATCGAACGTCAGTATGAGCCTGGCCTTCTGCCTGAGGGCGTAGGCGATTCCAGTTCCGAGCGCACCGCCCAGCCCCCTGTTGACGAGGTGGGTGAGAACGTGAACGCCCTTCGAGCGGGCTATCTCCCTCGTCATGTCCCCGGAGCCGTCGTTGACCACCACTATCTCTTCCCGCCTGAAGTACCTGAGCAGGTCGTCCAGGACGCCTCCAAGGGTTTTCTCCTCGTTGTAGGCCGGGACGACAACGTAGGCATCCAGAATGTTCTCCAGGAGGAGCAGGAGCCCCTTCATATCCTGGACTTCAAAATCCGGCGTAGAATCCACCGAAAAGCTCATCCTCCCCGCGGTATGCCCCGTTATCATGACGCTCAACGCACCGAGCTCCCTAGCGGGGAGTATGTCGTAGCCATGGTCGCCCACCACCAGAACCTTGGTGGGCTCTGTGCCAAAGGACTCAATTATCCTCCTCAACTGCCCGGCGTTTGGTTTGAGCCCATCTGGAGGAACGTCGTCCCTCGTCGAGATTATCCGGAAGTACTCCCTTATTCCGTGCATCTCCAGCGCCTTCAGGGTCGCCTCCCGGGAGCTCCTGGTCATTATCGCCATCTCAATGCCCCTTTTCCTCAGAAAATCCAGAACGTCCAGAACCCCTTCAAAGAGGAAACTATCCCCAATCCTCTCGACCTCAAGCTCGACCAAGATTGAATAAAGCTCCCCGAAGTCCCTCCCGGTCTCGCGTGATATTCTGAGCAGGCTCTCGTACATCGGTGTCAGGTCGCCGAGGGTTTCCTCGGGTATTCCCATCTCGGAGAGCCTGGATTTAAGCTCCTCCTTGAGTTCCGCGAAGGGCTTGGGCGCGCCGACCAGCGTCCCGTCGAGGTCAAAGACCACAAGTTTTACGTCCATGGTATCCACCGAAGGGTTTATTTTTGGCCAGTCCTAAGGGATTTGGGTGTCCAAATATGATAGCGGCCGCTCCGCTTATAGGTTTAACCCTGACGCTCATTCTTACCCCCTACATAGCCGCGAGGATGAAGAGGGCTGGAATCATCGGGAAGGACATCCACAAGATGGGCCGTCCGGAAGTGGCTGAGATGGGGGGAGTAGCAATCCTCCTCGCCCTTCCCGTGGCGCTCTCGCCCTTCATGAGCGAGGAGATCGCGAGAGTTCTCATGGTTTTCCTGCTCTTCGGGGTCGTTGGAATCATAGACGACCTGACGAATTTGAGACAGCTCCACAAGGTCATCCTCTCGCTCATAGTCTCCTTTCCGGTGGCGTTCTTCGGCCTCGCGCCGGAGGTTAACGTCTTCGGCTACACGCTCAACCTCGGCATCCTGTACCCCGTCTTCGCGGTACTCTTCGTCACGGGCTCGGCAAACCTGGTGAACCTGCTGGCCGGCTTCAACGGGCTGGAGATGGGCACTTCCGCCATAATCCTCGGTGTTTTAGCGGCCATAACCGATGGGGAAGCGAGGCTCCTCGCCCTCGCTGGCATGGGGGCGGCCCTCGGGTTCCTCTGGTGGAACAGGTATCCTGCGAAGGTTTTTCCGGGCGACACCGGAACGCTCAGCGCAGGCGCCCTGATAGGCCTCGTCGCTATCACCGGAAAGGTAGAGGCCTACGCGGCGTTGCTCTTGGTTCCCCACTTCCTGGACTTCGTTATAAAGGCAACGAGCGTCCGTTTTGGCGTGAGGAGGCACGGAAGAACGAGGGTTCTGCCGGACGGGACGCTTCAGGCGCCGCCGTACCCCAGCTTCCTGGGGACAATAATGAGAAGGGCCAGGGTGACGGAGCCCAAGCTGGTTGCGATTGTGTGGCTGATAGAGCTCACTCTTGGTCTTCTCGTTTGGGCTCTTCATCGATCACTTTGACCATTCCAAAGCCGTAGCGGGTCTTCTCACCGAAGCCGTTCTCGTAGCCGAAGCGGGCTATCTCGAGGGAGCCATGGTAGCGGAATATCATGAGGGAGCCGCGGTAGTAGGTGTCCCTGACGAGAATCCTGACCGGCTTGAACTTTATGACATCTATCGTAAAGTCCTTCTCCTCGGGCATGGCCCCGACTATGGCAGAGTAGCGCATCAGCATTACCTTGCGGAGCTTGTCGAAGAAGGCCTCCTCGCTCGGATAGAGGTCCCATATCTTCATCTTGTTGCCGCTGAGCTTGACCGTTCTGACCATTATTGGACTGAGCGTCGAAAAGAGCGCCCCATCCCGTATCCTGGGCTCCTTCAGTATTTTGATGTCGTCCGCTATGAAAGCCGCATCGCCCAGCTGGAGAACCGGGCTGTCAATAAAGCCCTCCACAACGGCCTTTATCAACTCGCTGGAAGACGAGGAGACGTAGAGGGAAACATCGTCGGAGAGCACCTTTATTCCCTTATCTGGTATCAGTTCGCGCTTCCTGACCATGATGCGGGAGAATGTGAAGTAATCAACGTGACTCACCTCGGCCTCCCGGGCTATTTCGGGCGAGACAATGGCCATTTTCTCAAGAAGCTGAGCGTAAACGTCATAGTTATAATTGAACGGGAGAATCGTGCCCTCCTTTGCGGGCCTGAACTTTATCTCAACTCTCATTACATCCCACCCCTTGCTATAACCCCTTTATACTTGGTACTCGAAGTTAATAAGAATTTCGCAGATAAACCATGGTTCCATTACTTCAAAATTAAGTCAGGAAAAATTCGCACATCCCGTACCAAAGATATATAAAGCCGGGTGCCCCAAAGCATGCATGGAAAAGATAGAGTTAAAAAGACCCTTCTACACAGTTTGAAATGTGAGAGGTGAAAGATTATGAGCGTTGAAGACGTCGGAGTTAAACCATCGGACGAGTACGATGATTACATCATGTACCTCAAGAGGAGGATTAGGCAGCTTGAACTCCAGGTGAGAACCCTTGAGGCCGATAAGGAGAGGCTGGAGAGGGAGCTCTCTCGCCTTAGGATGGAGATGTCCCGGCTGAGGCAGCCCCCGGCCTTCGCGGGCACACTCCTCGAGCTACTCGACGAGGACAGGGCGATAGTCCAGAACTACAACGGACCGCGCTTCGTTGTCAGAATAGCCCCGTGGATAGAGCGGGAGGACCTGAAGCCCGGAGCGAGGGTTGCCCTCGACCAGAGAACGATGGCGGTTGTGGAGCTCCTCCCCAGCGAGAAGGACCCGAGCGTTCTCGGCTTCGAGGTCATCGAGAGGCCAGAGGTCAGCTACAAAGACGTTGGCGGTCTGGACAAACAGCTGCAGGAGCTGAGGGAGGCAGTGGAGCTTCCGCTCAGGCACCCTGAGCTCTTCGAGAAGGTGGGAATTGAGCCGCCGAAGGGAGTCCTCCTCTACGGCCCGCCGGGCTGTGGAAAGACCCTCATGGCCAAGGCGCTCGCCCACGAGGTCAACGCCACCTTCATAAAGGTCGTCGGCAGCGAGCTGGTGAGGAAGTTCATAGGCGAAGGGGCAAGGCTGGTTCACGAGCTCTTTGAACTGGCCAAGGAGAAGGCCCCGACGATAATATTCATCGACGAAATTGACGCAATAGGTGCAAAGAGGATGGACGAGACGACCGGCGGCGAGAGAGAGGTCAACAGGACCTTGATGCAGCTTCTGGCCGAGATGGACGGCTTCGATCCGAGCGGAAACGTCAAGGTGATAGCGGCAACGAACAGGCCCGACATTCTCGATCCGGCCCTGCTGAGGCCCGGACGCTTTGACAGGCTGATAGAGGTTCCGCTTCCGGACTTCAAGGGCAGGCTGGAAATACTCAGGGTCCACACGAGGAAGATGAACCTCAAGGGCGTTGACCTGCGCATAATAGCGGAGATGACCGAGGGAGCAAGCGGAGCGGACCTCAAGGCCATAGCCACCGAGGCCGGAATGTTCGCCATAAGGGCAAGGCGCGAGTACGTTACCCAGGACGACTTCCTCAAGGCAATAGAGAAGGTCTTCAGCTCTGAACAGAAGCTGGCACAACAGATAGCCATGCACGAAGTCATGTACGGCTGATTTCCTTCTTTTCCAGCTTTTCTTCCACCCGGATTATCCCCCACGCCAGCAGGTACATGGCGGGTATTGAGAGAAACGCCTTCTCATAGCCGAAGCCGTCAATGAGGAGCCCAACGAGGTACGGACCGACGGTTGCGCCAAAGAACCCAATCATGTTGACGAAGCCCATGACCGAACCCAAGTTCTCCCCGGTGGCCTTTTCCGATGTGTATGCGGTGACTATGGCACCGACCGAATAGAACGCCAGTCCCAGGGGAATTATCACCCAGGGAGAAGCCGTGAGGGCAAGAATCAGTGTGAGAAGGGCGTTGAGACCGAAGACCACCGCTATGCTTCTCCTTCCGATTCTGTCGTAGAGGCCGCCGCCGAAGAGGGAACCTGCTATTCCGATAACCGAGAGAAGGGAGAACAGCAGGGACGCGGTCTCAAGGGAGACGCCCGAGTTCACAAGGAAAGATACCAGGAACGTGAGGAGGCCGAAGAAAGCCGCCAGGACTATGAAGTTCGCCGCGCTGAGCAGAAAAACGTTCCGAGGGATGGAGAACGTGACCCTCAAAGGTTTTGAGACCTCCCCCTTGATGGCGAAGGCCAGGGCTATTCCGATTGCCAGGCTCATTGCCGCGAGCGCGGGGAAGGCGTAGCGCCATTCGAGGCTCATCGCTATGGGGACGACTATCAGGGGGGCTATTCCGCTGCCAACGGGCGGGCCGACCATGAAGACGCCCAGCGCGGAGCCCTTCCTCTCGCGGTAGACCTCACTTATCAGAGCCGTTGCGGGGGCGTAGTAGAGGCCGGAGAAGAGGCCATACAGTGCTCGAACCGCGAGCAGTTCCCAGTACCCGCGGGCAAAGATTATGAGGGCGGATGAGAGCGAGTAGCCGATTATGCTGAGGACAAGGAGCCTCTTCCGCCCAAAGCGGTCACCGATGTACCCGGCTGGAACCTGTATGAGCGCGTAGGGTAGAAGCAGGGCCGTCATCAAAAGTCCGGCCTCGGCATTGTTTATCCCCAGCTCGGCCTTTATCATCGGAATAAGGGGCGGAATTGCCATCCTGTGGGCGTAGTTGAAGACCCAGCCGAGCGAGACCAGCAGGAGGAGCCTCTTCCGCATGGTTTCGATAAAGGACTAAGCGTTTAAAAGCATGTTGGAGGGGAGCGTCCAACTACCTTTATAAATGCAGGCCGGAAACCGACTTCAGGGAAGAGAGATGGTGAGCAAGCTGCTGGCACTCGAGGCCTATCCCAACCTGCGGGACCTGGACTTCAGGATACTCAGAGGGGTAGAGCTGAATATGCGGCACCACAGGTGGGTTCCGCTCGAGGACATAGCTAGGTTCGCGAGGGTTGACGTGGAAACCGCATCCTTCAGGCTGGGCAAGCTGGACGACCTGTCCCTCGTCAGGCGGAGGAGCGATATAGGCTACATCGGCTACCAGCTCACGATACACGGCTACGACGTCCTGGCGATAAGGGCGCTGGCGAAGAAGGGCGTTGTAGAGGCCATAAGCACCGCCCAGATAGGCGTTGGAAAGGACGCCGATGTGTACGTGGGAGTAACGCCGGCGGGGGAGAAGGTAGCAGTCAAGTTTAACCGCATAGGCGGCAGAACCGCCTCAAGAAAAGCGGCCTATCACGGGCACGTCTTCCAGGACAAAAGACACACGAGCTGGCTCTACGTTTCGAGGCTCATAGCGAAGAAGGAGTACGAGGCGCTGACCCTGTTGAGCCCAATAGCCCGGGTGCCGAGGCCGATAGCGTGGAACAGGCACGTCATCGTTATGGAGTTTATAGACGGAACCGAACTGGCGGAGCTGCGCGACACCGACCTCTCTATGGAGGAGGCGCGGGAGATACTCGACACCGTTCTGGATGAATACCTCAAGATAGTTCGCTTCGGCATCGTTCACTCGGATATGAGCGAGTTCAACGTAGTCCTGACCCACGACGGGGGCATTCTCATAATTGACTGGGCCCAGTACGTCACGACCGACCGCCCGGAGAGTTACGAGCTTCTCAAAAGGGACATAATCGTGCTCCTCAACGCATTCAGAAGAAGGTGGCGCGTGGAGAAGAGGTTTGAAGATGTCTGGCCGGACTTTGAGAGAGCCTGGCTCGAGAGCAGGGGTGAGGTATGATGGTGATAAAGTACGAGCCGCTGAACCGGCGCGAGAGGATCATGAGGCTCTTCCGGGAGGCCATAGAGGCGGAGAACGCCAGGGATCTCGAGACCGCCAAGCGAAAGCTCGACGAGATAATGGAGCTGGCGAGGGACGAGGAGCCGGAGTTCTACTTCGAGGCCTGCTTCAGACTCGCGGAGATTTTCCTTCAGGAGGACAACTACAGGGGAGCCGTGAAGTGCGCGGTACGTGGAATAGGCCGCGCGCCCAACGAAGACCTCTACCGGCTCGGGATAAAGAGGCTCGGGGACATTCTGTTCATCATGAAGGAGGAGAACCGGCTCGGCGAGATAGCGGAGGGCATGGACGTTACGCTGGGCCTGGTGAAGGACGACGAGGAGCTCCACCGCTTCGTTCAAACTCTCGTGAGGATAGCGAGGGGAGAAAAGGTCGAGGAGCGGTTCTCGCTGGAGGAGTTCAATGAGATAATCGAGCTCCTCAGAGGATAGAGTCAAGGACGCGCATCACGTAGTCCCTCTCGGGACTTTCGGGGAAGTTGTAGGGTTCTTTTTTGGGTCTTTCATTGTAGTACGGCCTGTTGCAGCCAGGGCAGCCGTGGGTGGCGAAAACCTCGGGTGGAATGAGTTCGGCAAGCTTTTCCCTCTCGATTCCAAAGCCAATGAGGGAGTCGCTCTCATCGAACTCGAAATCCTCCGGTGTGACAAGCCCCTCCTTTATGAGGTAATGCGCCACCTGGATTCTCCTGTACCTCGCGAGGCTCGGGGGCTTCGCGTTCTCAAGACGGGTTCCCCTTATGGGTGTGAAGGCGAAGAGGGAAACCCAGGCACCCATCGAGTACGCCCTCCAGATGGTCTCGACGGCTTCCCTGTCGGTCTCACCAAGTCCAATTATAAGATGAATGAAGGCCTTTCCATCGCCGAAGACCTCGATAACGTCTCTCGTGAAACGCCACATCTCGTCCCACGAGTAGAGGGAGTCCTTTATCCCAGGGTAGAGCCTCTCGCTGGCCACGTCGAGGCCGACACCGATGTAGTCAACTCCCCTCGATTTGAACTCCTCGAGGGTTTCCCTATCCACGGGGGTTATCGAGACCGAGACCGGAAGGCCCAGCGGATGGAAAAGGTCGAGGAGTTCAAGAACGTCGGAGACCAGGCCGGGATAGTCAACCGTCTGGAGGCATATCCTCGCGAAGCGGCCCGCAGGGAGGGCCTCAACGACCTCTTCCACGTCGAAGGCAGGCCAGGTTATCCTGGAGAGCTTCTTCAGGTCGGCCCTGCTCTTCCTCGCCTGGGGACAGAAGGCGCAGTTGTTGCGACAGCGGCCGTCGTGGTACGTCATGAGGTACGCGGTGGTTGGCCTGGCGAGCATCCTGGCCCTTACGAGTCCCATGGCTATGGCCGTTCCATAGGAGACCCTGACCTTCATCCCTTCCTACCTCCAAGTATGTGGGGCGCGTGGACTATTATAAGTGATGCGCCCGCTATGAAGGGGAGCAGCGGAAAGACCCCGGCGTAACCCCTGATGCCGGCGACGTAGCCGAGGGTTACCTGGCCCCCGAGCATCCCAAGGTCGAAGAACATCGTGTAAACGCTCGAACCCATCGTCCTTATCCTCGCGGGAAGGTTTCCAAGGGCCATAAGCTGCATCGCGGGAACGGAGAGGCCGAAGCCCGCGCCGATGAGGAGTGCGCTGGCGTAGGAGTAAGGTGGTAGGCTGTAAAGGATCAGCACGATGTAGCCGAGGATAACGAGGAGCATGCCGGCACGTATGACCGGAATCGGACCCATTCTGTCGGCACTCCTGCCGCCCACGAGCCTCATTACGAAGCTCGATATCCCGATGACCATCATGTAGAAGCCGAACAGGCTCTGGGGCATCCCCAGTACCTTGTAGAGCGCGGGGAGGTACGTTATGATGCCGGCGTAGGAGAAGGAGAAGAAGAACAGGGCCAGCGACGCGGCAACGAAATAGCTCCTGAGGAGCTCGGAGTAGCTGACGTCCTCGTGCCTCTCCTCCCTCCTGGCAACGGCCTTTCTGCCATCGAGCCAGACCGGGACTACGAGGGCGAGGCCAACGAGGGAGAACGTCACGGTGAATGAGAAGGCCCCGACGAAGCCGAGGATGTCGGAGAGATAGCCTCCGAGGGCCGGGCCGATTATGTTGCCGAGGGAGAACATCATGCCCCTCCAGCCCAGAGTCTCGCCGACGCGTCCCTCCGGTGCGAGGTCAACTGCGGTGGAGAGGCTCGAGGGGAAGAATATCCCCATGGAGAAGCCGTGGATCGCCCTGGCGAAGGCGAATATCCACAGGTTTCCGAGGAGCGCGGAGGTTATGTAGAGGAGCCCGGCCAGCATTCCAAGGGCGTTGCCGGCCATCATGGCCTGGAACCGATAACCTCTATCCCCTATGAGGCCGCCGATGGGCTTTGAGAACAGGGAGACGACGGAGGCAACCCCTGCGACCAGGCCAACGAGAAAAGGCGTGGCGTTGAGGGTTATCGCGAAGGGCGATATTATGGGGTTGACTACGCTTATTCCCAGGAAGAAAAAGAAGGTCGAGAAGTTGAGGAGCCAGATGTCCCGGAGCGCTCTGTCGATGGCTCAAACCCCCGCTACGGGTTCGTCCATTCCCTCCCTCATGAAGGCGTGGCTCATGTGCTTCGTATTCTTCGCGAAGCCCACGTTGCCCTTGGCATCAACCATTATTATGCCCATCGTATCGGCGCCGAAGTACTTCGTGGCGAGGCTTATCGCGGCCTCGCTGGCTGCCTGGGCGTCCATTCCGAGGCGGACGAAGTCGGTGGCGCTCTTGGCCAGGGCGAGCTTTATCGCCACTTCGCCGAGACCTGTGCAGGAAGCACCCGCAACTTCGTTGGCGTAGGTTCCACCGCCGATTATCGGGGTGTCGCCAACCCTGCCGAACATCTTGAGGAACACCCCACCGGTGGAGGTTCCGGCGACGACCTCCTCGCCGTCGAAGGCAACCGCTCCGACCGTGCTCCTAAGGACTTCGGGATACTCCTTTATCAGCTCGTTGAGCTTCTTCCAGTGTCTCGTCTCACCGGTTTCAACGAGCTTCTTCCTCAGCTCCTCCCACTGCTTCAGCCTCTCGTCGGTCACCGGGTTGTACTCCTCGAAGCCCATAAGCCTGGCAAACTTAACCGCGCCCTCACCGTTGAGGAGCACGTGGTCGGTCTTCTCCATAACCTTCCTCGCGACGCTTATGGGATTCTTGACGCCCCAGATTCCGGCAACGGCGCCGGCTTCGAGGGTTCTTCCGCGCATTATCGCCGCGTCCATCTCGACCTTGCCGTCGAGGGTAAGAACGCTCCCAGTTCCTGCGTTGAAGAGCGGGTTGTCCTCGAGGGCTTTGACTGCCTCTTCCACTGCATCCAGCGCAGAACCCCGCTTGAGCTCGCGCCAGCCGGCCAGAACAGCCTCTCTAACGCCCTCGATGACCTTTGGAATGCGCTCCTCCTTCCTTATCGTGCCGGCACCGCCGTGAACTATTATCGCGACCATGAGAACCACCGTAATAAAAAGTCCTCGAACGGTTAAAAGGGTTATGGAAACGAAAAGATAGGAACTTCAGCTCAGCGCCATGTTGATTATCGTCTCACCGATGTTCTCGAGGTACTCGAGGATCCTGCGGTAGCTCTCGAGGGCTATCGACTGACGGTAGTCTATCGAGCGTATCTCCTCCTTCAGCTCAAGCATCAGCCTGTCGATCTTCGTGAGGTCGCGCTCCTCGATCTGGGCCATCATCCCCTCAAACTTCTCCTTGAGATACGGAACGTTCACCTCGCCCGGATTCTCGGCGATCCTCGTTATGTGGTCGCCTATGCGCTCGATGTTCCTGACTATGAAGAGTATGCCGAGCAGGTCGAAGGTTCTCCTGATTATGCCACTCTCCTCCGTGACGCCGCGCTTGCTCAGAAGCCGGTTGACGGCCCGGATTATGAGGAAGTAGAACCTGTCCAGCTCGTTCTCAAGGTCGTTTATGTCGCGCAGAATCTCGTCGTCCCCGGGCGAGACTATCAGCAGCTCGAGGTCCCCGAGCATCGAGATGATGAGCGAGCGAATCCTGTTGAGGAGCTCCGCGAGGTTCACTTCCTCCTCGTCGAGCAAACTCTTGGCGACTATCCTCTGGGGCTCGTCGAGTATTATCTCGACCCCGGGAAGGCTCTGGAGGACCTTTCTTATCTTGACCTTGTATATCGGCATCTCCTCGACGAGGTGAATCTCAAGGACGTCATAGCCCTGGATGTAGGCAGAGATGACGAGCCTGACCGCCATGTCGGGGGAATACTCCTTCGAGATGTTCAGTATCTTCTTCTCGCTTACCTCCCTCGGCTCCTTGGGGAATATGGTTATGCTCCCGTCGGGGTTTATGAGGAGCGGAACGACATCGCCCTGGGCAAGCCCATGCTCCCTGACCCACTTCTTGGGGAGGGAGATTATGTATGAACTCCTGCCGGTAAATTGAATTTTTCTGAACTCCATAGATACCACCGCTGGTATATAGACGAACGACGACGTATAAAAGGCTTCGGTTCGATACGCTTATAAACGCTAAGATTAATATTGGTACATGCTCCAGGACTACGGCAGGGACGCGAAAATACTCATAGCAGCTAACGCGGCGGGCCAGCTCTTCCTCCAGTTCTCGATATTCATCATGCCGTTCTATCTGGCCGTTTTGGGCTACGATATGGCCGCCATGGGGACGTTCTTTTCGATACAGACTTTTACGGGAGGGCTTTTCTTTTTGATGGCAGGTCAGATATCACTCAGGATTGGTTATCGAAGAGCATTGATTCTAAGCGCCTTCCTCGGACTAATCGGAAGAATTCTCCAAGTCCTGGCTTTAAACTGGTATATCCTTGCCCTCGGCTTCTTCTTAGTCGGTGCGAACATGGGACTGAGGCAGCCGAACTTTACCGCCCTTCTCAGCGAAGAAGTGGAGGAGACTCAACGCCACCACGCCTTCTCGATAAGCTTTGGAATAGGAACGATATTCAACGCCCTCGGAGTCCTCATAGCCGGCTTTGCTCCGGGCTTTTTCGTGGGGCTTGGACTGAGTGAGGGAATAGCCTACAGACTGGTCATATCCCTGGCGCTTCTCCAGTTTGCCCTCGTGATCCCGGCGCTGCTCATGATAAGCGATGTTCCAGTGAAGAACCCGAGGATAAACTGGAACCGCGAGCTGGTCGTCAAGATACTCAAGTTCTCCCTCCCGAGCGCGCTGATAGGCTTTGGAGCCGGGATAACTATACCCTACATGAGCCTCTACTTCAAGCTCCAGTTCGGACAAACTTTGGCGGCAATAAGCGGGATATTCTTCTTCCAGCAGCTGGCAATGGGCCTCGGCTCCTTCGGCCTTCCAAAGCTGGTTCACAGGATAGGACCTGTGAAGGTGATAACGTCCTTCCAGAGCATAGCGGCATTTCTCTTCGCGATATTCCCCTCGATAGAGACCTTCCTGGTAGCGGCACTGCTCTACGTCGTCCGCTCCATCCTCATGAACATAGTCTGGCCCATAAATGACTCCTTCATGATGGGCTTCTTCTCGACCGAGGAGAAGGCCACCGCGGCGGGGATAAGGAGGGCCTTCTCAACCTTTATGCGCGGAGGAGGGAACTACGTCGGCGGCCTACTGTTTGGAATGTCCCTGAGCTATCCGTTCTATGCGACGGCGGCGCTCTACGTCATTGCAACGGCTATATTCTACGCCTTCTTCATAAAACACAACGAGTGAAAAGGAAAGTCAACCCTTTGCGAGCTCGATTCCCCGCTCAAGGGCCCTGAAGTTGATCTCCCAGAGCTTCTCCCTGAGGGTGAGCCTTATTCCCTCAAGCAGGGAGTCCTTCTTGAGGGGCACGAGGCCCTTTCCGTAGGCGTAGCCGAGCATCAGGACGCCGAGGGTCCTGGGGTTTATCCTGTCCGCCTCGCGCTGGAAGTCCATCATGTACACGGGGCAGATTCTTCCCAGGGCGGCCTCTATTTCGTCCAGCCCCGGATACTTCTCCTTCCCGACGAGGGTCGTTGCCGTGTGGATCGGGTAGGCGTTGATCACTGCGTGGCTGTCCTTTCCCAAGAAGCGGGCGTTTCTCAGCGCCTCAGCGGGTTCAAGGGCGAGCATGAGGTTTGCTTCCCCTTCCTCGATGAGGGGTGAGTAGACCTCCTCTCCAAACCTGAGATAGCTGAGAACACTTCCATAGCGCTGGCTCATCCCGAGGGTTTCACCTATCCTGACGTTGTAGCCCTCGTGCATGGCAGCGTTCCCAACGATCCTCGAAAGCGTCAATCCACCCTGACCGCCAACACCGGTGATTATGAGGTTGAACTCCATCTGTACCACCGAGATGCATTGGAGGGAGCGGATAAAAACCTGTTGTCAAGAAAATTCGGCCGGCTGGAGTGAGACTCGAAAATACCACAGGGAAAGGGCAGAAAAAGTTGAAGAACTAAATCAGCCCTCCAGGCGGAGGCGCCTAATGACGAAGTCCCTGTCGAGGGAAGCCAGGAAGCTCGCGAGCCTTGGACCACGGTCCTTGCCGATGAAGACGTTGTAGAGCGCCTTGAACCACTCCTTGCTCGGGATTTCACGCTTCTTGGCGATATCAAAGAGCGCGTTGTTGAGTTCCTCAACGGTGAAGCCCTCGTGGGCCTCGAGCCACTCGGCGACCTCGAGCATGGCATCCCGGATTTCAGGCCTAAGCTCGATCTCCGGGGGCTCTTCCAGGATGCTGAATTTTACGTTGTCGGGGGCGTACTTCTCAACCCAGTTCTTGGCGAGCCCTATGCGGAGCCTTATGCGCTCTATGTCGTCTTCGCCGAGCTCCCTAGGAACGTGACCCTGCTCCTGGAGAACGCGGATTATGCCGCTTTCGTCGAGGTGCGGCATCTGGACGAGCGTAACCAGGAACCTGAAGGGCGCCTGCGCGGTCAGCCTGTCGGGAACCTTCGGCATCGAGAGCTCGTAGGTTCTCTTGAGCTCCTCTTCCTCCTCAGGGTTCTTGGCCTGCTCAATGCCGAAGTAGATGCGCTCCACCTTGTCGAACTCGTCGTAGAGGTTGAGCAGGCCCAGGCCGAGGTCTATCTTGAGCTCCTTGTTCGGCCTCGCCTTCGCGTATATGAAGCGGATTATTCCCGGCTCGAGCACCTCGTAGAGATCGCTGAGGAGTATAACGTTGCCCTTTGAACCGCTCATCTTGCCCTTCTGCCCCTTGATTCCGACGAACTCGTACATCAGGTCTATGGGTGAAGGCCAGCCGAATATCTTCTCAACTATCTCCCTGCCGGTGTCGTACGAGCCGCCGGCTGCCAGGTGGTCCTTTCCGGCCGGCTCGAAGTCCACCTTGAAGTGAGCCCAGCGCATCGGCCAGTCAACTCTCCACCTGAGCTTGACGTTGCCGTCCCTTATGTCGGTCTCGCCCTCGCTACCGCAGTGGGGGCACTTGTAGGAAACCTTCCACTCGCCGTCCCATGAAACGAACTCCGCCTCCTTTCTGCACTTCGGGCAGTAAACCATAACCGGCTGCCAGTCCTCCTCAAGGGGCGGCTGCTTGGCCCTCTCGCGGTATTTGTCGAGTATGGCCTTTATCTCTTCGCGCTTGGCCAGGGCGAGCTTTATCTCCTCGGCGTACTCACCGGACTTGTACAGTTCGTAGGCGTGGAGAAAGTCCACCTCTATGCCAAGCCTCTCCACCTCGCTCTCGAAGAGCTCCATGAAGTGCTCCGCGTAGCTCTCGTGGCAACCCCAAGGGTCCGGAACCTCGCGAACCGGCTTCGTGAGGTGCTCCTTCCACTCGGGCGGGACGTTCTTTGGAACCTTCCTAAAGCGGTCGTAGTCGTCCCACATGTGAATGTGCCTGACCTTCTTTCCCCTGTCCCTCAAAGCGTGGCCCACTATATAGGCCGTGAAGAACTCGCGGAAGTTTCCGATGTGAACGTAACCGCTCGGCGTTATTCCGCTCTCCACAACGTATTCATCCTTGTCGCCGCGCTCCCTGATGATTTTCTCGGCCATGTAATCCGCCCAGTGAACCATTTTCACCACCGGGTTTAGCTCCGCTGAGGGCTTTTTAAGCTTAAGCTCGGCCAACTGATGACAACTCAAAGAGGGAAAATTTTATAAGCTATGATAGTAAAACTACTCGTAAAAGTAACGGGAGGCGTCCCCATGGAGCTGGAACCCTTGAGGATGCAGGTGTTCTTCCCGGCCTCGCTGGAGATTCAGGAGGAGCTGCTCAAGGCTGGCTTCAGGGTACCCTACGATAAGGAGAGCGGGAGAAAAACACCGATTCCAGTGGTGGTGAGCTCGCGGGAGGAGAGACGGATTCGTAGGAGCCGCCTATTGAAGGCCCGGGACTTTGAAAGCGATGGCAAATTTGCCATGCTATCCGGAGAAAAAACGTCCATCGAGTTTGAGCTCACGGAAAGGGGCTTTCTGGTGCTCAGGCCAAAGCCGATCGAGTACCACCTCGAGGAAATGGGCTTCGTCTCCGTCCCTCCCAGGGTCTGGGGAACGTGGGCGAGCTTTTCGCTGCCCTTTTCGGCGTACGATGAACTGGTGAATTTCCTGGCCGATTTCAGGAACGATGATGGAAACGGATTCTACACCGCCTCCAGGGGCTCCGGCGGAAGGATAGAGGTCTACGCCTACAAGGGGAGGAAGGGAAAAGACCTGGGGATTCCAGTTTTCGGCTACTCCCTCGGGCTCCACGGCCTGACGCTTGCGGAAGAGTACTTTTTGGAGAGGGCCAGGGAGAACGGAGTTCCAGAGGAAAGGCTCCGCTACATCAAGCTCGGCCTGAGAAAGAGGAGAGAAACCAAGGCGGGCCTCAAGGTTGGCCTCATCTGGGAGAACGGGAGACCGGTCGAAATAACGCTCAAGCTCTCAACGACGGAGCCAAGGGTTAGAATTCAGGGACTCTACGGTGAGCTGGTCGGCAAGTCCCGGGGAGAACTCGCGAGAACAGAGGGATGGTACATCGTCGTCCACGCGGGCGATTTTATCACCGCACTGGAGACCGTGGGGAGGGCCTTCGGGGGCAAGCCATATTAACCCCAACCCCCTCTCATTTTTTGGTGGAACGCATGCTCCCTAGCTGGCTAATCTACGCGAGTGTGGCTGCTGCCTTCATACTGCTGGCGATCGGTGTAACCAAAAAACTCGGCGAGGAGTACGCCTGGGTGAACAGGAAGATAATCCACTTCAGCATAGTCCCTGCGGTTCTGATGTTCTACTACGGAAAAATTCCAGCAGATGTCTTCGGCGTCTCGGCTTTTATCTTCGGTGTCTTCCAACTGTGGCCGCACCTCAAAAAGAGGGAGTTCTCGTGGTACCAGATAGAGCACAACTACGGTGAGGTGTTCTTTGCCTTCTCGGCCTCGGTCGTTCCGATGGTTCTGCCGAGGGAGTACGCCACCGCCCTGCTCCTGGCAATGGCAATAAGCGACGGGGTGACCGGAATAATCAGACACTTTTACTTCAGGCGGCACGGCTTCAACGTCAAGCTGAGGAAGCACTGGACGGGAAGCCTTGGCTACCTGGCAACGGCGCTGGCGATAGCGTTCCTTCTCCTCGATGCAGGTGCGATGGGAAAAATAGGATGGGCGGTCATCCTGACCCTGGCCGAGTACCAGGACAGGCTCGACGATAACCTGGCGGTTCCTCTGGTGGGGAGTCTTCTCTTTCTCCTCTACTGAGCCCACCTAACCTTCAGGCTGTCCTTCTTCACCTTGTTGAACTCCTCTACGAGGGCCTTTCCGGTCCTCTCCATGAAGTCCTCGATGTCGGTAATGCCGAGCTCCTTCAGGCCCATGGCGTTCACACCTTCGGGGATTCCTTTCGCTTCCACGTTTATCCCGATGTGGATTTTGACGCTGACCGGCGAAACGGTGGCTATCGAGATGCTGAGCTTCTTGCCGTCCACGTATATGTCGTCGCCCTTTCTCTCAGTCTTCACGCCGTATTCTCCCAAAACCTCGCAGAGCTTGGCTATGAAAAGCTTCTGAAGCGTTGAGGCGAAGAGGGTGTTGACAAGGTCGAAGACCTCGATGATGTAGTGAACCATGTCGTCGCTCTTGATTTCCTTGCTCGCTCGGAGGTCTTCGATGTCAATCATCTCTTCAACCTTGACGTCGCACTTTCCGCGGAAGACGACGAGCGAATTCCCGAGTATTCCGAAGTTCCTATATGCCCAGTGGCTCCCTATCGCGGAACCGTCGTAGTCTATGTGCCTATCCTTCACAATGAGCAGCTCCATGCTATCACCCCATCCTTTCCAAAAGTTCCCTCAACTCCTCAAAACCTTTGGCATCTTTCCACATGTGGATGAACCGAATAGCAGAGACGGCGGTTTTAACCTCTTCGATGTGTATATCCCTGTCGTCCACGTAGATGACCATATCAACATCGTATCCAGAGAGCTCCAGCTCCCGGAGCGTTCTCGCTATCATGTCCGCCTTGTCCGGGTGGTTCTCAATTTTTGGAAACATGAAGTAGTCCCAGAGACCAAATCCCTCAAGGATCGGCCTGACCCTCTCCTCAACGTTCCAGCTCGCTATGCTCAGAATGAACCTGCCACCCGCCCATTCGAGGAACTCCCTGACTCCCGGGAAGAGATGGAGTTCCTGCCCGGTAGAATCAATCAGATAATCGCCGTGGAAATCGTATGGCGGCGTAAGCCGGGATGCATCCTCATGATCCCAGAGGGTACCGTCGAGATCGAGGACTAAAAGCTTCATTCAACCACCAAGAAAAGCTCCGCTGGAGGGTTTTAACGATTGCGGAAAAGCACCATAACTGTAGGTTTAACACTGCGATGCAATCAATCAGACAGAAACGAGATTTAGGGCCAGGACCGTGCACAGGCCGATTGACCTATCAAATGCCCAGCCCCCCTTTCAGAGGCAGAAACCTCGGGCTGTTGGGAGCGGCAGACTGAACGGGTCGGTTTCCCTTCCCGCTTACATCCCCGCCCCATCAAACGGGTCTTCTTCCCGAGCCCTCGTCCCAGGCAAAGGACCGGTCGCCCGACCCCCTGCGCCTGGGAGTGGGTGCCTATTTTCGGGGACCGCTTCGGCCTTAGATGCTTTCAGGCCTTATCGGACGCGGCGTAGCTGCCCGGCTGTGCCCTGTAGGACAACCGGTAGACCAGAGGCCGCGGCTCCCTGTTCCTCTCGTACTGGGGGAGCCTTCCCCTCAGGCACCCAGCACCTCCGGTAGATAGCATCCGACCTGTCTCACGACGGTCTAAACCCAGCTCACGTTCCCCTTTAATGGGTGAACACCCCCACCCTTGGCCCCTGCTGCAGGACCAGGATGGGAAGAGCCGACAGCGAGGTAGCAAGCCTCGGGGTCGATATGGGCTCTCGCCCGAGACGACTCTGTTATCCCCAGGGTAGCTTTTCTGTCATCCCTGGCCCCCACCGGGGAGGCACAGGGGTTCGCTAGGCCACGCTTTCGCGGCTGGACCCGCCTCTGTTACGGGTCCAGTCAGGCCGGCTTTTGCCCTTGCACTCTACGGCGGATTCCTGACCCGCCTGAGCCGACCTTAGGGCACCCTCGATACCTTTTCGAGGGTGTGCCGCCCCAGCCAAACTGCCCACCTACCGCTGTCCCCCCGTCGGGGGTTAGCCGTACGGCAGAGGGTGGGCGGTGTCTCATGGACGGCTCCACCCGCCCCGGAGGACGGGCTTCGACGCCTCCCGCCTACGCTGCGCACCCCCCGCCGTACGGCAACGGCAGGCTGCAGTAAAGCTCCATGGGGTCTTCGCTTCCCACCGGAGGTCCCAGGCATATGCGCCTGGCAGTGGTTTCGCCGGGCCCCAGCCGGGGACAGTGGGGACCTCGTTACGCCATTCATGCAGGTCGGCATTTAACCGACAAGGAATTTCGCTACCTTAAGAGGGTTATAGTTACCCCCGCCGTTTACCGGTGCTTCACCCGGTTGGACCCGGGCTTCACATACCGGCACTGGGCAGGCGTCGGCCCCAGTACAAACCCTTTCGGGCTAGCTGGGACCTGTGTTTTTACTAAACAGTCGGGCCCCCCTAGTCACTGCGACCTGCGGGTTACGCACCCGCAGGCACCCCTTCTCCCGAAGTTACGGGGCCAATTTGCCGAGTTCCCTCGGCTGGGTTTCCCCCGACACGCCTTAGGCTTCTCACCCAGGGGCACCGGTGTCGGTTCTCGGTACGGTCGCGGTGGATCGTTCCCAGAGGGCTTTTCACGGGCCCCAGGGATCGGCGGAACCCCCCTTACGGGAGGCCATTCGCGCTTTCATCCGGTTCTCGCCATTACGGCACTCCCCGGACTTATACGCTTAGCCGGCCTTGTGGACCGGTCCGCCTACCCCGAGGCGTCACCCTCTGGGCTTGCGTTGCCGCGCCTACCACCGCGGTACGGGAATATAAACCCGTTTCCCTTTCGCGGGCGCCGAGTTACGGACCCGCTTAGGACCGACTAACCCACGGCTGACGAACATTGCCGTGGAACCCTGGCCCCTTCGGCGGCCGGGATTCTCACCCGGCTATGCTGCTACTCCCGGCAGGATCCACAATACCGACGGGTCCACCGGACCTTACGGCCCGGCTTCCACCCCACCGGCACGCCCGCCTACCCGATCACGGACCAATCGGTCCGTGCGCCGGGGTCTCGGCAGCCGGCTTTAGCCCCGTCCATTTTCGGGGCCCCTGACCTCGACGGGTGAGCTGTTACGCACTCTTTAAAGGATGGCTGCTTCTAAGCCTACCTCCCCGCTGTCTAAGGCCAGGGACACCCTTTGGAGTAACACTTAGCCGGCATTTAGGGGCCTTAACCCCGGTCTGGGTTGTTCCCCTCTCGGTTGACGGCTTACACCGTCACCCTACTCCGGCCATCTACGGCGGCAGTGGGTTCGGAGTTTGACAGGGAGCCGGGGGATTTCTCCCCCTAAACCCCCAATCAGTGCTCTACCCCACCACCTACCTCCGGCCGGGCTATCCTGAGGGATAATTCGGCGGGAACCAGCTATCGCCGGCCTCGATTGGCCTTTCACCCCTAGCCCGAGGTCACGGGAGCGAATTGCACGTCAGCATCCCTATCGGGCCTCCATCCCTCTGTTGAGGGACTTCACCCTGCCCCGGGCTAGATCGACCGGCTTCGGGTCTCATCCGAGCGACTCCGGGCGCTTTCACACCCCGTCCCTCACCCTTACGGGCTGCGGACCTGTCGGTTTCCCTGTGGCTTCGGGGGTGAACCCCTTAACCTCGCCGCTCGGATGAACTCCCTGCCCCGTGATCCAAGACGGACGGTGCAACCCCGGTCCCCTCCCCTCGTACTCCACGGTCGCCCGTGTTTCCTTCGGGGAGGCTCAACCCTTTCGGGCCGCACCCACCTATCGCCGCCTGGTTTCAGGCTCTTTTCACCCCCTGCCAGGGGTGCTTTTCAGCTTTCCCTCACGGTACTAGTTCGCTATCGGTCTCGGGACGTATTTAGGGTTGGGAGCCGATGCCTCCCAGCTTCCCGCCGGATATCCGACCGACGGTACTCAGGAACCCTGCAGGAGCCTGAGGGCTTACGCCTACGGGGCTTTCACCCTCTACGGCGCCACGTTCCAGTGGACTTCGGCTTCACCCTCGAGGCTCCGATGCAGGGCCCTACTACACCACATCCCGCCGGGGTTTCCCCCAACGGTTCAGTTTGCCCTGTGCCGCTTTCGGTCGCCCCTACTAACGGCATCGCTTTTGCTTTCTTTTCCTGCGGGTACTAAGATGTTTCAATTCCCCGCGTTCCCCCTCCCGACTGGGAGTGCGGCAAGAGCCGCAGGAGGTCCCATTCGGGAATCCCCGGTTCGACGGCTGCCTGCGCCTCGCCGGGGCTTATCGCAGCTTGCCACGCCCTTCGTCGGCGCCCCGAGCCGAGCCATCCACCAGGCGGCTTAGGTTTTCTGCCCCCTACTCAGGGGGCTGGGCATTTTTTGGGTCAATCGGCCTGTGCACGGTCCTCATCGTGACCCCTGTTCGGGGCCTAGGACCCTTCCACCCCAAGCAGAGCTTGGGATGTGCACCTCTTCGTGGTGGACCGGCCGGGATTCGAACCCGGGGCCTTCGGCTTGCAAAGCCGACGCTCTCCCAGGCTGAGCTACCGGCCCACGGATGGCAGGCCCGACATCCCTTAGACCCCCCGGACGGATTTTCCGGCGATAGGAGGTGATCGAGCCGTAGGTTCCCCTACGGCTACCTTGTTACGACTTCTCCCCCCTCACGGAGCCCAGACTCGACCCGACCTCCCCGAAGGGAGATCAGGCCTCATCCAGACCCCGCTCGGGTGGAGTGACGGGCGGTGTGTGCAAGGAGCAGGGACGTATTCGCCGCGCGATGATGACACGCGGGTACTAGGGATTCCAGCTTCACGCGGGCGAGTTGCAGCCCGCGATCCGAACTGGGGGCGGGTTTAGGGGATTCCCTTCCCCTTTCGGGGTCGGATCCCATTGTCCCGCCCATTGTAGCGCGCGTGTAGCCCGGGGGTTTCGGGGCATACTGACCTACCGTCGCCCGCTCCTTCCTCCGGCTTATCGCCGGCGGTCCCCCCAGAGTGCCTCCTCCCCAACGGGGAGGACTGGCAACTGGGGGCGCGGGTCTCGCTCGTTACCACACTTAAGTGGACGCCTCACGGTACGAGCTGACGGCGGCCATGCACCTCCTCTCGGCGTGTCCGGCAAGACCTTCAGCCTGGCCTTCATCCTGCCGTCGCCCCCGGTGAGGTTCCCGGCGTTGAATCCAATTAAACCGCACGCTCCACCCCTTGTAGTGCTCCCCCGCCAATTCCTTTAAGTTTCAGCCTTGCGGCCGTACTCCCCAGGCGGCGGGCTTAACGGCTTCCCTTCGGCACCGGACGAGCTCGAAGCTCGTCCGACACCTAGCCCGCATCCTTTACAGCCAGGACTACCCGGGTATCTAATCCGGTTCGCTCCCCTGGCCTTCGTCCCTCACCGTCGGACCCGTTCCAGCCGGGCGCCTTCGCCACTGGCGGTCCCCCTGGGATTATAGGATTTCACCCCTACCCCAGGGGTACCCCCGGCCTCTCCCGGTCCCAAGGCCTGCAGTATCCCCAGCAAGCCCCACGGTTGAGCCGTGGGATTTCGCCAGGGACTTACAGGCCCGGCTACGGACGCTTTAGGCCCAATAATAGCGGCCACCACTCGGGCCGCCGGTATTACCGCGGCGGCTGCCACCGGCCTTGCCCAGCCCTTATTCCCGGAGCTTTTTACACTCCGGAAAAGCCGTGGCGATGCCACGGCACTGGGGGTCCCCCCGTCGCGGTTGCCCGCATTGCGGAGGTTTCGCGCCTGCTGCGCCCCGTAGGGCCTGGACCCGTGTCTCAGTGTCCATCTCCGGGCTCCCACTCTCATGGCCCGTACCGATCTTCGGCTTGGTGGGCCGTTACCCCACCAACTACCTAATCGGCCGCCGGCCCATCCTCGGGCGGGCAAAGCCCCTTTCGGCCTGAGGACCTTCCAGTACCTCAGGCCTATGGGGGATTAGCCCCAGTTTCCCGGGGTTATCCCCCTCCCGAGGGTAGGTTACCGACGTGTTACTGAGCCGTCCGCCGGTGCGCGCAAGGCGCCCCATGACTCGCATGGCTTAGTCGGACCCCCATAGCAGTGGCCTCCGGCAGGATCAACCGGAATTGAGCAAGGAGTACGGCCGGTGGGACTTCCCTCGAGGGGAAGTACCAAATATCCGTCCGGGGTTTAGTCGGGATGTCGGGCCTGCCTTACCCCCGAGGGGTCCGCCTTTCGGCGTTTCCTCGGGAGCGCACATTGCTGTGCCCATGGTTGGAGGGCGGGGTTCATACTGGGTGCTTTGCACCCGTTCCCCCCGACGCCGCCGTCTTGGCACCTGGGCTTTGTCGCGCCCTGTTCGGGCGCTCCACCCAATAGGGGTGAACCCCCACAGTGAAAAATTTTTGCAAAAGCCTTTCCAGGCCATATTTTTGAAAAAGAAGCTGTCAAAAAGCGCCGGTAGAATGCACAATTTTAGACATAAAAACGGCAAAAAATTTTTGCAAGGTCAGAGGAGGAAAAAGACGAGGAGCAGAAAACCGGAGACCACGGAGACAACGACGCCCATGTTGACTGAATCATCATGACTCAGCCCGAGACCCCTTCCCGTTGCCCACCCAACGTAGCCGCCGAGTGCCACCATCGGAAGGGAGACCATGAACGGCAACCAGCGTCCCCCAAGCGGTATCAACCTGTCCACGAAGAGAACGAAATCGAGAGAGGCCAGGAGCGTCATGAGGATGAAGCCGATGGTATAGAGGACAATCCTCTTCATCAACGGCACCACCCGCAAGCCCTCGGTATGGTCATGTAGAACACCAAAACCGAGAGGAGACCGACCAGGAGGGCAAGCTTTCTGGCGTCCCCTTCACTCACACCAATGGAGATGAGGAGGCGCTTCGTCAGCGGGAGGAGAACTATGAGCGAGAGAACTATGGAGAAGCCGTCCGCGAAGGGAATCATCGAACCCAGGCCGCCAACCACGAGGAAGGAAACCACCATGAGAAGCCCGGCTCCAAAAAACGTCAGAAAGGTTAAGAGGGCGGCGAGGGAAGATGTCCTGACCATACTCCCGCCTCACAGCTTCAGTATCTCGGGCACAACGCTTATCTTCGAGACCGGCGTGGGTATCGTGTTGGTGACCGCCAGCTCGTCGACTGCATTGCTCACCTTTTCTATTGCTCCCTCGGCGAAGACACCGTGAGTGGCTGCGACGAAGACTTTCTCGGCCCCCATGTCCCTGAGCAGGTTTGCCGCCCTTATCATGGTCCCGCCGGTGCTTATGATGTCATCAACTATGAGCACGTTCTTTCCCCTAACGTCCACATCCACCGGCTTCATCTGAACCTCGGTCGGAGAAATGCGGACCTTGTGGAAGTGGCTGTACTCAAGGCCAAGCCTCTCGGCAACGGCCTTGGCCCTCATCAGCGCCCCCTTGTCGGGGGCGAGAACGACGCCCTCACCGAGCTTCTCCCCGAAGTACTCAGCAATGGCCCGGGCGGGCGAGAGGTTGACGGCCTTCCCCGGGAAGAACCTTAGGGTCTCCGGATTGTGGAGGTCTAAGACATAGAGCTCATCGTAGTAAACGGCGAGGGTTCTCATCACCGCCCTCACGCTCACCGGCTCGCCGTCCTTCGTGACCCTGTCCTGTCTCGAGTAGGCAAGGTACGGAACGACCGCCCTGAGCTTCTGAACCCCCCTCTCGCGCAGAGCATCCGCCATGAGGATCAGCTCAATCAGATGCTCGTCCTGTGGGGCGAACGTTGACTGCACGACCGTGACGTCTTTCGAGGAGCCCATGATTCTGACGTACTTCTCACCATCGGGGAACCTCTTTATCTCAGCATCGAGAACCTCGCCGCCGAGGGCCTTTATCTCATCCTCCAGATGCCTGGCACCGCTTCCAACCACGAACATGAGCACCACCCCTTTTTGCCGTTGGAATGTTCAATTCACGGCTTATAAACCCACCGTCATACCAGAAGGACGGCAATAATCCCCGCGAGGAATATGCCGTCAAAGGTTCCCGCGCCGCCTATACTCACCATCGGCGCGCCGAGGTTCTTAATCCTGTTCCAGTTCATCAGGTCAGCCCCTATGAGGACCCCCATCGTTCCGCTGACGTAGGCCACGAGGTTGGGGTTTCCGTCGCCGAGGAGCCAGCCGAGGATTATGGCTATCAGAGGCGGGAGGAAGATAGGCATCGCTATGCCGAGACCCCTGACGGGTCTGGCAAAGGCGTGGCTGAAGAGGGCCGCTACGAGGGTCGCCAGGATGGTGTTGAAGAGCAGCCCGAATTGACCGAAGTAGAGGAGCCTGAAGATTTCGTACAGAACGATGCTGAGGGGAACCAGCGCCCCGCCGACGTTTATCGCTATTATCACCCTCTTCTCAGCCCAATCGAAGTAGGGGACGGGATAGGAGATGCCGAAGAAGCGAACCTCCCTAAGGGTGACGATGGGCTCGTACGAGACCTCCTCCGCTATGGGGATGTTGATGAAGCTTCCGAGGAGGGCGAAGAGGAAGAGGGCGTAGGCCACCTCGGGGGGTATTCCGAGCTTCTCAAAGGCTGCCATGACTATGCTCGAGAAGACTATGAAAACCGCCAAGAAGATGAAGAATATCAGAAGGAGCACGGGAAGTGAAACGGGTGGGATTATAAAGCGCCTCTTATTCATCCTCCACCACCACGTTGGCCCAGATCTGGGCGCCTCTGGAGATGCGGACCTTCCTCGGTCCATCGAACTTCTTCGCGTTGCGGAAGACCCAGGCGTAGAGGGGCTTGCCTTTGGAGTATTCCCGCAGGAATTCCACGTCAACGAGGTGCTTGTCCCCGTGCTGGGCCAGCTCCTCCGGGGTGAACGGACCGAGGACGTCAACGAGTTCTGCACTGCCAACCGCCCTGCCGCCGCTGAGAATAAGAACCTCTCCCCTAACCCTCGTCCGAGATTTCCTAATCTCCCAGACCTTCTTTCCTTCCGCTATGAGGGTTGCGAAGGGTTCGCGAACTATCAGACCCTTCCTGAAGTTTGAATTCCCGGCGCACATCAGTATGGTGACGAAAGCGAAGTATATAAAATCTACGCCGGGCTTTCCGAAGCTAACCGGGCGAGTTTCCAAAAAGAACCGCCAATGAAAAACTTTAAGTCCACCTCACCGAACCCATTGGAGGAGGTATCACCGATGAAGATTATCTGGTACGGACACGCGTGCTTTTGGGTCGAGACGAATGGTGTGAGACTGCTCATCGACCCGTACCCGGATGTTGACGACGACAAAATCGGGGAAGTGGACTACATACTGATAACCCACGAGCACGTTGACCACTACGGGAAGGTCGAGCTGCTCTCAAGGCTCCGCGACGCGACCGTCATAGGGCCGAAGCCGGTCTACATGATGGCCATCAGCGACGGGGTAACGAAGGTAAAGGAGATAGAGGAAGGCCAGACGATAGAGCTCGGGAACGGCGTTAAGGTCACCGCCGTCTACATGGAGCACCCCTCGAGCCAGTACCCTGTCGGCTACATCGTAGAGGGTGACAAGACCCTCTTCCACACAGGGGATACCTATTCGACGCCAACCCTCCAGAAGCTCAGGGGGAAGATAGACGTGCTCATGGTGCCCATCAGCGGCCGCTCAACCGCCAACGAGCGCGAGGCGGCACAGATAATCGAGGACATAAGACCGAAGATCGTCATCCCGATGCACTACGGCATCTACGGCACGGGAAGCGTCGAAAAACTCCAGGACGAGCTGAAGAAGAAGCGCATATGGGTCATGGTTCGCCCCATGGAGCTCTACGAAGAGCTCACCCTCTAGCGGTGGGGCTGATGCTCACCACGGGGGTAAAATCACTCGACGAGCTTCTCGGCGGCGGAATAGCCGAGGAGGTACTGACCCAGATTTACGGGAGCTTCGCCACCGGAAAGACGACGCTCGCCGTGCAGGTCGGCCTCCTGAGTCCCGGAAAGGTTGCCTACGTCGACACCGAGGGGGGCTTTTCTCCCGAGAGACTGAGCCAGATGGCCGAGGTGAGGGGTTTAGACCCCGAGGAGGCGCTCCAGAGGTTCATCCTCTTCACGCCATCGGACTTCAAGGAGCAGAGGCGCACCATCGGAAGCCTGAAGAAAATTGTTGACGACTCTTTTTCCCTCGTGGTCGTTGACTCCATAACGGCCCACTACCGCGTGGAGGAGCACAGAAGGAACCTCACCGTGGAACTCGGCAAACAGCTCCAGGTTCTCCTCTGGATAGCCAGGAGAAACCGCATTCCGGTGATAGTTATCAACCAGGTTCACTTCGACAGCCGGGCGGAGAGGATGAAGCCCGTTGCCGAGCACACCCTCAACTACCGGACCAAGGACATCCTCAGGCTCGACAAGCTCAACACGCCCGGAATGAGGGTGGCCGTGCTCGAGAGACACAGGTTCAGGCCCGAGGGAGGAATGGTCTACTTCAGGATAACGGAGAAGGGCATTGAGGAGGCTAACGAATGAGGTCATCAAGGTCAAAAGCTAAGAAGCCCTCTTCTCTGAGTCCTTCCTTATCCTCAAACTCCCTCGCTATGATGCCAAGCTTATAGTGTCCCCTCAAGGGGAGCAGTTGGGCCTTTCTATCAAGGGCTTTTAGAATACTCTTTACGTCCTTCAGGCTCAAGCTCTTCCATTTGACCTCAAAGAGGGCGATGTTCTCCCTATCGTATGCCACCACGTCTATCTCCTCCCCCTTATGCCACCACCTACCCACGCGCTCCGGTTTAAAGCCAAGGTCCTGCTTTTTCACAAATTCCCTCGCGATTCTCTCGTAGGTCTCACCCACGAAGGCGGGGAACTCGGCCTTAAAGCGCTCAAAGACCCTCTCCGGATTCTCCTCAAGGGCCGTGTAGTTGTGGTAGATAAAGCGGAACCAGAAGTTGAAAAACTCGTCGCTTATCCTGTATGCCACTTTCCTCGTCTTCAGCGGGTTCTCTGTAACGGGTACCTCCTTCGTCAGGTACTCGTAGTGATTGGTCAGCTCGCTGAGGTATTTGCCCACCGTCAGAGGCTTTAATCCCGTTTTATCACTTATCTCCTTGGGCGTGACGCGACCGAGACTAACCGCTTCGAGGATCGAGAAGTAAGAGCGATAGAACCTGCCGAACTCAAGTTTGAGAATGTTCAGGCCCTCTTCCCTCAACGGTGCAAACTCGTCGAAGAAAAGACCCTTAACGGCATCAATCGAGTTCCCGCGGTAGTACCGAGGAATGTAAAGGAGATACCTCGGCATCCCGCCTAAAGCCGAATAAAGCTCAACGAAGTGCCTTGAATCTATATCAACCAGAGAACGCACAAAGCCCCAGGCAGTCCAGAAGTCAAAGGGCTTGAGCTTTATCCACTCGTCAACCCTGCCGAAGAGGGGCTCCTTCTTGCCCATGAAGATTCGCTTAATCATGCCCACGTACGAGCCTACCGCGATGAGCATAACGTTTGAGCTATTCTTTTTCTCATCCCAAAGACGCTGAAGGGAGGAGAAGAAAGAGGGTTTAACAGTTCTGAAGTTCTGAAACTCGTCGAAGACGACAACCAGCGTTCTCTCCCGTGAGAAGTCGAGCAGGAACTCCATAAGCTCTTCCAGGGAGCCAAACTTTGGCTTCACGTATGGAGGGAGATGACTGGAAAGCCTCTCCTCGACCTCGCGCGACCACTCCTCAAGGAGAAGCGCCTCGTCCTTTTCGCCGACGAAGAAGTAGAGGGCAAGCTTGTCTTTGAGGAACTCCCGAACGAGGGTAGTCTTTCCAACCCGCCTGCGTCCGTAGATGACGATGAAGCTCGAACCCGGATAGGAGTACACTTCATTGAGCTTTTCGAGCTCGCGCCCTCTGTCGTAGAACACATTACTCACCGAGTATATTACTGATTTGGTAATATTTAAGGCTTGCGGGATTCTAAGGTCTTGTCCAAAAACTTTGTGGCAGATTGCTGAGAACATCTACGGTGATTCCAATGGGGACCAGACACCTCAAGAGTAATAGCAACCTAGAGCTTCCTCTCCTCCCGGGAGGAAAGAACTGCTCCCAGAGGATATTGAAAGGTTAATGGACCTCGGTCAAGGCTTGAATGTGAAAAACGAGATAAAGAGAGGATAACGAAAGACCGCTAAGCCTTCAAACCCTCTCGTAGACCTCCTGAACTATTCTGAGAACCGCCTTGTAGAGCTTCTCGGTAATGATGCCCTCCTCGTAGTGCTCGGTCAGCTTCTCCTTGTCTATTATCTCCTTCTTGCCGTCCGGCCACTTGACGATGTCCACCTCGAGGTCGATGTAGCGCGCCCTGTCCGGGTATATCTCCACCGGCGTGTTGATGTTGTAGTACTCGCCCTTGAGGTTGCCGTTGCGGTCGTAGTAGCGGTGCACGAACCACCACTTTCCGGCCTCTATCTCAGTTATGACGTAGTCTCCGAACTCTATGGGAATGTCCAGGCCGTCGTAGAACTTGCCGGGCTTGAGGTGGCGCTTGAAGGTTATCTTCAGCGGATTCATGGAAACCTCGGTTATCTCACCGGGCCCTATCTTTATCCTCTGCCCGTCGGGCTTGTAGTGCTCAAGGCTGAAGAGCCACCCCCTCTTGGGCCCCTTGTTGGTTATCAGGGCCTCCCAGAAGCCCGTCTTTACCTTTTCCCTCTGGGCAGGAACCTTCGAAAGGATTCCCTCCGCTATCTCCACCGCGAAGCTCAGCTCGGGATCGTAGGCCTTCAGCTGGTGGTGGCCCTCAACGGTCGGAACGACTTTGTTCCTTATCTCGTCGAGCTTTCTCTTTGCGCCCCCACCGAACTCAACCTCGTATATGTTCCTCCCCTCGATTATGAGGGAGGGGGCCGTGTAGGAGTCCGCCTTCTTGAGCCGGTCAGCAAGCTTGGAGAGGTTTATTATCTCGTCGCGGAGGGTGTTCCAGTCTTTATAAGCTGCAGCCGTCCTCCAGAGGATCCCCCACTCACCCAGGTCTATGCTGAGGCCGAGGATGCGAAGCCTTTCGCGCTCACTCTGCTCCCTTATCTTTCTGGATATCTTGACGTGCCTCTGCGCCCCTATCGGCTTCGGAATGAGAACCGCGTAGTCACCCGGAATCGTGAGGACAACGCTCAGCTGGGGGAGGAGGTTGTGCTTCTTAACCTGAACGAGAACCTCGTCGCCCTCCATCGCGCGCGGCAGTTCGCTGGCGACCACGGTTCCGATGGCGCTTCCGATGTCTATGTAGACGTAGCGCTCGTCCCTCTTGACGACCATTCCCTTGTAGATTCCGTAGAGCTGGTAGGGGAGCTTCCTAAAGAAAACGTCTATGAGCTCGTCCTCAAGGGCAGCCTTAACTTCCTCAACCTTCGTTCCAACGAGGATTACCCCGTGGTGATCCTTCTTGTCGTAAACATCAACATCAAACTCGTCGTAGGTCTTTTCGAGGTTGAAGCGCTCGACGATCCTGTTGCTGGGCTGCGAGATTCCGAAGCCCCTGTCGAGGAAGAGCTTTGTAAGGGCCGTTGAGTAGATGCCCCTAACTCGAACTGAAACTCCTGTGTCTGTAGACACCTTCACCACCCCTCATCTTCTTTTCCACCACTCCGATGAGCGTGAGTCCCTCGAGTATATCCTCGGCGTCCTCGACGCCGCTGAGTTTCTCAACGTTTCTCGCCTCGACCCAGAGCAGTCCCCTGGAGTGCCAGTCTCTCAGCGCCTCTTCAACCTTATGCACATCACCGGGATGAGTGTAAAGCCTGAGCAGGAAAACCTTTAAGATTTCAAGCTCGGCCTCGAGTTTCTTAACTTTCCTGAGCTCCTCCATTATACCAACGGGTACCTTTTTCTCCTTTTCGCCCCCGGCCAAAAGGCTCAGCCCCTCGACCTCCCGGAGCATCTCGCCCAGTGCCTTTCTAACTGCATAGTCATAAACCCTGTGGAACTGGACGAGCCGGTCCAGGGCCGTTGAGAGCTTTATCCTGGTGTCGTAGTCGTGCTCCTTGACGAGAAGGGAAAGTATCTCCTCAAGGCGAAACTTCATCTGGTACTCGTTGCGGTACAGCTCCTTCGCCTGCTCCTCTATGTGGCCGCCGAAGCTTCCCATCTCGCGGTACAGGGACGAAGCTATCTCAAGCTTCTCCCTCGATATGTTGTACAGGGACTTCACCTTCTCCAGAAGAGCCTCTCCGTCCCGTTCCTCGTAGATGGTTGAAAACTGCCGCTCAAAAGTGGAGTGAAGCGACTCAAGGTGTGAAAGTTGGGCCTTAACCTCCTCAACGTTCATGCGGAAAACCCCCTGGGCTTAATCTTGCGCCTCCCCCTACTTGTAGTTTTCGATGGGAATGAGTTAAACAAAAACGCTTATCCAAAACCTTTTTTTAAGCCAAAAAACTAATCACCCCGGTGGTTGAATGACTCTCTACGACCGCTTTGGCCGGCCAGTAACGAACCTCAGGATTTCGCTCACCCAGGACTGCAACTTCCGCTGCTTCTTCTGCCACAGAGAGGGGCAGCACTTCAACGCGAGGCGCGAACTGACCCCGGAGGAGATAGAGAGAATCGTGAGGATAGCCTCGCGCCTTGGAATAAGGAAGGTCAAGCTTACCGGCGGTGAGCCAACCGTAAGGGACGATATAATCGAGATAGTCGGGCGAATCAAGCCGTACGTGGTGGACCTCTCCATGACGACCAACGGAAGCCGCTTGAAGGAGCTGGCAAAGCCCCTCGCAAAAGCCGGTCTTGATCGAGTCAACGTCTCCCTCCACAGCCTGAGGCCGGAGGTTTACAGGAGAATCACCGGCGTTGACATGCTCGACGTCGTTATCGAGGGAATCGAGGAGGCCGTGAAGTACCTCAGTCCAGTAAAGCTCAACATGACGGTGATGAAGGGACTGAACGACGACGAGATATGGGACATGGTCGACTTTGCGGCGAAGACCGGGACGATCCTTCAGCTCATAGAACTCGAGGCCCCGAGGGAGTTCACGGAGACGAGATTCTTCAGGAAGTACTTCTACCCTCTCAAACCGGTTGAAAAGAAGCTCGAGGAGATGGCGGTGGAGACCAGGGAGAGACGGATGCACAGGCGGAAGAAGTATTTCATCCCGACCGACTACGGCATCGCCGAGGTTGAGGTCGTCAGGGCGATGCACAACACGGTCTTCTGCGCCAACTGCACCCGCCTAAGGGTCACCTCCGACGGCAAGTTCAAGACCTGCCTGCTGAGGAAGAACGACCTGATAGACTTCGCCACTGCTCTGAGGAACGGGGCAAGCGATGCCGAACTCGTCGAGATATTCAAACAGGCCGTTCTCATGCGCGAGCCCTACTGGAGGTAAGCGTTTTTAAGCCCCTTTCCCAACTCCCCCCGGTGAGAGATTGCCGGCTGTAAAGGTTCCGAGGCGGGATGCAGAACCCGTCAAGAGAAAGCTGAAGAAACTCGGCCTCTACGACGGTAAAAGGAGGCCGAGGAGGGAAGATGAGTACGTTCTCCTCCCGGTCATCAGCGACCCCCGGATTGAGGGGCTCGGCTACGAGGTTCTCTCGGTCGAGCTCCCACTCAGGCCGGAGAGGCAGATATACAAGAACCTTGAGAGCGTCCTCGCCGAGAGGCTGAGCAGAGAAGAGCTGAAGTACCTGAGGCGCTACGACGTGATAGGCGACATAGCGGTCATCCAGATACCGCCGGAGCTTGAGCACAGGATTGAGGACATAGTTTGGGGCCTGAGGAAGGTCCATCCGTTTCTGAAGGTCATCGCCAGGAAGGGATTCCACGAGGGTGCCTTCAGGATAAGGGACTACTCGATAATCTGGGGCGAGAAGAGACTGGAAACGGTTCACAAAGAGAACGGCGTTCGGATAAAGGTTGACCTCTCGAAGGCCTTCTTCAACCCGCGCATGAAGGGTGAGCGGTACCGCCTGGCCCAGCTCATCCACGACGGCGAGAGGGTTCTCATTCCCTTCGCCGGCGTTCTGCCGTATGCACTTGTCATAGCCCGCTATAAAAGGGTCAAGATAACGGCCATCGAGCTGAACAGGGAGGCCTACGAGCTCGGCCTTGAGAACATCGAGCTGAACGGGGGAAAGCTGAAGGGCGAGATAGAGTTCATCCATGGAGATGTATTCGAGGTTCTTCCGGAGCTTCCGAGCCACGACAGGGTGATAAGCCCCACCCCGAGGGGCGTTGATGCCCTGGCTCTAACGCTGAGCAAGACAGAGAGATGGCTCCACTACTACGACTTCGTCCACGAGGGAGAGATTGAGAGGTTCAGGGCGAGAATCCTCGAAGAATGCCGAAAGCTCGGAAGGGACTGCACCGTCAGGGTCAAAAAGGTGAGCGACTTCAAGCCGCACGTTTTCAAGGTCTGTGCGGATGTGGAGATAAAGGGGGAATAACGAAGGCCATCACTTCTTCCCCAAAAAGTCGAACAGCGTCGCCTGCTTGCCCTTCTTCTTGGGTTTGTCTATCTTCTCCCCGCTTTCCTCGACGGCTTCCATTTCCTCCTCGGCCTTCTCAAGCTCCTCCTCGCTTATCTCTTCTTCGGCCTCTTCCTCGGCTTCTTCCTCTTCCGTGGGCTCAATTTCTTCTCCCTTCTCAGCGGCAACCCTCACGTGCTCCTCAAGCTCGCCGCGCTCCTTAAGCCTCTTCTCGATGTTCATGCTCTTGCCCCATATCGTTCTGGCCTTCTCCTTGTCCCCGACTATGAACTCGACCTCCTTGAGGTCAAGGTCGAGGTAGACGACGAAGTGCGCCGCCATGTCCGGGTTGTACTCGAATATTGCCTTCAGGACGTTGAGGGTCTCCAGGGCTTCGAGCTTCGCCATGTGCATCTCCTTCATTATCTTCTTGAGCACCGAGTCCCTCAGTCCCCTCTCCGCTTTGCTCTCCGTGAGGAGCTTTATGGTCTTGGGCGGGTAGATCCTCACGAAGCCCTTCCGCTTCACACCAGCAACAGCAACCCCCGCGGTCATCATGTCCGTGGCGTACTTCCAGAGGCCGTAGTTTCCGGTTCTCTGCGCCCTGCCGAGATATATGTCCGCCCTGCTCAGAGCCTCGTAGGCCCTCGCTATGTCCTCGGGCTTGTAGTAGACGTAGGGAAGGTTCTCGTCTATCCACTGGAGGAGCTCGTGGGGGAACATATCAACGCCGAGAACGACCAGCTTGGCCTTCTTGGCGTTGTCAGTTGCGAAGAGCTGAGCCAAAGCCTGGAAGACGCTCTTTTCCGTGTCGCGGTAGGCGAGAACGTCGACGGCATCCTCTATCCCGCCGGACACAACCGTCTGGAGGTCGTTGATAGCGGCCCTCAGATCACCGTTGGCGCGCTTGGCTATCTCGTAGAGAACCTCCTTAGGAACCGTCAGGCCCTCCGCGTGGAGGATCCTCACGAGCCCCTTTATGATGTCCCTCTGGGTCAGGCGCTTGTACTCGACTATCTGGGCCTTGTTTCTTATCTCCCTCGGGACCTCCCAGTAGTGGTTGGCGCTCATGATTATCGGGTTTCTGGCCCGGTCTATCAGCTTAGCTATCTCCCTCGCCCCGCTCGGCTCCATGTTGTCGGCCTCATCGAGGAATATGAGCTTCCTCCTCTTCCCAAGGATGTCGAGGGTGTAGGCAGCCTGAACGTAGCGCTCAACCTTCTCGTATGTCCTCTCATCGCTGGCGTTGAGCTCGATTATTTCGAAGCCGTACTCTCTGGCTATGGCGTAGACCGTCGCCGTCTTACCTGTTCCCGGAGGACCTGCCAGAATCAGCGCCTTCTTCTTCGGCGGACTGCCCTGGAGCCACGCCTCTATCCATGCCTTCACCTGCCCCAGGGCCTTGATCTGGTTTATCAGCTCCCCCAGGCGTCTCGGCCGGTACTTCTCAACCCAAGGAACGTCCCGCGGCATGGCCATCACTTACCCATCAGGGTGAACTGGGCCAGCAGAGCCTCAAGCTGTATCATCTCGTTCGCTCCTTCCACGAGCCTGAAGTTGTACTCTCCGATCTTGTCGGCCAGGGCAACTTTCCTGTCCTCGGGTATGGTCAGGTTGAAGACCTCCTTGTGCATCTGGATGAGCACGTCCTCGCCGCTCAGGCCCTGCTTGAGGAGTATCTCCCTGAGCTTTTCCCTGGCCTTGAGGAAGTTGCCTTCCAGAGCCAGCTGCATCATCTGTCTGACGTCCTCCGGACGAGCTCTGCTGGCGACCAAGAAGACGTTCTCATCGGTTATCTTGGTGTCAAGGGCGGCAGCAGCCTGCAGGACGTTTATGGCCCTCCTGAGATCGCCCTCTGCAACGTAGAGGAGCGCCTGGAGTCCCTCCTCCGTCAGTTCGAGCCCCTCGTTCTCGGCTATGAGCTCTATACGCCTCGCTATGTCTTCGTCCCTCAGAGGTCTGAAGCGGAAGATGGCGCACCTCGACTGTATCGGCTCGATTATCTTTGAGGAGTAGTTGCAGCTCAGGATGAAGCGGACGTTGTTCGAGAACATCTCCATCGTTCTCCTCAGCGCCTGCTGGGCATCTTGGGTCAAAGCGTCCGCCTCATCGAGGAAGATTATCTTGAAGCTCGCCCCGCCAATCGGCTTGGTTCTCGCGAACTCCTTAACCTTCTCGCGGATGACGTTTATTCCACGCTCGTCGCTCGCGTTCAGCTCAAGGAAGTTGTGTCTCCAGCCCTCGCCGAAGAGCTCCCTCGCGAGACACAGAGCGGCTGTGGTCTTTCCAACGCCCGGGGGTCCGGCAAACAGAAGGTGCGGCATGGAACCGGTTTTAACGTAGTGCTTGAGCCTCTTGACTATGTGATCCTGCCCGACCATGTCGTCGAGCTTTTGAGGCCTGTACTTCTCAACCCAAGGCTTCTCGAGGATTTTAACCTCCTTAACTTCCTCCGGCATAGCTATCACCCTACCTAAAGGCTTATGAGCCTTTGAGGTATTAAGCCTTTTGCCATGTGCAAAACTTTTATACCTCGATGTCCAAGAATCACCGGTGGTTCTCATGGCGAAGCTCGACTGGATTAGGGAAGAGCTCAAGGAGCTCAAGGAGAAAGGCCTTTACGTGACCATTAGAAAGCTTGAGAGCTCCCAGGGTCCCTGGGTCGTCGTTGACGGAAAGCGCGTTCTCAACATGTGTTCGAACAACTACCTCGGCCTGGCCGCACATCCCAAGATAAAGGAGGCCGCTATAAGGGCAATCCTCGACTACGGCGTCGGTGCCGGAGCGGTAAGAACCATCGCCGGCACCATGGAGCTTCACGTGGAGCTCGAGGAGAAGCTCGCCAAGTTCAAGAAGAGAGAAGCTGCCATACTATTCCAGAGCGGCTACAACGCCAACCTCGGCGCTCTAAGTGCTCTACTCACCAAGAAGGACAACGGCGTGTTCATCAGCGAGGAGCTCAACCACGCGAGCATCATAGACGGAATGCGCCTCAGCGGTGCTCCAAAGGTCATCTACAAGCACCTCGATATGGAGGACCTCAAGAAGCGCCTCGAGGAGAACAAGGATAAGGAGAAGAAGATAATCGTCAGCGACGGTGTCTTCTCGATGGACGGTGACCTCGCGCCGGTCCCGGAGATGGCGGAGCTGGCAGAGCAGTACGATGCCATGCTCTACATAGACGACGCCCACGGTGAGGGTGTCCTCGGAGACAGTGGAAGGGGTATAGTCGACCACTTCAAGCTCCACGACAAGGTTGACTTCGAGATGGGTACGCTGAGCAAGGCCTTCGGTGTCATCGGCGGCTACGTCGCCGGACCGGAGGAGGCCATCGAGTACCTCAGGCAGAGGGGAAGGCCGTTCCTCTTCTCAAGCGCCCCGAACCCGCCTGACGTTGCGGCGGCCATTGCAGCCGTCGAGATACTCCAAAAGAGCGACGAGCTCGTCAGGAAGCTCTGGGACAACACCCACTTCCTCCAGAACGGGTTGAGGGACCTCGGCTACGACCTCGGCAACACCAAGCACCCGATAACCCCGGTCATGCTCTACGACGAAAAGACCGCACAGGAGTTCTCAAGGAGGCTCTACGACGAGTACAACATCTTCGCCCAGGCAATAGTCTACCCGACCGTCCCGCTCGGAACTGCTCGCATAAGGCTTGAGCCCTCCGCGGCCCACAGCAAGGAGGACCTCCAGTACGTTCTGGATGCCTTCGAGGACCTCGGAAAGAAGACCGGCTTCCTGAAGTGATCCGGGCCCTTCAATTTTCACATTTTTCATCAAAACCGGTTCTTTGTTCGAACATTATCTCCGATTCATGTTAAAAATTAGAACTTACGGTGTCCAATTACTTCGAAGCACCACCGAAAAATATAATTTATTGGAGAGAAGACAACATGTTAGGGAATAACCGGGTTATCAGCGGTGGTGGCCGATGTCGATAATCATCGCGGTGCTCGCGGAGGCTGCATTCATAGGCCTGTTCCTCATAACCGTCGGCCACAGAAAACGGTTCATCTCACACTACCCGGAGCTTAAGCGGTTCTACGACTACGCGATGCTCTCCTTCTTTGTGGGCGCCCTTGGCAAGTCCGTTTTCCTGCTCCTCGACCTCAGGAGCAACAACCTCATTCTCATGACCCCTGAGCAGGTGGACTTGGTGAACTCGATAGGCAACCTTCTGGCCCTCCTGGCCGCGGTAATCTTCATCGCGGGATGGTGGAGCCTCCTCACAGTCCTCATGGAGAGGTACGAACTCATTCCGGTTATAGAATTTGCAGGAAAAGAAGAGCAGGAGTCCCTCAAGCCCGGACTGTACCTGTGCAACCTTCCCAACTGCTACCCAGTGATAGAGAGGCTCCTTCGCGGAAGGGCAGGGCTCATAGTGTCCAGGCATCCCCCGGAAGTCATCAGGGAGCATCTGAACATCGAAAAGACCCCTGTACTGTGGCTGACCACGGTCAGGGACAGAAACGCCGTTTCCCCCACGCGCTTGGAGTTCCTCCTCCAGGCGATGGTTGACTTCATGAGAAAGACAGACAATCCGAAGATAATCTTCCTCGATGGGGTCGAGTACCTCATCCTCGAGAACGGTTTCGCCCCGGTCTTCAAGTTCCTCACGACCCTGAAGGACTACACAACCATCTACAACACCGTGGTGATAGTCCCCATTGACGCGAAAAGCCTTGACGAGAAGACCGTGAACCTCATGTACCGAGAGTTCGAGCGGATGAAGCCCCAGCCCTAAAACTTCACCCACTCTATCTTGTAGTACACCACGTCGTTGTCCTCGTCGACGACGGCCATCACCATGTTCTTTCTGACGCCGTGGGCGACCCTCACGCGGGCGGTGATGTCGTTCGGGGAAAAGCGGAGGTTCTCGGGAACCACCCATATCAGCCACTGGGAATGCTCGTCCATTCCGCGCCTGTAAACGCGAAAGTGGGAGCCGAACTTTAGGGCAGACTTAACTGTGTAGCCCCTGTCACGCAGGTCGGTGTAGACGAGGAGCTTTATGTCGAACTGGTCGTCGCGCTTCCTTCCGAGCTCGACCAGTTCCTTGAAAGAAAGCTCCCTTTCGCCATCAAAAACCCTTATCTTGCCCTTCTCCATCAGGTAGGCAGCTTCTATGAGCGAGAGAAAGAGCTTTCCGTTCACGACCTCGCCGAAATACCTCTTGTTGTAGAACTGGTTTATCGCCTTTTCGCGCTCGCTGAAGACCCTGTCCCCGCTGAGCTGAAAGACTATCGGCTCCTTCAATTCCTCCCACCCCACTCGTCGGCAGGCATCAGCATGTAGTAGGCATCCTCGCCGTCGGCGTAGTAGCCGATTATGCGCTTGATGCGCTTGAAACCGAAGCGCTCGTAGAGCCTTATGGCCTTTTCGTTGCTCACGCGAACCTCCAGACCGATGTAGCGGGCGCCCTTCTTTATGAGTCTTTCGATGACCTCGCTCAGCAGGGCCGAACCAATGCCGCTGCCCCTGTACTCGGGGTCAACGGCGATGCTCATTATATGCCCCTCCAGGTCGGGACGGAGATAGGCCATCACGTAGCCGATGACCCTCCCGCGGTACTCGGCCACTAGGAAAGTATCGGGGTTGTTCTCGAGGAAGACCAGAAAAACGCCACGCGGGTACTGCTCCCGGAACGAGAGCCGCTCTATCCTGACGACGTCGGGTATGTCGAACAGCTTCGCAGGCCTTATAACGACCATCGCCAGGGGAATCCTCCCACCGGCTTCCCTCACGGACACGCTCATGTTATAGACTACGCGCCAAAGCTTTTAAGACTTGAGGAAGACTTCATCCGGGGTGGCCACCCCGCGTGATGAGCACTCTCGAACCTGACGGCGGGATGATGACCGGATTCCTGGCTGATTCTCCCCCCCTACTTTCCGGAGTAAAGTTTAAAGCCCCCGAAAACCAAGTCAACCGATAGGTGATGTTATGCGCATAGCCGAAGACCTTAACAACCCGGTTGGAATCGTGACTGGTGAAGCCACGGTTAACTCCTTCCAGTTCTACGCTCATCCCGATAGCGACCTCAAGTTTGGAGACTTCGTCGTTGCAAGGCTGTGCAAAGAGGCGAAGGACAGGAACTGCCGGTGGGGCGACGACGTTGAGTGGGTGATAGGCACCATCAGAGGGATTAAAAACATCAACTGGCTCCTCAGCGAGGGGAAGAGCACTTTCGCGAGCCTTGACCTAGATCTGAGGGAGTACGGAGAGAGCATAGGCGAGAACGAGGCACTGATAGTCACCGTTCATGTGCTGGGGAGAATAGAGTTTAGAGGCGACAGGGCCGAGATAGTCCCCAACCGCGTCCCGGTTCCCAACGGAAACAAGGTCTACATAGCCAGCTCCGACCTCCTCAGGGCGATCTACTACGGTGGGGAGGGCTTCATTGAGGTGGGAACCCTGCTCCTGAGGGACGACGTGCCGATATACCTCAACGCCAACGAGCTGGTTTCGAGGCACTTCGCGGTTTTAGCCGTTACCGGAGCGGGCAAGAGCAACACCGTTTCGGTCATGCTCTGGAAGATGGTGGAGGATCTCAGAGGAACGGTCGTCGTCCTCGACCCCCACGGCGATTACATGCGCCTGAGCCTCCCCAACACGGGCACAAAGTACGTCAACCTCATCGAGGCGAGAATCCAGCCCGAGACGATGGACGGCGAGGAACTGGCTGACCTAATGGAGATACAGAGCAACGCAACCATACAGCGCTCCTACCTGCTGCGAGCCTGGGACACCGTTCTCCACGAGAACCCAAACCTTGGTGGGAGGGAGATAGTCAAGGCCGTCCTCGACCTGCTCCAGAACTGGGTGGCCAACGCTGGGGGGAGCTACTGGGACCCCCACGCAAACAAGTACCGCGACCTCGGCGAGATAAAGGCAACCGAGAGGGAAACGATAACGAGGCTCACGATGAAGATATCCCGCTTCCTGAGGAACTACGGCCATCTGCTCTCCGGGGAGGACATAGTGGCATCCGTCAGGGCGGGAATGGTAAACGTCATAGACCTCGGCCCCCTGGACGAGGGCCAGATGAAGTTGGTAGCTGCGAAGCTCCTCGAAAAGATGTTCGAAACCAGGATGGACTACGAGAAGGCCAGGAAGAGGCTCGAATACCTCAAGAGAAAGTACGGAAGCAGAATCTCGGCCGTTTCGGAAGAGGTGGAGGAGCTTGAGAAGTTCATCCGCTCTGTCGAGGCGAGCTATCCGGCCCTCTCGGAACCTATACTCATAATAGTAGAAGAGGCCCACATCTTCGCACCCCACGGCGAGAAGGGTGGAACCGTGAGGATACTTGGAAGGATAGCCAGGGAGGGCAGGAAGTTCGGAGTCGGCATGGGGCTCGTATCCCAGAGGCCGAGCAGGCTCAACGAGGACGTGCTGAGCCAGACGAACACGAAAATCATAATGCGCATCGTGAACCCGAACGACCAGAACTACGTTATAAAAGCCAGCGAACAGCTGAGCGGGGAGCTGATGGGGGACATAGCCGGCCTCGGCAAGGGCGAGGCGGTGATAGTTGGCCAGGCCATAAGCCTGCCGGCGCTGGTGAAGGTCTACAACTTCAAGGCCCTCGGCGGTGACTACGGGGGCGAGGACATAGGCGTCGTGAGGCGCTGGAGGGAAAGGGCGGAGCGCGAGAGGGCAGAGGAGAAGAAGGAGGAGCTCTACGAGGAGGAGGGCATAGAGCTGGACTTCTGAGGTGTTTCATATGAAGTTCGCCCACATGGCCGATGTCCACCTCGGCTTCGAGCAGTACCGCCTTCCCTACCGCGCCGAGGAATTTGCCCAGGCTTTCAGGGAGGCAATGGAAAGGGCTGTAGGGGAGGAAGTGGACTTCATTCTCATAGCCGGCGACCTGTTCCACTCAAGCCGGCCCAGTCCAGAAACCATAAAGACCGCGATAGAGGTACTGGAAAAGCCGAGGGAAGCCGGAATTCCCGTCTTTGCGATAGAGGGAAACCACGACAGAACGCAGAGGAAGGTCTCCGCGTACCATCTCCTCGAGGGGCTCGGTCTGCTCCACCTCGTCGGTCTGAGGGACGAGAAGGTTGAGAATGAATACCTGACGAGCGAGAGGCTTGGGGGCAAATACCTCGTTAAGGGCGTCTTTGAGAGGGGTGGGAAGACCGTCGAGATTCACGGGCTGAAGTACATGAGCGCCGCCTGGCTTGAGCGCAACCATCTGGAGGAAATCTTCAAGCCGGAGGGAGACGCCATCTTGATGCTCCATCAGGGGATAAAGGAGCTCATAGAGAAGATGATGGGGGTAATCCCCGAGAGCCAGCGCGACTACTTCGAGCTGAGGATGGAAGACCTGCCAAAGGGCTACGTCTACTACGCGCTCGGCCACATCCACAGGGAGTTCGTCACGAGCTACGACATAGGGACGCTGGTCTATCCTGGATCGCTCCAGCGATGGGACTTCGGGGACTACGAGCTCAGGTACCGTTGGAACGGGAGGAGCTTCACCCCGGAAGCCGGCACGAGGAAGGGCTTCTACATAGTCGAGGACTGGAAGCCCAGGTTTATCGAGCTGAACGTGAGGCCCTTCATAGACATTAAAATGAAAGCCGACGAGGAAACCGCCAAGAGGGAACTGAAGCGCCTTAGGAGCAAGATACCAAGAGAAGCCTTCGTAAGGCTCGACCTGCGCTGGGAAAAGCCCTACGACGTTTCCCACTTCCAGGAGATTCTGGAGGTTAAGTACCTCTACCTGAGAACGCGCTTCGAGAGGAGGCTGAAAACTGCCGCCGGCGGAGAGGTGCCCAAGCCGGCTGAGTACTTCACCCCAGCGGAGCTAAGGGCGATAGAGCTGACCGGTGAGAAGAAGTTCGAGGCCCTCGATGCCGTCGTCGAGCTGTTCCTGGGCGAGTGGGAAGGGAAGAAGCCGGAAGAGCCGGGAGAGGAGAAGCGCGAAGAGCCCGCCCCGGCCAAGGAGGAAAAACCCCTGAAGAAAGAGAGGAAGCCCGAAAAGGCCCAGAAGGCGAAGAGACCCAGGCCAAAGGGCAAGCCGACGAGCATTCTCGCCTGGATCGGTGGTGGAGATGAAGATTGAAAAGCTCATAATCAAGGACTTCCGCTCCCACGGGCTGACCAAGGTTAACTTCACGAGCGGGATAAACCTCATAATCGGACAGAACGGCTCTGGAAAGAGCTCCCTTCTCGATGCACTCCTCGTCGGCCTCTACTGGCCGAGCAAGCCCAAAGACCTCAGAAAGGAGGACATACTCAGGGTGGACGGAAAGTCCACGGAGATAACGGTCTTCTTCGAGAAGGACGGCATCAAATACCAGCTCCACAGGAACATAACCAGGGGAATGGCCTTCGCCAAGTACCACGACGGAAGCTCCTGGAAGCACGCCACGGAGACGAGCCAGAAGGCCGTGAGGGACTGGATGGAGAAGCTCGTTCCGTACGACGTCTTCCTCAACGCGATTTACATAAGGCAGGGGGAGATCGATGCCATCCTTGAGAGCGACGAGAGCAGGGAGAAGGTCGTCCGCCAGGTTCTCGGCCTCGACAGGTATGAAAACGCCTACAAGAACCTCCTCGAAGTGAGGAAAGAGATAGAACGCAGGATAAAATCGACGGAGGACTACCTGAAGAGCACGGAAAACCTCGACGAGTTGATTGGGGAGATGGAAAGGGAGCTCTCAAACGCCCTCAAAGAGATAAACGAGCTCTCCCCCCAGATTCCAAAGCTGGAGAAGGAACTGGAAAGGGTGGAGAAAAAGCTCGGGGAGCTTGATGCCCTGGAGAAGGAGATAAACTCCCTCAGACTTGAGGCCAAGGAGAGGGAAGGGAACCGAAAGCGGCTTGAGACGAAGCTGGAGGGGCTTGAGAAACGCATAGCCGAGAGCAAACAAAGATTGCGTGAGCTGGAGGAGCGGGTGAAGGAGTTCCGTAAGTTGAAGGAGAAAGCCGAGCTCTACCTGAAGCTCTCGAACTTCAGGAAGCGCTATGTGGACGAGAAGGCCAGAAACGAGAAGCTCGCCGAGAACTACAGGGCACAGATTTCGGCGATAGAGGAGCGCCTCGCCGAGCTGAGTGAACTGGAGAAGCGCCTTAAGGAGCTGGAGAAAGAGAGGGGCAAGCTCGAAAGGAAACTCAAGAGGCTCGAAAAGGACGCCCGGGCATACGAAGATGCCAGATCTATGTCGTCGCAGCTGGAAGGCCTCAGAAAACGCCTCAAGCTCTCCAGAGAAGAGATAGAAAAGCTCTCCGCCGAGGTCGAGGGTGCAAAGAGGAGGAAGGAGGAGATACAGGTTGAGTTAAACGAGATAAACGAGGAGCGCGGTGGACTGAAAAACCTGGCCAAGGAAAGGAACAAGGCCATAATGGAGCTCAAGAAGGCCAAGGGCAAATGTCCCGTCTGCGGCAGAAAGCTGACCGAGAAGCACAGGAAGGAGATAATCGAGAAGTACCAGGCCGAGCTTAAGAATGTCTCCCAGTCTCTGAAGGAACTCGACGAGAGGGAGAGGAAGCTCAGGAGCGAGCTTGTCAGGATAGAGAAGGTTCTGAAGAGGGAGCACGAGCTGATAGCCGCCAAGGAGCTCCTCGACCAGATAGCCGGCCTTGAGGAGAAGCTGAAGGGACACGACCTTGAGAAGCTCAGGAAAAAGGCGGAGGAATACGAGGGAGTGAAGAGCGAACTGAGCAGGCTCGAGGGTGAGCTGGAGAGCACGAAGGCCGAGCTTGAGAAGGCGAAGGCCCTCGAAAAGAAGAGGACACTCACCGAGGGAAAACTCAAGTCGATCGAGGAGAAGCTGAGGAAGCTCGATGAAGAGCTCGAGGGGATGGGCTTCTCCAAGATAGAGGAGCTCGACGAAAAGCTTGCCGAGCTTGAACCGTCCTACAAGCGCTACCTCGAACTGAAGAACTCCGAGAAAGAGTTCGAGAGGGAGAAGAATAACTTGGAGCGGCTCACGCTGGAGCTTGAGGAGGTAAAACGCAGCCTGGATGCCGAGAGCAGAGCCCTGAAGGCGCTGATGGATGAGCTGGCAAAGAAAGAGAAGCTTTACAGCAGGGAGGAGCACGAAAAGACCCGGGAAGCCTTCGCCTCGCTCAGGGAAGAGCTGGCCGGAAAGAAGGCCCAGCTGGAGGCCCTAGAGAAGAAGCGCGACGAGACCATGGCGAACCTCAGGAAGCTCAAGGAGGAGAAGGACCGCAGAAAGGAGAAGGCAAAGGAACTTGAGGAGCTTAAGAAGGCCCGCGAGAGGGTTCAGGAGCTCAGGGAGAAGGTGAGGCGCTACAAGGCCATGCTCAAGGAGGGGGCACTGGCAAAGGTCGGCGAGATAGCCAGCGAGATATTCGAGGAGCTGACCGAGGAGAAGTACTCCGGGGTTACCGTGAAGGCGGAGGAGAACAAGATAAGGCTCGGGGTGCTGTACAACGGCAGGGAATACGGCCTCGGATTCCTCAGCGGTGGGGAGAGGATAGCCCTAGGCTTGGCCTTCCGGCTGGCGCTCTCGCTTTATCTCGCGGGAGAGATAAGCCTGCTCATCCTGGACGAGCCAACACCTTACCTCGACGACGAGAGGAGGAGAAGGCTCGTCGACATAATGCAGCGCTACCTGAGGAAGATACCGCAGGTCATAGTCGTTTCGCACGACGAAGAGCTGAAAGACGCCGCCGACAGGGTAATACGGGTGAGCCTTGAGAACGGCGTCTCGGTGGTCAAAGAGGTCGAGCTGGGGGTGTGACGATGGGGTACAGGCTCATAGACAGGGCGAGCGTTGACAGGATAAAGCGGATGCTCCAGAGGGGCTACGCCGATGCGCAGGAGAAGCTGAAAACCATAGAGTGGCGCGAGCTGCCGGAGAGAAGGGGGAGCAAAGTCTATGCCATCGATGGAAGCCAGGGAAAGCAGAGGCTCAGCGGAACGATTTTCTACGCCGTCTCAAGTTACGCCTTCGGCAACGGTCCGGCATACAGGCTGGTCTACACCAACGCCATGCTCTACAACCAGGGTATATCCGACCAGATAATCCGCCTCCAGATGGAGACCCTTGAGAACAAGCTGGGCTACCTTGCGGCGAAGATTGGCAGTGTGGACTACGTCATGATGGACGGAACGCTGACCGGCTCGCTCACGAGGCCGCCCGTTTATCCGGAGAGTGTGAGGGGGATAACGACCATAAAGAGTGCCCTCGGGGACGAGCGCCTTGAGGAGCTTATAGAGCGCTTCGTTGGGGAGCTGAGAGAACATTACGGGGAGCTGGAAAGAAAACTGACGAGGGACGGCAGGATAAACGGCGACGTGATCCTGGCCGACAGGGTTCTTGAAGAGTACGCCGAGTACTACAGGGCCATGGAGGGGAAGGAGATCGTCAACTACGACGGCGCGTTCAGGGAAATCAGGAAAGCCCTCAAAGAGGAAGACACCGTAAAGGCCACGGAGATACTCGAAAACCTCGAGGAGTACGCCGAGAGCAAGCGCCTCTCCCTCGACGACGCCAGAAACGCCGTCCACGTCGTTCTCGGCTACCTGGAGTACCTGTATTCCCTGGAGAAGCTCCTGCACCTGAACCTCGTCTACGTGGCGAAGAGCTTCTACAACAGAAAGCTGACCCAAAAGCTCGGCATAGACATCGTTGACGTACCGTACCTCGACGCATACCTCAGAAAGACCTACGGCGAGGAGAGGGCGGGCTACTACGTGATAACCCAGGGAGGGAAGGCCATAAGCCACAGGATGCCCAAGGTTCTGAGGAAGCGGTTCCCCAAGGTCGAGCACTTCATAGAAAACGGCGTTCCAATGGCCTACATCCGCACCATGAAGGGCGGCGTCATATACCTCCTCCAGAGCAACAGGGAGATAGACGACGACCTGCTGGCTGAGATACTCTGGCACGAGAGGAACGGCTACTTCAGGCCGCTCCAGAGGGCCCACGAGGGAGTGAAAATCGAGAAGAAGGCCTTCGAGGCAGAGCTGGCTGCGCTGCTCAACATAATAAAGGCGGAAAGTCCAGAGCTGAGGGTATTCCTGAAGTACGGAAGGAGCCCGCTGGAGTAAAAAAAGAAAGCTCAGGAAACCGAGGCACTGAAGGTCGCCAGGATTCTCAGATACGACTGGTCGAGGCCGTTCATGTAGTCCCTTGTTTTTCCTCCAGTCCCCCATCTATCCTGTCCCGCGAGGACTACGACCACCTGGCCCTCGGTCCAGACGTTGGTCTTGACGAACATGCCCCTCTCTCCGTTTCTCACCGCACTCTGCTCGCCGGGACTGAGAACCTGCCTGACGTAGCCGCCAACACCGTCGTAGGCGTCCGGACCGCCGAGGATTACGATGATCCTCGAGTCCTTGTAGGCCTCGAAATCGTCGGCGGTGACGTGCCTCACCGAGAGGCCAAATGCACCGAGCTCCGCCGCCAGCAGGTTGCCCTTGATGCCCCAGTCAATGTCGTTGGCGAGGATAACGACCTCTGGCATCTGAACGGGCTCGTAGTTCAGGGTCCAGTCCACCAGTTCCTTGAGAACCGAGAGCTCCTCCGCACTACCGGCCTCAAGCTCAACGGAGCTGTAGACTGCGCGGTAGTCGCCCTCGGTGGCAAGTATTCCACCGCTGTAGTCGCTGGTGCGGGCCAGAAGCATCGGGGCGTAACCCTTGAGGGCATGGAGGAGCCTGACGCGCTCGAGGAGCTTCCTCTCGACGGGAATCTCCGCCACCATGCCGTTGTGGCTCATCACAACGCCTTTATCAGTAACCTCCATGGAAGCGAGGACTTCCGGAAGTACCATTGACGCTGACAGCGAGAAGTTGAACTGCACGCCAGTGAGGTTCTTGATGGACTCGCCCATCTCGCGCATCCTGAGGCCGTTCTCCGAGGCGAAGCGTGAGACGCTCCTCTTGGCTATCCCAAAGTGTGTGGACGAGAGGACGTACTGCCATCCAACCGTTGAATAAGTGTCGACATCCACGGTGCCGCCGTGGAAGGGTCCCTCCTCCGACAGCACGAGGGAGTAGCCGGTGCTTATGAAGGGAACCATGGCAGAGGCCTGGGTGAGGTTGAGTTCGCCCTTGGCCGCGTCGGCGAGGATCAGCGGGTCGAGACCGAGGAGTTTCGCCAGGCCCGGCTCGTCCACGCTCCCGATGTGCTGCGGGTTGGTGGCGTCGAACAGGGTCCCTGACGTGACCACAAGCCCGGCGTGGTGAGTCTCAAGGTAGTCCTCAAGGGCCGAAATCTGATCCTCGGAGAGGCCCCACTCCGGGAGCCAGAGGTTCGAGAGTATTACCACCTGGGGCTGGAAGCTCTGCAGGGCGTCGGAAAGCTCATCCGGGGAGACTATCTTTATGTTGTAGTACTTGGCCAGGCCCTCCCAGTGGTGCTCGGCGAGCATCCAGGGCTTGAGCTTGGTCAGGGGCTCGGCAACGGCCTCGAAGTCCGAGAGGTTGTAGTGGTAAAAGCTCCTGGAGACGTTGAACTGGGTCATCAGCGAATCCAGGGACTTCTCGAAGGCCATCGCCTCGACCGAGGGGTCAACTATAAGAACCTTCGGCCCGCCGGGGTTGGCAACGTAGTAGGAGTAAACCGGACTGTAGGAGGTGTGGCCCTCGACGTCCGTGACGGCTATCTTGAACTCTATCCTGCTTCCGGGTGGTGCTCCCGGCAGGTTTATCTTGCGATAGAAGACGTAGAAGTTCTGGCTCTCGCCGTAGAAGCGGTGTATTATCGACTGGTAGAGGGACCAGTTCTCACCGGCCGCGGCGGTTCTGACGTAGGCCGGCTTCCAGTCGCCGTCGTCTATCCTGTAGTACGCCTCAACCTTGCCATTACCCACGGTAACCCCAAAGTCATCGGCTATGTAGAAGTACACCGTGAACTCCTCGTAGGGGCCAACGACGAAATCCTTGGGGATGTTGCCCACGATTATTATAGGCGGCCGCAGTTCAGAGACTATCACAGCAGAGGATGTCGGTGGAAGGAGCATACCGAACAGCAACAGTATTGCAAAAACCGCTTTGAGTTTATCCATAGTGTCCTCACCAACATAAGGTAACGCTTCCGAACTATTTATATTTAGCCCGAAAGATTTAAACGCCTGGACAAATAATCCATGCCCATGAAAAAGTGGCTCCCAACTCTGCTGGCCCTCTCGATCATCGCGGGCTTCCTCGGCGTCTACGTAGGCTCGGTCAGTCTGAACCCCTCAGACGTAACGGCCAGCGTGGCCTACGGGATAAAATCAGCTCTATCGGGAATATTCCCGTCCATAAATCCCGGGGAGAGACCGAAGGCCTTCATCATCGTGTGGGAGCTTCGCCTCCCGAGGGTTCTGCTGGCCTATCTGGTCGGGCTCTCACTCGCCTCGGCGGGCGTTGCCAGCCAGGCGCTCTTCAGAAACCCGCTGGCGGACCCGTACATAATAGGCGTGAGCGCCGGGGCTGGAATAGGCGCCGCCCTTGCGGCCATCTACGCACCCGCGCACATGGGCTCCTTCGCCCTGGTCTCCGCCATCCTCTCGGTCTTTGTGGTCTACACTGTTTCGAAGGTCGACGGCCACGTTCCAGTTGACACACTCCTCCTGGCGGGAATAGCCTACGGCTTTCTGGCGAGCGCGGTAACATGGTACCTCATCATAAGCCAAGGCGAAAGGGCCCACGTAACTTGGATGTGGCTCATGGGGACGTTCAACGGCGCCGGTTGGGGCGACGTTGGCGAGATGTTCGTGGTCTCTCTGCTCGGCGTCGGTTTCCTCGTGTGGAAGTGGAGGGAGCTGAACCTGATACTCTTCGGAGAGGAGAGCATCGCCCTCGGTCTGGACGTCCACCTCTACAGAAAACTCTTCATCGGGGCGATAGCCCTCCTAACGGCCTTCGCTGTCTCGACCGCGGGAATAATCGGCTTCATCGGCCTCGTCAGTCCGCACATAATGCGTCTCCTCCTGGGCCCGAACCACAAAAGCCTGACCCCAGCGAGTGCCCTCTTCGGAGGCGCCCTTTTGGTTTTCGCGGACCTGCTGGCGAGGACGCTGGCAAAGCCCACCGAGCTTCCCGTTGGCATCATAACCGCCCTCATGGGGGCGCCCTTCTTCCTCTACCTCCTGATGAAGCACAAGAGGGGTGAGCTGTACTCATGAGTGAGAGACTGGAGGTCAAAGTTTCCTTCGCCTACGGCGAGAAGGAAGTCCTCAGAGAGGTGGAGTTCACCGCCGAGAGGGGAGAGCTTCTGGCCATAATCGGTCCCAACGGAGCTGGAAAGTCAACCCTCCTCAAGTGCCTGGTCGGAATCCTCAGGCCGAGGGGCCACGTGACCTTCGACGGGACGAACCTGCTTGAGCTTAAGCCCAAGGATAGGGCCAAACTGATAACCTACGTTCCCCAGAGTTCATTCCCCGAGTTCGCCTTCACCATAGAGGAGTTCGCCGAGCTCGGCACCTATGCAACGAGGGGAAGCGTTGAGGGAGCTTTAAAGCGCGTCGGACTCTGGGAGCGCCGAAAGGAGCAGATAACAGCGTTAAGCGGCGGCGAATACCAGCTGGCCCTGATAGCGAGGGCCTTAGCTCAGGGAAGCGAAGTGGTTCTCCTGGACGAGCCGACGAGCCACCTGGACATAAACCACGCCCTTGAGATAATGGAGCTCCTGAAGGAAATGAGCCGGGAAAGAATAGTCATAGCCGTTCTCCACGACCTCAACCTAGCCCTCCGCTACGCGGACAGGCTGATGCTCCTCCACGAGGGGCGGAAGCACTGGGAGGGGAAGCCGGGGGAGCTGAAGCCCGAGACCATCGAGGAAGTCTACGGCGTGAAGGCCAAGATAACGGAGGTAGATGGTCACAGAGTCCTCCTAGCGAGGGTCTAGCAAAGGTTTAAAACGTCAGGCGAGAAGATGTGTCAGGGGTGAGAGAATGGAAACGAAGAAAACCGGCACCACCACCGTGGGAATAAAGGCCAAGGACGGTGTCGTTCTGGCCGCGGATACGCAGGCTTCCCTCGACCACATGGTCGAGACCCTCAACATCAGGAAGATAGTCCCTATCACCGACAGGATAGCGATAACCACCGCGGGAAGCGTTGGCGACGTTCAGGCACTGGCGAGAATGCTTGAGGCTGAAGCCAGATACTACCAGTTCACCTGGAACAGGCCCATGAGCACCAAGGCCATGGCGAACCTGCTCAGCAACATACTCAACGAGAACAAGTGGTTCCCCTACCTCGTCCAGATAATCATAGGCGGCCACGTTGAGGAGCCGACCTTAGCGAACCTCGACGCGATGGGAGGGCTTATCTTCGACGACTATACAGCCACGGGTTCGGGAAGCCCCTTCGCCATAGCCGTCCTTGAGGATGGTTTCAAGAAGGACATAAGCGTAAAAGAGGCGAGGGAGCTCGCCATCAGGGCCGTCAAGACCGCGGGTAAGAGGGATGTCTACACCGGCGACAGGAAGATTCAGGTCGTCGTCATAACGAAGGACGGCATGAAGGAGGAGTTCGTCGAGTTCAAGGAGTGAATCACCAAAGCTCTTTTTAATTCCCTTTTCGAGTTGGTAACATGCGGAATCTCCCAGAAAAGCTGGCGGTTCTTGGGCTGATAGTCCTGCTCGTCTCGGCGCTCTACGCAGCTGAGAGACTAACCGTCAACCCGAGCACAGTTCTCGGAGAAGTAAACGGGATACTCGACCAGGTTCAGGAGATAAGGAACCTCACATTCAAGGAGAGGCCGAAGATAGTGGTTCTCACGAAGAGCGAGGCCCTGGCCAAATGGAAGCCCGGCAAAGCGGACATCGAGAGGATGAGAACCGAGGAGCTGACCTACAAGATGACCCTTCTCCTTCCCCCGGATTACCAGTACATCAAAAAGGAGACGGAGAGAAGCGCCAACTGGATAGCCGCAACGGTGGGGGATACCATCTACATCATCCAGGAGAACTTCATGTCCGACCAGGATACCGCAAGGAGGACGATAGCTCACGAGAGCGTTCACGTGCTCCAGAAGCAGTGGTTCGACGCGAAGTACGGCGCCGACACCTACGACGGCACCATAGCTGTCCAGTCCCTCATCGAGGGCGACGCAGACCTCGTCGCCGACCTCTACTGCGAGAGGAACGGGATACCGATTCACAAGATACGCTCGTTGAGCGGCAACCCACTCACGGACCTCCACATCTTCCCCTACGTCTTCGGCGACCGCTTCGTGAGGTACCTCTACGAGAAAGGCGGCTGGAAGCTCGTTAACGAGGCATACACCCGCTATCCGGTCTCGGCGCAGCAGGTCATGCATCCGGAGCTGTACCTCGAAAACGTTACCCCCCTCAACGTCACCCTGAGCGCACCGCCGAACTCACGGATTCTCAAGGAAGACAGGCTCGGCGAGTACTACGTCTACCTCCTCCTCAGGGACGTTGCGAAGCTTGACAACGAGACCGCCTGGAACGTCTCAAGTGCGTGGCGCGGGGATAAGCTCCTCCTGACCCAGAACGCGACGGGCTACCTCCTCCAGTGGAAGGTCGTCTTCTCAAGCGAGAACGCCGCGAAGATCTTTGGGGAAACCATCTCCAAGCTTGCAGAGGGCAACACCTATGCGAACTACACGATAAGGATTGAAAGGAACTCCGTTCTCCTGATCGCCGAAAGGAGGGACTGATGTGAAGCTGGTCTGTCCCATCTGTGGGAAAACCCACGACGAACCTGTTCAGAGGTGTGAATGCGGCGAGCCTGTCGAGTTTGAAAGGTTCACTGGCGAACCGTACATAGGAAAGAGCGTCTGGGAGCGGTTCTGGGACTTCTGGCCGGTGGAACCGGCACTGGAGTTCTCCCTCGGCGAGGGCGACACACCCCTTGTGAAGTCGGGACTCGGCGAAGAGCTTGGAGTGAAGCTCTACCTCAAGAACGAGACAGTAAACCCGACGTGGAGCTTCAAGGACAGGGGCACTTTTCTGGCGATGAGCCATGCCCTAAAGGCTGGCTACAAGACCGTTGGAACCGTCTCCACAGGAAACATGGCGGCGAGCGTTTCGGCCTACGCTTCCCGCTTCGGGTTGAAGGCGAAGATTCTCGTCTCCGAGAGCGCGAGCGACGAGAAGCTGAAGGCCGTTTCGGTTTACGGCGGCGAGGTCATCAGGGTTCACGGCGACTACGGGAGGCTCTACTTCGAGAGCCTGAAGTTGGGAGAAAGGCTCGGGGTCTACTTCATGAACTCGGACAATCCCTTCAGAATCGAGGGCTACAAGGGCATCGCCTTCGAGATAGCCGAGGAGATAAGCCCGGACTACGTTCTGATTCCGACCAGCTCGGGCGGGCTCTTCCGGGGAATAGCCAAAGGCTTCATCGAGCTCCATGAGAGCGGGCTCATCGATGACCTCCCAACCCTCATAGCGGTTCAGGCGGAGGGCTGTTCGCCGATATGCAGGGCATTTAAGGAAGGTAAAGCAAAAATCGAGCGCTTTGAGAACCCCAAGACCATAGCCAAGGCCATAGCCAACCCGTATCCGCCGAGCGGGAACGCGGTTCTGAGGCTCATGCGGGACTTCGGCTGGAGTTGTGTATCCGTTTCCGACGGTGAGATACTCGAAGCTCAGAGGAAGCTCGCCGGCGAAGGCCTCTTCGTCCAGCCGGCGAGCGCGACAGGCATAGCGGCGCTGGAGAGGCTCGACCTTCCAAGAGGGGCCAAGGTCGTCTCAATACTCACCGGCTCGGGCTTGAAAACCCTCAAGAGCGCTCCACAGGGAGGGATTAAGGAGTGCCCGCTCGAGATGCTGGAAAGCTGTTTGAGGTGATACCATGCTGATTGGAGCCGCGGTTATGCCCCACGGGAACCCCGTCTTAGAGCCGGAGGACGATGAGACGAGAAAACTCGCGGAGGTTCTCAGAAAGATCGGTGAGGAGTTCAAGGGAGCTGAGGCCTACGTCCTCATAAGCCCGCACAACGTCCGGATGAGCGACCACCTCGGCGTGGTCATGGCCGAGCATCTCGTCTCATGGCTCGGCTTCGAAGGAAAGGAACTGCCCGGAGAATGGGAGACCGAGAGAGGGCTCGCGGGGAAAATCTACGAGTCGGCGAAGAGTGCCGGCCTGCCCGTGGTGGACATGAACTTCGCCGCACTGAGCGGTGAGTACTCCCGGTGGCCTCTGAGCTGGGGAGAGCTTATACCCCTGCAGTTCCTCGAAAAGAGGCCGCTCGTTCTCTTGACGCCAGCCAGAAATGTGTCCAGAGAAGTTCTCGTTCGCTTCGGCGAGATTATCGCGGAGGTCGCAGAGGGGAGCGAGAAGAGGGTGGCGTTCATAGCCAGCGCCGACCACGGGCACGGGCACGATGAAAACGGCCCGTATGGAAAGGTGAAGGAGAGCGAGGAGTACGACAAGCTCGTCATGGAGATCCTCTCTGAAAACAGGCTGGAGAGGCTCATGGAAATTCCCGAAGAGCTCGTGAGAAAAGCCCTGGTGGACAGCTACTGGCAGCTCCTCGTCCTCTACGGCCTCCTGAAGAGGGTCCCGATGAAGGTGAGGGAAACCGCCTACGCATGTCCAACATACTTCGGCATGGCTGGAGCGCTGTGGGTGAGAAAGTAATAGGAGAAATTAGAAAAAATTTCATAAGTCCCAGCCTACCCCATAGGATACAGAAACACTAGGTGGAACCCCAACGCCTATGGAGAAAGAGAATGATGTAGGAGCTTCGTGGAAGTTCATTCCTTTCAACTGTTTTCTCATTTTAGTCAGGATGTGTTCAAGCTCAGAGATGATCCTCAAGAGCCACTTCCAAGTTTTTTCAAAGAAAAGCACGCTAAGGAAGTCTTCAAAAGTTTTACGTCTTCTATCGAGCCAGCCACTTATATAATGTCTCAAATTATACACACGTAGCAATTCCAAGATTTGTTCACCAAGGTCCCCCAACCATTCTCTTCTTCTAACAATTCTCCATCTTCTTGGCCATCTCTCTTCTTTTATTATCTCCTCTACTTCCCAGCCAACCACGCGATGCCAGAGAGTACTTAAAGTTCTATTAAGTTCACCAGTTAAAAAGGAGAGCCTGTGCGAAACTTCTCTATAAGTCTCTATGTCACCCTCATATCTAGCTAACAACTTTTCTGTTTCCTTAATGCATCCCATTATATGTTCTTCATAAGGTTCAAGAATGCTTGAAAATATCTCATCTACTTTGTCCATAAACTCGTTCCAGTCTTCTTTTTTTCCACGCTCCTGAAGAAATTTCTCCAAGTCGCGGATTTCAAATGGGACATAGCAGTATTCACTTTCTACCATTGGTATCACCAATAGAACTATTGGACAAGATAATATTTAAAACTTATGCCCGAGTATTATGTGGTGTTACCTCAAAGCTTATCTCAAGCAGCCCCTTGCTCTTCCTGAACCTGACCTTTCTGATTTTTATCTCCCCGATTTCTCCCGTCGTTGCGGTATGCTCCTTGTTGCAGGCGTTGACGTTCCAGCCCTCTATGACGACGACCCTGAGGGTTCTTATTTCCGGCGGAATCGGGAAGAGGTCGTACATGTCCTCTCCGAAGCGCTTCTCGGCCTCGTCCCTGGGCAGCTCGTAAACCCGAATCGGTGCATTTTCCTTTACCTTCTCGTTGGCGAGGCGCTCTATCTCGGCAACCTCCTCGGGCGTTGGCTTCCTGTCGAACTTGACTGTTAATCTCCCGTGGTTTCCATCCACGTAAACGCTCGCCGTCCACTTGGCGTTTTCACCCAGAACCTTGACGACGGCGCCCTTGACCACGTGCAGGGCAGTGTGGGTTCTAACCTCAACCGACGACATAGGCATCGTTCCATCTTCTCGGAGGACTTATTAACGGTTGCGCCGTACTCGGCTTGGGTGTTGGTATGAAAAGAATCGAGGAAATCGCGAAGGAACTGGGGGCCGAAATTCTCGAGATTGGAAGGCCAGTCAAGACCGTCGAACAGGCCACGAGGGAGGCAGGCGTTGCCAGAAAGCAGGTTATAAAGTCGCTCGTCATCATAAGCGAGAGTGAGCCCCTTCTCGTCATAGTTGACGGCGAGTCGCGGGTCAGCCTACCGAAGCTGGAGGAAAGGTTCGGAAAGTGCAGGTTCGCCAGAGCGAAGGAAGTCAAGGAACTCACTGGCTACGAGGTCGGAGGCGTTCCTCCCGTCGGCGTGCCGCTCAGGACGATAATCGACCCGCGGGTTCTGGAGAACGAGCACGTCATCGGCGGGGGAGGGGCCGTCGACAGGCTCATCAGGATAAGGCCCGAAAGGATCATCGAGTACCAACGGGCGGAGGTAATGGACGTTAGGGAATAACCGGGCCAGGTTATTAACCCCACAGGTAAATTCAAACGGAGATTATCCAGCGGCGCTTGAATGTTTTTCAGTTCACTGAAGTCCCCACCGAATAATTCACGCCAGAAGCTTGCACCATTAAACAAAAACCGTTATAAATGCCAAAAACGATACACCAGTGCCAGATTAACAACTTTTGAGGTGGTCAACATGGCCGAAAAGAAGAGAAAGAGGGTTCTCATTTTGGGCGCCGCCGGAAGGGACTTCCACAACTTCAACACGTTCTTCAGGGACAACCCTGAGTACGAGGTGGTAGCTTTCACCGCCACTCAGATTCCTGACATCGAGGGAAGGGTTTACCCGCCCGAGCTCGCCGGTGAGCTCTACCCGAACGGGATTCCCATCTGGAGCGAGGATGACATGGAGAAGATTATCAAGGAGCACAACATCGATATCGTCGTTTTCGCCTACTCCGATGTCTCCCACGAGCACGTCATGCACCTCGCCAGCAGGGCCCACTCAGCCGGTGCCGACTTCTGGCTCCTCGGCCCGAAGAGCACCATGATAAAGAGCACCAAGCCGGTCATAGCGGTCACTGCCGTCAGAACCGGCTGCGGAAAGAGCCAGACCAGCAGAAAGGTCGCCCAGATCCTCCAGGAGATGGGCTACAAGGTCGTCGCCATCAGGCACCCGATGCCCTACGGCGACCTCAGGAAGCAGATCGTCCAGCGCTTCGCCAGCTACGAGGATCTGGACAAGTACGAGTGCACCATCGAGGAGCGCGAGGAGTACGAGCCCTACATCGACAGGGGCATGGTGGTCTATGCCGGCGTTGACTACGAGAAGATCCTCCGCGAGGCCGAGAAAGAAGCTGACATAATCCTCTGGGACGGCGGAAACAACGACTTCCCGTTCTACGTTCCGGACCTCTGGATAGTTGTCACCGATCCGCACAGGCCCGGCCACGAGCTCAAGTACCACCCAGGTGAGACCAACTTCAGAGCAGCCGACGTCATCATCATCAACAAGATCGACACCGCCAACAGGGACGACATTCAGAAGGTTCGCGAGAGCATCGAGAAGGTCAACCCGAACGCCATCGTCATCGACGGTGCCTCACCGCTCTACGTGGACAAGCCGGAGCTCATCAAGGGCAAGCGCGTTCTCGTCGTCGAGGACGGCCCGACCCTCACCCACGGCGGCATGAAGTACGGTGCAGGCTACGTCGCTGCCAAGAAGTACGGCGCCAAGGAGATCATCGACCCGAGGCCCTACGCCGTCGGCTCGATCATCGACACCTACAAGAAGTACAGCCACCTTGACGTCATCCTGCCGGCCATGGGCTATGGCGCCAAGCAGATCAAGGAGCTTGAGGAGACCATCAACCGCGCAGATGCCGACGTGGTCGTCATCGGAACCCCAATCGACCTCCGCCGCGTCATGAAGCTCAACAAGCCGGCAGTCAGGGTCAGGTACGAGCTCGAGGAGATCGGCGAGCCGAAGCTCAGGGACATCCTCAAGGACTTCGTCGAGAAGCACGTCAAGAAGGAGTGATCCTTCTTTTTCATTCTCTTCTTCTCAGAACCAGCCAGACGTCGTTTCCTTCGAAGCCACAGCGCCTATAAAGCGCCTCCGGGTTTGTTCTGTTGTCAAGCTGGCCTGAAACCGTCGTGAAGGCCGCATCCTTCAGCCTGCGAAGGAGTTCAAACACAAGGGCCTTCCCGAGGCCCCTCCCGCGGTAGGATGGGTGAACCTGTATCCATTCCAGCGAGCCCTCACCGATGGAGCGGTCAAAGTCGGCTATCCCAAGGGCAACAGGCTCTTCACCATCAAGAATCCAGAGCCAGAGCGACCGGTCGAACGCCGGCCCAGCGGTCCACGACTTGACTTCACCAGAACCCACATGGATGTCCTCGTAGCAGAGGTTTATGAACTCCGCAACCTCTCGGGCCTCCGCAGGGACGTCCACCTCCCTGAAGGCAAAGCCCGCCGGCAGTGACGGTGCCTCAAGGGTCTCGCCCCTGTGAACGAGCCTGAAGTACCTCTCAACATAAAATTCCTCCAGGTCTAAAGCCCTAGCTAGCCTCTCATGCAGAAGTACAAAATCCAGTCCCTCAATATCGGGGGGAACGCCGTTCGAGTCCCAGTAAACGTAGATCCCTCTGCCCCTCTTGGCCTCCAGATGGATGACTTCCCCTCCGCGAACGTCCAGAAGGGTCTCCATCCCGTCCAGCATCGCCAGGGTCTTCCAGAGGGCGTTCGGAAGCGTTCCGGTTGGGTCCCTGAGGTACAACTCGGTCAGTGCCGTTTTAAAGTCCATGAGAGCCGTACTCCCGGAGAAATTTAAACTTTGGGGTTACGGAAAGCTTTTTTATCGCGGGGCGGTACGTCAATTGGTGATGGGATGATATTCGGAGCGGTAGGGGTTCTCGGAACCTTCCTCATGGTGCTCCAGCTGCTCGCCCTTGTGTGGGTCATCTACGACGTCCTCACAAAGCAGAAGAGAATGCCAGACGTTGAAAAGGTCATCTGGATAGTTTTGGCGTTCATCTTCACGATACTCGGAGCGCTGGTGTACTACATACTCGTCAAGAGGGAGGGCAAATACGAGGAGAAACGGGAGGAAGCCGGCGCCTCCGAGGATTCCGTAAGGGTGTACTAACCGGAAGCCTTTTAGGGATAACGTCCAACTTGTCCTGCCCGGGGAGTGCCGCCGAAGGCGGAGCCAATGAACTTGGGCGGGTTATTACCCCCTTTTCACGGCGTTTCTTGAATCCAAAATGTCATCGAAAGCCTCACTCCCCCATAACCTGCACTATAACGCGCCTGTGCCTCGGTATCACGTCGAGCTCGACGAAGAAAATCTGCTGCCAGGTTCCGCGCACGACCCTGCCGTCAAGGACGGGGAAGCATTCGCTCGCACCGAGGAGGGTCGCCCTAAGGTGGCTGTGGGCGTTGTCGTCTATCCTGTCGTGGAGGTAGCCTTTGCCTTTGGGAATTAGCTCCCTCAAAGCTCGCTTGAAGTCCTCCAGAAGGCCGGATTCATGCTCTATCGTGACTATCGCGCCGGTGGCACCGGGAACGAAGACCAGAACCTGACCGTTCTCGATTCCAGATTCCTCAACAATCCTCTCGACCTCGCGGGTTATATCCACCAGGTCAATCTCTCCCTTCGTGGAAAAGCGGAGCTCCTTCGTCACGACCTTCATACCACCACCCCGCGATGAGTCCGAGGGTGAAGCCTATTAGGTTTGCGGCCATGTCGGCGAAGGAGAACGTTCTGCCGGGGACGAAGAGCTGGAGGAACTCCAGGAGGAACGGCAGGGGCAGCAGGTAGGCCCACCAACGCCATCCAAGGATGCCCAGAGCAGAGAATTCTAGCAGATGAACCAGCTTATCCCCGTTGGCCACGGGTGACGACGGGACCTTCGGGCTCAGGTTCAGAAACAGAAGAAGAAGCACGTAGAGGAAGAGAAGCCTTCGCCTCAAAGGTTCTCCACCAGCCTCTTGAGTTTCTCCACGACGTCAAAGGGTGTCTCACCGAATACGTAGACCAGCGGCTCAACTCCAAAGCCGCCCACGTCAACGACGGCGTCGTAATAGCCCTGTCTGAAGACGTCCGCTATGACCCTCACGGCCTCCTCCTCGCTCAGCCCACCTGTTTTAACCCTTGCGACTTTGAAGCCCGCAGCCTCGAGGGCCGTTTCGACGTCGCGGCCGTACCTGATGTTGAGAACGCTCCGTATCTCGGGCCTGATGTCGGCCAGCCTAACGAGTATTCTCGCGGTGAACTCGCTGGCCCCGAACTCGGGCGGCAGTGCAAAGGCCTTCCCCTTGACGGCCGTTATCCTTCCCGGGATTGCCGCAACGTCCTCGATGCCCCGCGGAGAAGGGAGGGCATAGGCAAAGTTGCTCCTGACCTCTGGAATGAGCTCCGGGAACTTCTCATTTCTGATCAGCTCGTTGAGCGCCATGTTCAGAACCTCAAGAATCTCGCCCCGGAGGGGACGCACGGCGAAGAGCGACCTGCAGGAGTCCTCACTAACACCCGCGTACTCGGCGTAGAAGCCGCACAGAAAGCCGCTCTGGAAAAGCTCAAAGATTCTCCTCGCCACGAGAAGAACGGCGTCCTCACGGCGTCCTCCGAAGAGGATGAATTTGGACACCTCGTTGGCGATGTCCTCCAGCCTCTGGGCCACCTCCTCAGGGGGGACCTTGTACCTGCCCGAGAGGTACTTGCTAACCATCGCCTGGGTTATGCCGAGGTACTCGGCTATCTGGGACTGCTTCATGCCCTCGCGGTAGAGCCTCTCGGCTATCTTGGCCCTCAGAAAAGGCATCAGCTCCTCGGCTATGTAAACGCTGGGAGTCCTCATACTACCACCCTAAAACTAAGTTATCGAAACTTCGAACCAAAGTTTAAAGCGTTACTGTCAACAACTTTATGTCAAAAAACGTTTAAAAACCCATCGATTTTTACATCGGAAGGGCTTTTATGGACTGGAAAGGACGAGACGTGATAAGCGTTAGGGACTTCTCTAAGGAGGATATCGAGTTTGTTTTGAACGTTGCCGAAAGGCTTGAAACGGAACTCAACGAGAAGGGCGCACTCGACTACGCGAAGGGAAAGATACTCGCGACGCTCTTCTTTGAACCATCAACGAGAACCCGCTTAAGCTTCGAGAGCGCCATGCACCGCCTCGGCGGCTCGGTCATCGGGTTCTCCTCCGCCGCCAGCACGAGCGTCAAGAAGGGTGAAAGCCTGGCCGACACGATAAAGACGGTCGAACAGTACAGCGACGTTATAGTGATACGCCATCCGATGGAAGGGGCCGCTAGGCTCGCCGCGGAGGTTGCTGATATACCGGTCATCAACGCCGGCGACGGCAGCAATCAGCATCCAACCCAGACCCTCCTCGACCTCTACACGATAAAGCGCGCCTTCGGGAGGATAGACGGCCTGACCATAGGCCTGCTCGGAGACCTCAAATACGGGAGAACCGTCCACAGCCTGGCAGAGGCTCTGGCCTTCTACGACGTCGAGCTCTACCTGATTTCACCGGAGCTTTTGAGGATGCCCAAGCATATCATAGAGGAACTTCGCGAGAAGGGAGTTAGAATCCACGAGACGACCGACCTGGAGGGAACGATCCCGGAGCTGGACGTTCTCTACGTCACCAGAATCCAGCGCGAGCGCTTCCCGGACGAGCAGGAGTACCTCAAGGTCAAGGGCAGCTATCAGGTGAACTGCGCGGTTCTGAAGAAGGCCAAAGAAAGCCTCAGGATAATGCACCCGCTCCCGAGGGTCGACGAGATACACCCGGAGGTCGATAGGACGGAGCACGCGCTCTACTTCAGGCAGGTCTTCTCCGGAGTTCCCGTGAGAATGGCCCTTCTGGGTTTAACACTGGGGGTGCTGTGAATGGCCGAGCTCAAGGTTACCGCCATCAGGGAGGGAACCGTCATAGACCACATCCCGGCCGGAAAGGGGCTGAAGGTCATTGAGATACTCCGCCTCAACAGGCCGAACGGAGGCGTTCTCCTTCTCGCCTCGAACGTCCACAGCGGAAAGCTCGGAAGGAAGGACATCGTCAAGATAGAGGGCAAGTTCCTGAGCGAGGAGGAGGTCAACAAGATAGCCCTCATCGCTCCAACTGCTACCGTCAACATAGTGCGGGACTACAAGGTGGCCGAGAAGTTCAAGGTCGAGGTTCCGGACGAGATAACCGGAATCCTCCGCTGTGCCAATCCAAACTGCGTCAGCAACCACGAGTACACAGTTTCAAAGTTCTACGTCGTCTCAAGGGAGCCCCTCAAGGTGCGCTGCCACTACTGCGAGAGGACGATGGAAGAAGAGGAGATACTGGGCAACCTCTAGCCCGTTTCCAATTTTCATCCTTATTCCAGCAGGTGGGGAACCCTTCTAAGCACTGGGATCGTGGCGGCCAGGCCCATGAAGACGTCGATGGCGCTCTGAATGGCGTTCGGGAGCCCAATGGCGACCCAGAAAGGAACCCCTGTCCAGCTCTCAACAGCCTGGATCACCTGTTCCCTTGGAAGGCCGAGCCATATCTCAAGGGCAACGTAGTAGTTGAGGGCCAGCATGAGGGGTATCCTTATCGCGATTCCGGCGAGGTAGGCAACCACCGCAAACAGAAGGAGCCTCTGCCTCGCCCCATCGCCAAGCTCAAAGCGCGTGAGTCTCCTGGCCGCTTCAAAGCCCACGATGACCGAGAGGGTGGCAAGGGACTTCATCATGGCCCCGAGCCAGCTGGCCGATGATACCACGCTGAGGCCAGCAAAGAGCAGCAGAACCGCGGTTAATCCCCCGGCGAAGCCAGTGAGGAGGTAGACCATCACTATCGGAACCGCCACAAGGTCTATCTTCATCCCCCACACGGTAGGCATCTCTATAGGCATCACATCAAAGAGCAGCGAGAGTCCCAGCATCATGCCGATTAGAGCTATCTCCCTCGAACTCATCCTCACCCCCATCACCGGAGGGAGTTTGTTCCACATTTTATAAATTTTTGTTCGTATTTTGGAACAAATTTCCCGCCGAGAACCTTAAAAGTCCGCCCCTTGAGGTAAGAGGGAAGAGCCATGTTCACGGTCGAGGAGATATCGGAGCTGGTGGGGGAGATAAGGCGCGAGAACGGTTTTCCGGAGAGCCCGTTCAGGATAGACGAGGTTCGCTACGACCCCGAGGGGGACAAGCTCTTCATAATCGCCCACGACAGAACGGACAAGAGCGTCGTCATAGGGAACAGCTTCGTAATTGGGAAGCTTCGCGAGAGGCTAGGGGTCAAACAGGTCACGGTCTATTCCAACCTCGACCTCGAGATAAAGCGGAGGAAGCTCGAGGAAGCCGAAAAACTCGTTGAGGGAACGGAGCTCGAGTTCCTCCTTCCGATAATCGAGGCGGAGAAAAAGTTTCCCCCGAGAAAGTGGCCGGACGTCGGAGGGGACGTCAAAACGCTCGTCTTCATGAGCTTCAACGCGAAAGCTTTACTCGGCTTTGCCGAGGGGCTGAACCTGCCCCACGATGCCGTTGGAATCAGGTACGCCTTTCCGAGGCTGAAGTACGAGCCGATAGACGGAGAGCCAGAGGAACTGTTCTTCCCAGATGAAGGGAAACTGGCCGCCCTCGCGGAAGAGAGAGGGGCGAAACTGATTCTGGCGGATTTTCCCTTCGGTCTAAGATTCGAGAGGGAAATAGCCCTCCTCAACCCCTTCCGGCTACTGCACATAGGCTTCTTCGAGCTGAAGTACCTCTTCGGCTTTGAGAGGCCTGTGGTGTACGACAAAAAAGCATTAATTCGGTTCATCACAGACTTAACCTACGAGGGGCTTATGGAATCGACCGACGGGGCGAATCTAATCTGGAGGATGTGGAGAAGATGATAGTCGGTGTCGTTGGAAAGATAGCCGCCGGAAAGACGACGATTGCAAAGTTCTTCGAGGAGAGGGGATTCTGCAGGGTTTCCTGCAGCGACCCGTTGATAGACCTGCTCACCCACAACGTCTCGGACTACTCGTGGATTCCAGAGCTGCCTGAGAAGGCCGAGCCGACGCGGGACAGACTCATAGAGTTTGGGAAGTACCTCAAGGAGACCTACGGCGAGGACATACTCATAAGGCTCGCCGTCGACAAGATGAGGCACTGTGAAAACATCATCATAGACGGCGTCCGCTCCGAGGGTGAGATAAAGGCCGTCAAGAGGCTCGGCGGAAAGGTCATCTACGTCGAAGCAAGCCCGGAGGTGAGGTTCAAGCGCCTCATGAGGAGGAAGGCGAGCAAGGACAAGGGCATAAGGAGCTTTGCCGACTTCAAGACCATGGACGACGCCGAGGAGCGCTTATACCGCACGAGCGAGCTGAAGGGCCTGGCCGACTACGTGATAACCAACGAGGGAACGCTCGAGGAGCTGAGGGAGAAGGTCGAGAGGATAATTGAAGAGGTGGTTGGATGAAGCTCCTCATCATCGCCCCCTGCCTCCTGAGTCCGTTCTACGTCTACCGCGGGCCGAAGGAGAAGGAGTACGTGACGGCGAGGCTCCTGAGGAAGCTGATTGGCGAACTCGATGAGAACTGGCAGGTTTTAGTCTATCCCTGCCCAGAGTACGAGCTGATGGGCTGGCCGAGGGCGCCGGCAAGCAAGGAGGTTTTTGAGAGGCTCGGAATGCGCGAGAGGGCAAAGACCATAGCCGATTTCATCGGAAGGGTTCTGACAGAGGAAAAGCCGGAGAGGGTAGTTTTCATAGGTGTCAAGGGCTCACCGACCTGCGGGGTCTTCCACACGAGCTCGAGCGACCCGCAAAGCTATCCTTACTCGGCCATGCAGGAGTTCTTCTACATGAGCAAGGAAGAGAGACTGGGCCGCTCTAGGGAGATGGTGGAGGGACAGGGATTCAAGCTCGTGAAGGCGCCAGGAATACTCTTTGAGATACTCCAGAGCAGGTTTCCCGAGGGAACGTACATCGAGTTCGACAAGGACGATATCGAGGGGAGCATGGAAAGGGTTAAATCGGTTCTTGTTGAATTAGGGGCCAGATGATGCAACATGATGTGGTACACGCACGTGGTTTTCGGGGTTCTCTTCTACCTGATAGCGGTTCTCTTTGGAGCCCCGATGAGCTTTCTGGACATCGGTATGGCCGCCTTCGGCGCCCTGATGCCTGACATAGACCATCCCAAGTCGTACATCTCGACCAAGCTGCCCGGCGGAACCGTTATGCCCAGGTTCGTGGAGCACAGGGGGCCGACTCACACCATAGAGGCTGGAATACTGATAACCGCCCTCGTAGGAGGCCTGGCGTACTGGATAACCAACAGCTACTGGCCGGCGGTGGCGTTCTTCATAGGCTACATCTCGCACCTCTTCGCAGATACGCTGACGGTTTCGGGCATCAAATGGAGCCATTTCTCAAACTTCCACCCGAGGGGGAAGATAAAAACCGGAACGAGGGGAGAGGGACTGGTTCTGATACTGGTGACCTTCACCACGGTGATGCTGTTCGCCTACATCGTCATGCCGGAGGAAACGAGCAAAAACCTCGGCTGGGTCATGCTGATAGCCCTGATGGCGACCTTCGCGATAATAGGGAAGAAGCTGAAGAGGCTGAAGTGATCAGGCCTTGGCTATTGCCTCCCTCACCAGCCTCTCCGCCTTCTCCATGAGCTCCTTAGCCTTATCCTCGGTGTGGGCTTCCAGAGTTATGCGCATTATCGGCTCGGTTCCGCTCGGGCGGAAGAGGATCCACCAGTTGGAGTTCTCGATTCTAACGCCGTCTATGTCTATGAGCCTCTCGTAGTCGAAGCTCCTGAGGGCCTCGTGGGCGATTATTTCCATCGCCTTCCTCTTCTTCTCGTTGGGGCAGGGTATCTTCGCCCTCAGCGTGACGTAGCGCGGAACTTCCTTTGCCAGCTCGCTCAGCGGGCCGAGTTTGTCAATCATCTCAAGGACGAGCGCTCCAGCGAAGATGCCATCTGGAGTGAGGTTCCACTCGGGCATTATCCACGTCCCGCTCGGCTCGCCGCCGAAGACGCCACCGTGCTTGGCCAGCTCGTCCGCGACGGCAACGTCCCCGACGCGCGTCCTTATAACCTCGCCACCGAGGGGTTTAACGTAGTCGTCGAGGGCGAAGCCCGCATCGACCGTCGTCACGATTTTGCCCTTTCCGAACTTCCTGAGCATGTAGCCGGCTATAAGCGAGAGCATGACCTCGTACTCGACGAAGTTGCCCTGGTCGTCCACGACCCCAATCCTGTCGGCGTCGCCATCGTGGGCTATTCCGACGTCGGCCTTCATGGCCTTCACGGTCTTTGCCAGCGCGGACAGGCTCTTCGCGTTCGGCTCGAGCTCCCTGACGAAGAAACCGCTGGGGTGAGAGTTGAGGCTTATCACGCGGTTGCCCATCTCCCTCTGGAGGTAGGGGCTCAGAATCGAGCCGGCCCCGTTGCCGGAGTCGAGAACGACGGTGTAGGAACCGTCCAAGTGAACCATCTCAAGGGCGGCCTCTATGTACTCCTCCCGCGGGTCGGCCTTTCTGAGGCTTCCAATCTCGTTCCAGGGGGCCTTCTTGAAGTTCCCGGATTCCAGAATAGCCTCAAGTCTGTTCTCCATCTCGGGGGTGTAGGCCATTCCGTTGGCCTGCCAGACCTTTATACCGTTGTACTCGGGTGGGTTGTGGCTTGCGGTGATTGTAACGCCCGCATCTGCACCGTAGAGCCTGATGGCGAAGCCGGTCAGGGGCGTGGGCACGAGGCCGATATCTATGACGTCTATTCCCGCAGATAGGAGCCCGCTCACCAGGGCCCTCTTCAGCATCTCGCCGCTCGTCCTCGTGTCCATGCCGACGACGACCGTTCCCTCGCCGAGGCAAGTCCCCAGGGCCCTGCCGACGCCCAGGGCAAGCTCAGGGGTTAGCTTTTCGTTGACGACCTCTCGAATCCCGCTGGTTCCAAAGTACCTTCCCATGGGCACCACCTGGCTAAAGGCGTATATACGATGGGCGAATATAACCCTTTGGGTGAGTGTCATGGAGGAAAACTTCCCCTACGCAAGGGCGGCGCTGCTGTTTTCCCTCATAGCCGTCGCGGTGCTGATCTTCGCGGGCCTCTACTTCGACGTGAGGATTACCCTGATTTCCCTGCCCCTGCTCGTCTTCCTCGCGGTCATCTTCATAGGCTGGAGCGGCAACCGGTGTCTGAACAAGGGAGAGATGAGGCGCGCCATAGCGGCGACCCTCGTTGCGACGTTCATCGTCCTCGTCCTTGGAAGCGACTACATCACGATACCCTCTGAGCTGAGAAACTACTTCCTCGGCGTTCTCTCGACGATAATAGGCTTCTACTTCGGCTACCGTGGCAGGGAGACGGAGGAGGAGAGGATGGAGCGCATAATCCGCGGTCTGGGGGCTAACCTCCAGGGAAACGAGAACGAGGGCTGAGGGCCCTGAGGAGCCCCCAGCATCTTTGATCGTCCAGAACAGAAAAGGAAAGAGCCCGAAAACCCAGACTAAGGTTCGGACTACTTCTTCTCCAGCCGGTAGATTCCGACCGAGACGGTATAGCTCTCAACGTTTACGGGAGCCTTGTAGTCAATCCTGACCTGGAACGGTTGGGTTGAGCCGTAGATGAGCTCGTTCGTTTCCGACTCCGTCAGGACGTTGCCGCTCTCGTCGAGGATGGTTATCTTCTCGACTGTCCCCTCGCTGTCAGCGGTTATCTTGTACTTGCCGGGTTCAAGGACGTGGCTGAGGTAGAACACATCCCCCGTAACGGTTTCGCTCTTGACCTCGACCGGAACCTTCGTGTAGGCGGTATCGTAGTAGTACTGCATTCCGAAGATTGCCACTACACCGATGAGCACGAGCAGGAAAAATCCCACCAGGAGTTTCTTGAGCAGTCCCATTTTCTCACCTCCCTCCAGTTTTAGAAACCGTCACCAGTCCGGGGAGTTCCTCAGCGGTAACCTCCCCGCTCTGGAGCCGTATTATATCCCTCGAGGACATCGAGAGGGTCACCGTCCCGTTATCGGCCAGGTAGGTTATCGAAACGGTCTTAACCCAGGGGGCGTCCTCCAGGACGACGAAGGCCATCGCGAAGTAGTCCTTCCAGAAGCCTTCTCTATCGGCGAGATACTCCAGGGTTACGGCAGCTGTCTCGTTGGTCAATTCAACGTTTTGAACCCTCGAATCGAACAGGGTGAGGTCGCTCTCAATCCTAAATTCGGGCCTCCGGATGTCTTCAAGCTCGGCGTTCTCGAAGTCGCCATTCATTACTGTCAATGCCAGCAACGGCTCACCTAGGTAGTACGCCTCCACGCGGACCCTCTTGGCATGGCTTGATGAGTATGCCATCCCTGCAACGTCGTAGAGCATCGCGGTGAGGTTATCATCAACGGCGGGGATGTTCATCCTGACCAAGACGTCATCCCCTGAGAGGGAGACCTCAACCTCCGTGGCGCCCAGGGCCTTGACTTCATCCTGCAGCGATGAAACTCCTCCAGAGGAACTTCCGGTATCAAGGCCCGGAAGGCCCTCCGGAACCTTGACCTCTCCGCTGATGTAGAGGTAGCCCCCAACGAGCAGGAGAATGAGGAGAACGGCCCAGCCCTTCATATCATCCCCTCCTCGAAGAGCTTGTTCAGGTACAGCCTTATCCTGGCCTCCTGGTCCTTGTAGGGGCCCTTGGACTGGGCGTTGAGGGTCTGAATCTTCCTGTCCTGACTCGTCTCCTCTATGACGTCGTCTATCGTTCTCCTGATGATGTCCCTGTACTTCATACCGAGCTTTTTGTAGTATTCAGCCCTCTCCGCAGTCTTCCTGAACTCCCAGCCGTAGTCCTGGGCGACCGACTTCTTGACGGCTATTCCCAGGGACTGAACGATGAACTCCACGGGCTTCGTTTCCGGGCCCGTGGGAATCGAGTTCTTCGCCGGTGAGAGCCTGAGCTCCCTCTCCTCGATGCCGCTCATGTCGTTGTACAGCGACGCGCTCCTACCGTCAACGTGGAGATCGAGGGCGGTCTTCCTTACCGCGTCCTCTCCCTGGAAGAGCTCGCTGTCCTTGTAGGCCTTGACGTAGTCCTTGAAGAGTCCGAGGGGAGAAACGCCGTACTTCTCCAGCAGGCCGTCGAGAGCCTCTAGGCTTGAGTCAACGGTCTTGTCGAGGATGTATTTGTTGCCGTAGTACTTCAGCTTGAAGCTCAGGGCGGTACCCTTGCCATCTGCACCCTTGTTGATGACCCTTACCAGCTCACCCTCCGGGGTCTTGACCCGCACCACCTCTATGTTCCCGCCGCTCAGTCCCTCAAGCTTCCCCAGCGTCTCCTCCATCCTGGCCTTAGCCTCGGGGCTGAGCACCACGTTAGGCCTCTCAAGGCCGGAACCGCCCTTTTTGGTCTCGCCCGTTCCAGTCGTGGTTGTCGTGGTCACGTTTCCCGAGCCCCCCGAGGGAGCACCGGGGCCGCTGGTTAGGGGTATCGAAACCATGTTTCCGGGAATCGTGTCGAGGTAGTGGTTGATTAGGGTCGGAAGGGCCACCTCAACGTCGCAGGCGGAATCGTCGTAGTACCAACCCTTAGCGAGGATAAGGTACGGTCCCTCCATGACGATGTACCTAACCGTGACCTGGAGCCTGGGCGACTCATCTGGATGTGCCTCAACCCAGCTCTCGCAGCTCGCCGAGATGCACTCGTGGGTTATGACCTCCCTGAAGACGGCCCACTTGGAGTCGGACGAACCTCCGGCCTCGTCGACCGTGTAGCGGTAATGAGTCGCCACGTAGGGATTCCCGTCGAGGTCATTCCCCACCTCATCCCTGTCCTCGTGGGAGCGCCAATCCGCCAGGGTCTCCTCGTAATAACTCCCTTCGGCGCTTGCGTCAGTGAAGTAGCCCATCCAGAGGTCAACCTCGTAGGTGGCGTTGAGCTTGCCCCGATCCCTGCAGACGAAGGCGAAGTCGGCCAAACTTGGGACATCAACACTCCCCATCATCGTGCCCCATCCTTTTACCTTCAGATTGAGCGAGAGGAGTTCGGAATCGCTCGGGGGCGAGCGCACGTACGGTTCCGTGATCTCACCGTAGGCCAGCATTGAGCCGAAGAGAAGGCCCGCTACCATGAGCACGATGCAAATTCTAAGTGCCCTCATGCCATCATCCCCAGAACCGCCCGGAACGCGGGCTCGTTCTTTCCAACCATACTTTCACTCCCACTATCACCCATCTCGCGGAAAAGAAAAGCGGGATAGGGTTGCGTATTTCAACAAGTTACACGTTTTTAGGTAATAAGCCTTTCGGAGAAAAAGATTCGAAAAACGGGGAAATCAAGGCATCAGAAACGAAGTTTATTCGCCAGCTCGACCAGCTTCCTCGCCCTCTCGAGCGAGACCTCGTTCTCGACCTTTCCGTCGCGTTTGATCCACGTGCCCACTATGAAGCCATCGGCGTACTTCCACAGCTCAGGGAGGTTGTCGTAGCCCGTTCCAGAGCCCACTAGGACTGGCACCGGCGAGACTCTCTTTGCGACGGCCAGTTTTTCAACGTCAACCGGCTTTCCTGTTGCTCTGCCGCTGACCACTATCGCGTCTGCAAGACCGCGCTCGACGGTGTCCCTTATCGCGTCCTCGAAGTCGAAGAAGTGAACCGCATGCTTGACGTGGACGTCGGCGAAGACCTTTATTTTGCTCGGGAGGAGCTTTCTGAGCTTAGCGAGGTCGTGGGCGATGCCCTCTATGAGGCCCTGGTCTGTGTAAGCTATACCACTCAGCACGTTCACCCTTATGAAATCCGCCTTCACTGCGTAGGCTATTGAGTACGCGGCGATTCCATCGTTTCTAAGGACATTTATCCCGAGGGGAAGGCTCACCCCGTCGCGGATTGCCTTAGCGACCGCGGTAAAAGCCGCGACTGTGGTTTTGTCCACGTACTTCGGGAAGGGAACGTCGCCGAAGTTCTCGACCATTATCGCGTCGAAGCCGGCCTCCTCAAGGGTTCTCGCGTCCCTGAGGGCGGATTCGATCACGGCATCGAGATTCCCATCGTAGAGGTACGAGCCCGGGAGGGGCCGCAGGTGAACCATGCCTATGAGGGGTTTCTTCTCGAATTCCATAACACCACCAATCCAAGGACGACCCGGCGATAGTTAAGGGTTTTGGGCAGGGATGTCCAAAGTATTACATTGATGCAAAGCCTTATATAACCCGCGATTGAAGTAAGGAACATCATGGTGAGGCGGAAATACATCGCCTTTCTCACCCTCACACTGCTGTCTCTCCTCCTTACCTCCGTCGTCCTGGGACCAGCCCTCATTGAGGCTCCCCCTGAAACCAAGAGCATCGAGGAGATACTCTCTCCGAAGCTTCCGCCCGGGAACGAGAGCAACGAAACGGGGCCACCGGTCGAGGTTCCGGTTTCTCCCCACTTCGTCCTCCTGGTAACTGGGGCTGCCCACACCCACTACCTCAGGCTCAACGTCTACACCGACTACGTTGACGGGAGGTGGACGACGAGAAACGCCACTAGGGTTCCTAGCAACATCATCGCCCCGCCGGAGATAAAAGTCCCCCACCACAGCGAAAGGGACAAGGTAACCGTCGGCTCGTTCCTTCCCCTCAGCGGAAACCTCTTCACCTCCCTCTACACGACCCGCGTTGATGGTGCCGGGGCCGAGGCGGTTCCGGAGTACAACCTCTTCAGAACCGGCCTGAACGTGACGACCTACTCATTCTCCGCGGTGAGCTACACCTTTGACTGGCCCTACCTGGTCAACCTCACCGCTGGAAACCAGACGGAGTACCTCTCCGCCCCCAACGACACCCAGCTTGTGGCCCTGGCGAGGGGCATAACCATGGGCGCGACTTCGGACTACGGGAGGGCCCTGAGTATAGCGAGGTATCTGGCCAACAACTACAGGCACGTGGAGAACGCCACGCCCCCGGCCAACACAGACAGACTGAAGTGGTTCCTGTTTGAATCCAAAGCGGGTAGCTCCTACGACTTCGCCTCGGCCTTCGTCGTGCTGGCGAGGCTGAACGGCCTCCCCGCGAGGCTCGTCGAGGGAGTCTACATCGATGCGATTCCCCAGACCCAGGTCGTGACCGAGAGAAACAGGCACTTCTGGGCGGAGGTTTACTTCAAGAACGCAGGCTGGCTGGTCTTCGACCCGCTGCACCCAGATCAGAACGTTTACGTTCCCTTCGAGCTTGAGATTACGCCGCCGAAGATGACCCTCAACCCCGGTTCGCCGGGAACGGTTACGGTAAAGTTCGAGCGGGTCGCGGGCGGGACGAATTCGAGCGTTGTCGTGGAGGTTCCCACCCTCGGAAGGATAGCGCTCATCAACGAGTCGGGGATATACAACCTGACAGTGGGCCCCTTTGAGGAACCCGGCCACTACCCGGTCATTGCCAGGGCCTCCACGGGAGCCGGAACGCCGATGTCCGTACTCCGTCTCACCGCAGTTACGGTTCCGGGGGCGATAACCGTCATCCCGGACCAGGCATCGGTTGGACTCCTCAAGGAGAACCAGGTTGTCCTCGGTCTTTCCATCCAGGGCGCCACCCAGGATGTAAGGCTCGAAACAACCTCCCCGCTGGTTGAGACGTGGTTCTGGTGGGGAACGCCGGGAAGCGAGACCGGGATATACGTCAGGCTGACCTCGCCCCTCAGGTATCCGCCCGGATGGCACGTCCTTAACATGACCGTTACGAGCGGAGCGGAGAGGTATCCTCTATACATCCCAGTCTTCGTAATGGAACCCACGTCCCTCGGCGTGAAGGTTCCCGAAACGCTCACCGCGGGCGATTCGCTCACCGTAAACGGCACGGTAAGGGGGACGGTCACCGGGGAGGCGCCGTCCTTGGGGAACGTCGCTGTATTTCTGAACGATGAGAAGAGGTACATCCTGATAGGATACGGCAACGTCTCGAACGGCAGATTCTCGATGCCCGTTAAAATCCCCGAGTACCTCAAACCCGGAACCAGGCAGGTCGCGGTGTACTACGTGGCACCCCCCGGATACCCGTACCTCGCCACGGGGACCACGCTCGTAGTCAAGGTAAAGGGGCTGGCGAGGTTTTCGCTTCCCGGGCTGATTCTGGCCAGACCTGGAAACGTCACCATCGTGGGGACGCTCCTCGACGGGGCGGATGAGCCGATAGCCAACGCCAGCGTTGCCTACTACCTGGACGAAAGATACCTCGGAAACGCAACGACCCGCACCGACGGTAGGTTCTCCTTGAGGCTGGAGATTCCGGGGATAGAGCAACACACGCTGACCCTTGAGTATCCAGGAAGTGCCAACCACTCCCCGGCGACCATAAGCGTTAGGGTCGCAACCGTTGAGCTTAACGTCCCCGAAAAAGTGACCGGCGAGCTAGGAAAGCCCGTCAGAATCAGCGGGCGGGTCATCGGGATTGAGAACGCCACGCTAAACGCCTACGTGTTCCCGGGCAAGACCTACACATTCAACGTCGTCAACGGAAGCTTCGATTTCACCATCGAGCCCTTCCAGACCGTCGGCGAGAGGTCCCTGGAGTTCAGACACGGCGCCAGCGTTCTGAAGAGGATAACCGTTGCGGTGGTCTCCCCTGTGAAGATAGAACTGCTGACGTCGGAGGCGAAGGGAGAGGAAACCGCCCGGCTGAAGTTCCGGGTCGTGGATTCCGTTGACGACCCCGTCGGTGGGATATACCTCAACGTCAGCGTGGACGGCTTCTCGATGCGCGTAATGACCAACGACTCGGGGATAGCCACCCTCGACGTCCCCGTGCCTGAGAAGAAAACCAACGCAACTGTGACAGTTGCCTTCGACGGCTCCCCCTACTACCTGCCCGCCAACGGGAGGTTCCACGTCATAATATCCAAAAAGCGGAAGATCCTCTGGCTCTACATCGGTGTGATCGTGATAATCGGGGCTCTGGTGGCCAGATACAGGCTCGTGAAGAGGAAACCCGAGGAGAGAAGGCGGGAGAGAATTCTGAAGATAATATTCAACAACGGTATACCCCTGTTCCAGGAGGGCGAGACCATGGAGATAAGCATAGAGTGCGACGGTGAGCCCGAGCTCTACGTCGATGGAAAACCCTTCGGAAAGGGGCGGGACTTCAAGCTGAGCCTGCCGCTGGGAGACCACACGATAGAGGCCAGGTGCGGCGACCTCGTGGAGACCACAACGGCAAGGATACTGCCCAGCTACAACGACGCCGTCGTGGAGTACTACGAGAGGTGCTTCCTCCCCTGGGCGAAGGGTGTGGGGGTGGACGTGGACGAACTGACGCCCAGGGAGATAGCGGAGACCCTCACAGACATGATGTACCCGTGGGAGCCCATAGATACCCTCACGTGGATATTCGAGAAGGCCAAGTACAGCGGAAGGAGGATCTCGAGGGACGAGTTCATACTGTTCTACCGCTCGGTACTCGAAGTGATAGGGGGTGGTTGCGGTGTTTAAAGTCAACTGGGGAAGAATCGCCATATACATCGGCGCCCTAACGCTCATGTACGCCCTCTTCACCCAGATGGAAGCGTTGAGGGTGCTCATGGGCCCTGCCGCGGTTCTGGTGGCGTTCCTGGTGGCGGGAGAATTCATCGCCGCCATAAGGAGAAAAAACGAAGCGTTCGTGACCAGACTGCTGGGGGTTACCCTCGCGGCGCTCTTTGCACCCTCCGAATGGAACATTCCAACGGCCATGATCGCCCTCGGCGGAGGGATGGCTTTCATAGCCCCCCGGCTCGAGAGTCACTCCCGGTTCATCAGGGGAGCCGGGCTGTTGATTGGCCTCTACGGCATCTCAAGGCTTCCCCCTCTCGCCGCAGTTGGAAGCGTCTTCAGCTACGCCGGCCTTTTCCTGTTCCTCGGCTATTCGATAGCCGAGCTCGGTGAGAGGTATCCCTGGACCGAGCCCGTTGAGAGGAACCTGCTCGGGCTCGGCGCCCTCGGTGCAATCCTCGGCCTCTACGTGGCGGTGAGGGGGAGCCTGAGCGAGAGCCATCCGGAGCTCGTGTTCTACGGGGAGTGGCTGGTTCTTCTCCTGGGCGTCATCGCGGCGGGAAGCATGGTTTATTCGTATATCAGCGAAAAAGACCCGGAGGAGTACCTCCTCTCCCAGTGGAGAAAGCACGAGGCGAAGACCGTGGAAAAGCTCGGCCCGGAGCTCGCGGAGGCTAGTAGAGCCGTCGAGGACTTCGTGGTGCACGGGAAAAAGGGACCGCTGGTGGCGTTCATAGCCTACTACGGCTCGCGGCTCTTTGATGACAGGAAGCGCTTCGAGGCGCTCGTAGAAAAGATAGCCGACTACAGGGCCAGGCAAACCTCCCGGCTAACGCCGCTCTGGATAAGGCACACCTACGAGAGGAGGGAACTTGAGAGGAGGATTAGAATCGTTGAGGAAGTTTTTGAGGAACTGAGAACGCTCATGGGGTGGGAGTCATGATGGAGGTTAAAGAGGCGTTTGAAGCCCTTGAGGAAATCGTTGAGGGGATTTCCAAGGTGTACATTGGCAATGAGGTCGTCATTAAGAAGACTCTAGCGGCTGCGCTGGTGAATGGGAACGTCCTCTTCGAGGATTACCCCGGGTTGGGTAAAACCCTCCTGGCGAAGGCCTTTGGGAAAGTCCTGGGCTTGAAGTATACTCGCGTCCAATTCACTCCAGACTTACTCCCCGCGGACATTCTGGGCACCAAAGTCTGGCGTCAAAACCTCGGGACTTTCGAACTGATCAAAGGCCCAATATTCACCCACGTTCTCTTGGCGGACGAGATCAACCGCGCCCCGCCAAAGACTCAATCAGCGCTGCTCGAAGCCATGGAGGAGAAGCAGGTGACCATCGAGGGAGAAACCTTCACCCTGGAGAGGCCCTTCTTCGTGATTGCAACTCAAAACCCGATCGAGTTCGAGGGGACTTACCCGCTCCCAGAGGCTCAACTCGACCGTTTCCTGCTCAGGCTTCGCGTTGGTTATCCGAAGAGTTTAGAGGATGAGATTGCCATTCTCGAGGCTCGCTTGTCTTGGGGGAAGGATGACCCAACGGTTGATATGAAGGCTTTGATCGACCGTGAGACTTTCGTCGAAATGCAGGAGCTGGTAGAGCGGAGAATCTTCATCAGCAGGGACCTGCTGAGGTACATTGCCGAACTCATCAGGAACGCTCGAGCTGACGAGCGGGTTGAGGCGGGGCCGAGTCCTCGCGGGGGCATTGCCTTGATGAAGGTTGCGAAGGCGAATGCTTTACTCGAGGGGAGGGATTTCGTCCTGCCGGATGATGTTAAGGCTTACGCGGTTGATGCTTTGGCGCACAGGATTGTTATCAAGCCCGAGTACGCTTTTGAAGGTATAAGTGGTGAGGAAATCGTTAGAGAAGCCCTAGAAAAAACACCCGTACCGAAAGAGGCGGGGGAGAGATGAGGAAAAGCCTGATGGGATACATCCTCTGGGCACTGCTCCTTGGGACGGCCTTCCTCTCGCCGGGGATGATAGGCTTAGCCATAGTGCCGCTCTCCCTGCTCGCCCTGGCGATGCTCGTTGACCCTCCCAGGGAGGTGAGGGTGAAGAGAAAGCTCTCAAGGCGCGAGATAAGGCTCGGCGAGGATGTCGAGATCAGGGTCGAGGTTACCGTGGAGAAGGGACTCGGACTGGTCGTCGTCAGGGACCCGCTTCCAAAGAACGCCGCCCTTACATCGGGAAACAACGTTGGGGTGTTCTTCAAGGGACTGAAGCCGCTGAAGGCGGGTTACACCTACAGGATACGACCGATGCTCAGGGGATTCTACACGCTGCCGAGGAGCGAGGTAACCACCAGAAATCCGCTGGGGACGAGGTACATCTGGGGGCTCTACGGCGAGGAGCTCAGGCTCAGGGCGGTCCCAAAGGTCATCAGGGCGGTTCCGATTGCGGAGACGAGGAGAAAGGCAAAGATAAGCGTCCCGGAAACGAGTTTCTCGATAAGGGGCCCCATCTCCACCGATTTCAAGGAGATAAGGGACTACCAGACCGGCGATCCGGTTAAGCTCATAAACTGGAAGGCCACCGCGAGGATGGGGCGGGTTCTCGTCAACGAGTTCGAGAGGGAGGGCAAAAAAACCGTCCTCTTCATAGTCGACGCGAGGGAGGGGATGAAGATCGGCCCCGAGAGCGAGAGCCCGTACGAGCACGCCATGAACCTCGTCGCCTCGATGGCGCACCGCTTCCTGAGGAAGGACTACCACGTCGGTCTCTACCTCCTCGGGGCAAAGAAGTTCCTCCCGCCGGCCACCGGGCCCAGGCAGCTCCACACGATTGTGAAGACGATGATGGACTTCGAGAGGGTTAAGACGGAGGAGGAGAGCTTCTCCGACGCGGTCGAAAGGTTGAAGAGGATACTGGTTCAGTACAGCCCCCTCGTCATCTACGTCTCCAACGTCCTCGAGAGGACGAGCGGCGAAACCAGGAGGGGAGTGCTCACCGTGATGGCCGTCCACAGGGGGAAATCCAGGCCGGTGGTGGTGGACATCTCCGTCTATCCGACCCTCGACCCGAGGACGGGCACGCTGATTGAGATGGAGAAGCGGGCCATAATGGCGGAGCTCGAGGGCACCGGGGCCTACGTCGTCCGCTGGCTCCCTGGAAGGGAGGATATCGGAGAGGTGCTGAGCAAGCTGCTGGGGGAGATAAGATGAGCTTCCGGGCGGTAAAGCTGGCGGTGGTGCTTCCGGCGATAACCCTCACGTCCCTGGCGTACTCCAACTTACTCAGCCCCGGGGACTACCTGCTGGCGGCGGCCTTCGGGATAATCCTCCTGGGGACGTTCCTCTCCAGGGGCTCAGCCAGCGGGACGGTCTTTCTCTCGACGGTCCTCTACTCGGTTCCCTACGCCATAGCGTTTTCGCAGTTCCTGCCCCTGGCATTCCCCGAGGCCTACAGAAACCTGAGCGAGGCGATACTGGCGAGCCCCTACTTCTCCAACCCACTGGTAATCTTCACCCTGATAGCCCTGAGCATACTCGCCGACTACGTCGAGACCGCCGAGACCTGGGAGGAGACATTAAGGCGGCTCGGGTGGAGGGGCGCCGGTGGAAAGACCCTCCTCTATGGCCTCCCCGTCGTCCTGCTGGCCTTTGCACTCTCCCTGGGGCTCCTATGGCTTGGAAGAAGTCTGGGACTCTCAACAACCGGGGTTCTGCTGCCGGTCCTCCTGCTCATCCTTGGCCTGGCGGTGGCGTACTCGTCAATCGAGGGCGGGAGCTATCGAAGGGTCGTCGTTGCAGTCGAGCTCCCTCCTCTGAACGGGGAGGTAGTCATAGAGAATCCCGATGAAAGAAGGGTCATGCCGCTGAGCCGTTCCGCGGCCTTCGAGTGGGACACCATTCGATTGGAGGCCGAGATGAAGAAAAGGCCGACTCGGGTGGTTCTGCGGAGCGGTAGCGGTGAGGAGGTTCTGACCCCCCTCATAGAGAGCGTCGACGGCGAGACTCTGTTTCTCCTCTATAGGAGGGGCAGTAAGGAAGGTTAATATACTCCCACATCCAAGGGTAACACGGTGAGAGTCATGAGCACAAACCTTCCAAAGGCCGTTGTTCGGCATTTAGAACCAGATGAAAAGGTTCTGTTTACCGTCAGAAAAAAGGTCAGCCTCGAAAAGCCGAAGTGGCTGGTAATAACGGACAGGAGAATAGTCTACATCGATGAGAAAGTCCTCGGAAGGTACGACATGAAGGCCATACCCTACCAGAAGCTTGAGGAGGTCACCGTTGAGCTGGGCGTCATATCCTCTGAGTTCATAATAAAGGGCGAGGAGAACATAAGGCTCAAGCTCGGCTGGATGAACAAGGAGCAGGCCAGGGAGACGATAAATGCCATAAAGGATGCGCTGAACGCCATAGCCATCGAGCCGGTGACGATAGAGGTCAAGAAGGGCCTGACACACGAGACTTGGGTGCTGAAGAAGCCCAAGGAGCTCGTCAGCAGGGTCGTTCCGGCTGGAACCACCGTCCAGCACGCACCGGCCGTGGAGAAGAAGGAGGACCCCCTCGAGAAGCTCAAGAAGCTAAAGGAGCTCTACGACATGGGCGTTATAAGCGCCGAAGAGTACGAGGAAAAGAGAAAGAAGCTACTCGAGCAGATTTAGCCCTTCTTCCATTTCCATAACACCGCCAGCAGAACTCCTACGGCTAAGAGGGCGTAGGCCCAGCCCCATCCCCCTTCTGAAGGTTCAGGTTCTGCGGTAGAGGTTGGCACTTCCACCGGTTCCTTCCCGAGAACCACGGTCGTCGAGTTCACGAAGCCGTAGAGGGTCACGTTGAGCGGTTCAAGCTCCCCCCATGGAGAACCTGTGTAGAGCTCCACAGAGAAGGCCGTTCCGTTGGGGAGAGGGGCGACGGTGAAGTAGTAGCCAGTTGAGGACCTGAGTAGAGGTCTTGGCTCGGCCAGCTCCGGTAGGTTACCCTTAATCCAGAGCCTCCCGGTGAGGTTTGTGGCGTTGATGGCTATAAGCGCCGGGAGGTCGTTCCCCGAATAGTAGCGCAGCTTTGCCGGGTTGCTGGCCTTTTCTCCCGTCTTGACCACTACGTCGAGCCAGGCATTCTCAGTCTTCATCTCGGGAACCTCGACGAGTATCTCCGTTGAGTTCCACGAGAGAACCCTCGCCTCGACGCCGCCGATGATGACCCTTCCTAGGGAGCCGAAGCCGGCTCCACCTATGAGGATTCTCTGACCGGGCTGGGCGATGTAAGGGGTCACCGAGCCTATGAGGGGTTCTTTCTGCTCCCCTTCGATGTGGAAGACGTAGAAGCTGTTGCGCCCGAGTTCAAGGGAGGCCCTTCCATTCGAAACGCTCATCTGAGCGCCGGTCAGAGCATCGCGGTAAGTTCCGTCAGGCCAGTCGAGGTTGAGGGTCAGACTGACGGGCGAGCCCTTATTCATGACAGCTAGAATCTTATGGCTTCCAAAGGTTCTCTCAAAGGCCCATACGGAGTAGTTGGCATAAACCGTTCTGAAGTCTCCAAAGGCCAGGGCATCGTTGGTCTTTCTCAGCTCCGCCAGGGTTCTGATTATTCTCGCCGCCTCGGTGGTGTTGTTGAAGACCATCATCGGCCGGTTGTACGGGTCGCCCTTCCCATCCCTACTCACAAGGTAGCTCTCGTCGCCGTAGTATATCACCGGAATCCCGGGCAGGGTCATGGTCAGGGCTAAAGCCATGTGGAAGCGCTCCACCGCGTCGTCCCGCTTTGCCGCGTTGAGGAAGCGGACGAGGTCGTGGCTGTCGAGGAAGTTCAGCTGCTTGTTCGGATAGACAAAGAGGGAGTAGTAACCCTCAAGCGTTCTGGAGAGGGTTTCGAGGCTTCCCACGAAGCCGAGAGTTCTCACGATGTTCTCCCTTATGGGTATGTTGAGAACCGGCGAGACGTTGGAGTAGCGGTAGAGCTCGTAGAGGTCGTCGCTCCTTTCCGGCGAGAGGGAGTAGTACTCCCCGTAGATGAAGAGAGGGTCTCTGGAGTAGAGGCGCAGGTAGAGGCTCTCAAGCCAGCCGAGTTCCATGTGTTTAACGGCGTCGATCCTGAAGCCGCAGGCGCCGGAGTCAACGAAGAGCAGCGCGCCCTCCGTGAGGTATGAATCGACCCAGGGGTTGAGCTGGTTGAAGTCGGCCAGGCCGAAGAGGTTGGCGTACTTGAGGGGAATTCCCTCCCACGTGAATATGTTGCCGTTGTGGTGGTAGACGTTCTCCCTGATGCCCGTGTACGGGTTCACTGTCGCGTTCTTGGTGTCCCGGTAGTAGTCGGTTACAAAGGTGCCGTTGTCGTAGAGCGCTCCAAACTCACCCTCCGTCGCCGGGTTGGAGTGGTTGGGAACGTAATCGACGATTATACAGATGCCCCTCTTTCGGGCCTCCTGCACGAGCCTCTTGAAGTCCTCCCAGGTTCCAAAGTGCTCATCTATGCGTTTATAATCGCGCGTCCAGTAGCCATGGTAGGGTGCACTTCCGGCCGCCATCCTGTTGATGTTGTCGTTGAGAGGGGAGACCCATATCGTTGATACGCCGAGGCTCCGGATGTAGTCGAGCTTCTCGATAAGTCCCTCGATATCGCCTCCCCAGTAGAGGCGGTAGTTGGTGTGCGTTGGGTCGTAGAAGGGCCCGTTGTTGCTCGCGTTTCCATCGTAGAAGCGGTCGACCATCACCGGGTAAACGACGCCCCTCTCGGGGACTTGGTAAGCGCCGACCAGTGGCGTCAGGAGCATCAGGGTTATGATGACCACCAGAACTGACCTCACGGTATCACCAAAGGTGATAAGAAAAGGGGCTTAAAAATCTCACGTCCCGAGTATGTCCTTGAAGCTCATGGACACTATCGAACCCAGAATCTCGTCGTTCGCAGCCTTCAGGGCCCTGAGCCTGTACTTCCCCTTGCCCGCCTCCCACTGGAGCACCGTGCTGGCGGTCTCCTCTAGGAGTGGGAGGAGCTCGGGGTTCTTCCGCTCCATGACATCCCGGTTTATGAAGTAGAAGGCGAAGCGGCTCTTCCTGCCGACGAACGTTGATATGTTGCGGACGAGCCTTATAACGTCCTGCCTCTCGAGGGCCACGAAGAGCTTGTGTATGCCGAGGACCGGGTTGCACACGACCTTTTCAGGCACGACCTTGTCGTATATCTTGCCGTAGTACTTGAAGTCGAGGGAGTACTTGTCCACCTCGACCCTGCCGACGACGTTGCCGAACTCTCTGTTGCCTCCGATCTTTATTACCGGAACCTCCATGAGGGCCTCCGTGTCCAGGCCCATCAGTTCAAGTCGAATCACGTACTCAGAAAATGTATCCGAGATATCGTCAATAAGAACCGGGCTCTCTGCGTGCCCGCATCTGCGGCACATGAGGTAGAGGAGAAGTTCGGGAGACGACACCGCGCTGTATTCAACGAGCACAGTCTCACCGGGCCTTATTTTGAGGAGGATTTTGTCAATTCCGTGACATACCATATCCGCTCACCTATCTAGTTTTTAAGATGCCGACCTATAAAAGCTTACCGAGAAGGGCCGAATCTACACCAATCTGGCAATGCCGAGAACCCTCGGGGAATAAAAGGAGCCCTTTCTAACGATTTCGCGTCCGATTGCCCGGACTGAACGCAGGAACTGGAAGGCGTTTCCGACGAGCATGTTGTCCCTGAACGGAACCACCTCGCCGTTCTTAACAACGTAGCCCAGCTCAACGGTCAGCGAGAAGTCCCCGCTCACGGGGTTGGCGGTGTGCTCACCGAAGACCTTCCTCACGACGATCCCCTCGAAGTCCCCAAGGTTCTCGTCACCTGGGGCCACCATCACGTTGCTCGTCCCTATGTGGGGGGTCGTCCTGAAGTCCCGGACAGCGTTCCCAGTGCTCCTCAAATTCAGGAAGCGGGCGTAGGTTTCGTCGAGGAGGAAGGAGCGTATTACGCCATCTTCGACCAGAAGGGTCCTCTCTCCGGGATTACCCTCCCCGTCGAAGGGGAAGCTTCCAACGCCCCCCGGAACAGTTGCATCGTCAATGACCGTAAGTCCCTCGGGTGCGACCTCCTCACCGAGCCTGGAAAAGCGGCTCCTGCCGTGATAAACGCCGTCTCCGAAGAGGTTCTCGAGGAATATCCCCAGAACGGCGCGGAAGGCTTCGGGTTCAAGGAGAATCTCACCCGAGTGGGGCTCCATCTTCCCGGCGCGATAGCTGAGCTCGGCCTCCCCGATGGCAGAGAGGAGGGCGTTCTCAAGCTCCTCGAAGGGCTGGAGAGAACGGTAGGTCTGATAATACGAGCCCGAACCGGTTTTTCCATCCTTTTTCACAGCGTAGGCCGAGACGCTCATCCCGGTACCTTTGGCCTCGAGCCAGACTCCGTTGGAGTTCGCTATCCCGTAGGCGCTGACCGCGAGGGCCATCGACCCCGATAGCGTGAGGGAATCGTCCCTCAGCTCGCGCATCCTGGCGGCGAACTCTCCCGCGAGGGAGTGGGCCTCCTCGAAGGGTATCTCATCTATCCTCCTGTCGTAGAGACTCCCAACGTGGGGCACCTTTGTCGGAGAGGGGAAGCCAACGAATGGCACCTCGCTAACCTTGGCGAGCTTTATCGTCCGCTTTACGAACTCCTCAAGCGTTTTCCTGTCGTAGTTCAGGCCGGTTACGTAGGAGAAGCCGAGCCGTCCTCTGTAGCCGACGCGCAGGCCTATGCCAGAATGGAACTTCCTCTGGGAGCGTTCGAGTCTCTCGCGCTCTATCCGGAAGGAGCCTCCCCTGCCCTTCTCCCAGTAGAGCTCCCACTCAACGTTCTCTCGCTCCAAGATTTCGACGAGTTCCTCTATCATTGGCACCGAGAGAAGTTTGGATGGGAATTTAAAAGGTATTCGACTACTTCTCCATGGCCTCGTAGAGTTTCAGAAGCTTTTCGTAGGCGGCCTCCTTCATCTCGGCCAGCCTTTTGAACAGCTCCGCCACCTCCTCGTCGCCGGACATCCTCTGGAGCTTCCGGTAGATATCCCTGCCTATCGTTTCGGAGAGCATGGCAATTGCAAGGGCGTTTTCAAGCTCTTTGGTCTTCATCAGCTCTCTGCATACCGGCAGGGTATCCAGGGGCGGGGCGTTGAACTCGAGGGGCTTCATGCCGGGATAGAGCTCCTCGAAGAGCTTCCTCAATTCCGCCGCATGCTTCCGCTTTTCCTTTGCCAGGTACCTAAACTCGTCAACTAGGATGCCCTCAACTCGGCCGGCAAGCCATTCATAGGTTTCTGCACCGCATTCCTCGTTGCAGATGGCGTAGCTGAGGAGTTCGTAGCCGTTGAGGTTCTTGAGCAGCGTCTCAACATCTTGAATAATACCCACATCTATCGCCATTTCACCCACCAAATGTAAAATTGAAGTTTGAAGTATATACGCTTTACCGCAGCCCACCAACGAGCGCCCTCGTGAGCACGTGCGGCCCGCCGTCGTCGACCGGCACCCACTGTCCCTTTCCACAGTAGCCGGGGAACTCGATCCTGAGGTCATCCCCTATGGCGTGGATGTTCCGCAGGACGTCGAGGATTCTGCCGGAGAGGGCCACGTCCCTGACCTGCGCCTTGATTTCACCGTTCTCGATTAGGTAGCCCTCCTTGGCGCCGAAGGTGAAGGTGCCGTTGGCTGTGTCAACCTCTCCCCCCTTGTCCCCTACCATGTAGAGGCCGTTCTTGACCTCCTCGACCATCTCCTCGAAGGACCAGTCCCGGGGCTCGACGTAGGTGTTGCTCATCCTCACGAGGGGCTGGTAGTTGTAGCCCTGGGCACGGCCGTGGCCGTTCGGCTCGAGACCGAGCAGGGCGCTCGTCTCGCGGTCGTTGAGGTAGTTCATCAGAACGCCGTTCTTTATTACCTCAACCCTCTTGGCCTTTATTCCCTCGTCGTCGTAAACGTAAGAGCCGAATTTGCCGGGCAGGGTCGGGTCGTCAACGACGGTGAGCTCCTTCACCGCTATCCTCTCACCCAACCTTCCGGCGAGTATGCTATCGCCGTTCTTAACCGAATCAGCCTCGACGGCATGGCCCAAAGCCTCGTGGATGAAGACGCCGGTAAGCTCGGGATCCATTATCACCGGGAACTCTCCGGAAGGGGGCGACTGGGCGTGAAGGAGCGAGATTGCCTTTTCCTTCACGAAGGCAGTCCAGCGGTTCAGGTCTATCCCTTCAACGAGCTCCCAGCCCGCGGTGCCACCGAAGCTCTTCCAGTAGCTCTGCATCTCTCCGTTTTCCCTGGCGGTAACCGAGAAGCTCAGCCTCAGCCTCGGGACGACCGTCTCGATTTCGCTCCCGAGGGAGTTGAAGTAGAACCCCTCCTTGAGGCCATCACCGTAGTAGACGCTCCTGTTGGAGGCCCTCTCATCCCGGAGGAGTGAATCGATCTCCTTCACGAGGGCAAGCTTGTCCTCGACGTCCACGTCGAGAAAGCTCTTCTTCGGCCTTATTTCAGCCCTGTCCTTGATGGGGTCTCCGAGGTGAATCTTCGAATTGCCCTTTGAGAGCTTCGCTATCTTCATGGCGGTCTCTATGGCCTTTTCGGCGCGGCCCATGTCGTTGGCGCTTGAGAAGCCCCAAGCGCCGTTGAAGGCCCTGACCCCTATCCCCATTTCGGTGTTCATGGCAAGCTCTTCGAGCTGACCGTTCTGCATCGTGAGGTGGGAAGCGGTGACGCAGGTTATACGTATTTCATAATATGATATACCGTAACGCTCCGCAAGCTCCTCGGCCCTTCGCATCAGTGCCTCCATCCTCCCACCGGGGAACATAAAAGGAGTAGCGTTTATATGACTTCCCATAGAGGGATGAACCACAAGGGTTTAAGTGTTGGGTATGGAGAGGCGTAGTGAGATACTCCACCACATCCAGGGCAAACCGGGAATAACATTCCGGGAGCTTGCAAGGGAGCTGGGAATAGGGATAGGGGACCTCCAGTACCACCTCTACCGGCTGGAGAAAGAGGGGAAGGTGTTTTCAAGGAAAATCGGAAAGAGGCGCTATCTCTTCCCTGCAGACTTTGAGGAGAAGGCACAGAGGCTGCTGATAGCCATCTCAACGGAGACCCGAAGGAGAATCCTCCTGCTCCTCATGGAGGGGCCCCTGACCCAGAGCGAGATAGCCAAGAGACTCGGTCTCAGCCAGCCCACCGTGAGCTACCACATAGGGGAGCTCGTGAAGCTCGGCATTGTGGATGCCCGAAAAGAGGGAAAGAGCGTGACGTACAACCTCTCCTACGACCCGAGGATAATAGCGCGCGTTATAAGGGAGTACAGGCCCAGCCTCTGGGAGAAGCTGGCGGACAACCTGATAGACATGCTCACTGGCATGGGTGATGAAGAATGATGGAGACCCTGCTAACACTCGTAACGTTACTGCTCGCCCTCGCACTGGCGGGTATATCCTACATAGCATACAGGAAGAGCCATTTGAGGGCAACGCTCTACCTGCTTATAGCGTTCTTGCTGCTGGTAATAAAAAAGGCGATAGAGGCACTACATTTGGCGGCATGGATAGAAAGGGATGTGAGCATAGCCGTGGGAGTGCTCGAGATCCTCGTCCTCCTACTATTCATAATGGCCCTCTGGAAGCGCTAACGGACTATCATCACCGGGGGCTCTATCGAGCCCACGACCTCCTCAAGGAGGCTCCCTATCCTCGTTTTTCCGCTCCTTCCGTATGCACCCATGACAACCAGGGTGTAGTGGCCCGAGTTGGCCTCCTCGAGTATCCTCTCCTTGGCCGCGCCCTCAACTATCTTAAGGGAGCAGTTCACGCCTTCCTCGTGACACTTCTCCAGGAGGTTAGACATTATCCCCTTGATGCTTCTCTTCATGTCCTTCCATATTTCCTCCTCGAACTTCTGAAGCTCCCCAAGGTTTTCGCTGACCATCCCCAGGTTGAAGGCCATGGCCTTGGCTTCCCTCCTGTCGAGAACCGAGAAGAGTATCACCTTTCCCCTTTTCCGCTTAGCCACGGCTATCGCGTGCAGAGCAGCCTTCTGGCTCCACTTTGAGCCATCAATGAGCACGAGTATCCTCATCCATCACACCCCTACGTACCTTATCCAGATCAGCCCCAGCCCAATGGCAACCGTGACGAACATTATGACCATTCCTACTTTCAGGAAGTCCATAAACGTTATCCGAACTCCCTCCCTGCCGGCAATACCGAGGACAACAACGTTGGCACTCGCACCTATGGCTGTCCCGTTGCCACCAAGGCACGCTCCGAGCGAGAGGGCCCACCAGAGCGGGTAAACGTTCATAGAACTCCCCATCGCCTTTATGAGCGGTATCATCGCTGCGGTGAGGGGGATATTGTCCACTATCGCGGATGAGATTGCTGAGAACCATGTTATTATAATCAACGCCTCACCGGTGCTTCCTATGTAACCCAGTATCCAGCGGGCAACCTGATCGATGATGCCCGTCTCCACGAGTGCCCCAACCAGTATGAAGAGGCCCATGAAGAAGAATATCGCCGTCCACTCGACCTTTTCGAGTATCTCCTCAGGGTCCATCCTGCTCCACAGGAGGAGAACGGAGGCGCCGGTGAGGGCGACGACGGCCGGCTCAATCCCGAGCCTGTCGTGGATGAAAAAGAGCATGACGACCCCGATTATGACCGCCACGGATTTTTTAAAGAGGGAGTAGTCCCTTATGGCCTCGTCCTCATCGAGCTCGCCAAGGGTTGAGAGTATTCTGTCCCTCTTGGCGTCGCTAATCTTCATCGCCTTCCGGTAAACCAGGTAGATTATACCGAGGGATGTGAAGAGGTCCACGAGCGCTATCGGACCCATGTTGAGGAGAAACTCGTTGAAGCTCAGCCCGGCGGCGGAGCCTATCATTATGTTGGGCGGGTCGCCGATGAGGGTGGCAGCCCCACCAATATTGGAGGCGAAGACCTCCGACAGGAGAAACGGAACGGGGTTGATGTCCATGAGACGGGTTATGTAAAGGAGCATCGGCGTCAGAAGCAGAACGGTTGTAACGTTGTCGAGAACCGAGCTTATGAGGGCAGTAACGACGGCGAACAGCAGGAGAACCTTCATGGGGCTCCCCTTGGCAAACTTGGCAGTTTTTATGGCTATAAACTCGAAGAGACCGCTCTCCTTGGCGGTGTTGACGATTATCATCATGCCGATGAGAAGGAAGAGCGTGTCGAGATCGAGGTGCTCGGGGAGCGCCTCCCACGGCACTATGCCGAGGAGCAGCACCACTGCCGCACCGAAGAGAGCCGCGACGGTTCTGTGAACCCTCTCGCTGATTATCATGGCGTAGGTTACCAGGAACACTGCAACGGCAATCCCTGCCACGATGGTCTGCTCCATGCTCATCACACACCTAATAGATTATAACAGGACTCTCAAGATGCTGGACTATCTTCAGAACGACTGGGCTCACGGGGGACGTCTTAGTGACCTCCGAGCCGTAGCTCCGGGACACGACGAGGAGGTCAAAGTTCTCGTTCTCCATGAGTCTTATGACGTCGTCACCCTTGCTCCCCATGAAGTGCCTCCGCTCGACTCTGAGACCCAGTTCCTCAAGTCTTGGGGCTATTTTAAGAACAAGGGCCCTAGCAAATTCCATTTTGGCATTTCTAAGCTTTTCGGCCTCCTCCCTGCCAAGGGTCTGTTCAATGAGCGCCAGCGTCCGCTTCTCCGAAATGTAAACGAGCGTCACGGACGCGCCGCTGTAGGCGCTCAGCGTGTCGTAGAGCTCCTCAGGTATCTCACCGGAGAACCTATCGATGGGGATCAGAATTGAACGGATCTCTGGAAGAACGAACTCCTCTGGGAGGAGGAGAAATTCCCTGTAGCGCTTGGCTATCTTCTCGTATCTTTCACCGGCAATATACCGAAACTTTCTCTGTATCAGCCTGCTGAATACGTCCATTCCCCTCCCCCCTTTGAGGGGTCGCTGGATGATATATAAGGATTTTGTTACAGTCTTCTAATTAAAGAGATGAACCACAAACCCTTTATTAAGCCCAAATAGAGGTAGATAGGGGTGAGAAAATGAAAAGGGCACTTGTACCACTGCTGATAATCATGCTTCTGCTCCCCTTTGCATCCTTTGCCACCGCTGAATGCCCCAGCGAAGGCCACACGGTAGTGCTGAAGGCACCGGCCGTCTCAAGGACAGCCAGCGGGGAGCTGATAGGTGTTGCCACGGATTTCGTCATCACAGTCGCACCGGGGACCGGTCACGTTTACGTCGAGACGTGGCCCCTCGCAGAGGTTGACATGCAGGCGAGTGCCAGATTGGCCGCCCAGATAGCGGGTAAGGTTCTCGGGGTAGATATGAGCAAGTACGATGTTTTCATCCATATTAAGGCCGATTCCCCGATAATCGGCGGCCCCTCCGCGGGAGGGACCATGACCGTCGGAATCATCGCGGCCCTTGAGGGGTGGAAGGTCAACCCCAAGGTTATGATGACCGGGATGATAAACCCGGACGGCACCATAGGGCCCGTAGGAGGAATCCTGGAGAAGGCCTCTGCAGCCCACGACGTCGGAGCGCAGCTCTTTCTGATTCCCCAGGGACAGCGCATCCAGTACGTTCAGGAGACCCAGAAAAAGGAGATTGGCGGCATAGTCGAGATAAACACTCAGACGAAGAAGGTTGACGTCGTTGACTACGCCAAGGAGCGCTGGGGACTGACGGTCATCGAAATCAAGGACATCTACAACGCCGTCTACTACTTCACCGGCCACAAGATACCCAGGCCGGAGGCGCCCGCGTACATAAAGATAGACACCTCCTTCCTCAAGGACGATGCGCTCAAGGACTACGACAACACAACGGCCTACTACCAGGCCACCCTTGAGAAGCTCAAGAAGAGCGACGTCAACTACGCCACATACACGACCCTCATGGAGGCCCTAAACGAGGCCCAGGCGGTGCTCAACCAGTCGAAGCAGAGCCTCGACGACGGGATGTACTACACGACGATGAGCAAGGACTTCCAGGCGAGGATAATAATAAGGCACGTGGACTGGTACCTGGGCGTGAAGTCGGAGGAGGACGTCCAGAGAATCCTGAGGACAACTGGGTCGGAGATAAACGCCTCGGAGCGGAGGGTGTCTAACATCACGATACGAGGCACGACGATGCTCCAGGCAGTTGCGGCCGCCGAGGAGAGGGTGGAGCAGGCCAAGGAGTTGCTGGACGAAGCCTGGAAGTACTACTACACCGGTGACTACTGGGACGCCGTTGGCGATGCGGCCTACGCCTACGAGAGGGCAAAGACAGCGGTCTTCTGGGCGAGTCTCGGCGAGAGGTTCGCGACCGGCGACGTGATAGGCAAAGACGTGGTCAAGGCCACAGCGAGGGACTACATAGACGAGTCCAACCTCATAGTGACCTACATAGAGTCGATGTACGGCACCGTTGGGGGCGACCTAAGTCAGAGCATCCAGCAGGCGGAGCAGTACTACGAGGACGGCAAGTACTCTGCGGCGCTCTTCACGGCGATGGAGGCGCGCGTGAGGGCGCAGGTCTTCCTCGATACGCTGGGAATAGACAACCAGACTGTCCTCAAGGACAAGCTGGCGGGAATGAAGGAGGGCGCTAAGGTGGCCATTGCGATGGCCCAGAACCAGGGCATAACGCCCGTGCTGGCCATAGCATACTACGAGTTCGCGGAGAGCTACGAGCAGAGCGCCGAGGAGAACGGCAGCATGGAGGACCTCCAGACGGCCATGATATTCTACCAGTACGCCAGGGAAACCGCCAATCTGTTCCTCAGCAAACCGGCCCAGTCCGTACCGGCGGCCAACACAACGGCAACCGACGTTCCTCAGATAGTCATCCCAACACCATCATCCGCCGAGACTTCGACGAGCACCCCCGGCGACTCCTCTGAGAGAATCCCCGAGACGGCGATAATCCTGATAGCCGTCGGCGCGTTCCTCGTCGGTGCAGCGGTGGGCAAGAAACTATGAACCTTCCTTTTCCCTCTTCCTCAGGAGTCTTACCTCCCAGTCAGAGAGGCTCGGGCACACCGTGCAGCCCAACCGGTAGAAACCTTCGTAGTAGAGAGGGTGGAGCTCGATGCCTCTCATCAGGAGGAAGAGCTGAACCATCAGGCCGCTCCAGAACTTCACCGGCATGACCTCGAGGAACCTTCCAAGCACGTCATTCCGCCGCTCCAGAACGGGCGGTTTGAGCCTTCTCCTAGCACTCTCGCCGTCGCGGTCTCCCACGAGCAGGAGGGGTTTCTCGAACTCGGAGGCGGCCCGGTAGAGGGCCTCCACCTTCAGCCTCGTGCACCAGCGGTTGGAGTGGGTCGGCACGCCGTACCGGTCGAGCGGCATGGGTACGTCAATCCTGATGACGTCAACGCCGAGCCTCCGGGCGATCTCCTCCACGTACTCATCCGTCCCGGGCATCTCATATTCCATGCGGACGTAGACGGCTGTGACGTCGTCAAAGACCTCGCTGGCCAGGAGCAGGGCGGCCGTTGAGTCCTTCCCGCCGCTCCACGGAACGACGATGTCGTGCCCCTCAAACCTCCGGAGAAAGGCCCTGCTGGCCTCCGCAAAGGCCTCTATATACCCCCGGTTAAGCTCGATGAGCCTCTCCAGTGGTACCGCCTCAGCCGAGGGAATCCTCCAGAGAACCTCCACAGGGGAGCCGAGCCTCTTGCTGACCTCGGCCACCCTGTGCGGGCCGGAGTAGTAGACCTCGAGGTTCATCAGCTTCCTCAGGACGAGGGAGTTTTCTCCAATTTCGACGCCGAGGATGGAGCGCATCGCCCTCCGGAAGCCCTCCCCCATGGCCAGGTAGATGTCGTAGTCCGGGTGAATCTCGATGCCAAGGGGATTCTCCGGGTTCAGCGCGTAGGCGTCCTTCCATTCGATCCCAAGCCTGAACCTGGCCTTGATCTCTTCGATGTTGGAATGCAGCTCGTCAACCCGCATGTTCCTCACGCGCTTCGTCCTCAGAAGCCGCGCGTAGAAGGGCTTGCCGGATTCCTCAAGGACGGGCAGCACTTCCTCCATCAGCTCCTCCTCGGCATCTCCAAGGAGCAGGATGGGCACGTACGGCTCATCGAGGAGCTCCCGGAGGGGGCCCTCAACCTCTTCCAGTGTTCTGCCGCCGCCGAGGCTTGAAACCTTCAGAAAACCGCCGTAGTTTCGTTCGTTTATGTACTGAAGGGCCTTGGCGTCCTTCCTGGCCCTGACTATGAGATGGAACATGAAAAAAGATTTTAGGCGAAGCTTAAAACCTTTGCCGCCGATGATGAAAACTCCCTGCCCTGAACGGTGAGGAGAACCGGCTCCCTGAGGCAGAAAAGGGCTTATGTCCCAGGCCCTTCACCACCCTTCTCCCCCGAGTCAGCTCCCCAACGAAAATCCCTGAGGGCATCAGGAGAGGCTCATAGAATCACCACTCGGAGAACAAGACCGCGAGTAAAAATCGTCCTGCAGAAAACGGTTTGGTGGACCGGGCGGGATTTGAACCCGCGGCCTCCGCCTTGCGAGGGCGGCGCTCATACCAGGCTGAGCTACCGGCCCGCTCCCGGTTATATGGGAACCGCCTCGCCTTTAAAAAGTTTTGGTATACCCCCGGGGATTGATAAACATTTGTGAGTTTAATTTCCACTGGAAAGGAAGGACTTTTAACTCCAATTTGCCAATCAACTCCGGTGGTCTGATGGACGCGCTGAACTTTCATCGCGATAACTTTCCGGGTAACGGGAAGATAGAGGTAATCCCAAAGGTCCCCCTCACGAAGGAAACGCTCAGCCTCGCCTACACCCCCGGTGTGGCGGAGGTCTCGAGGGCGATAGCCGGTGGGGAAGACCCCTGCGAGTACACCAACAGGTGCAACACGGTGGCCATTGTAAGCGATGGCACGAGGGTTCTCGGCCTCGGAGACGTTGGCCCCCTCGCGGCCCTCCCCGTGATGGAGGGGAAGGCTTTACTCTTCAAGGCCTTCGGCGGGGTGGACGCCTTTCCCCTCGTCCTGGCCGAGAAGGACCCCGATAGGTTCATCGAGGTCGTGAAAGCGGTCTCCCCCTCCTTCGGCGGGATAAACCTCGAGGACATAGCCTCGCCCAAGTGCTTCTACGTCCTCGACAGATTGAGGGAAGAACTCGATATCCCAGTCTTCCACGACGACCAGCAGGGAACCGCGAGCGTCGTTTTGGCGGCTCTGCTCAACGCCCTCAAGGTCGTTGGTAAGAGGCTGGACGGGATAACCGTCGCCCTCTTCGGCGCCGGGGCGGCGGGCTTTGCAACGCTCAGGATAACAACCAAGGCGGGGGTAAAGCCGGAGAACGTCAGAGTTGTGGAGCTGGTTGATGGAAAGCCGAGGGTTCTGACCCCCGACCTGCCGCTTGAGGAACTCTTCCCCCACAGGGGCGAGCTCCTCTCGAAGACGAACGGTGAGGGAATCGAAGGCGGCCCGGTGGAGGCCATCGAAGGCGCGGACGTTCTCATATCCTTCACGAGGCCCGGGCCCGGTGTCATAAAGCCGGAGTGGATAAGGCTCATGGCGGACGACGCGGTGGTCTTCCCTCTGGCGAACCCAACGCCGGAGATACTCCCCGAGGAAGCAAAGAAGGGCGGGGCGAGGGTGATAGCGACGGGAAGGAGCGACTACCCCAACCAGGTCAACAACCTCCTCGGCTTTCCGGCGATTTTCAGGGGGGCGCTCGACGTCAGGGCCAGAACGATAACCGACGGCATGGTCATAGCCGCCTCGAATGCGATGGCCTCCGTGATAGAGCCGAGCGAGGATGAGATAATCCCCTCGCCGTTCCACCCGGAGGTTCATCCAAAGGTGGCCGGGGCGGTTGCAGAAGCAGCCATGCGGGAAGGGGTCGCGAGGGTTCGCGTTAACCCAGAGGAGATCGAAGGACGGTTAAGGAAATGGAGGGAGTTCTACGGGAAGAACATCGTCCCACTGAACGAGGGGAGGAAAGCCTACCTGTAAAGGCTCCCTCCACTGGCGTCTATCGCAACCAGCAGGGGGAAGTCCTCGACCTCAAGAACCCACACCGCCTCAGGAATCCCCAACTCCTCCAGCCAGAGAACGTCAAGGACGCGCTTTACGCTCTTCGCCGCGAGGGAGCCGGCTCCGCCGGTAAAGGCGAAGTAAACGGCGCGGCCTTTGAAGGGCTCGGCATCCATACCGCCCTTTCCGATTATCCCACGGACGCCGAGGGAGAGGATTTCCTTCAGGTACCGGTTCATCCTCGCGCTCGTCGTCGGCCCTGCGGAAACTATCTCGTAACCCCCAGAGGTCTTCCTCACGACCGGCCCACAGTGGTAGATCACCGCACCATCGAGTTCGAAGGGAAGCTCTCCCCTCTCGGCAAGCTCAAGGATTTTCCTGTGGGCCGAGTCCCTGGCGGTGTAGATTATCCCTGAGAGGTGAACGATGTCTCCAGCATTGAGGTTCAAAACGTCCTCCTCGCTCAGTGGAGTCCTCAGCCTCACTGCCACACGTCCACCCTCCCGTCGGGCTTTATCTCCACGAAGGCCCTCCTGTTGGCCCAGCACTGAACGACCAGACCGACCGGAAAGCTCGCAGGATGCCTGTGGGCGACCTCTATCTTGACGTCTAGGGCGGTGGTCCTTCCCCCCATGCCCATCGGGCCGATTCCCGTTTTGTTCACTTCCACCAAAAGCTCCTCCTCGATTTTCGCTATCCTCCCGTCCGGGTTCCTTTCCCCCACTTTTCTCAGCAGGGCCTTTTTGGCCAGGAGCAGGGCGTAGTCGGCCCCGCCACCAACGCCTATGCCCAGAATAATCGGCGGACAGGGTTTTCCGCCGCAGGCCTTCAGGTGCTCGAGTACAAAACGCCTTACTCCCTCCCAGCCCTCGGCGGGGGTTAGCATGGCCAAAGCCGAGCAGTTCTCGCTTCCCCCTCCCTTCGGAAGAACCGCTATCCTTATCCTATCCCCCGGGGCGGGCTCCCAGTGGATTAGAGGAACGTCCCTGCCTGTGTTGTCGCCGGAGTTCCTCCCTGTGAGGACGTCAACGGCGTTGGGCCTGAGGGGTATTTCCTCAGTGGCCCTCCTCGTAGCCTCGATGAGCCAGTCCTTAACCTCGCCGAGAAAGGGACTTTCAACGCCGGCCTCAACGAAGAATGTTACCGTGCCGGTATCCTGACAGACGGGAACCCGGTCCGCAAAGCCGATGTCTATGGCCTTGATTATGTTGCCGAGGTTGAAGCGCGCTATCTCATTGTCCTCCTCGGCGTAGGCCTTCCTGATGGCCGAGAAGGTATCCTCTGGAATCTTGGTGACGGCCAAGAGAATGGCCTCAACAATCGAGTCAACGATCTCCCCAGACAATCAGCATCCACCCATCAAAAATAGCCGGGGAAGCTTAAAAAGTTAACAGAAAAGGGGCAATCAGCCCTTCAGAATCTCGACTATCTGCTCGGCGACCTGGACGCCGGCGCGCATCTGGGCCTCGACGGTTGAGGCCCCTATGTGGGGAGTTAGAACCACGTTGTCGAGCTTGGTAAGCGGGTGGTCCTTCGGGAGGGGCTCCTCCTCGAAGACGTCCAGGCCGGCTCCAGCGATCCAGCCCTCCTTCAGAGCTTTGACGAGGGCGTTCGTGTCAACGACGGCTCCACGAGCGGCGTTGATGAGTATCGCGGTGGGCTTCATCAGTCTGAGCCTCTCCTCGTTGATGAGGTGGTAGGTGGCATCGATGAGCGGGACGTGGAGAGTAACTACGTCGCTCTCCTTCAGGAGGGTCTCGAGGTCGACGAACTTCCCTCCAACCTCTTTCGCGCGCTCTTCGTTCGGATAGGGGTCGTAGAGAAGGAGGTTCATTCCAAGGGCCTTGGCTATCTTGGCTATCTGATACCCTATCCTGCCAAAGCCGACTATTCCGAGGGTCTTGCCCTCAAGCTCGATTCCCATGCACTGCTTCTTGGCCCAGACGCCTTCCCTCATCTTCCTGTCGGCGAAGGCTATTTTCCTAGCCACGTTGAACATGAGCGCAACGGCAAGCTCGGCAACGCTTCTGCTGGAAGCACCGGGGCTGTTGACGACCTTTATTCCGCGCTCCTTGGCGGCCTCGAGGTCTATGTTGTCCAGCCCGACGCCGGCCCTTCCGATGACCTTGAGCTTCGGGGCGGCCTCGATGACCTTTCTCGTCACCTTGGGCTTGCTCCTGACGATTATGGCATCAACGTCCCCGACGAGTTCAATCAGCCTCCCTTCATCGGGATACTCCTCAAAAATAACATCAAAACCGGCGTTCTTCAAAACCTCTATCGCCCTCTCGTGCAGTGGGGCCGCAACGAGAACCTTCACCATCTCCATCACCTCATCCCCTTCTTTTTATGGCCATGAGCATAACCTGGTCGGAGGCGTCCTCCGCACGGTCGGCTATATCGCCGATCTTCGTCAGTATTTGGTTCCAGATAAGCTTTGCGTAGGTCGTAACGGTCTCGCTCTCAAAAACCTTGCCCTTGACGTCGTACTCAACCTCGTCGGCCTTTTCCTCAGCGTCCTCAACGGCTTTGGCCAGCTCTATCGCCCTGTCAACGTCGGAGTTGAGGGCATTGACGGCATCCTCAAGGACGGCGTAGCTCTCTATCGCAGACTCAACGAGCTCCATAATCTCGGCCTTGAGCTCCACCGGCGCCTTAGGCTTCGCAAGAATCAGAGTGTGGGCCGCGCTCTCGGCCGCATCGGCAACCTGGTCAATGAGCTCGCTCAGCCTCACGTAGTCCCCCCTGTTGGCGGGCAGAAAGGCACCCTCGTAGAGCATCGTCTCTATGCTCCTCCTGAGCGTGTCGGCCTTGCTCTCAAGTTGGTCAACCTCCCTCTCAAAGGCCCTGGCCCTCTCAAAATCCCCGTCAAGATAGGCGTTCATAAGCTCCCTGAAGGCGACCAGAGACTCCTTAACGACCTCAAGGTGACTCTCGATGGCCTCAAAGACGCTGCTCTCCTTACCACCGAATATGGGCATTGTGATCCCTCCACAATAAACTCCCCTTATCGGGTTTATCTGCTTTTGGGTGGAAGACCCCTTCCGAAAGGGAGAGGATGAGAGCCCGAAACCCTTAAATATCCCCACCTATTAAAAAATAATAGGTGGTCTTCAACGTATCTCACCCAGAAGAACCACCTCAGGGTGGACAAGAAGACATACAAAATTCTCAGGACACTAACCCACCTATCCAAGAGCCTCTACAACCTGACCCTTTACACGGTTAAACAACACTACGAGCTGAACGGCACTTTTCTGCCATACGCCAAAGCCTACCATCTCGTAAAGGACAGCGAGCCCTACAAACTCCTACCGAGTCAGGCGGCACAGCAAACGATGAAAATCGTGGAGAGAAACTTCCGCTCCTTCTTCCACGTCCTCAACGAGCGGAAAAAGGGGAACTACAACCGTCCGGTAAGACCGCCGAAGTATCTCCCCAAGGACGGCCACTTCGTCCTCATCTTCCCTTATCAATCCTTCAGGGTTAAGGGTGACAGGATAATCCTCTCCCTCGGCAGGAACTTCGCCAGAAAATACGGTGTCCAGCACCTCGAATTCACCCTCCCAAAGAACGTCAGAGGGCACAGGATAAAGGAAGTCCGCATCCTGCCGAGATACAACGCCCTCTGGTTCGAGATTGAATACGTCTACGAAGTCGAACCCGAGAAGAGGGAGCTGGATTACTCAAAATACCTCGCCATCGATTTGGGTCTCGACAACTTCGCCACCTGCGTTTCCACCACTGGGACGGCCTTCATCATCGAAGGCCGGGGGTTGAAGAGCTTCAACCGGTGGTGGAACAAGGAGAAGGCCCGCCTCCAGAGTCAATACGACAGGCAGGGTGTAAAGTTCGGAAAGAAGATGGCTTGGCTTTTGAGGAAGAGAAAGAACGTGATTAACGACTTTATGAACAAGGCGGTCAGCTACATCGTGAACTACTGCCTCGAAAAGGGATTGGCAACATCGTGATTGGCGAGCTGAAGGGGATAAAGCAGAACGGAAACCTCGGAAAGAGGAACAACCAGAATTTCCAATACATCCCTTACGGCCTCTTCAAGCGAAAACTGAAGGCCAAGTGCGAGCGTTACGGGATTAACTACATCGAGGTTGATGAGGCATACACGAGTAAGGTCGATGCCCTCGCTCTGGAGCCGATTGAGAAGAGGGAGAAATACCTCGGGAGGCGGGTTAAGAGGGGACTTTTCCAGTCTTCCACAGGAGTGCTGATTAACGCTGACGTGAACGGTGCTCTGAACATTTTGAGGAAGGTAGCCGGCGATTCGCCCGTTCGGGCGATAGTCGGTAGTGGCCGTGTGAACCGGCCTGTGAGGGTGAGGCTACCTTGGGGTGGTCTCACTCCTCACGAAGCCCCACCCGCAAGAATGGGGTAGTTCACCTACTTTGCCCCTCCTTTGCCTTGATGAGTGCCCAGAGGAGCTCGTTCCTCGGAGCCTCGAGGCCAACGGAGCTGGCGTACTCCACTATTTTGCCATGGATGTAATCGACCTCCGTCCTCTTGCCCCTCCTTATGTCCTGAAGGGTGGAGTTGTAGTTTTCCCTAGTGCGCTCTATCGTGTCCCACAGGAGCTCAAGCGGGTGTATCTCGAACTCGATGCCGAGCCGCTGGGCAACGGTGCAGCCCTCGCGGGCTATCTCGACGGAGATGGCCTCAAGGTATGGGTCATCCTTCAGAAAGCCGTTTTTGACCTCAAGAACCGTTCCGAGACCGTTGATGACCGAGTTGACTATGGTCTTTGCCCATTTCCAGCCGTTCACGTTCTCCGTCACGTGGGTTTCTAAGCCAGAGGCGTTGAAAACTTCTGCGACCTTTCCGACAAAGGGATCGCTTCCGCCTGGATACCTGCCGATTACGGTGATGCCCTTCCCGGTCCACCTCACGTGCCCCCACTCGACCAGCATTGCCCCATTCGTGGTTATTCCCCCCATGACGTTGGGCGTAACCTTCAAAGCCATCTCCTCGTTGCCCAGACCGTTCTGGATGCTGAGTACCCATGTTCCCGGCCCGATGCAGCCGCGCGCGCACTCAAGGGCGGCCTTGGTAGAGTAGGACTTGGTCGAGAGGATCAGAAGCTCCGGGGGCTCGCTCGGGGCGTAGAGGCTCGCCTTAGGATGGACCGTGAACTCCTCAAACCCAGAAACGTGCAGCCCGTTCTCGTTTATCGCCCGCACCTGCTCCTCTCTTCCGATGAGTGTGACGTCGTTGCCCGCCCTCGCGAGCAAAGCCCCAAAGAGCGAGCCTATGCTCCCCGCGCCGAGTACGTAAATCTTCATCCCACCACCGCAAGCGTTTAAAGCCCCATCCTTAAAGCCTTACCGATGATAAGCGTTGTTCTCGTCGAGCCAGAGGGGCCCGCAAACATCGGAATGGTGGCAAGGACCATGAAGAACTTCGGCTTCTCCAGCTTAGTCCTGGTCAACCCAAACATCACGGAGGAGAGCTACAGCTACGCAGTTCACGCGGGGGACGTTCTCGAAAACGCGATGATGGTCGAGAGCCTTGAGGAGGCTCTGGGACTCTTCGACGTTGCCGTTGGAACCACGGGCAAGCCCGGAAAAAGCTACATCCCCGAGAGGGCACCCCTGATGCCCTGGGAGCTGAGGGAAACCCTACGAGGCTATTCCGGAAGGGTCGGCCTCTTCTTTGGCAGGGAGAGCATCGGCCTGAAAAACGATGAGCTGAAGAGGCTCGACTTCACGGTAACGATTCCGACAAGCGAGGCCTATCCGGTCATGAACCTCGCCCAGGCGGTGGCCGTTATCCTCTACGAACTGGCGAGGGAGAGGCCAAAAGCTAACGTCCACTCCCTCGAGCCAGCCACGCAAGTGGAGAAGGAGGAGCTGGTGAGAGCCTGGGAGAGGCTGCTCAACGTGCTGAACTACCCGAAGGACTCCGAGAGAAGGGAGGTTTTCACGAGGGTGTTCCGGCGCTTCGTCGGGAGGTCCCTCCTCTACGGGAGGGAGGTTCACACGCTCATCGGGCCGATCAGGAAGGCGGCCCTCAAACTGGAGGAATGCGGAGATGCTGAGCGTCGAGAGGTTTGATATAGCAGGTAGAGAGGTGTGGATAGGGGTAGTCCACTCCGAAAAAATCCAGGGGATAACCTTCTCCCTGGAAAGGGAGCAGTTCGAGAGGAACGTCAAGCGCCTCACGGGTTTTCTGGAGAGGAGGGGCGTTGAGGTAAACACGAAACCAGCAGAGAGCCGGTATCCTTCCCTCGTGAGGGACGTTATCCTGGGCAGGGTGGAGAATTTCGAGGTTCTCAGGGAGCTCTCCCTTGAGGGCCTTACACCTTTTGAGAGACGAGTTTACGAATGGCTCACGAAAAACGTTAAAAGAGGGAGCGTTATAACCTACGGTAACCTTGCGAAGGCCGTTGGAACGTCTCCACGGGCAATCGGCGGGGCCATGAAGAGGAACCCGTACCCGATAGTCGTTCCCTGCCACAGGGTGGTCGCCCACGATGGCATCGGTTACTACACTCCGAGGCTGGAGGAGAAGATGTTCCTGCTCGAAATTGAGGGGGTGAAAGGATGGACAAGCTCAAGGCGTACCTGATAGCGTTCGTTCTCATCGTTCTTGGGATAGCCGCGGGGATAGTCTACGAATGGGGCTGGACAATGCTGCTCAGGGTTATCCTGACCCTCGGCTTCCTGGGAGTCACGCTAATGCTGCTCTTCTTCACCGGGCTAACGCTCTACGCGGAGAGCTGGAAGTACGGAATAATCCTCGCGATCTTCACCGCGATAAGCGGCTACGGCCTCTACCTGAGCGCCACATGGCAGGGGCTCCACATAATCGCCGGCATAATCGTCTTCTTCATCGCCATAGTCGCCTTCGGCATCTGGTACATCAGCGAGCCTGATTTAAGCCTGACCGACCGCTTCCGCTCGGCCGAAAAGCTCGAAAGGATGGGCAAGTACAAAGCCGCAGCAAGAAAGTACGAGAAGGCCGGAAACTACCTGAAGGCGGCGGAGATGTACGAGAAGCTCGGCTGGATGGAGAGCGCCGCCTGGGCCTACGAAAAGGCCGAGAAATACGAAAGGGCGGCCGAGATATACGAGGAGCTGTACGAGAAGGAGAAGGACACCTACTACCTCAAGGAGGCCCACGAGTACTGGAAGAAGGCCGGAAACATGGAGCGGGCCGCTAAGGCCCTTGAGCGCTACGCCGAGGAGGAGCCCTGGTTCTGGGAGGACGTTGCGAAGCTCTACGAGGAACTGGGCAACGAGGAGAAGGCTAGGGAAGCCTGGGAGAGGGCCCTTGAGTACTACCAGAAGGAGGCCCAGGAGGAGGGTGTCTTTTACGAGGACGTCGGCAACATAGCGAGGAGGCTCGGAAAGGAGGAGCTCGCCAGGGAAGCATACCAGAAGTTCCTCGAGTACTGCCTCAAGGAGGCTGAGGAAGACCCGATGTGGTGGAAGCACGTCGCCGAAGCCTACGAATATCTCGGCGAGAAGGAGAAAGCGGAAGAGGCTAGAAAGAAGTACGAGGAGTACCGGGCAAAGATAATGAGGGCCAACGAGGAAACCTCGAATTTCCCGGAGGAGAAGGGGGAGTAGTTCCAGACTAATACAGCTCCCCAGTTTCATCTAACTCCTCGAGTTCCTTCTCGATTTCCCTCTCCTTTTTCTCAGCGTACCTCTCCATCCAGTCGAAGAAGAACCAGACTGCGAGGAGAAGCAGGGATATACCCAAAAAGCCGAATAGGATCTGGAAGTCCGTGGGAACCGTCTGTGGGATGTAGGACATGCTCCCACCGAAGGGGATTTCGCGGGACACCTAAAAAACTTTGCCAACCTTTTTAAAATCCGGGTGAAACTCTCCTCAGGTGGTAGCGATGATGGGAATGAACCCGAGGCAGATGAAGAAGCTCATGCGCCAGATGGGCATCAAGATGGAGGAGCTCGATGGCGTCAAGGAAGTCGTAATCAGACTTGAGAACAGGGAGATAATCATAAAGGAACCCGCGGTCACGGTCATCACTGCGCAGGGCGAGAAGAGCTACCAGATAATCGGGCCGGAGGAGGTCAGGGCGATAGTCAGCATCCCGGAGGAGGACATAAAGCTCGTGATGGAGCAGACCGGCGTTGACTACGATACCGCAAAGAAGGCCCTGGAGGAGGCAGAGGGAGACCTCGCGGAGGCCATACTCAAACTGAGCGGGGAATGAAAAAAGAAAAGGCATCACGCCTTTTGTCCTTTTCCGAAGTTCTCTATAGCCTTCACGAGCGGGATGAGATGCATCAGCGCCGGACCACCGGCCATGAGAACCGCCACGAGGCCGGCTTCGATAAGCTCCTCGGGCTTTGCGCCGGCGGCGAGGGCCTTCTGGGTGTGGAGGTAGATGCACCACTCGCAGCCCTGGGCGATGCCGAGGGCAAGGGCTATGAGCTCCTTCTCACGGGTCGTCAGTGCCTTGTTGTCGAGGGTCTCACGCAGGAAGCGGGAGAAGGCCGATATCTCCTTCGGGTGCTCCTTTCCGAGTTTGTCAAGGAGCTCCTCTATTTCCTGAAGTTTGACGTTAACCTCGTCGTAATCCATGGGAACCACCGTAAATAACTCGCGTTCTGGGTTTAAAGGCCTATCTCCAACTTTAGGTTGGAAACCAGCCGTTCCAAAAGACTATAAACCCCGCCGAATAGGTGGATACGATGAGGGCGATAGGGGTCATAAGGAAATCGAGGCGGGACAGGATAAGCCGCGAGGAGTTTGAGGAGCTTTTGGAAAGCGCCGGCTATGAGGTAGTGGCGATTCTGGAGCAGAACAGGGAGGAGCATCCCAAGTACAACATCGGAAAGGGCAAGCTGGAGGAGCTGAAGGAGCTCGTGGGGGAGCTCGAGCCGGACAGGGTGATATTCGCCAACAAGCTCACGCCGAGCCAGGCATACAACCTCTGGAAGGAGCTCAGGGTTGAAATCATGGACAAGTGGCAGCTCGTCCTGGAGATATTCGAGAGGCGGGCGCATTCCAAGGAGGCCAAACTCCAGGTTGAACTCGCCTCGCTCCAGTACGAGGTCCCCCTGGTGAAGGAGGCGATAAGGAGGATAAAACTCGGAGACAGGGCCGGTTTCAAGGGAATGGGTGAATATCAGACCCGGCAGTACCTCAAGCACATCAGATACCGCATGGGAAGGATCAGAAAGGAGCTGGAGAAGGTCAAAGCCGATAGAGAGGTGAAGAGGAAGCGCCGTGAAGAGGTCGGCTTCATACTCCTGGCTCTGGCGGGCTACACGAACGCCGGCAAGTCGACCCTCCTCAACACCCTGGCGAGGGAGGAGATAGAGGCGAAAAACCAGATGTTCACGACGCTCGATACAACCACACGGCGCTTCAAGCTCTCGGGAAAGAGGGTTCTCCTGACAGACACGGTTGGCTTCATAGATGGTCTTCCCCCCTTCATAGTCGAGGCATTCCACTCGACGCTTGAGGAGATAGTGAAGGCGGACATAATACTCCTCGTCCTCGACGTCAGCGAGCCCTGGCCCGAGATAAGGAGGAAGTTTCTGGCCTCCCTCAACGTCCTCAGGGAACTGAAGACCCTCGACAGGCCGATGATAGTTGTGCTCAACAAGATAGACCTGACCACCGAGGAGGACGTGAGGGACAAGGCGGGGAGGATAGAGGAGATAATCGAGGAACGCGGGATAAACGTCTCCCGCGTGGTGGCGATATCGGCCAAGCTAGGTCAACTGGAGGAGCTTTACAGCGCCCTCGAGGAGGTCATCCTCACCCTTCCGAAGTACGGTGCCTTCGAGATAACCGTGAGCGAGCCCGAGAAGGTGCCGCAGGTTATGGCGCTGATAAACGCCATCGGCGAGGTTTTGGAAGTGGAATACGGCGAGGAAACGCGGATAGAGGCCTACATCCAGACAGGAATGATAAAGGAACTCACGAGGCTCGGAGTTGGGATACGGAGACTCTCCGTTGAGAACGAGTAAAAAAGGTTTTTAGGAAAAACGCCATATAGTAACACCGGGGAAGCGGTGTGGAACCTAAGGCAATAGCCGGGACCCTCATTCTAGTCGCCATGTTAACCTTCCTCCTGCCGAAGGGGATCCTGTTTCCGGTCAGCCCCAGAGGGGTCGACTTTCCAGTCAGGAGCAGCGGATTCGTGAAGTGCCAGTTCTTCGTGAGGGAGCGCCTCAACTTCAGTAACCAGAGCGTTGAGTTCACGGTGGTTGACAACGGCGCGCCGCTGACGAACCTATCCCTGAAAGGCATCACGGGAGGGCACGTCTGCGTTCCCGAGGGAATCCTCGTGTACTCCTACTATCCAGGAGACCCCTACGCGGGCATGTACGGGGCGCTGATCGATTCCGAGAATCTGAGCGAGAGATGGTCGAGGAGAATCTTCGGACTCCCCTGGAGGTACTCAAACGGCGCAATCTACCTCACAGATGACGGTTGCGTTACCCTCCTGAACGCATCGACGGGAAGGTTCGTCTTCAGGTTCTGCCCGGACGCCCCCCGCTCGAAGACCACAGACCTGTTTTTCATGGACGGAAAGGCGTACATAACGGCAGTTTCGGTCGAGGAAGGTCCGAGGGGAGAAGTGGGGAGGGCGATAATATACCTCGTGGAAAAAGGAGAGACCCGAAAGAGGACCTTCACCACCCTCATCGGCGAGCCAGCGGTGGCCGAACTCTGGATAGACGGCAATGAGGAATACGTGGCTGTCTCGTATTTCATGTACACCGCAGCTGGAAGGGAGAGGGACGGTCTCTGCGTCTTCAGGGCGGATGACCTCACCCCCATCGGATGTAAAAGCTTCAGGCACTCCGCCCTAAATGTCAAGGTTGAGGGAGATGTTGTCTACGTTAGGGTTCTGGACGAGGTTAAGGCCTACCGGATAATCTCGCCCTGAGGTGATGGCATGGAGAGGGCCGTCATTGCCTTCCTCGTGCTCCTCATGGTGGTGGTTGCAGGCTGTATAGCTAGCGAGGAAACGCCGCCCACGGAAACCACGGGCAGTCCGCTCTCCGTTAATGCCCACCACTACGAGGTGAACGGTACACCCTTCGTCAACTTCACGGTTACGCTCAACGGCACCACCTTTGGCCCCTACGCCCTGGAGGGTAAGGTCGGTGGAGACGTGCCGCTCCAGGAGGGCATCCTTCTCTACGCCGGCTATCCCGACGAGGCCTCCAAACCCACGGAGTTCCTGCTGGTGGGAAAGTCCGGTCGGGTCGTGTGGAGGAAGAGGTTCTGGGGCCCCACGGAGTTCTGGGCCTCAACGGAGGGTAAGGGAATATTCGTAAAGCAGGGAAGCCGGAACCCAAGGATCAACCCTGTTCTCTACCTGGTGGACATGGAAACCGGGAGGATCGTTCTTTCCCGTGAACTTCCGGGTGGGGGAAGGGTGGGCGACATCGTGCTCAGGGACGGGACGATTTACCTTGCCACGTCCACAGGATACGTTCACATGGTGGAGGATGACAAGCTCAGACTCGTCTACTTTGACTCCCTGAGCGGGGCTCGGGTAAGTACCGAGCTCCACCTGGCCGCCACCGAGGAGTACGTGGCCGTCGCGTATCGGTTCACCAACGGGAGCGGTGAGAGGAAGGGCCTCTGCCTCTTTACCTCCAAACTGGAAAGGCTCGCGTGCAGGGAGCTGGAGAAGAGACCCAGTGGGGTCAAAATCGAGGGGAACACCGTTTACGTAATCAGTTCCACGGGGAGCGTTCCGTATCCGATAGAGGCCCTCACGGGCACAGGCCAGAGGGAAGACAGCGACCAGAACTCCCCCACGGGAGGTACCACGACATTTGCCTGCCCTCCGTCGCTGCGGATATCGAAGAGAACCACCGAGGACACCGAGTACTACACCCACTTCACCCTCCGAACGGGGAACAGAACGGTTAACGTGACCCTCAAAGGACCCGACGGGAAGCGCATGTGCACCCCGGAGGGCGTTCTGGTGTACACGTACTACCCGGGCGAATCAACGGGCGGGGAGGGAGTGTTTTTCGACCACAACCTGAGCATCCTGTGGGAGCGGGAACTTCCGGCACTCCCGATGGGATACCAGAACGGCAGCATCGTCCTCGTGCTCTCAGATGAGTACACCTCCCAGGGCTGCGTCTATCTCCTAGACCCCCTGAGTGGGGAGGAGAGGTTCAGCTTCTGCCCCGACGAGTACAAGTTCTACATCACGGACGTCAAGGTTGTGGGGGAAGAGGTCTACATCGCCGGGGCGAGCCTGTTCAGCGGGGATGCGTTCATCTACGCCGTGAGGGGAAACGAGACGAGAAAGGTCTTCGTGGCGAGCGCCGGCGAGCACCTCCTCGGCGTCAGGGTGCACCTCAGAGTAAACGACGAATACATACGGGTGACCTACGGCCTCTCGGGATGGACGGGGGAAGCGGATGTTTTCGGGCACTGCATTTTCAGAAGGGGTGACCTGTCGATAGTGGAATGCACGGGCTAAACCAGCCCGACCAGCGAGAAAGCCTTGAATATCACCAGGGAGATGACTATGGCCGTCAGCGGCGTGGCGACCCAGCCGAAGATTATGTCCCTGATGACCGACCTCTCAACGCCCTCCCCCGCGAGAAGGCCAACGCCAACGACGCCGCCGACTATGGACTGGCTCGAGCTCACGGGGAGGCCGAAGAAGTTCGCCAGGCTGACGGCTATTGCCGAGCCGAATTGGGCCGCGAAGGCCGAAACCGGGCCGAGGGCAGTTATCTTCTTTCCGACGGTGTGCATAACCGCGTAGCTGAAGGTGAGCGCGCCGATTGAAAGGGCGATGGCCCCGAAGATGCCGGCCACCTTGGGCTCCATGAAACCGGCACCGACGAGCGGACCAGAGGCGTTCGCAACCTCGTTCGTCCCGAAGTTGAATGCCATGTACGAGCCCCCGAGTACGGCGAGGGCCTTGTATAGGGTTTCAATCGTCGAGACGCTCTTGATTCTGGAGATGGCCCACGAATAGAACCTGAAGAGGATTATGGCCAGTATCCCCGAGAGTACGGGTGAGACGACCCAAGCGGAGGCTATCTTGAGGAGGGTGTACCAGTTGACGGGCGCGCTCGCCGCGAGGCCAACCCCGATGACACCTCCCACTATCGCCTGGGTCGTGGAAACCGGCAGTCCCTTAACGGTCGCTATCGTCACCCAGACCCCTGCAGCCAGGAGGGCTATAACCGCCATCTCCATGGTCAAAAAGCCGCTGGGAACTATCCCCTCCCCCACGGTCTTCATGACCTTGTAACCCCTCATGTAAGCGCCCATGAGAACGAATATCGCTATTGTGAGCGTGGCCTGGCGGAAGCTGAGTATCCCGGCGCCGACGGCGGTGCCCATTGCATTGGCGGAATCGTTGGAGCCTATGTTCCAGGCTATGTAGAACGCCACCGCAATCGCTGTCAGGGCCAGGCCGTCCATGGACATCACCTATATAGTCTATATATCCCCGGTGGAGGCGAGGCTTAAAAGTTTTTGCCAAGATGTGAACGAACTTTTTTCGAGAAACGATGCCTTAATTAAGCCATTGACGACTGACAACGTTCATGCCTACCCAAAGACATCTGCCGAAGGTCTGTTAAGCCAATACCGAAACTTAAATAAATGCATTGGATGAATAAAGTTTGACAAACTTAAGGAGGCAGGAATGATGATAGAGATTCGTTTTCACGGTAGGGGTGGACAAGGCGCAGTTACCGCCGCCAACATACTAGCCTCAGCTGCTTTCCTTGAGGGCAAGTACGTCCAGGCGTTCCCGTTCTTCGGCGTTGAGAGGCGTGGAGCGCCAGTTACGGCATTCACCAGGATTGACGAGAAGCCAATAAGGATAAAGACCCAGATCTACGAGCCCGACATCGTCGTCGTTCTCGACCCGAGCCTTCTCGACACCGTTGACGTCACCGCCGGTCTCAAGGACGACGGCATAGTCATCGTCAACACCGAGAAGAGCAAGGAAGAGGTTCTCGAGAAGCTCAAGAAGAAGCCGGCGAAGCTCGCGCTCGTCGATGCAACCACCATAGCCCTCGACGTTCTTGGCCTTCCGATTACCAACACCGCAATCCTCGGTGCAGTCTCAAAGGCCACCGGCGTCGTTACCCTCGAGCACGTCCAGAAGGCCATTCAGGACGTCTTCTCCGGAGCCCTTGGCGAGAAGAACGCCAAGGCCGCAGAGGAAGCCTTCAACAAGACCGTCATTTACGAGCTCTGATTCTCTTTCCTTCATAATCCTTGACAAGGGGTGAAAAGCGTGAACACGTTGTTTGGTGAAAGGAAGGAAGGGGCAACCAAGATCGTCCTCAAATCCGTGGACGAGTATCCGGAGGCCCCCGTAACATTGGGAACAACCCTCGTTAACTTCACCGGAGACTGGAGGACCTTCATACCAGTGATAGACGACGACAAGTGCGTCAAGTGCTACATCTGCTGGAAGTTCTGCCCGGAGCCGGCCATATTCATCCGCGAGGACGGCTACGTCGGCGTGGACTACGACTACTGTAAGGGTTGCGGAATCTGCGCGAACGAGTGCCCGACGGATGCTATAACAATGGAGAAGGAGGAGAAGTGAGATGGCCGAGTACAAGCCCATTAGGAAGGTTGTAAGCGGCAACTACGCGGCGGCTTACGCCGTTAAGCACGCCCGCGTTGAGGTCGTCGCGGCCTACCCGATCACTCCCCAGACGAGCATCATCGAGAAGATAGCCGAATTCCTGGCCAACGGCGAGATCGAGGGACTTGAGTACGTTCCCGTTGAAAGCGAACACTCAGCCATGGCGGCCTGTATAGGTGCCAGTGCCACCGGCGCCAGGGCATTCACTGCAACCTCCGCCCAGGGTCTGGCACTCATGCATGAGATGCTTCACTGGGCCAGCGGAGCGAGGCTGCCGATAGTCATGGTCGACGTTAACCGTGCCATGGCTCCCCCCTGGAGCGTGTGGGACGACCAGACGGACAGCCTTGCCCAGCGCGACACCGGATGGATGCAGTTCTACGCCGAGAACAACCAGGAGGTCTACGACGGCGTGCTGATGGCCTTCAAGGTCGCCGAGACCGTCAACCTCCCGGCCATGGTTGTCGAAAGCGCCTTCATACTTAGCCACACCTACGACGTCGTAGAGATGATTCCCCAGGAGCTGGTTGACGAGTTCCTCCCGCCGAGGAAGCCGCTCTACACCCTCACCGACTTCGACAACCCGATAGCCGTCGGTGCCCTCGGAGGTCCCAACGACTACTACGAGTTCCGCTACAAGGTGCAGAAGGCCATGGAAGAGGCCGAGAAGGTCATCCACGAGGTCGGTAAGGAGTTCGGCGAGCGCTTTGGAAGGGACTACAGCCAGATGATAGAGCTCTACAGGACGGAGGATGCCGACTTCGTCTTCATGGGCATGGGTTCGCTCATGGGAACCGTCAAGCAGGCCGTCGATGTTCTCCGCGAGGAGGGCTACAAGGTCGGTGCCGCGAAGGTCCGCTGGTTCAGGCCCTTCCCGAAGAAAGAGCTCTACGAGCTGGCAAAGAGCGTTGATGGCATAGCCGTCCTCGACAGGAACTTCTCCTTCGGACAGGAGGGCATACTCTTCAACGAGGCCAAGGGAGCGCTCTACAACACCGACGCGAAGCCGCTCATCAAGAACTACATCGTCGGCCTTGGCGGAAGGGACTTCACGGTCGCCGACGTCAGGAAGATAGCCGAGAACATGAAGGCGATAATCGAAAAGGGAGAGCTTGATGTAGAGGTGGACTGGTACCACCTTAAGAGGTGAGAATGATGGAGATTCCAGAGAACGTTAAGAAGAGGTTGAGCATCCCCGCTGATGAGCACTTTTACGCCGGTCACACGGCCTGCCAGGGCTGTGGGGCCTCCCTCGGCATCCGCTACGTGCTGAAGGCGTACGGAAGGAAGACCATATTCACAATCCCTGCGTGCTGTTCGACAATCATCGCCGGTCCCTGGCCGTACACCGCCTTCGAGGCCAACCTGTTCCACACCGCCTTCGAGACCACCGGTGCCGTCATGGGCGGTATCGAGGCGGCACTCAAGGCCAAGGGATACAAGGTCAAGGGCGAGGACGGAATAATGGTCGTCGGCTGGGCCGGTGACGGTGGTACCGCGGACATCGGTCTCCAGGCACTTTCAGGCTTCCTTGAGAGGGGCCACGACGCTGTTTACATAATGTACGACAACGAGGCTTACATGAACACCGGAATCCAGAGGTCGGGTTCAACCCCCTACGGAGCCTGGACCACCAACACCCCCGGTGGAAAGAAGCACTTCCTCGAGAGGAGGCACAAGAAGAAGGTCATAGACATTGTCATCGCCCACGAGATACCCTACGCGGCAACCGCCAGCATAGCCTTCCCCGAGGACTTCATAAGGAAGCTCAAGAAGGCTAGGAAGACCCCTGGACCGAGCTTCATCCAGCTCTTCGCGCCGTGCCCGACCGGCTGGCGCTCACCGACCGACAAGAGCATTGAGATAGCCCGCCTGGCGGTTCAGACGGCGTACTTCCCGCTCTTCGAGTACGAGAACGGAAGGTACAAGATCAACATGCCCTCAACGAAGAAGGAGCCCAAGCCCATAGAGGAGTTCCTCAAGCTCCAGGGCAGGTTCAAGTACATGACCAAGGAGGACATAGAGATCCTCCAGCAGTGGGTCAACCACGAGTGGGAGAAGCTCAAGAAGCTCGCCGAGGTCTTCGGCTGAGCTTTCCATCTTTAATTCCTCGCAAGGTTTAAGTTCCAATAGGATAATTCACCTGAGGTGATAAACATGGCCGAGACTCCGTTTAAGGCCGAGATTGAGAGGGTTCAGAAGGAGTATAGCGAAAAGATGACCCCGGGAGCGATAGCCACGATTCCGGGGAGTAGCGTCATAAACAAGACAGGTTCCTGGCGTGTTTTTATGCCCGAGTTCTACAAGGACAAGTGCGTTAGGTGCTACCTGTGCTACATATACTGCCCGGAGCCGGCTATCTACCTCGACGAGGAGAACTACCCGGTCTTCGACTACGACTACTGTAAGGGCTGCGGAATCTGTGCGAACGAGTGCCCGACCGATGCCATCATAATGGTTAGGGAGACCAAGTGAGGTGGTGAAAGATGCCGATGAGAAAGGTTATGAAGGCCAACGAAGCCGCCGCCTGGGCGGCCAAGCTCGCCAAGCCGAAGGTCATAGCGGCTTTCCCGATTACACCGTCAACGCTCGTTCCAGAGAAGATCAGTGAGTTCGTCGCCGATGGGGAGCTCGATGCTGAGTTCATCAAGGTCGAGAGCGAGCACTCGGCGATTTCAGCCTGTGTCGGTGCCTCCGCGGCAGGTGTTAGAGTCTTCACCGCGACCGCTTCCCAGGGTCTAGCACTCATGCACGAGATACTCTTCATAGCTGCCGGAATGCGCCTTCCAATAGTCATCGCCGTCGGAAACCGCTCCCTGAGCGCTCCGATCAACATCTGGAACGACTGGCAGGACAGCATAAGCGAGCGCGATACCGGCTGGATGCAGTTCTACGCCGAGAACAACCAGGAGGCGCTTGACCTCATTCTGATAGCCTACAAGGTCGCCGAGAACGAGAAGGTTCTCATTCCGGCCATGGTTGGATTCGACGCCTTCATCCTGACCCACACCGTCGAGCCGGTCGAGATACCCGACCAGGAGCTCGTTGACGAGTTCCTCGGCGAGTACGAGCCGAAGTACGCATACCTCGACCCGGCCAGGCCGATAACCCAGGGTACCCTCGCCTTCCCAGCCCACTACATGGAGGCTAGATACACCGTCTGGGAGGCCAACGAGAACGCCAAGAAGGTCATCGATGAGGTTTTCGCCGAGTTCGAGAAGAAGTTCGGAAGGAAGTACCAGAAGATAGAGGAGTACAGGACGGATGACGCCGACATAATCTTCGTCACCATGGGTTCACTCGCCGGAACGGTCAAGGAGTACGTTGACCACCTCCGTGAGAAGGGAATCAAAGCCGGTGCGGCCAAAATGACCGTCTATAGGCCGTTCCCGATCGAGGAGGTTCGTGCCCTCGCCAAGAAGGCGAAGGTTCTCGCGCTCCTCGAGAAGAACATCACCTTCAGCGTCGGTGGAGCCCTCTTCCAGGACTTCAGCAGGGCGCTCATCAACGAGAGCGAGAAGCCGAAGATAGTTGACTTCATCCTCGGCCTTGGAGGCAGGGACGTCACCTTCAAGGACCTCGACGAGGCCCTGGCCATAGCCCAGAAGGCCTTGGCTGGAGAGGAGTTTGATGAGGTCAACTGGATCGGCCTGAGGAAGGAGATTCTGTGAGGTGATGAAGATGGCCGTTAGAAAACCCCCTATCACAACTCGCGAGTACTGGGCACCCGGTCACGCCGCCTGTGCCGGCTGTGGCTGTGCCACCGCTCTTAGGCTCGCCACGAAGGCCTTCAGCGAGGCCATGGAGGAGAAGTACGGCGATCCAAACGCCTTCGCCATAGCCCAGGCAACCGGATGTATGGAGGTCGTCTCCGCCGTCTTCCCGTACACCGCCTGGAAGGCCCCGTGGGTTCATGTCGCCTTCGAGAACGCAGCTGCAGCTGCAAGCGGTGTTGAAGCAGCTTGGAAGAAGCTCGGAAGGAAGGGCAAGATACTCGCCATAGGCGGTGACGGTGGTACCGCGGACATCGGTATGCAGGCCCTCAGCGGTATGCTCGAGCGCTGGCACAACGTCGTTTACCTTATGTACGACAACGAGGCCTATATGAACACTGGAATCCAGAGGTCAAGCTCAACCCCCTACGGTGCCTGGACCACCACCAGCCCGCCGGGCAAGTACTCCATCGGTGAGGACAAGCCCAAGAAGTGGGTCGCCCTCATCGCCGCCGCCCACCAGGTTCCGTACGTCGCAACCGCCAGCATAGGCAACCCCTTCGACTTCGTCAAGAAGATGAAGAAGGCCGCCAAGGTGGACGGTCCTGCCTTCGTCCAGGTCCAGTGTACCTGCCCGACCGGATGGAAGAGCCCGCTCGAGAAGGGCGTTGAGATAGCCCGCCTCGCCATCGAGACCGGCGTCTGGCCGCTCTTCGAGATCGAGAACGGCGACCTCTGGAACATCAAGATACAGTCTCCTGGAGGAGGCGCCAAGGTCAAGCGCGAGGGCGGCAGGGTTGTCGCCATAGAGTTCAAGAAACCCATCGAGGAGTACCTCAAGCTCCAGGGCAGGTTCAAGCACCTCTTCAAGCAGCCGGAGGCCATAGACGTCATGCGCGAGCAGATCAAGGCCATGTGGAAGGTCCTCGGTGTCGATGTCACCCTCCCGAAGCCGGAGGAGTGAACTCCCTTTTCTTTCCACTTTGATATTCCGATGCTCAGTCCACGGCATCCTTGAAGGCCAGCGCGAGGGCTCTAACGCAGTTTTTAATTTCCTCGCTCACCCCCATCCAGTCCCCGGGCTGACAGCCGAGGAGCAGGAACCGGGTCTCCGGGAGCAACTCGGCCAGGTGGTCAAGCGTCACCCTGAGCTGGAAGCGGAACTCCTCGGGAACGTCCCCCATGGCCTCCCAGGGGTCGGCAACGACCACTTTGCCGGGCTCGCCCCCGAATTCAAGGGGGACCGCAACTATCACAAGCTCCGGACGGAAGCGTATTATAGCCCCCGCCTGGCTCTCGGGAACGTCGTGGCAGTTGATTGGGAGGAAGTTCGGGTTTTCCACCGCCACGGAGAGGGCCTCTGCCAAATAGGCCCCGAATCCATAATCACCGCGTTTCTCGTTGCCCACGCCGCAGAGAACTATCCTGCGTGCATCCCCGATTATCTCATCAACCTGCACGGTGGAACCTCCAAAAAGGTATCAGAGGAGAACGTAGCCGGAACTCACGCTCTCCCTGAGCTCCTCATCGCTGAGCTCCCTCTGGTGTTCGGGGATGTTCTTGGCGCGCCTCTCGTTGACGAGTTCAAGAACCATCTCCAACGGGCCGTACTGGATGGCCTCCGCCGGGCACATGAGGGCGCAGGCCGGCTCGAGACCCTCCTCGCGTCTGTCGGCACACATGTCGCACTTGGTTATCGCCCTGACCTTGAGGCTGTAGAAGGGAACGCCGTAGGGACACACCTGGAGGCAGGCGAGACAGCCGATGCACCTGTTCTCGGCTATCCTCACCGCTCCATCCTCATCACGGTAAATGGCGTTGGTCGGGCAGACCCTCACGCAGGGCGCGTCGTCGCAGTGCTTGCAGTTTATCGGGAGGTACTGCTTGTTCTCCGTTACGTAAATCCTGATGTGTGGGCTCCCATCGTGGATGAAGTCGCAGACGGTTTCACAGGTCTCGCAGCCGATGCACGTGAGGTAATCGAGGTAGAGGTATTTCCTCTCCATCAGGATTCACCCCTGAGCCACCTGTCGATTGAGACTGCCGCATAGAGGCCGTCCTTTATCGCCCTGCCGACCTTCGTCGGGCCGTTGACCACATCCCCGGCGGCAAAGATTCCCTCAACGCTCGTCATGTGCCTGGAATCAACGACGATTCTGCCCCTCTTGTCCGTCGCGATGTAGGAGCCGTTAACCGGCGGGGTGGAGACCATGCCTATGGCAAAGACCAAGTAGTCCAGCTCAACCTGGAACTCCGAGCCCTCTATGGGTATCGGCCTCCTCCTTCCGGTCTCGTCGGGCTCACCGAGGCGAGTTCTGAGGAGTTCAATCGCCTTAACGCGGCCGTTCTCACCTATCACGCGCTTTGGAGTCACGAGCTCGAACCATTTGACTCCTCTGTTCCGGAGGATGTTTATCTCGTAGGCTCCGGCGGGGGCTTCCCTTATCGTCCTGCGGTAGAATATCTCAACCTCCGCACCGAGGCGGTTGCACTCGAAGGCGGCATCAACAGCCGTCAATCCCGCGCCGATTATACCGACCCTCTTGCCTTTCAAATCGGGAACCTTCTCCTTTGGAACGTAGCCGAGTTCGGCTCCTTTTATCCAGAAGAGGAGCTCCAGCGGTGAGAGTATGCCCTCCAGGTCGTCCCCGGGGATTCCAATCCTCCTGACGTTCCAGATTCCGGTGGCTATCAGAACCGCGTCGTAGTTCTCCCTGAGTTCACTGAGTCTAACAGCTCTCTCGTAGAACTCGTCGCCCTCGTCCTCCCTCTCACCCTCCATGACCTTCGTCTTCGGGTAATAGGTTACCTCGAACTCCTCCTCAAGCTCCTTCGCACCGAGACGAACCCTCTCGACGGGAATCCTGAACTCTGGAATGACGAAGAGCATCAACCCACCGGGCTCGGGCATTTTGTCGTAGATGTCAACGTCGTGTCCCTTGCAGACGAGGTAGCCGGCCGCCGTAAGTCCCGCCGGTCCAGCGCCGACTATGGCCACCCTCTTTCCAGTCTGCGGGGGCTTCTCTTTGCAGAGAAAGGAGAACTTGATACCCCTCATTTGGTGGTCCCCCCGAAGAACCTGAGGTACTCGCTCGGGAACTCCTTGACGCGGTCGTGCTTGCACCTGTCGCACATGAAGACGACCTCTGGATGGTCGTAGAACTTCTCCAGCTTGTGATAGAGGAACTCCGCGGTTTTAACGGTGTAGTCCAGCTTCCTGCCGCAGACCTGACAGTGGGCGTATTCGAACTCGAGGTCGAGTCTGTCGGGGTGGCCCTGGATGGCCTTCGTCGGGCATATGTCGTTGCACTCGTAGTTGCACTCCTTGCAGAGCTCGGGATGGAACGAGATGACCTTCTTACCATCGTCTATGACGAATATCGCATTGTGCGGGCACACCTGGGCACAGAGGGCACAGCCTATGCAGGCGTCGGCTTTGAGGCCTTCCTCTTTTTTCGGGGTTTCTGAAATCTCAGCCGGGGGCGAAGCCGGGGCCTTCCCTCCCCTCCCGAATAATCCCCTGATGCGCTTGAACATTCTCCCACCTCAAAAGGGAATAAAAGAGGGAGCTCAGATACCGAGCTCCTTCCTCTTCTTCATGATGTGGTCGTACATCAGCTTCGCTGCCTTGTACGGGTCGGGCTCCACTATGAAGGCCGCTCCAACGATGTCGTAGAGGTCCTGCGTGAGAATCTTTACCACCTTCGGACCGCCGAGAACCGGCGGGACTATGCCAAGGTGCGTGGTGATTCCGCTGGCCACGAAGTAGGTTCCTATCGAGACGGCCTTCTCGGTCATGGCCTCGGGGGCAGAGCCCACCACAGGCAATGCCGAAATAGGAACGTTCAGGTCCCTAGCCACCAGGTCGGCCAGGACGAGTATTCTCGTACAGTCAACGCACGAGCCCATGTTAAGAGCAGGAGGAATGCCCCACTCCTTGACGAACTCCCTCAGACCGGGCCCAACGTTCTCGGTGTCCGCGTACTCGGGCAGGAAGATGCCATACTTCATCGCCGCGGTCGCCCAGCAGCCGGTTCCCACGAGGAGGACGTCCCTCTTCATCAGCTCGTTGGCTATCTTGATGTGGTTGTGATCCTGCTTTATCTTCGGGTTGTTGCAGCCGACTAAGCCCGCTACGCCCTTTATCTTGCCCTCGACGATGGCCTCTTCAATGGGCTTGAGGGAGCCTCCGAAGTGCTTGAGTATCGCCTCGACGCTGAAGCCGACGTATCCTGCCATCTTCTCCTTCGGTATCTCAACCCTCACCTTCGACCTGTTCGGGAAGTTCTCAACTGCAGTCTTGACTATCTCCTTGGCTATCTCATCCGCCCTTCTCTCGTCGAACTTGATGTGTATGGCTCCCGGGAACGTTGCCAGCGGGCTGGTGTCTATTATCTTGGTGTGGAAGCACCTGGCCACGTCAACCGTTGCGGGCATTATACACTGCACGTCAACTACCATGGCCTCGACGGCGCCGGTAACTATGGCCATCTCCTGCTGGAGGAAGTTGCCGGCTATGGGTATGCCGTGCCTCATGAGAACCTCTAAACCTGTACAGCACATTCCGACGACGTTTATGCCCTTGGCACCGAGTTTCTCGGCGAGCTCGAGCAGCTCGGGATCCTGAGCCGCCTCAACGATTTTCTCCGAGAGAACGGGCTCGTGGCCGTGGACGACTATGTTGACGTAGTCCTCCTTGAGGACTCCGAGGTTGGCCTCGGCCTTTATGACCTGCGGCGTGCCGAAGAGCACGTCCTGAAGTTCGGTCGCTATGAGCGAACCTCCCCATGCATCGCCGAGGGACGTCTTCAGACCGTGGAGGAGTATACTCACCGGGTCGTGGTCGGTTCCTATGTGAGTCCTGTGGAGGCTCTCCACTATCTCTCTGTCTATGCTCCTCGGGAGAATACCGTTCTCGAACCAAGGCATGCCGGCCTTCTCGGCGGCCTTCTCGAACATCTCGTAGGTCTTGGGGTTGAGGTAGGCCTTGAGGAAGGCCAGAGCCTCCTCATCCTGCTTTCCAAAGTCATTGAGCGCCACTTCGGCAACTTCCTTGGCGAGCTCCCTGACGGTCTTGCCCTCCGTCTCGATTCCGAGCCTCTCGGCGATGGCCTTGAGCTTCTCGACATCCCTCACCTGATACGGCAGGGTGCTCGACGCCATGTTGTCGAGTTCAAGGACGGGCTTTCCTTCCTTCTTGAACTTCTCGGCCATTTCGGCCGCTATGAGAAGGGTCAGAGCCACGTGGCGCCCGTGGTCACTGTGAGCGGCAGCACCGGCCGCTATCATCCTGAGAAGGTTCCTGGCGACTATGGTGTCAGCATCGGCACCGCAGACGCCCCTTCTCGGCTCGCCCCCGAAGGGGTTGATCCTGCACGGTCCCATCATACAGTTCCTGCAGCAGACTCCAAGGAGGCCGTAACCGCACTGCGGCTGCTGCTTCTCGAGCCTCTCCCAAACGGTCTCAATTCCCATCTCCTGGGCTCTTTCGTACATCTTTTGGGTGGTCGGGTCGATAGAAACTTCCTTATACTTCTTCATTTCGACTCCCCCTCATTAATACGAATAATTTCGGCGTACATGGACCTGAAAAGGTCCCAACCGTTGTATTCCTCTTCATACGTCCCTTCTTTCAGCTTGATTATCTTCTCGGCCGTTTCCTTCCTGACGCTGGAGACTATCTCGTCTATGGTGCCGAACTGAAGCGCCCCGGTCTTGCACGCCTCAACGCACGCGGGAGGCCGGCCCTCGGCTCTCCTGTCGGGACACATATCGCACTTGAACATCACACCGTTGAGGGCTTCGAACTCGGGGATACCGAAGGGACAGACGATGGCACACATCTTGCAGCCGATGCACTTCTCGGGGGTTATCATGACCGCGCCGTCTTCGTCGTGATAGAGCGCGCCGGTGGGACATACCTCGACACACGGTGCGCCATCGCAGTGCCTGCAGTTCATGGGTACGTTGTAGGCCCCCATGGGGAGAATGTGTATCCTCGGCAGGGGCAGCGGGTCCTCAAAGATCGCTGAGAAGAGGTCCTTGCTCTGAGAGTGTTCCACTGCACACGCTATCTCACACTGCCGACAGCCAATGCACTTCGCTGGGTTTATGAAGATAGTAGGCTTTGAATCGGTGGGCATAGGAAATCACCATTACGCATGTAACGAAACTGATATAAAGTCCTTTCCGTTTTAACTGTGAACCTTCGAAAATATTTCAATCTAAAACAGATACACTATAAAAATGTAAAACTATGCTCGCAGTATCTATGACTATGTAGTCACAAGAGCTAATTACCCAAAAGTGTGAAACCAAAGGTTATACATTTCTGTCCATTAAAGGTCATTCCTGAAAAGATGTACATCATATCCAAAAAATGGCATTAAATGCGCAAGTATGTGGAATCATGGGGTTCGTATATCGAACCTAAAAGCATTTATATCGCCGTATTTCAATCATTAGAGGTGCTCGAGTATGACAAAACCCCCGAATCCCGCGGATGAGGAGAGGAGAAAAAAACTGTTTGAAATCGCCGATGAACTCAGGGAGCGGACGAAAAAGCAGACCCCCGAGGAAGGTTTTAGGGTCGTGATAACGGGCAAGGGTGGAGTCGGAAAAACCACGATGACGGCTATCCTCGCAAGGCTCCTGGCCAGGGACGGCTACCGCGTTCTGGCCGTTGATGAGGACCCCCAGATGAACCTCGCACACGCCCTCGGCGTTCCAAAGGAAGTGCGCGATAAGATAGTTCCCCTGAACAGAAACCTAGATTACATAGAGGAAAAAACGGGAGCGAGGCCGGGCACCAACTGGGGTCTGTACTTCTCACTCACCCCCGACGTCAGGGACGTCGTTGACCGCTTCGGTGTCGTCGGACCGGATGGCGTCATGCTCCTCGTCATGGGGAGCGTGGTTCAGGCCGCGGCCGGCTGTCTCTGCCCCGAAAATGCTCTCCTCGATGCCGTCATCAAGTACATCAACCTCAGGAAGGGCGAGATAATTCTGATGGACACGCAGGCCGGGCTGGAGCACTTTGGAAGGGCCCTCGCCAGGGGCTTCAAGCAGGCGGTTATACTCACGGAGCCAACCTACAACTCCGTTCAGGTGGCGGTTGATGCAGCGAAACTGGCGAGGCAGCTGGGCATAGAACATGTCCACCTGGTAATCAACAAAGTGAAGAAGGAAGGCCACGTGGAAAAGGTCGAGAGAATCCTGAACGAGCTCGGCTTCAACGACTTCACGACGAAGACGGTAATCCCCTACGACGAGATGGTCGAGGAGTACGACCCGGAGATAGAGGCAATACTAGCCAATCCCGAGTCGCCAACCTATATAAAAGCCCTAGAGCTGAAGAATATCCTCCTGAAGTACGCGGAGTAGTCAAAACGCTGCGCTCTCGGTTTCTTTCAACTTTCATCCCACGACCTAGATACCCACATATGTGTAACACTGTCAAAGTTTGGGACAAAACTTTTAAGCTCCTTAGGTCAACCCAAACCGGAGGTGAATTAGATGACCATCAAAGCTCCCACACTCAACATAGGCGGACTGGGCGCTGATCCCCTCACCCAGAGGATAAACGAGAAGCAGGAGAAGTGGACGTACAAGATAGCCGTCCTGAGCGGTAAGGGCGGCGTTGGAAAGAGCACCGTGGCGGTTAACATCGCCGCCGCACTTGCAAAGAAGGGCTACTTCGTCGGAATACTCGACGCGGACATACACGGACCGAACGTCGCCAAGATGCTCGGCGTCGACAGGGCCGAGGTTCTGGCCGAGAAGATGGAAGACGGCAGGTTTGAGATGATACCTCCGATGAACGACTTCCTTGGCCAGACAACCCCGATCAAGGTCATGAGCATGGGCTTCCTCGTTCCGGACGACCAGCCGATAATCTGGCGCGGGGCCCTGGTCACGAAGGCAATCAAGCAGCTCCTCGGCGACGTCAAGTGGGGTTCGCTGGACTTCATGATAGTTGACTTCCCGCCCGGAACCGGCGACGAGATACTGACCGTCACCCAGACCCTCAAGCTCGATGCGGCGGTCATAGTGACCACCCCACAGGAGGTCGCTTTGCTCGACACGGGCAAGGCCGTCAACATGATGAAGAAGATGGAGGTGCCCTACGTCGCGGTCGTCGAGAACATGAGCTACCTCATCTGCCCGCACTGCGGCAACGAGATAGACATCTTCGGTAAGGGTGGCGGAAAGAAGCTCGCCGAGAAGGAGGGGGTTGACTTCCTCGGGGAGATTCCGATAGACCTCAAGGCCAGAGAGGCCAGCGACGCGGGCATACCGATAGTCCTCTACGAGGACACCGTTGCGGCCAAGGCCTTCATGAAGATAGTTGACAAGCTCGTGGAGAAGCTTGAAGCGATGAAGGGCGAGAAGGAAGCCCCGGATGAATCCAAGGAGGAGTAATCTCCCAACGAATCCTTTCCTTCTTTATCGACTTCCGCTGCATTAACTTTTTAACCACTTCTGGGTATCTCACTGGGAGGGATACGATGAAACGGGCCCTCGTTCTGGTAACTCTAATCATCCTAACCGCCCTTCCACTGGTCTCCGCGGAGAGGTTAAGTTACTATCCTAGCCAGGATGCGTTTCAGGCGTTTCTAAACTCAAGCTCGTCCTACACGGTCGTGGCAGGTAACGATGAGTGGGCCAGGGGATGGGCGTACTACGTGGACGAGAGGCTCTACACGATAAAGCCCCACGGCAACGAAACGCTCGTTCTGGTGGGAAACGTCTACAACAACCCCGCGATGGCTGACGTCTGGAACCTCACGGGGCTTCCCGCCGACGCTTCCCTTCTCCCCTCCGTCGTCGTCCTCAACGGCACCGTTCTCATAACCGGCTCCGAGGACAACATCTACATGACCGAGAGGGCCTTCGAAGGGCTTTGGAATCCCCCTCGGAGCTCGATGGTGGCTTTTCTAGTACTCCTGTCCGCTCTCATCCTGGCGTTCCTGCTCGCCCTGAGGCGCGACGACAGCCACGCGGGCAGCTTCTACATCCTAACCGCGTCACTCTTCATCCTCTGGTACCTGACCGCCCAAAGGCCCGTCCTGACGGAGGGATTCCTGCGCTACCTCCTCCAGGCGGTAACATTCGCCGTGGGCGGTTCTCCCGAGTCACCCCTCAGCATGATAATGGGGTCCGTCTTCAGGTTCGTGCCACCGATCGAGGAGAACATAATCTTCGTCCACTGGATTCTTATCCTGCTAATAGCATCATTCTCCTTCTACCTGGCACCCAAGAGGGCTCGTGAACTCGGCTTCATGATATTCGGGCTTACGTTCGTTGCCCCCATGTTCAGGGAAAACCTGTACCACATCAACGGCAGCGCCCTCGGACTGGCGGGCCTCGCGATAACCCTCGCCATCGTGAGCAACGTGATGTTCTCCCCCGAGAAGTGGAAAGCCCTGCTCCAGACCCTCGTCCTCTCGGCGTTCACACTGCTCACGATAGCCATAAACCCGTACCTGGTCTTCATACCAATAGCATTTGTCATCACGTTCCCGAAGAGGCACCTAAGAAACTACGCATACCTGCTGATAACCGGCGCCGGGATTCTCATCATGTACCTCCAGTTCGGGGTTCCCGTTGGCCTTCCAAAGGGAATGGACCCGCACGGATGGGGGTACCTGGAGAGGTTCCTGTTCAACAGCGCCCTAGCCCTGGTGGCGATGGCATACGCGATGGCCGCGGGAGAAAGGGGAATAAAGATGAAGGGTCAGACGGCGTTTCTGCTCCTGATGACGATTCTGTACCTTCCGGCGTCGTTGTTCGTGCCCTCGCTGTTTCCATACTGCTTCGTCCTTATCTCGGCCCTGACCGTGAGGCTGGTGCATGGACTCACTCCCGGAACTTGACGGCCCCTATGAGGGTCCCCCTGAGGTGCGGACCTATTTCCTTGATGATTCCAGGTGCCTGGGTCCCCTTCTTGAGTATCAGGAGGGTCTCCATGAGGCCCAGCTCCTCTATGCGCTTCACGTCCCTTCCGTGGCCCGTTTTGATGAGGGCTTTTTCAACGTTCTCGCTCACGGTGCCGGCTATGAAGAGCTTGTCGTAGCCGTCGCTTATCCAGCCCTCTATGCGCTTCAGCTGGGCATCGCTGAAGGCCAGCTCCACCTCCCTGGCACCGAACTCCACCTCGGTCACGGTTACCTCGATGGGCAGGTTGTCCACCCAGCCGAAGTCCCTTATCATCTGCCTGACGGGCATTTCACCGAAGGTCTCTTTGAGGTAGTACAGGGGAAGCAGCGCGTCCTTGGGCCTCGGCGTGAAGATTCCAATGTCCACGTAGGCCCCGTAGCCGACCTTACCGAGGTCCACAAAGCGACCGCGGTAGGTCTCTCCCTCTTTAACCGCGCTCAGCTTGTAGGGGACCTCGCCGAACTCCTCACGGACGAGATTCGCGCTTATCTCCTCATCCTCCCCGTTCAGGGAAACCTTAATCCAGTTCTTCTTGACCGCCGAAAGTTTCCATTCGACTTCTAAATCTCCAAGGAGGGCCTTCAACTTCTTGTCGAGCTTAAGAAAACCACTCCTATCCCCGTAAACCTTCTCAAGAATAACTACTTCCTGCATACTCACCATCCCCGAAGTTCATTACCAACCGTTCAAACACACATCACTTCTTTTTCCTGGGCTTCTTCCTGAGGCCGAGCTCTATCTCGAGCTCTTCGATGCGCCTCTTGAGCTCCTCGACGACGGCGGTGTTGTCGTACTGCATGAGCATCTGGCCGCATATCGGGCACTGGAACTCGTACTCCATGGCCTCATCGAAGGTCAGCTTTGGATGACCCGGAGTGCCGCAGTGGTAGTAAATCTCGCTGGTCTCTTCCTCCAGCATCTCCCTGAGCTTCTTGAGTTCCGCCATCTTCTTGGCCCGGATTATCTCCGGGAGGCGCTTGGTCTCAAGGCGCCAGTAGTAGTAATACCAGCCGGTTTCTTTATCCCTTATGCGCTTGAACTCAGCCAGTCCCTGGTCGTAGAGCATGTAGAGGACCTTTCTGACGGTGTTGACTCTAATGCCCGTTATCTCGGCGAGCTCCTCGTCGGTGGATTCCTTCTTCTTTTCGAGAGCCTTGATTACCTCAACGGCCTCCTCACCGCCCATGTCCAGTGCAAGCTCAAGGAGCTCCTTGTTTTTTCTCCTCGCCACCATAACAACCTCCAGAGAATATTTAAACACGCTGAATTTTAGCGCATAAATACTGTCCAATAACAAACTATGTGAGCTGGAGTATATATAGGTTTTTGTCATATTTCCAACGCCAGTGAACAGAAAAGAACGTTGGATGGGCTAATCGGTGAAGTACTCGTTAAGCAATTCCTTCGCGGAGGGCTTGTAGAGCTCCATAACCTCTATGTCCTCAATAACGTTACCCTCCCTGAGCTTGAGCTTGACCTTGCCCCCGTAAACCTGAAGGTCGTCCAACATGCCGTAGATGGCATCCTCCGCCTCGAGGGGAGTTTTAAACTTCATTATATACTCCCCGTCCTGAGTGATGAGCTTGACCCAGTACTCGTTCTTCCTCTTGAAGGGACGGGTGATCTTCGGCTTGAAGTTGTCGATTATGATTTCCAAGTGCTCCACCTCCAGCCCAAAGACTTTTTGGTCTCTCTAAGGCTTTTAGGGTGCGGATTTTTAAGGGTTTCCTAGGGACCCTTTGAATAAAATGATATCGACCATTATTTAAACGTTATGAGACAAGATTTTTATTGAAGCTCACAAACTCGATAGGGGCTGTGGTATGTGGACGATAGAAGCCGAGGAGCTTAGAAAAAGTTATCCAAAGAAGATTCCCCTTCCTTTCAGAAAGGTAGAATGGGTGGAGGCCGTAAAGGGCGTCAGCTTCAAAGTTAAGAAGGGAGAGCTCTTCGGACTCCTCGGGCCCAACGGTGCAGGAAAAACCACCACGATAAAGATGTTGACGACCCTTCTAGAGCCCAGCGGGGGGACTGCAAGAGTTCTGGGGCTGGACATACGGAGAGACGCCAGGGAGATCAGGAGAAGGATAAACCTTGTGGCGGAAGGCGAGAGAACTCTCTACTGGCGTCTTTCCGCCTATGAAAACCTCAAGTACTTCGCCAGAATATACTACGTCCCCAAAAGAGAGGAAAAGGAAAGAATAGAAACTCTCCTCAAGCTCGTAGGTCTCTGGGAGAGAAGGAATGACCTGGTGATGAACTTTTCCCGCGGTATGAAGCAGCGCCTGGCCATAGCCAAGGCACTCATAAACGACCCAGAGGTTCTCTTTCTGGACGAGCCCACCCTGGGCCTCGACGTACAGAGCGCGATATTCGTAAGGGAGTTCGTGAAGAGGCTCGTGAAGGAGGAAGGCAAGACGGTTCTTCTAACGACCCACTACATGGCCGAGGCAGAGGAGCTGTGCGACAGGATAGCGATCATCGACCACGGGAGGATAATAGCCATGGACACACCTGAGGGCCTGAAGAGGCTCGTTAAGGACGAAGAGACCGTCGAAATCAGGGTAAGGGAGTTAAAATCCCAGAGCCTCGGGGAGAGTCCCTTCAGTATGGCGGTGATCGAGGACGATACCTCGACCGGGACCGTGAGGCTCAGGGCCCAGGTTGACGAGGAAGATCTCCCCAGGCTCGTGGAATGGCTTGTAAAACGGGGTGCTAAGGTGCTGTCGGTCGAGAAAATGGAGCCGACCCTTGAGGACGTCTTCATCAAGCTCACCGGAAGGGGGCTGAGGGATTGATACTAGCCGTTGTAGAGAAGGAATTCCGGATGTTCTTCCGCTACCCTCTGAGGGTCATAAGCTCGATCTTCGTGGGGATAGTCTTCCTACTCCAGTTCGTCTACTTCGGACAGGCCGTTCTGGGAGGCAGATACTCGACCCTCCTTGAGGCCTCCACGGGAATGGGAGACTATCCCACCTACGCCCTCATAGGTTACGTCCTCTGGTGGGTCTCGGTTTCGCCGATGGAGGCGTATGTTTGGGGTGTCAGGAGAGAACTCCAGAGGGGAACCTTTGAAACCAATGTCCTATCCCCAGCGAGGCTCATCGGCCTGCTCTTCGGGCTCTCGCTGAGCTGGCTCCTCATGGATTCCACCCTTATGGTGGTCGTCTTTGTCATGGGCGTGATAATCTTCAAAATCCCTATAACCGCGATCATCGTTCTGAAGTCTCTGCCAGCCATAGCAGCGTCGCTTCTGGCGTTTTTGGGCTTCGGCTTTGTTTTTGCCGGCCTCGTTATGCTTCTGAAGAACATCGGGCCATTTGCCCAGATATTCGAGTTCGCAATGCTGTTCCTGTCCGGCGTCTTCTTCCCCCTCACCGTCATGCCAGCGCCCATTCAGGCGCTCTCCAATCTTCTCCCGCTAACCCATTCAGCACGGATCGTCAGGGCACTATTTACAGGCGAAGGATACTCCGCCGTCGGAGATTCCATGGCATGGCTGCTACTTCTGATACCGGCCTACTGGGCCATCGGCTATCTGCTCTTCCGGTGGGCAGAGAGAACGACGAGGGTGATTGGATATGGTGGCTACTGAGCTCAGAGCCCTCTGGGGAGTGGCCGTTAAAAGCTGGCGCATCTTCTTAAGCTACAAGCTCTGGTTCATCAGCGATATAGCCCTCGGCTTCTTTTTCGTTGGGCAGGCACTGCTCATAGGGATAGGCCTCACCGGGGAGCGGAACTCCGAAGCCCTTCGTGAGCTGACCGGCTACTCCGACTACGTAACCTTTGCCGTCCTCGGCTTCATGGTTCTGGGGTTCGGCATGACGTTTCTCAGCGGTTTCGTCTGGAGTGTTGTCGACGAGCTCTACGCCGGAACCCTTGAGTATTCGTTCGCCGCCCCGATGAGAAGGATAACCTTCTTCCTCGGCAACGTCCTCACGAGACTCCTCCTCTCATTCGCGTATATGGCAGTCTACATTCCCCTGTTCGTACTCCTGTTCGGACTGAACTTCAACATCGTAGCATTCTCACGGGCCATCCCAGTGCTCCTGGTAGGGGCCGTTGGGATGGTGGGGATGGGAATGACAGCTGCGGGAATAGTGCTCTATCTGAGGGACCCAGGCCCATTCATAAGCGTACTGGAGATGCTGATGTTCGCATTGAGCGGTGCGATGTACCCCATCTCGATACTTCCCGCTGGCCTGCAGTTCCTGGCCAGAATGCTCCCCTACGCACCCACAACTGAGGCCGTGAGAAGCGTCGTTGCCTACGGTTACGAGGCGGCGGCAGGGGAGATAGCGTATCTTTCGGTTCTCTCGATAGCATATGGCCTCCTCGGCTACCTGACGTATAAATGGAGTGAAAAACAGGCAAGAACTGTCGGTCTCAAGGCCTACTGAAAGGCAGGTGAAGACCGAGTTCCTTTGCAATCCTCTTGACCTCCCCCAGGGAAATCACTGCGCTCCTCGCCCCGACCTTCTGAACGGTGAGATACGCCAGCAGCATGCCGAGCCTGGCGGCTTCCTCAAGCGTCCAGCCATTGAGAACGCCGTATATAACCCCTGCGTCGAAAGCATCCCCAGCTCCGGTCGAGTCAACGACCTCTGCACTCAGCCCACGAACCTCGCGGACGTTTCCGTTCTCATCCCTCACAAGGGCACCGCCGCCGTTGAGGGTGACCACGAGGTTCCTGGCGCTTGAGAGCGAGAGGTCCAGCGAACCGAACTTCCTCCGGTATTCATCCTCGTTCATCATGAGATAATCCACCCTCGCCTCCACATCCCTCGGGAGCTCGGCCTCGCCTATGTCCAAGGAAACCGTTATCCCCCTTTCGCTGGCGAAGTTCACGACCTCAACTATCGTCTCCGGCGGATTTGAGGAGAGGTGCACGTGCCTCGCCCCCGAGAGGTAATCGAAGTCTATCTCCTTCATGCGGTTGGCACCGGGGTACTTCACTATCCTCTTGTCCTCCCCGTGTATTATGGCAACGGCAACCCCTGAGGGCGCGTCCACCGTTCTGATGCCCCCCGTATCAACGCCCAGCCTTCTAAAGTACGAGATGTGAGCCTCCCCAATCTCGTCCCTTCCAACGGCCCCTATATAGCCGGTTCTCAGCCCAAACGTGGCCAGCCAGCTTATGGTGTTGGCGGCGGCACCACCCAGACCGAAGAACGCGTTTTCGGCGTTAACCTTCTCGTGGAAATCGGGAAAACGCTCTACGAGCAGTATGATATCGTAGTTGAGGTTGCCCACACCCACAACGTCGAACCTTGCCATAACCCTCACCTCTGAATGGAGAGATGGGCCGGGCATTGTTAATAAACTTGCGGGGGAATCCGGGGAAAGATTTAAATATCCATTCCTACCCATATATGAGTAAGAGGTGGACAAAAATGATGCTCATACTGGAGGTGTACTTCAAGAACTATCCCGCCAGGAGGAAGGTGGCAGAGTTCCTCTTTGAGAACGGTCTCAGCGTGAAGAACGGGAAGATATACCTCAGAAACGTGGAAGTTCCGATAAGCGAGCTCGCGAGGGTAATCGGGGTCAATAGGAAGATAGTGTACCACACGATAGAATACATCGAGAAGACGTATCCCCTCAAGCTCATCTTCGAGAGGCTCAACCCCCTTCCGAGCCTCATAGACGTCGCACCCCTGATGGGATGGGAGGTTCTGGAGATAGAACTGGAGAAAGAAGGTTACCTCCGCGGTTTCTCAGAGGTCCTCGGTCTGCTCTCGGAGAACGGCGTTCCGGTCATGGAGGTCTTCAGCAGAAACCTCCGCGAGGAGCCCACGAAGCTATACATAGTCATAGACGGCACTCTTCCAGTTGAAGTCTTCATGAGGGTCAAGGAGATGGAGGGGTTCAGAAAGCTAATCCTCCACACCCCGGAAAAGGACAAGGAAAAGTACGTCTGCAACTACTGCGAGGTCAAATACTGCCCGAAAAGGATCCTAATCGAGAGGCTAGAGGCTACCCCGTGACCCTGAACCCTTCAAGCCCCTCCGGTTCTTCCCATTTTACGTCAACCCTCGTGACCCTCGCTAGGAGCGGGCCCTGGTGAGCCCAGCCGATCAGTGCCTCAACCCTCTCCGGGTCACCCTCTATGACGGCCTCGACGGTTCCGTCGGGCAAATTCCTCACCCAGCCGCTAACGCCGAGCTTTCTCGCTTCCCTCTGCATGCTCCACCTGAATCCAACCCCCTGAACGCGCCCGTAGATTTTAAGGTGAGCCCTTACCCTCCTCATACACCATCCCCTCGATGATACTCCCACAACCGATTTAAGCTTATCCGTCGAGCCTAATCCGGTGGGGAAGATGGAGATGATACTGGTCTACACGACCTTCCCCGACTGGGATAGCGCGGAGAGAATAGTGAAGACCCTCCTAGAGAGGAAGCTCATCGCCTGTGCCAACCTCAGGGAGCACAAAGCGCTCTACTGGTGGGAGGGGAAGATCGAGGAAGAGGCGGAAGTCGGCGCCATACTCAAGACGGAGGTCGAGAAGTGGAAGGAACTGCGGGAGGCCATCAAGGAGATGCACCCGTACGAGGCCCCCATGATTGCCAGGATAGAGGTGGACAAGGTCAACGGGGAGTACCTGGAGTGGCTTGAGAAGGTGCTGTCATGATAAGGAAGGTCAAGCCGCAGATCCGCGTCGTTGGATTCGACGACGGAACCTTCTCTTTCTCCTCCAAACTCGAACAGGAGAAGACGATTCTGATAGGCGTGGTCATGAAGGGCTCCCAGGAGGTTGTTGGCGTTCTCTCGCGCTGGATAACCGTCGACGGAAACGACGCCACCGATGCGATGATAGACGCCGTCAACTCCTCCAGATTCAAAGACCTGCGCGTGATAATGCTGAAGGGAATAACCTACGCCGGCTTCAACGTCGTTGACCTCGAAAGGCTCCACTCCGAGACGGGCCTGCCCGTCGTTGTCGTGGTGAGGAAGAGGCCAGACCTGGGGGCAATGGAGGCCGCGCTGAGAAAGCACTTCACCGATGCCGAGGGGAGGATAGGCCTTCTGAGGAAAGCCCCATCCCTGGTGGAGCTCGTCCCGGAGAGGCTCTACGTCCAAGCGGTGGGCCTCGAAGCCGATACAGCCGCGGAGATAGTCCGGGTGACGACCAAAACGGGCCTGATTCCGGAGCCCCTGAGGCTGGCACACATGATAGCCAGCGCCGTGATGAGGGGAGAGAGCACGCGGGAGTAGGTTTATAAGAGGCTCCAGGAAAGAAAGAAACGGCCGATGATGGCAACAGGGTAGCTACCGAATCTTGATGTGGAAGCCGTTCCAGTCTGAGGCTAATCACACGGTACCAGCAGCACCGGGACTTTTGAGTCCCTCATGACCCTCTCCGCGGTGCTACCGAGGAGCAGGTCCTTCAGGAAGTTTCTGCCCTTCTTACCGATGACTATGAGCGTGGCGTTCTTTGCCAGTGCGGTTCCTATTATCGCCTGACTGGCGGAACCCACGAGGACCTCAAACTCAAACTCCGCCCTCACGCCCTTGGCGGATTTCCGCAGGTTGAGCTTCGCCACCTCTATGTTGTGCTCAAGCTCGTCCATCTTGCCGTAGTCCACGGAGTGGACGAGGATTCCCTTCTCTATGAGCTCCTCGAACTCCCTCACGGTCTTGATTATCTTTATCGAGCACTTCGAGAAGTCCAGCGTGACCAGAGGGCGCTTGAATATCGTCGAGCAGTCCACCGAGGGCTCGAAACCGTCATCCTTCTTCTGGTACTTCAGAAGGAGAACCGGCCGCCTAGTGGCCCTGGCGAGGTTGGAGGCGGTGCTGCCCATGAACATAGTCCTCCAGATGTTCTCGCCGACGCTTGGGATGACGACGAGGTCTATGTCCATCTCCTCCGCCACCTCGGCTATCTCAATCGAGGGGATGCCTATCCTGACTATCGCGTTCACGGTTACACCGTCAGTTTTGAGCTCCTCGGCGAGCTTCTCAAGCTTCTCGCGGTAGATATCCTCGAGCTCGAAAGCCTCGAACTCGGCGATGGTTATGTCAACGACGTGAATGAGGTGGAGCTCCCTAACCCCCATGGAGACGAGTTCGGGAATGCATGTGCGAAGGGCGTGCAGGGAAACGTCCGAAAAGTCGGTCGGATACAAAACTTTCTCAAACATCTTGGACACCTCGGTATTAATTTGGATGTTGATGCTTATTATCGTTGCTCTAGACGTGCTTGTATTTCATGCGGGTCGTGAACAGCTTCGGACTGGAGACAGCCGGAAGTATCAGGGTTTTCTGGATTATATCCCTCCCCTGGAGAAACTCGTCTATCGTCTTTTTGAGCTCCTTGAAGTCCTTGTCGAAGAACTTGATTACCACATTGTACTCTCCTATGTACTCGTCTATTTCAAAGACCTTCCTGTGAGATATCGCCTCCTCCATGAAGCTTGCGACTTTTTCCTTTGGTGCGTCTTCCTTGAATTTGACAATCACATCGGCCGACGCCAGACCGAACTCCTCAAAGATAAACAATGCCATTATCCGTATGTAGCCCCTTTCCTGAAGGCTTATCCTGTGCCTTCTGGCGGTCGGGACTGAAACGCCCGTTATTCTCGCGAGTTCAGTGTCGGGAAGTCTGCCGTTCTCCCTCAACGCCAGGAAAATCTTAACGTCAAGGTCGCTCAGCTCGCCCTTGCTCATCTCCCTCCAGAACTTGATGTCCTCGGGGTCCCATGAATAGGATTTTTTCTTTTTGTTCACCATAACGTGTCACCTAAATAAAGAATTTGGGAAAAATAGACTTAAGTTTTTTGATCCCTGATAATTCTTGCAAGCTCCCGCGACAGTTCATCCGTCAGCCTCACGAATTCCTCCTGGTCGTACATCAGGACGTCGATGGCCTCCTCAACGAGCCCTCTGAGCCTGAGCACCTCCCCGCTGGCCTTGCCCTCATCCTCCATAATCTCTATCAGCCTCGAAGCTGCGTCGAGCAACCTCAACGGCCCGTAGAGCTTTGGCTCGTCTACGCATCCCCTCGCGCTCGTTATCAAAAACGCCAGGAGCTGAAAGTGCTTGTCACTCAAAAGGCCGTCCGTACTCCTCAACGTGCACTACCTCCCTCAATGGTTTTCTCCTCGGCGGCTTCGGCCAGACCTTCGGATAGCCGAAGATAAGGATAAGGACCGGCTCCACGTGCTCGGGTATGTTCAGGAGTTCCCTGAGGGCGGCTTTGTTGAAGGAAAGCACCGGACAGGAGCCTATGCCCAGTGAGTATGCCATCAGCATCATGTTCTGGGCCGCCATAGAGACGTCCATGAGGGCGCTTTCCGCCCCGAGCTTCCCGCCCCTTTCGGCCAGTTTGCGGTTTACGCAGAGCACCACAAGGGCCGCAGGATTTCCAAACAGGCCGGGAGAGAGTAGTTTCACCTTCTCAACGTTGTCCCTCTCCATGACAACGACGAACTCCCACGGCTGAACGTTGCTCCCGCTCGGAGCCCATATCCCGGCCTCAAGGATTTTTCTCATGTCCTCCAAGGGGATATCCCTCTCCTGGAATCTCCTGACGGCCCTTCTGCCCTTTATCGCTTCCATTACCTCCAATTTGGCTCACCCTCACTCCTTGAGGAGACGCTTCTCCAGCCTCTTCAGCTCGGGATGAACGTACTCCCCGTCCTTTATGATGTACCTCCCATCGCCTCTGACGGTCGGGGCCAGGCATATGCCGTCGGTGTGGCTCTTCGCGGGACCGAACTTGCCCTTAAAGCTCTCGGCCTGATTGCCGAGGCCCCACTCCACAGCCCCCCAGACGCGCTCGTCCTCCAGGATGTTTCCGGTGAGCTTTGCACCGGGGTTGCAGCCGTAGGAGATGTGGGCTATGTTGAACATGTTTGGGTCGTTGAAGCCCCGGAGCCATCTCTCGAAGAACCTGGCCTCCCAGCCACCGTCTATCCCCACGACCTTTCCTTCCTCGACCTCAAGGACTATCGGCTCCTTCAGTATTCCGAGCTCCTGCGGGGGCCACACGGAGCCATCGAAGACTATGGTTCCGTTTATGGTCTCCTCCACCGGTGCCCAGTCCACCTGCCCAAAGAGCATGTAGTCGCCGGGCCCGTTAACGTCCCCCTCCATGAACACGGGCCTCTCCGGGTCATTTTCGAATTCAACGTCCATACCCGCGGGGCTGGTTATCTCCATCTTCCTGCTCTCTCTGGTCAGCTTTGCCAGAACCCTTTGGAATTCAAGGAGAACCGGGACGTTTATCCTTCCGATGTTCCGCACCATCATATCGCCCGTCATTCCAACGAGACAGATGTAGCGCACACTCCCCTCGGCCATAACCCTGTCCCAGGGGGTCGAGTAGAGGAGCCAGCTTTTGTTGAACTCTATCCAGACGTCCGCGTTCTTCAGAGCGGCCTCAAGGGGACCCATCGGCAGGTACGGATCGGCGGCCTTTCCGACGTGGGGCGGCATTGGATACCACAGGACGAGGGGCTTCGCCCCTACGAGCTTCGCCGCCTTGGCGGTTGCCTCCACAACGTTCCAATCGCTCCCGGTGTCGGCGGTTATAACAACGGTCTCTCCGGGCTGAACCTTCATAATGTCCCTAACCAGCGTGTAGGCCCCTTCCTGCACCTCTATCGAAAGCTCATTCACCCTCCATCCCCCCAAGCTCCACTATATCCTCAACAATCTTAACAGCAGAGGCGACTGGGTCAAGGATGGGGACGTCGAAGAACGGCTGAACCTTCTCCGCGAATCCGGCCAGCCCGGTGCAACCAAGGAGAACAACATCGGCGCCGTCCGATATGGCCAGGGATATTTCCTCCCTGAGCAGGCGCACAGTTCGGTCCTCGTCGGCTGTTATTTCCGGAACCGAGATGTCTATTCCCCTTATGCTCGTTACCCGCTTCTCCATCCTGTACTTCAGTACCAGCTCCTCGAAGAGGGGCACCGCGGTCTTTGAAACCGTCACTATTCCAGTTTTCCTTCCAAGGACCGAGGCCAGGGCAAGGGAAGCCTGGCAGGGACCGACTGTCGGGGTGGGAATCAGGGAGCGGATAACATCGACCGCCGGGTCGAGGCAGCAGTTGACGATTATCCCGTCGTACCCCCCATGAAGCTCTAGGGCCTTCCGAACTATGAGCGGGAGAACCTCGGTTTCGGCGGCCCTGTTCTCTATTGACCTGGGTCCGTTTTCCAGGCTCACAACGTCTATGTGCGTGTCCTTCGATGCGAACGTTTCGTAGATTCTCCTGTCGGATTCGTTCCATTCATCCGTTCCAACGGGATTTATGACGAGTATTCTCATGGAGACACCTCAAAAAATGAATTCAGCGAAGACGCTCCTCTATCGGAACGTACTCCCTCTCAAGCCCCAGATACTTCGGCCCGAATATCTCCAGACCCTTTGGTGTTCTCCACAGCTCGGGAGCGGGGAAGCCAACGACGACGTACTCCTTCCCCTCCTCCACGTGGGGGTTCGTCACGGGGTGGCCGTCCGGGGTAAGCACTGATATGAGGTCGGGTATCGTGACGTCAACCTCCCCGTTCCTCCAGGAGATTAGGTTCTCGTTCTTGTACCAGACCCTGTAAATCTCCCCCTCGAACTCACCCGTTCCCTCAAGTTCGAATTCCCCGACGGTGAATCCCGATTCCTCCTGCCATTCTGCATTCGTGGCGACGCCCTCGAACAGCAGGAAGCCGTTCCCCGCTTTGAGCAATGCCCTTATCGGGTCCCCCCCGTTTTCCCTGGCGGTTCTCAGCGCCCTGCCCATGTTCAGAGCGTGGCTTATGGCGTCCTTCACAACCGCGTTCCTGAGTTCCCTCCCCCTGACCGGGTGCGACGTGACACCAACGTTGGTTTTTATCGAAGACGCTATGGCCCTGACGAGCTTTTCGGCCTGGAAGTCATCCTTGACGCGGCCCACCACTATCTCGTCACCGTAGGGTGTAACAACGGCAAACGGGGCCATCTCAACACCGACGATGTAATACGTGGTATGCTGTAGCTCCGGAACCGACCTTCCTGCAGGGTCACCGTCGACTATCGGCCTCCCCAGTCTGGCCGCCGTCGCCAGTGCCGCCGCCGTGTTAGCCCCACCGAGTTCGGTCGAGATGACGGCGGCGAATTCCTCCCCCATGAAATCCTCCAAAACCCGATAGGAACGAACGGCCTCGCCCTCCTCGTAGAAGGATTCGACCTTTTCGCCGGCAAGGGAGCCGACGAAATACGGCATCGGCACCACGCCATCGTCGGGAATCTCCTCCAAACTTGCCAAGCGGAACTCCCGCCCGGCGTCAAGCTCCTTCTTTACCATCTCCCAGCCTTCTGCGAGGTCGCCGCCCCCACCGGTACCAAGGACGGTGCAACCCTCCAAGAGGTCCCTTAAATCCTGCTCGTGCAACACCCTCATACTTCCACCTCCAGTCATTTTCCTGAGAACAATCCCCGTTTCCCGTGACGTATGAACGGATACAGAGAGCGCGCGGTTCCGTAAGTCGTCAGCAGGGGTTCAAGAACCGGCACTCCGAACCTTTCCCAAACCTCCTTCCTCAATCTATCGGCGATGCTGACAAACCCAGTACAGCCGAGAACCACCACGTCGGCTCCATCCTCAACCGCCTTTTCGCAGGCACTCAGAGCCTCCCTGTAGAGACCCTTCTCGTTTTTCAGTATGCCCTCTAGGGGAAGCGCCACCCCTCTGACCGAGACGAGCTTATCGAGCAAACCGTACTCCCTGGCCTGAATCCGCGTCCAAGATGCCACGTTCTGGCCGGGCCCAACCACAGAGAACTCACCCAGCATGGCGGCGATGTGAAGGGTCGTTTCTCCGGCCCCGAAAACCGGAACGTTGAGGTTCTCCCTCAGCTCAAAGAGGCACGGATCGGCGAAGCAGTCCACAACGACCGCCGACGCATCCCTAAACTCGTCCAAGTGCCTCAAGATCGAAGCACACGCCAGCGTCTTCTGGGTGAAGTTCCCTATCTCCTCCGGCCCGTCTTCCAGTGCTACTATCCTGAAGCGATCCCCCGGGTAATGACTGGAAAGATACGTCTCCGTCTCCCGGCGGAAACCGCCCCCCTCATCCCGTATCGGCTCAAGAATCACTATCATCATAGATCACCCGCAAAATGGCATCTTACGAAGTGGCCGTTTTCCACCTCAACCATCTCCGGCTCCTCCCGTTTGCAGACATCCTTTGTGTAGGGACACCTCGTGTGGAACCTGCACCCGCTTGGGGGGTTTATGGGGCTGGGAATTTCCCCGATTACCGTCTCCTTCTCGATGTTCCGGGCCTTTGGATCCGGCACAGGTATGGAACTCAGCAGCATTCTCGTGTAGGGGTGCATCGGATTGTCGAAAACCTGCTCGATGGTACCGACCTCAACGAGCTTTCCGAGGTACATGACGCCGACGCGGCTGGCGAGGTACCTCACCACGCCGAGGTCGTGGGAGATAAAGAGATACGTGAGTCCCCTTTCCTTCTGGAGTCTTTCCAAGAGGTTGAGAACCTGGGCCTGGACTGAGACATCCAGCGCGGAGGTAGGCTCATCCAGAACTATGAACTCGGGGTTCAGGGCGAGGGCCCTCGCTATGGCAACGCGCTGGCACTGACCGCCGCTTATCTCATCCGGGTACTTCCTCGCATGCTCTTCACTGAGTCCGACGGACTCAAGGAGGCCGATTACCGTGTCTTCAATGTCCTCATGCCCGTATTCCCTCAGGGGTTCCGCGATGATGTCAAATATGGTTAACCTTGGATTGAGGGAGGAGTACGGGTCCTGGTATATTATCTGCATCTTGGGCCGCAGCTCCCGGAGCTCCTCCCGCGAGAGGGCCGTTACCTCAACGTCGTTGAAGTACACCTTCCCATCGGTGGGTTCGTAGAGCCGCAGGATGGTTCTTCCAGTGGTGGACTTCCCACTCCCGCTCTCACCCACCAGTCCAAACGTCTCACCGTCGTGTATTTCAAAGGAAACTCCATCGACGGCCTTCAGCCACGTTGTTTTCTTTCTGATGAAGCCCTGGGTTATCGGGAAGTACTTCTTGAGGTTCTCAACCCTCAACATCCGCTTCACCTCCGTAGAGATGGCAGGCCACGAAGTGTCCGGGAGAGCGCTCAATGAGCTCAGGCTTTACCCTGCTGCAGACGTCCTTCGCGTAATCACACCTCGGATGGAATCTGCATCCGCTAGGCGGGTTCAAAAGGCTAGGAACACTGCCCCTGAGAGGTTTGAGGGGCTTCTTTGTCCTCGGATCCGGAACGACGGATAGCAGTCCCTGGGTGTACGGATGGAGGGGATTCTCAAAGAGCTCCTCCGTTGGAGCTATCTCCACTATGTTGCCCGCGTACATCACCCCAACACGGTCGCAGACTTCGGCAACGACGCCCAGGTCGTGGGTGATGAGGAGAACCGAGAAACTGTACCTGTCCCTGAGGTCGAGTATCAGCTTGAGTATCTGCTTCTGAATCGTGACGTCCAGGGCTGTTGTGGGTTCATCCGCTATCAGAAGGGACGGGTTCGAGGAGAGGGCCATGGCTATCATTATCCTCTGCCTCATGCCGCCGCTGAGCTCGTGCGGGTACGAGTTGAGTATCCTCTCCGGGTCGGAGAGTCCAACGGACTTTATGAGGTTCCTGGCGTGTTCCAGAGCCTCCTCCTTGCTCAAACCCTCGTGGAGTGTTATTATGTCAACCATCTGGTCTCCAATCTTGAAAAGGGGGTTCAGGGAGGTCATGGGGTCCTGGAATATTATTGAAATCTCCTTGCCCCGGAGCTTTCTCATCTCCTCCTCCGACTTCTCCAGCAGGTTCTCTCCCTTGAAGATGATTTGCCCGGAAATCTGGGCGTTCGATGGGAGCAGACGGAGCACGCTTAGGGCGGTTACACTCTTCCCGCAGCCGGTTTCACCGACTAGGCCGAATATCTCGCCATCATTTATCTCGAAGCTGACGCCGTTGAGAACCTTTGCAACGCCCCACATGGTTCTGAAGTTGATGTAGAGGTCGCGTATTTCGAGTACCTTGCTCATAGCAACCTCCTCCTCAGCCTGGGGTCAATTACCTCCCTCACGGCGTCCCCGAGCAGGTTGAACGCCATGACGGTGATGAATATCGCCAGTCCCGGGAAGACGGGATACCACCAGTAGTTCAGGAAGTAATCCTTCCCCTCGCTGACCATCAGACCCCAATCCGGCGTGGGCGGCTGGACGCCGAGTCCAAGAAAGCTCAGGGCCGCGGCCTCAAGGATGGCGGAACCCATATCCATGGTGGCCTGCACTATTATCGGGGACAGCGAGTTCGGAAGAACGTGGCGCAGCATAATCTTCCAGTCAGAAATTCCCATCGCCTTCGAGGCCTCAACATAGGGCCGCTCCTTCACGGAGATCGCCATCCCCCTGGCGAGTCTCGTGTACCACGGCCACCAGCTTATGGCGAGGGCAACGATGGCATTCGTCATTCCCCTACCGAGGCTCGTTGCTATGAGCAGGGCCAGAAGCAGGGGCGGGAAGGCAAGGAAGATGTCGGTTACCCTCATGATCACGAGGTCGGTCTTGCCGCTGAAGTAGCCTGCCATCAGGCCCAAGGGCACGCCTATGAGAAGTGCCAGCGCAACCACAGAGAAGCCCATCAGCAGGGACGTTCTCGCACCGTATATCACCCTGCTGAGGATGTCCCTTCCCATGTGGTCAGTTCCAAAGAGGTGCGTTCTGCTCGGCGGCTGCAGCCTCTCCTGCAGGTTGGGCTCCCCGAGGGCCTGGTCGGGGTACGGCGCGAGTACGGGGGCAAGGATCGCCATGAGTATCAAGCCGGCTATTATCGCCAGACCTATCAGGGAAAGTTTGTTCCTCAGAAGGATTTTAACTGTCTCTTCTTTCCTCATTTTCCTCCCTCACAGCCTTATCCTAGGGTCAAGTTTGACCTGAATGAGGTCAACTATCAGGTTGATGAACACGTAGGCCGTGGCGGTGATTATCGTGACACCGAGAACCGCTGGGTAGTCCATGCTCAGGATTGCATAGGCCGCGTACCTACCGAGACCCGGCCAGTTGAATATCAGCTCGACCAGGAAGGCCCCAACGAGGGTGTAGGCAAACGAGAGGCCCACTGTTATCAGCGCCGGGGCTATGGCGTTCTTCAGGGCGTACTTGAAGTATATCTTCTTGGGGGGAAGGCCATAGGCCCACGCGGTGCGGATGTAGTTCTCGTTCAGGACTTCTATCATCATGGAGCGTACCTGCCTCGTTATCAGGCCTATAGGATACATGGCCAGGGTCAAGGCGGGCAGTATCAGGTGCTTGAGTGCATCGACGAAGACTGGAATGTTTCCGGTCAGCAGGGAGTCGAGGAGGTAGAACCCGGTTATCACGTGAAGTGGGTGCTCCAGCATGACAACGGTGTCGACCCTGCCAGCCAGCGGGAGTATTCCCAGATGCTTGAAGAATATAAGCTGGAGTACAATTCCAAACCAGAAAGCGGGCAGTGAAACGCCGCTTATTGCGAGGACCCTACCGAAATTGTCAACCCATGAATCCTTTTTGACTGCGGAATAAACGCCCAGAGGAATGGCGATAACTATCGCTATGAACTCCGCAGCCAGTATAAGCTCAAAGGTGGCAGTAAATGCGGATTTTAAATCCGCTGCAACCGGGTTGTGGGTTCTTATTGAGATCCCAAGGTCGCCGTGAAGAAGGGACCACAGGTAGTACGCAAACTGCTTGACCACGGGGTCGTTGAGATGAAGCTGCTCCCTCGCCTTTTCAATGGCCTCAGGGGTTGGATGGGCACCGACCCACAGGGCCGCGGGATCTGAAGGGATTACCCTCGATACAAAAAACACAACGGTTACGACACCAATAATGACAAACACTGCCAGCACAAGTCTGTATACAATGTACTCTCTGAACTTCATGGCCCATCCCCTCATCCATCGAATGGATAAAAGAAAAAGAAATCACGCCTTGTGCAGGTCATAGAAGAAAACCACCTGCGGGTAACCTGGGTTGTCTTTGAAGCCGGTGATACTCTTGTGGTAGACGTAAACGTCGTCCGGGTTGTAGAAGAATATCGCCGGAGCGTCTTCCATCAGGATTTCTTCAGCCTTCCTGTAGAGCTGAGCTGCTTTGTCCGGATCGATTCCCTCCAGTGTGACCGCCTCGTCAATGGCCTTGTCGAACTCGTCGTTGCAGTAGTAGCAGAGGTTAAAGTTGATTTCCGGCTCGCAGTGGAACATGTTGAAGAGGAAGTCGTATGGCGTGGGGTATGTTGGCCACCAGTACATCATGAGAATATCCTGGGCATTGGAGGGGTCGCTCTTCGCGAGGGCCCACTGCTGCTCCCAGTTCATGGGCCTTATCTCAACGTCAACCCCGAGCTTCTTCCATTCGGCCTTTATTATCTCGGCGACCTTGGCCTCGGCCTCGTCGCCCTGGGTGTACGTCAGCAGGAGCTTAAAACCACCATTCGGGTACCCAGCCTGGGCCAGCAACTGCTTCGCCTTATCGGGGTCGTAAGTGTATGTAGACAAGTCCTCAAAGTAACCCAGCATCCCCTTTGGAATCGGGCCTTTGGCGACCTCACCGTAGCCGTGAAGGACGTAGTCAACTATGTCCTTATAGGGAACGGCATAGCTGAGAGCCTGCCTTACAAGTTTGTTGTTCAAAGGCTCCTTCTTGGTGTTGAAGAAGGCGTAGAGTTCCTGATACGATGCAGTCTGGTCAACTTTAACGTTTGGGTTCTCCTGGAGCTTCGGAAGGTCATCGAGCGGCAGATCCCTCGTTATCTGGATTTCCCCACTCGTAACCATCTGCTCCCTCAGGGAGGCATCCGGAACTATTTTTATCACCGCGATATCGAACTGGTCACCGCTCCAGCCGCCCCAGTAGTCGTCGAACTTCTTGAGAACTATCTCGGTCTTTGGATCGTACTTGTCCTTCACTATAATGTACGGGCCGGTTCCAGCGTCCTGGCCCTGGTTGAGCCAGTCGGCTATTGCGTTATCGTCCCCGATTGTCGAGAGGTACTTACTGTCCATTATGTAGGCACCGTAGGCCGAGGATGCTATCAGAGGAAGGTTGGCCGGATACTTCAGGTAGAATTTTATGGTGTAGTCATCCACAACTTCCATCTTGTCAATGGGGTCCCATATGAACGCCGGCCCCAGACCCATTCTGAGGGTTCTCTCAATGGACCATTTAACGTCCTCCGCGGTCATCGTGTTGCCTGTGTGAAATTTAACCCCCTTCCTCAGGTGGAAGGTCCAGACGGTTCCGTTTTCATTGCTCTCCCATGAAGTCGCAAGCCACGGCTCCAGCCCGTTGGGGGTGTACTTAACGAGACATTCGTAAACGTTCGCAAGAACCACTATGGAATTGGAAAATTCTGTGCTCGGGTCGAGGGTTATCATCTCGCTCCCGTATCCATAGATTACGACGTTTGTTGTTTTCTCCGGCGTGGAGGTCTCACCGGAAGCTGTGCTTGTAGAAGTACTCTCCTGCCCACTCAGGCATCCGCTGGCCACCACTCCCATAACGGTGATGACCAACATAAACAGGGCAAGTTCCTTTTTCACAATACCACCCCTAGATTATGTTAATGATTTTATCACATCAGTTTTAGTGGTTTTATATTATTTAACTGTGCCTGTTCAAAATCTTCACATTCTTGCGACCAATTTTGTCAAACATGTGGTTAACAATATTAACGGACATTGATGTTACGATTTTGTCACTGACGTTTTTGGATGTTCTTCAGCATCCCACTCAGTTTACACAAAAGGATTATATGCTAAAGAGGGGATTTCGTGAGTGGTGATTGCTATGGTCAAGAGGGTTCACATATTCGACTGGCACAAGGAAAACGCGAAGAAGGTTGAGGAGTTCGCCGGCTGGGAGATGCCCATCTGGTACTCAAGCATAAAGGAGGAGCACCTGGCGGTTAGAAACGGCGTTGGAATCTTCGACGTCTCCCACATGGGAGAGTTCATCTTCCGCGGTAAGGACGCCCTCGAGTTCCTCCAGTACGTCACGACCAACGACATCTCAAAGCCCCCCGCAATAAGCGGAACCTACACCCTCGTCCTCAACGAGCGCGGAGCTGTTAAGGACGAGACCCTCGTATTCAACATGGGAAACGATACCTACATGATGGTCTGCGACAGCGATGCATTCGAGAAGCTCGAGGCCTGGTTCAACGCGATAAAGCGCGGAATCGAGAAGTTCGGTAACCTCGACCTCGAGATAGAAAACAAGACCTACGACATGGTCATGTTCTCAATCCAGGGCCCGAAGGCAAGGGACCTCGCAAGGGACCTCTTCGGCATCGACATCAACGATCTCTGGTGGTTCCAGGCGAAGGAGGTCGAGCTCGACGGAATCAAGATGCTCCTCTCGAGGAGCGGCTACACCGGCGAGAACGGCTGGGAGGTGTACTTCGAGGACGCCAACCCGTACCACCCGGACGAGAGCAAGCGCGGAGAGCCGGAGAAGGCCCTCCACGTCTGGGAGAGAATCCTCGAGGCCGGTGAGAAGTACGGCATAAAGCCGGCTGGATTGGGAGCCCGGGACACCCTCAGGCTTGAGGCCGGCTACACCCTCTACGGCAACGAGACCAAGGAGCTCCAGCTCCTCAGCACGGACATCGACGAGGTTACTCCCCTCCAGGCCAACCTCGACTTCGCGCTCTTCTGGGACAAGGAGTTCATAGGCAAGGAGGCACTCCTCAAGCAGAGGGAGCGCGGCCTCGGCAGGAAGATGGTGCACTTCAAGATGATCGACAGGGGCATCCCGAGGGAGGGCTACAAGGTTTACGCGAACAGTGAGCTCATCGGCGAGGTCACCAGCGGGACCCTCTCACCTCTGCTTGGAATCGGCATAGGAATAGCCTTCGTTAAAACGGAGTACGCCAAGCCAGGCGTTGAGTTGGAGATAGAGATAAGGGGTAAGCCCAAGAAGGCCGTGACCGTTGCTCCGCCCTTCTACGACCCCAAGAAATACGGGGCCTTCAGGGAGGAGTGAGGTTTTTATTCCCTTTTCCCCATCTTTCCTCATGTCCCGCAAGCACGCGATCGGAGCCGTTCTCCTGTGGGCAACAGTTGCGAGCGCCTTCAAGCTCTCACTGCGCTACATGAGCCCGCTCCAGCTCCTGTTCTACGCGTCTCTAACCTCGCTCATACTCTTCGGCCTCCTCTACGCGAGGGAATTCTCCCCCCGGAGGGAAAACCTCCGCTCGGCATATCTCGGCCTGATAAATCCGCTCCTCTACTACACCGTGCTCTTCTCGGCCTATGATCGCCTGCCCGCCCAGGAGGCGCAGGCGCTCAACTACACATGGCCCCTGGCCCTGGTTCTCCTCTCGATTCCCCTCCTGGGAAGGAGGCCCGGGGCGAGGACGGTGTTCGGCCTGTTCCTCGGCTTTTTCGGGGCCATCGTTGTCGCGACGAAAGGAGACGTTACGGGACTGAGCTTCACCGATCCACTCGGCGTTGCCCTCGGCCTGGGGAGTGCGCTCATCTGGGCGAGCTACTGGCTTCTCAATCTGCGCGACGAGAGGCCCCTCGTCGAAAAGATGTTCTGGAACTTCCTCTTCGGCTTCGCCTACGTCTCCATCGTTGTGGTCGCGATGGATAGGTCCGCCATCCCCCCCGTGGAAGGCCTGGCCGGCGCGGTCTACGTCGGCCTGTTCGAGATGGGGATCACGTTCCTCCTCTGGTACCGGGCCGTTGAGGATGACATGGCATTCGCATCCAATCTGGCCTACCTGGTGCCGTTCCTCAGCCTGTTCTTCATCTCGGTCGTCGTCGGGGAGAGCATAGCCCCGGCAACGGTGATCGGGCTGGCGATGATAATGGGCGGCATCATCATCGGGAAGAGATAGCAAAACTTATAAACTCGGCTTGGGTAGGTTAAGCCGGATGGGGGCGTGGTGTAGCCTGGTCCATCATCGCGGGCTCCAGAGGTATGAAGACTTGCGGGTTTGCTGATTGGGGATGAGCCTTTGGAGCTCTGACCCGGAGAAACCCGCGGACCGGGGTTCAAATCCCCGCGCCCCCACCATTGAAACTTTGCTAAGCAAAGTTTCATCAAAGGTTGTAGCTCCTTCTAAAGTGTGAGTTTTGAGGATTTTCTGGTTGGAATCAGCTATCTTAAGTGAGAACCTCTTTGAGAGCCTATTGTGAGGGGTTTAATCTTAAAAAGACGCCCGAAGGGCGTCAAAAGGGAAGTAAACCCTTTTTGAAAGATTATTGTTGAGTGTTCTCTCTTGACGGAAATGCTCGGAATTCGAAACCTGCTCATTTTACTCCTTTGGTGATGAGCTACAAACTTTTGGTGAAGCTTTTTCTAAAAGCTTCCTTCGAAAGCGCTGACGGAAAATTAGTGCATTTTTTAGGTCGTTGACGTCTTGAGAGGGTTTTTATTCTTGCTTCTTTGTGGGGTTTCACTCTCCGAACGGCGTCCTTCGGACGCCAAAAACAAAGTAGAACTGCTTGAAATGCCGTATTTGTGAGATGAACCCCTTTAATCCTGATACTTTGTTAGTGCACGACTGATTCTTGCCCTCTTGGCAAGAAAGGTACTTCTTTCGCCAGCCTTTCTTAAAGGCTGTGGACAAAGCTTCAGCGCCGGCGGAAGTTTTATTAACTTTGACTTATAAAAAGTTTACGAGGTGATACCATGGAGGAGCCCGTAGTTATTGGAAAAGACAAATTCAAGATAAGCGAGGATGAGACTGCCAAGAGGGAGCTCCGCATAGTTAAGGTCAGCGACGACGTGATTCAGGTTCAGGAGGAGGTTCACGGCATCATCGCCCTAGTCGGTGCAAGCTCAAGCGTCAACATCAAGAAGGAGGAACTCAAGAACCTCATAAAGGTCGCCAAGGAGGAGTTCGGCTGGACCGACATCTGCGAATGAATCCCCTTTCCATTTCTGTGGAGAATTTGCCGCCCGTCTGGTATCATCGGCGGTGATATTAACGTTTTATAAGCATAAAAGTGCTTAAAAGCCATCGAGGTGATTGCCATGGCAGTTGGAGAGAAGATAACGATCAGTGTTATAAAGGCAGACATCGGCGGCTGGCCGGGCCATTCAAGGGTTCACCCCCAGCTCGTCGAGACCGCCGAGGAGGTTCTTGCCAAGGCCCAGGAGGAGGGCACCATAATAGACTTCTACGTCGCCACCTGCGGCGATGACCTGCAGCTCATCATGACTCACAAGAAGGGCGTCGACAGCTCCGAGATACACGGCCTCGCATGGAGGACCTTTGAGGAGGCCACCAAGGTCGCCAAGGAGCTCGGCCTCTACGGAGCCGGTCAGGACCTCCTCAAGGACGCCTTCAGCGGCAACGTTCGCGGAATGGGGCCGGGAGTTGCGGAGATGGAGATCACCCTGAGGAAGAGTGAACCGATAGTCACCTTCCACATGGACAAGACCGAGCCTGGAGCCTTCAACCTGCCGATATTCAGGATGTTCGCCGACCCGTTCAACACGGCCGGCCTTGTCATTGACCCGAACATGCACATGGGCTTCCGCTTTGAGGTCTGGGACATAAAGGAGCACAAGCGCGTGATCCTCAACACCCCGGAGGAAATCTACGACCTCCTCGCCCTCATCGGAGCCAAGAGCCGTTACGTCATCAAGCGCGTCTTCCCGAAGGAGGGCCACAAGATAGCCAAGGACGAGCCGGTCGCCGTCATCAGCACGGAGAAGCTCTACGAGATAGCCGGAGAGTACGTTGGAAAGGACGACCCGGTGGCTATCGTCAGAGCCCAGAGCGGACTACCGGCGCTCGGTGAGGTTCTCGAGCCCTTCGCCTTCCCGCACCTGGTCAGCGGCTGGATGAGGGGTTCCCACAACGGCCCGATCATGCCGGTTCCGATGCACCAGGCTAACCCGACCAGGTTCGACGGTCCTCCAAGGGTCGTTGCCCTCGGCTGGCAGATAAGCCCAGAAGGAAAGCTCGTTGGCCCGGTTGACCTCTTCGACGACCCGGCCTTCGACGGCGCCAGGCAGAAGGCCGTCGAGATCGCCGAGTACATGCGCAGACACGGTCCGTTCGAGCCCCACAGGCTCCCGATGGAGGACATGGAGTACACCACCCTTCCGGGGGTTCTGGAGAAGCTCAAGGACAGGTTCGAGCCCGTCGAGTGATCCCCCTTTTCCTTTCCTTGCCTCCACTCTTCTCCCCGTAAAATCTTATAACCCGTGAGCACCATAGCCGTCAATATACACCCTCCAGCCAGGGAGGATAGCAATGTACATCGGTGGTTGAAATGGGCGAGGATAAGTTCATTCTCTCCCTCGACGAGGGAACCACGAGCGCCAGGGCGATAGTCTTCGACAGGGAAAGCAACGTCCGGGGCATCGGTCAGTACGAGTTCCCGCAGCACTACCCCAGGCCCGGCTGGGTCGAGCACAGGCCGGATGAGATATGGGAGGCCCAGATGAGGGCGATCCGAACGGCCCTTGAGAGGGCAGGAATCGGGCCGGAACAGATAGCGGCAATAGGCATCACCAACCAGAGGGAAACGACTATAGTGTGGGACAGGGAAACCGGAAGGCCGGTCTATAACGCCATCGTATGGCAGTGCAGGAGAACCGCCGAGATGGTGGAGGAGATAAAGAGGGAATACGGGGACGTGATCAAGGAGAAAACCGGCCTGGTTCCGGACGCCTACTTCTCGGCTAGCAAGCTCAAGTGGCTCCTCGACAACGTTCCGGGGCTCAGGGAAAAGGCCGAGAGGGGAGAGGTTCTCTTCGGGACCGTGGATACCTTCCTCATCTACCGCCTCACAGGGGAGCACGTGACCGACTACTCCAACGCTTCCAGGACGATGCTCTTCAACATCAAGAGGCTCGACTGGGACGACGAGCTGCTGGAAATCTTCGAGATTCCAGAAGGGATTCTCCCCGAGGTCCGAGAGTCGAGCGAGGTATACGGCTACACAAAGAGGGAACTCCTAGGGTCAGAGATACCCGTGAGCGGAGACGCCGGCGACCAGCAGGCGGCCCTGTTCGGGCAGGCCGCTTTCGAAGCGGGAATGGTGAAGGCCACCTACGGAACCGGGAACTTCATCCTGGCAAACACCGGCAAAACCGTCCGCTATTCCGATAACCTCCTCACCACGATAGCATGGGGCCTCAACGGAAAGGTCACCTACGCCCTTGAGGGGAGCGTCTTCATAACCGGGGCGGCCGTGCAGTGGCTCCGCGATGGAATAAGAATAATAAAGAGCGCCGGGGAGACCGAGGAACTCGCAAGGAAGCTCGAAAGCAACGAGGGTGTTTACTTCGTCCCGGCCTTTGTAGGCCTCGGGGCGCCCTACTGGGACCAGTTCGCCAGGGGTTTGATAATCGGCATAACGCGCGGAACCGGAAGGGAACACCTGGCGAGGGCGACTCTGGAGGCGATAGCCTACCTGACCCGGGACGTGATCGAGGAGATGGAGAGGCTCGTTGGCGTAAAAGAACTGCGCGTTGACGGGGGAGCGACGGCGAACGACTTTCTGATGGAGTTCCAAGCAAACATACTCGGAAAGCCCGTCATAAGGCCCGTCGTTAAGGAAACAACCGCCCTCGGAGCCGCTTACCTGGCGGGACTGGCCGTGGACTACTGGGGCGGCATGGAGGAGATTAGGGACCTCTGGAAGGCCGAGAGGATCTTCGAACCGAAGATGGACGCGGAGACCAGGGAGAGGCTCTACCGCGGCTGGAGGGAGGCCGTGAAGAGGGCGCTGGGATGGGCAAAGGTTACCGGAACCTGATGGGACAACCGCCCGTCCCTTAACTTTTACCGTTTCACATGAAGTGGGAAGGTAAACAGTTTTAGCGAGCCGCCGAAAACAGGGGAAGGACACTTCAGTCCATTCTCCCAATGTTCACCAATGTGCTACCTCCTTATGCTCAGATATGTTCTCTACGCGCCGCTGGCAGGAACTTGAGGTTTAAGAAAGCTTTAAAACGAGAAAGACCCTTTCTTAAGTCAGTTGGGAGGGAGAAAGAATGAAGACACGGATCGCAATAATCGGTGCCGGCGTCGTTGGAGCGTCGATAGCGCGCGTTCTCAGCCAGTACGAGGGACTTGAGGTTCATCTAATCGAGAGGAACGTCGACGCGGGGATGGGCGTCAGCAAGGCTAACACGGGCATAATCCATCCAGGACACGAGGACGACCCCGGAAAGCACCCGCTGAGGGCTAAGCTCTGCGTCGAGGGGAACAGGCTCTGGTACCAGTGGACAAGGGAGCTGAGAATTCCCGCGAAATGGCCGGGCGAGCTCATGGTCGCCCTCGAAGAGGAGGACATGAAGGTGGCCGAGTACTACCTGGAGCTTGCACAGAAAAATGGCGTTCCGGGTGTCAGGCTCGTTGACCGGGAGGAGCTTCTAAGGATTGAGCCCAACGTCAACCCAAATGCCGCCGGAGCGCTGTGGGCACCGACCGCTGGAGTCATGTCATCCCCAATGGCAGCGGTGGCACTCACCGAGAACGCCGTTGACAACGGGGTCAGGTTTCACCCGGAGACCGAAGTGCGTGGAATAAAGGTGGAGAACGGTGAGGTAAAGGGCGTTGAAACGAACCAGGGATTCATCGAAGCGGACATCGTGATAAACGCCGCGGGCCTCTACGCGGACAGAATCTCAGCCATGGCTGGCATAGACTACTTCACCATACGCCCCAGGAAGGGCGAGTACTACATCTTCGACGACGATGCCGGGCCGAAGGTCAGGAGGATAGTCCACCAGACGCCCACTCCCACGACGAAGGGCGTCTACGTCATCACCGAGATGAACGATGGGGTGATGATAGGGCCCACCGCCGAGGACCTGCCGGAGGATGCAAAGGACGACACCTCGACGACCAGGGAGGGACTGGAGTTCGTCTGGGAGATGGCGAAGAAGCTGGTTAAGGGACTGCCTCCCAAGAGCAAGGTCATAAGAACCTTCGCGGGCCTGAGACCAGAACCACCCGACGGAAGGTGGATAATAGAGGCCTACGACGACCCATGGGGCTTCATGAACGTTGCCGGGATAAGATCGCCCGGACTCACCGCTGCGCCCGCAATAGCGCACTACGTGGTCAAGGAGCTGATTGGGGGCAAACTGGACGTAAAACTGAGCAAAAAGTCCCACTGGAACCCATACAGAAACGCATTCTGGTTCAAGGCCCTGCCGAGAGAGAAACAGGCGGAGCTGATAAAGAGGAACCCCGCCTACGGAAGGGTCATCTGCATGTGCCGCACGATAACCGAGGGTGACATAGTGGACATAATACATCGCATGAAGAGGATGGGCGTTAAGACCATCACCCTCGATGGCATCAAGCTGAGGAGCGGCGTCATGTCAGGGACCTGCCAGGGCTCGTACTGCAGGGTGAGGATAGCCAGCATCATCGCCAGGGAAACCGGAATTCCGCTCTGGAAGGTTACCCTGAAGGGAGAGGGGACGGAGTACGGCATTGGCGACATAAAGGTTCTCCTGAGGGGGGAGAAGGATGAGGAGTGAGTACGATGTCGTTGTCATCGGTGGCGGGCCGGCCGGTCTGGCCGCCGCAATAAAGGCGAAAGAACTGGGAATGAGCGTCCTCCTCATCGAGAACAGGGAATTCCTCGGTGGCATTCCGATGCAGTGCGTGCACCCGGGCTTCGGGCTCCACTACTTCAAGGAAGACCTGACCGGAACGGAGTTCATACACCGCATACTCGAAAGGTTCCGCGAGATGAATGTGGAGTACTACACGAACGCCCACGTCCTTGAGATAGTGCCGTACTCCTACAGGCACAAGATCCTCAGGGTGGTGACGGAGGAGGGACTCTTCGAGGTCAGGGCAAAGACCGTCATCTACGCTGCCGGCGCCAGGGAGAGGCACATGTTTGAGATAGGCATAACCGGCCACAGGGTTGCCGGGATATACACCGCCGGGGAAGCCCAGACCATGATGGACATCTACGGGGTAATGCCCGGGAGGGAGATAGTCATAGTCGGTTCAGGAGACGTTGGCCTCATAATGGCGAGAAGGTTCACCCTCGAGGGTGCCCACGTCAAGGCGGTTATAGAACTCATGCCCTACCCCGGTGGACTGACCAGAAACGTCGTCCAATGCTTAGAGGACTTCGGAATCCCCCTCTACCTGAGCCACGCCGTAACGAGGGTTGAAGGAAAGAAGAGGGTCGAGAGGGTCATCGTGACGAAGGTTGACGAGAACCTCCGGCCCATTCCCGGAACTGAGGAGAGCATAGAGTGCGACACCGTCGTTCTGGCAGCTGGCCTTGTCCCGTATCTCAAGGTCATAGAGAAGGCCGGAGTGGAGATAGACCCCGCCACCAATGGGCCGGTCGTCAACAGCTACCTCGAAACCAGCGTTCCGGGAATCTTCGTCGCAGGGAACGCCCTCGTCATCAACGACCTCGTTGACTACGTCGTCGAGCAGGGAGAAGAGGCCGCCGAAGGGGCGTACGAGTTCGTCAAAAACGGCGGCCTGCCGGCGCTCAAATGGAGGAAGCTCGTCAAGGGAAGGAACATCAGACTCGCCGTGCCGCACTATCTGGCGGATACCAAGGACGTCACAATCTACGCGAGGGTTGCAGAGCCGGAGGAGAACGTCAAGCTTCGCTTCCCGGAGATTGGAAAGGAGATACGGCTGCCCCTCGTGAGACCCTCCGAGATGATAAGGGTGAAGCTGAAGGGGGAGGAGATAGCCCGGGCGAAGGGAAGAATCACGATGGAGGTCGTTCGGGATGAGTGAGGTCAGGAAGTTCAGGCTGACCTGCATCGTCTGTCCCCTGGGCTGTACAGTGGAAGTTACCATGGAGGGGGACAGGATAACCGGCGTCAAAGGCTTCACCTGCCCGAGGGGCGAGGAGTACGCGATTCAGGAGATAAGGGAGCCGAAGCGCGTGGTCATGAGCGTCGTGAAGGTGAAGGGTGGAACCTTCCCAACGGTGGCCGTTAAGAGCGACAGGCCGGTTCCTAAGGAGCTTATACCGAAGATCATGAGGGAGCTCGCGGAGGTTGAGGTCGAGGCACCGGTTCGCGTTGGACAGGTCATCGTGGAGAACGTCCTCGGAACCGGGGCGAACATAGTGGCCACAAGGGCGGCTTAGCAGGGAAAGCCCCCAAGAAACCACCACTTTATTTGTTAAGGGCAAAACGCAGCGCAACTCTCAAAACTCTTAAATACATTAATTGTAAATAACACTGGGAGTGATACGGGGTGAGGGATATGAGGTTCACGGTTCTCAGGATCAACCTGGACGAAGGAAAAGTTGAAAGCGAGGAGATGGAAAAAGGTGGAATCTATGGGGTATTGGACTACGGCATAGAGGTTCATGAGAGTCTCGAGACATACGACCTCGAACCCTACGACCCGAAGAACGTCGTGGTCATGGGGATGGGGCCCTTCTCAGGTTCAACCCTGCCCGGGGCCCACAGGCTCATGTTCTTCTTCCGCTCACCGCTCTACGGAACGCTGTTTCCCTCCGCGATGGGTGGAGCGGCCTACGCCTTCAAGAACGTCGGCGTTGACTTCGTGACCTTCGAGGGCAAGGCAGAGAAGCCCGTCGTCGTTCTGCTCTACAACGATGGAGAGAGCGTGAGGGTAGAACTCCACGCGATAGACCTCGAGAAGGTCGTTGAGATATGGAGGGGCTACAAGGGCGAGGAGGGGGTCTATGCCCTCACCCAGTACCTGCTGGACACATTCGGAAAGAACTTCGATTTCGAGTACCGCATAGCCGTTGTAGGGCCCGCCGCTCTGAACACCAACTACGGCGCGATATTCTCCCAGGCTCTGCGGAAGGGAGAGAGACTTGTAGGCAGCGAGGACTGGGCCGCCCGCGGAGGCTCCGGAAGCGTTCTCCTGAGGGCGCACAACGTCGTCGGAATAATCTTCGGTGGGAAGCCAAGGAAGAGGCCCTTCCCCGGTGAGGACATCGGCAACTTCGGGACTTCCAAGGCGATTGTTGAGGGCGTTCACAAGAAGCCCTACAACGAGATAATAGCCGAGAAGACGACCAAATACCGCTTCAACCCCAAGCTCAACACAGGTGGAACCTTCGGCGGCAACTACCCGGCCGAGGGCGACTTCGTTCCGATACTAAACTGGCAGATGCCCTACATTCCAAAGGAGGAGCGCATAAAAATCCACGAAAACATCATGAAGCACTACTGGGAGCCCTTCAACGAAGAGGCCATAAAGCCAAAGAACTGGACGACCTGTGGCGAGCCGTGCCCGGTTGTGTGTAAGAAATACCGCCGCGGCCACCACGTCGAGTACGAGCCCTACGAGGCCAACGGCCCGCTGAGCGGAAGCATAAGCCTCCGCGCCAGCGACATAAGCGTTCACGCCGCTGATGCAATGGGCTTCGACGCGATAGAGTTCGGTGGAACCGCCGCCTGGGTCCTTGAGCTCGTCCACCGCGGCCTGCTCAAGCCGGAGGAAGTTGGCATAAGCGGAAAGCCTGAGTTCACGAAGGAGGCACTCCTCGAGCGCCCGGTCGAGGCGAGTGAGGTCAACGCCAAGCTTGTGGCTGAACTGGCACACCGCGTTGCCTTCGCCGAGAACGAGATAGCCAGGATAATCGGCCTCGGCAAGAGGAAGGCGAGCGTGATCTTCGACGAGCGCTTCAAGGACAGGCTGAAGTACGGCGAGAGCTTCAAGGACTACGGCGTCTTCGTCCCGCTCGGTGAGAACGGCGAGATGACGCCGACGATGTACTGGGCGATAGGCAACTACATACCTCTCCCGATTCAGGGAAGATACTGGACGTTCTATCAGTTCGGCGTCTTCCTCGAGCCGGAGGAGCTGGCGAGTAAGATCATAGCCAGCGCCCTCTGGGAGTTCTGGTACGACAACGTCGGCTGGTGCCGCTTCCACAGGGGGTGGATGAAGCCCGTCCTCAAGGCGCTCTTCATGGACGCCTACGGGGAGAACGTTGACATGGAAGAGCACGCCAGGAAGCAGCTCAAGAGGCTCATAGAGTACGCGAGGAAGGCCGGCTACACACCATCCTTCTGGGACTCGATGCGCGTTATAGACCTCGTTTCAGCGGGAAGCGAGGAGTTCGGAAACGAGCGCTGGGCCGAGAGGTTCAGGGTTGACAAGGTAGGCACCGCCAAGGAGTACCTTGAGAGGGTTCTCGACGCCTACAGCGAGGCCCTCGGTGTGGACTGGAGGCTCTGAGTTTTTTCTTCCTTTGGGAACAATCCTTATATTCCCCTCTTCCCCCAGGTTTTCAGGTGAGAAAAATGAGGGCAGTTGTAATAGGCTCCGGAATCGGCGGCCTTCTGACGGCCTCGTTCCTGGCCAAAAACGGTTACGATGTCACCGTCATCGAAAAATCGCCCTACATCGGGGGTCGCTTCACGAATCTGGAATACAGGGGCTTCGGCCTATCGACGGGGGCATTTCACATGCTCCCGCACGGCGAGGACGGACCTTTGGCTCACCTCCTCAAGCTCCTCAACGCGGACGTTCAAATCGTGAACTCAAATCCGAAGGGCATGATCCTCTACGGCGGGAAGACCTTCCACTACCGCGATGGCTGGAAGTACCTGAGCTTCACCGAGAAGGCCAGGGCCATGAAGCTGCTCGCGGATATAAAGAGGAACAAACTGCCGACCGGTGAAGAGGCCGAGATGAGCGGCCGCGAGTGGATAAGGGAGAGGGTCGGCGACAACGAGTTCGTTGACCTCTTCATCAAAAGCTTCCTAGGCTGGGCCGACAGCGTCTTGGACGTTCCTGCCGGAGAGCTGGCGAGGGAGATAAAGGCGGCCCTGAGGTGGGGCGGGCCTGGTCTGGTGAAAGGTGGTTGCAGGTCGATTCCCGAGGCGCTGAGTTCGATAATCCTCGGCAACGGCGGAAGGATAATCACAAGGAAGAGGGCCGTTGAAATCGACGCCGATGCCAAGAAGGTCGTAACCTCTGACGGCGACGAGCTTCAATACGACGTGCTGGTTTCCAACGTCGGGATAAAGGAGACCGTCGAGCTGATCGGTAGGGAGAACTTCGACCGCGATTACCTAAAGCGGGTCGATTCACTGAAGCCGAGCGAGGGGATAAAGTACAACGTGGCACTGAAGGGTGGGCCGAGGATGGGCAACACCGTCGTCTTCACCCTCGACACCGAGAGGATAAACGGCTACAACGAGCCCTCCTCGCTGAGCCCGGAGCTCGCCAAGGAAGGCTACACCCTGATAATGCTCCACCACGCCCTCCAGAGCAGGAACGTCAAGGCCGAGCAGAGAAAGGGGATAGAGGACATCTACCGCATCTTCCCGAACCTCGATGAGGAAGGGGAAATCCTGCTGATACAGACATACCTCGATGGAAATCCCGTGAATAGAGTGGCAAGCGGCCAGACCGTTGAGGACTTCCCGATAGGCGATGTTTACATCGTCGGCGACGCCTACAAGCCGCCCGGAGGAATGGAGGTTGAAGGCATAGCCCTGGGGGTCATGAGGACTCTTGAGAGGCTCGGCCTGGGGAACTTTTCAGAGTGGTACCTCTGAATTTCCACATCCCCACCGAAACTCTTTTTTATCATTAGTTCGTACCATGAAACGTGGTGAGACATGAAGAGGGCGGCCGCTGTTACACTCGTTATGCTTCTCCTTCTGACGGCCCTTCCAATGGTGCGTGCGGACCGGAGCGATCCCTTCAAGCTCCTCGGCCTCGAGTACTACCGGGACTGGGACTCCGTTGGGGAGATTTCGAACCTCACGATGCACGGCCTCATAGAGTTCGCCAGGAACAACGTGAGCGAGGAGTCCCAGTACCGGGACGTGATGAGGCTCATAGCGGCCCTCCACACCTACGAGAGCACAAGGATAGCGCTCATCGATGCGGGAAGGTTTTACATAGCCAGCAGTCGTGTGGAAAGCCCCCTCTACGATCCTTACAGGGGCCTCGACGTCAGATGGACTCCGATGACGGCCAAAACACCTGACGGGCTTTTAAGGGCTGCGTTCATGGTCTACACCTGCGGCGTCCACCGGCCCTTCAACCCGGTGGCGGGTCTCGACCATTATCCGGCGCAGTTCCTCAGCAGGGCGTTCGACAGGGGTGCCTACCTTTCCAACGGCACGTACGTCCCGTACAGATGCACCTGGGAGATAAGCGAAAAATCCGGAACCGTTCCATCGGGGGCGGTTCTCTACAACCAGACTTTGGGATGGGTGAGCGTCCATGGGGGCGAGGACTACAGCGTCTCGATAACCTACCGCTGCGGCCTCGGCCAGTGGCAGAACGGGGCGTGGATGAGCGGGGAGGACATCAAGAACTACATAGCGTTCCTCTACACCTGGGCCTACGAGGACTTCCAGGGCGACCCCTACTACGAACCGAAGCTGGAACTCGCGGAGAACCTGTCAAACATCGTGGGATTCTCCTTCAACGGGAGCTCGTACACGGTCTATCTGAGGGTGAGGGAGCCACTGGTGGACGATCTCCTCGCCAGTAAATACCTGTTCTACCCCCAGCTTCCGTGGGAGCTCTACTGGGCCATGGGCGAGCTTGTGGCAAACGAGGGACGCTATGAGATATACGGCACCAACTACGTTTTCATCCCGGAGGAGCTCTCGAGCTGGGGCTATCCAGAGAACGATTACCCGGTAGACCTCTTCGACAACAAGTCTCTTGAAGACCTAGATAGGGTCATTGTTAAGCTGATGACTGGAAAAGGGCCAGATATTCCCGGGATAGACTGGAGAAAGGCCTTCGTCAGGTTCATCCTCGACAGGACCTTCCACAGCATCTACGGTCACTTCCTCGTCGGGAACGGCCCTTACGTCTTTGCCGAGGCAGTGCCGGAGAGCATTTTCTACAGGATGGAGCGCTTCAAGGGCTGGCGGGACGTTGTTGGGGGCACCCTGCCCGCGGAGGGGAGCGCCGAGACGATATACTGCGTGGGAGCACTTTACGCAGAGGGGCTCATCGAGAAAGTTGCCGCCGATGAATACGACGTCTTCTTGGAGGGTTACTCGACCGACCACTACCAGAAACTGCAGGAGTATGCCAAGGAGGGAAAGATCAAACTCTACCGTGCCTCCGATGGCGTGTACGGGGCAGTTTTGAACCCTGCTGAGGAGAACGGTCTCCCTGTGGTAACGGACGAGTATGGAAAGCTGCACTTTAACCCGTTCGCCATCAGGGAGGTGAGGCTCGCCCTCAACTACATCATCAACAGGAGCGAGCTCGCTTCGGAGATTCCCGGGGCGGTTCCTGCATTCGACAGGCTCGGCCCGTTTCATCCGGGAGAAGGCATCGTGGGGAATGTCTACGGGGCCTTCAATCTAACTCCAGGGGGAGACCCCGACTGCGGCATGGCCCTTTTCGAGAGGGGGATGGAGAAGGCGAGACTTATGCTCAATGGCACGAACCACACCCTTGAGAAAATCAACGGAACCTGGTACTTCGACGGAAGGAAGGTCGAGATAATCCTCGCCGTGGAGGAGAGGAATCCCCGCTACCGGGAGCCCCACACGCTGGAGGTTGGAAACTACCTCATGAGGGTCTTCCAGAGGCTGGGCTTTGAAGTCCGTCTGGAGTACTGGGACATTTACCACATGTACGGATGGATATCCAAGAACGAAGGTGCCTGGCACGTCTACGTCATGCGCTCCTGGCCGCCGTCTTCACACTGGACGGCGAGGCCTCACTTCGTTCCGTGGAGTTTCATTGACGTGCCCTCGGAGGTGACCGTGGGAGAGCTGCTCCGCCACCTCTCGGAGGGATGAGGGCCCGTTAGCTTTACCTTTGCCAACTTATTTTCCCTCCCCCCGAACCTTTTTCCAGTGAACAGCCCTGGCTCCTAACGAACGTTTTTATCCTCCCCCGCGTATCTATACATCCCGGAGGTGATGCTCATGAAGAGGGTTGTCATAGCCTTGGGCGGTAACGCTATTCTCCAGCGAGGCCAGAAGGGAACCTACGAGGAGCAGATGGCCAACGTCATGAAGACGGCGAAGCAGATAGTGGATATAATCCTCGACGGGGATTACGAGGTTGTAATCACCCATGGAAACGGCCCCCAGGTCGGGGCGCTCCTCCTTCACATGGACGCCGGTCAAGCTACTCACGGCATTCCGGCCCAGCCAATGGACGTTGCCGGCGCGATGACCCAGGGGCAGATAGGTTACATGATACAGCAGGCGATAAGGAACGAGCTGAAGAGGCGCGGAATAGACAGGCCGGTGGCGACGATAGTCACCCAGACCATCGTTGACAAGAACGATCCAGCATTCCAGCACCCGAGCAAGCCGGTTGGGCCCTTCTACGACGAGGAGACCGCCAAAAAGCTCGCGAAGGAGAAGGGCTGGGTCGTCATAGAGGACTCCGGTAGGGGCTGGAGGCGCGTCGTGCCGAGCCCCGATCCAAAGGGCCACGTTGAAGCGCCCGTCATAGTTGATCTCGTTGAGAAGGGATTCATAGTCATAGCCAGCGGAGGCGGTGGAGTTCCCGTCATCGAGGAGGACGGCCAGCTCAGGGGCGTCGAGGCAGTCATAGACAAGGACTTGGCCGGAGAGAGGCTCGCCGAGGAGGTCAACGCTGACATATTCATGATTCTGACCGACGTGAACGGAGCCGCTATAAACTTCGGCAAACCGGATGAGAAGTGGCTCGAGAAGGTCACGGTCGAGGAGCTCAGGAAATACTACGAGGAGGGGCACTTCAAGAAGGGCAGCATGGGGCCAAAGGTTCTGGCTGCCATGCGCTTCGTCGAGTGGGGCGGCGAGAGGGCCGTTATAGCGGCGCTCGACAGAGCCGTTGAGGCCCTTGAAGGAAAGACCGGAACGCAGGTCATAAAGGGCTGAACCAAAGCCTATAAATATCTCCCCTTCCTTCTTTATTCGGTGATAACATGAGCGAGGCCGCCACCGGATTCTTCGGTTCGCTGCTGTGGTGGTTGTTCTTCATGTACATCCTGCTGTGGCCTCAAATGCAGTACAGAAGTTTGCAGTTAGCCAGGGCAAAGCTCCTCAAAAGACTCTCGGAAAAGCGAAAATCAACGGTAATAACAATGATTCACAGACAGGAGAGCATAGGACTCTTCGGGATACCCTTCTACAAGTTCATAAGCGTCGAGGACAGCGAGGAAGTCCTGAGAGCCATCCGTTCCGCCCCCAAGGACAAGCCGATTGATTTGATAATCCACACGCCTGGAGGGCTTGTTTTAGCAGCCACGCAGATAGCGAAGGCCCTCCACGATCACCCGGCTGAGACCCACGTTATAGTCCCCCACTACGCCATGAGCGGCGGAACACTCATCGCACTCGCGGCCGACAAGATAATAATGGATCCGCACGCGGTTCTCGGCCCGGTTGACCCGCAGCTCGGCCAGTATCCGGGTCCGAGCATAGTGAGGGCCGTTGAGAAGAAGGGCGTTGACAAGGTTGACGATCAAACGCTAATTCTCGCCGATGTCGCCGAGAAGGCCATCAAGCAGGTGAGGAATTTCGTTTACAACCTCCTGAAGGACAGGTATGGAGAGGAGAAGGCCAAGGAGCTGGCACAGATACTCACCGAGGGCAGGTGGACGCACGATTATCCGATTACCTACGAGCACGCGAAGGAGCTTGGACTTCACGTTGAAACGGACGTTCCTGAGGAGGTTTATGCCCTCATGGAGCTTTACAAGCAGCCGATGAAGCAGAGGGGCACCGTAGAATTCATGCCGTACACACAGAGGGGCGAAAGCTCCTGAGGATTCGAGATTTCCCCTACTTCCACCATTTTTGAAGGACTCACAAAATTTCAGCCAAAAAGTTTTTATTTACTCTCACCGTTTTCAGTCCAGATGTTTGGAGTAAGCTCACGGGCTGTTCTAAAAAGAGGGAAGGGGAAGAGAGATGCAAGCGAAAGTGGACCCAGAGGAAATTAAGAGGATCAAGAGGGAGATTGAGGCCCTTGAAAAGGAGAGAAATGAGATAAGGGCCAAACTGGAGGAGCTTGATAAGGAGCTTCAAATCTGGATTCAGAAGAGGGACGAGAAGAACAACGAGGTCAAGGAGCTCCGCCAGAAGGGGCGCGAGTATAAAGCCAAGAGGGATGAAATCAACGCCCAGATACAGGAGCTCAAGAAGAACCGCGAGGAGATAAACGCGAAGCTCGACCTCCTCTACCAGGAGATACTCGAGTACAGGACGAAGAGGGACGAGTACAACCAGCTCAGGCGCCTTAAGATGCCGCCCGAGAAGATACAGGAGCGCATAGAGAAGCTGGAGTGGGAGCTCCAGACCAACCCGAACATAACGCCGGAGAGGGAGAAGCAGATAGTCGACCAGATTCAGGTCCTTGCCACCGAACTCGAGATACTCCAGCAGGCCCAGAGGTTCCATACCAAGCTCCAGGAGACCAGGAAGAAGGTGGACCAGCTCAAGAAGGCCAGGAGGGCCATAAGCATGGAGATACAGAAGCTCGCCAACCAGAGCCAGCAGTTCCACGAGCAGATGATAAAGGCCTTCAACCAGGCGGACGAGGTCAAGAAGGAGGCCGACGAATACCACGCCAAGGTCGTTGAGCTCAGGGAGAAGATCAAGGAAGTCAGAAAGGAGCTCCGTGAGATCGAGAAGAAGATAAGGGAGTACGACGAGAGGCACAAGGAGCTCATCGCCTACAGGCTCGTTGCCAGGATGCGCTCCAAGAAGGATGCCAGCTTCGAGAAGGCCGTCGAGGCCCTCGAGAAGTTCAAGAAGGGCGAGAAGCTCACCCTCGACGAACTGCTCCTCCTACAGAGGTACAACCTCGTCTGAGGCCTGGCTATGGAGGTCATCAGGCACGAGGGGCCTGGAAGGCTGGGCCTCGTAAGACTCGGGGAGTACTCGTTCAAAACCCCCGCACTGGCAGGGGTAGAGTTTACACTCTCCCCGTTCAACTCCTTCTTCCATCCCGCTGAGCCCGGGGAGTACGACTTCAACCTCGCCCCCGCAATCCCGCTCGGCTTCTACACGCCGGACGAGGTTATAGAGAAGGCCCTCGGAAGGCTCTGGAGCGTAAACTACGGGGGCTTCAACGCATTCTACCTGCCGGCCCTGAGGAGAACGGAATATCTGAGCGAGTTCTTCAAGATAATCGAGCGCTACAACTTCGACGCCGTCTACCTCGGCAACTCGAAGATTCTAATAAGGGAATACCGCTACTTCGTGAGGATTCTGAGGGAGCTCCGCGAGAGGTTCCCCAACGTCATGATAATAGCCGATCTGGAACCCTTCTTCTACCCCCTGGCCGTTTACCTCGGCGTTGATGCCTTCGACACGCGCTCGCTCAAGCTGTACGACTTCGACGGCAAGGGGTTCACCGGGTACAGCCCGTTCCTCTGGAAGGAAGAGCCGAACTCCCTCGACTTCGCCCGTGAGACCATACTCCTTGTGAGAAAGGCCCTCCAGGAGGGCAAGCTCCGCTATCTAGTTGAGAACTTCTTCAACACCCAGTACCACGCGGGGATACTGAGGATAGCCGACATGGAGCACGGAGATTACCTCGAGAAGTACACCCCGATCCAGAAGGAGACCGTCTACTTCATAAGCGACGCCTCGATAAGAAGGCCGGAAGTTAGGAGGTGGCACGAACGCGTTGCCGAGCGCTTCGTCCCGCCGAGGAACACCGAGCTGGTTCTACTCTTCCCGTGCTCCGCCAAGAAGCCTTACTCCTTCTCACGCTCACACACGCTCTACAGGAGGGCGGTCAAAGAGGCCCTCGGCTCTGGAATAAGCAAAGTTCACGAGCTCATACTCACCTCACCCTTCGGCGTCGTGCCGAGGGAATGGGAGTGGCTGGCAAAGTACGACATAGTCGTTACCGGCCACTGGAGCGAGGAGGAGATAAGGCCAGCGGCAGAACTCCTCGCGAAAACCCTCGAGAAGTACCCGAAGGAGATTCCGATTATAGCGCACCTCGACGAGGCCTACGTTGAGATTGCAAAGCTCGCTTCCGAGCTGAGCGGGAGGGAGATAACCTTCACCCGCGTCGAGAACGGCACCACGAGCAGGGAGAGCCTCAAAGCCCTCACCGAAACCTTAAGGGAGTTCGAGCTCGAGGGAACGAAGGAGGACAGAACCTACCGCTACTTCGAGGGCATAAGGAAGGTCTTCGACTTCTACTTCGGCCCCGGAGCCGGAGAGGCGGTCCTTCCAGAGAACGGCAGGGTCAGGGGTTCCAAGATGCTCCGCCTCTTCGTTGAAAATCAGCAGACGGGAACCTTCAAGGACGGAGTGATAAGCGTCACCCCATTCGGAATGCAGAGGATATACGACTCCCTCAAATCATACTGGGTGAAGATTGACTTCGAGCTCCGCGGTGATGTCTTCGCGATCGGCGTTGACGAGGCGGACCCGGCTATACGGCCGGACGACATAGTCGGCATAGTCCGGGACGGCAAGGTTGTCGGCGTCGGAAAGGCCGTTCTGGCCGGAGAGGAGATGGTCAGAGCAAGGAAGGGCGTCGCCGTCAAGGTCAGGAAGAGGGCCTGAGTATGAGGAGGTTTTTCAGCCATCTCCTGGTTATCTCGGTTCTCATTTCCTTCCTGCCGGGGGCCTCAGCCGACTACCTCGGGGCGGAGAGCCTAGACCTCCACGTCGTTGCTGCCTACGGTGACTCCGCCCTGCTCTCGCTCGTGTACGTTCCGTACTCAACCTCGATGAGCGGTACGCTCGTGCCCACCGGTTACTCCTACTACAACTTCTACGTCAACTCGAGCGGGGCGTACCTCATAGGGAACTCCCTGGAAGAGCCCGTGGTCTACTGGTACAGGGGCTTCTACTACGCATTCATACCCAATGAAGGCTCGGTAGAGGTTTACAGAATGGGGGAGGGCTGCTTTGAGAGGATACTCACCGTCAAATCCCGGAACAACGACTCGGCCCCAGCATTCGCCGTTGCGGTTCCGTACCTCGTCGTGCAGGTCTCGGAGAACGAAGTCCTGGCCGCCAATATCGCCAGGAACGTAACCGTCGGAACCCTGGACCTGAGGGAGGCCGAGAGCGGAACCTACTTCAGGGGTGTGACCATCGTCAAGGAGGGAAATAACATCAGACTGGTCGGGGACTCGCCCGAGAAACCACCCACTGCCATGGCCGTCCACGTCTCCGGCGACGCCCTCCGCATTCCCGAAGGGAACATCGAACTTCCGCTGAATTCCGTGGGGAAATATCTGTGGGCGCGGGAGGAGGCGGGGCACCTCAGGGTGTACAGGCTTGAGAACGCCCTCCTGCTGGTACCCCCGAGCGTTACCCACTACTTCGCCCCCAACGCCAACTCCACCGGAGAACTGCTGGAGTTCGGCAACGAGAGCGTTGCCGTCAGCGACACCGCGGACGTTTACGTCCTGTACTACAACGGGAAGCTGAGGCCCTTTCCCCTCGGAGAGCCGACAGGAAGCAGGTTCCTGGTAAAGGCCGATGGCGTGAGGTTTATCGGGTGCGAGGTGCCGAGAACTTATGCCCTCGAGTTCTGGGCGGCGGTGGTCCTGCTGGCGCTGATAGGCTTCGCCTGGTTCCTCATGGTGAGGAGACAATAGCAAAGTTTTTATCTTCGTGGAGTAAAACACACCCGATGGGCGATGAAACTTAAGTTCGGCGTGCTGCTCCTCCTGCTCCTTACTTCGCAGTATGCTTTAGCCACAGGATTCGTTCTCGTGCACTCTAAAATAGCGGGGAACGGGGACGATGCCCTGATTCTGATGGAATGGATTCCACTGAGCCCGGGGGGACACTGCGGAGTGGAATGCTGCGGGGACGTCCAAGATGACTGCTGCCACTACATAGCCCTCTACGCAAACGGGAGCGGAATCTACTACGTAGGATACCTATACGAGCTCTGGGTAACGTCGAACAGGAACGGCGTCTACCTCCCCCATTACTTCAACGAGGACAAAGGCGTCAGCGTCTGGAGGGGTTATCGCGGGTGCTTCCAGCAACTCGGGGGCGTGAGTTCGCCGTACCGCCTGAGAGTTCTCCTTCCATACGCGGCGGCGATGAAGAACGGTCACCTTGACGTGTACCACATTGCGTGTTCAATAGAGAAGATAGGGGCCATAAACGCATCGCCGGACTGCAACTTCAACCTAGGCCCGGATTTACTCACCCTCCACTGCAAGAACGGCATCAGAAGGTTCCGGCTCTCGCCTGAGGGGATAAAGGAGGTCGAGGAAATCGAGTGGAAGCCATGGCCCAAGGTTCAACGACCGAGTATGGTTAACGGGGTTCTGAAAAACGACGAGCTTGTGTTCTCAAACGGCTCAAAGACCTACAGGATTCCGCTGAAGGACGTGTTGCCTTACCTCCAGGACCCCTCAGAGGCCGAGTTTCTTCTCGGGGTGTTTATGGAAAACTATCTACTCATCCTTCCCCCAACCATCAGCTACCACAGGGAGAGCTGCAACGGTACAACCAAGAGCACCCTGACCTTCGTTGCCAAGAACCCCTACAAGACCCACACAATTGAGAACGTCAGCCCAAAAGACCTGAAGCCGGTCTACGGGTTCATCTACAACGGGGAGCTGAAGGCAATCCCCCTCCTCTCCACGGACGGGTACTCATTCAAACCGCTGGCCCAAAAGGTGGTGGCCAGGGATGAATGCCCGTGCAGCGGTGAGAGCAGGCTCTCAGCTCCGGTCAGTGCCCTAATCGCTGCGGTTCTGATCTCCACAGTGATTCTGGTGATCCTCCTGAGAAAACGCTAAAAACCCGGCGGGCGTTCTAAGGAACATGCCCAAGCATTTCAAGAAAGGCGTCAAGAGAGAGCACCACTTCCTTAAGGGCCTTGAGAAGCCGCTGGAGATGATAGCCGCCATACCCGGCGTCAAGAAGGTAATCCCGGGAAGGATTTACGCGAGCGATTCAAGGGGCTTTGAGATAAAGGTCTCACGGGAAACCCGGACCGGCCTGAAGCTCGTCGCCAAGAGCAATGGGAGCGTTCAGGACGTTTTTCTTGTGGTTGATAAAGCCGACAGGGAGAGGGTCTGGAGGGAAATAGAAAAAACAGTAAAGGAGTGGGAAAGGCGTTAAAGCACGAATTCGATTTTGTGAGACAGTCTTACAAGAGCTGCTATGGGGACATCTTCCGTCATGGACTCTAGTGAGACAGTACAGTCGCCATTTAACTCGATTGACTTCTCTGCTGGAGCCTTCTTCACTAAGTGTTTCATCGCTATAGGGAACTCTTCCACGGATGTCCTCTCCACCCTGAGGGCAAGTTTGACCTTGTCCATGTCCACGTTGACTGAGTAGTTTCCGCTGGGGGAGACCTTAACGATGCTCTCAACGAGATAGTTTCCATCCGCCACCCCGACGCGGTGGTTCTCAAGCCTGTGGATTACCGGAATCTGAATAACCCTGTGGAAACCGCGAGCAGTGGCGTTGTAAACGTCGTGAGGAATTGCAGGCACGTAGAGGCCTATCGGTGTGTAAAGAATGTACCTGCTGTAACCGCCGTTGATGTAAACGGTTAGGCCTTCCGGCTTCGAGCTTACCTCCAGCCGCGCCCACGGGACGAGATACGTGGCGTTCTCGACCGTTTCCAAGTGCTCTCCTCTTCCGGGATAGACCACAACGTAGGAAACGCAGGCCTTTCCCTCGTCGTCCCCGAGGTGCATGAAGGTCCCGTTGAGGATCAGGTAGATTTCTTCCCTTCCCCTGACGAGAAGGCTCATGGGGTAGGGCTTGGATATGTTGATGTAGGGAAAGCCCCCGCCGCAACCTCCCGGGAAGAAGAACGGGTTGAAGGGCGGGTTGAGCTTCTCCCTGCTGTAGTTGGCGCTCTCGTTGAGTACCGCCTTGACGGAGACTACTCCGTCGCCTGAAACCGCGGTTTTGATGATCCCGGGGTCGATGTGGAGCACGGTGACATTGTTCTGGGTTACGAATACCTCCGCAACGATTTCAACGCCTTTTCTAATCTCCACGGTGTATCTGCCAGGGGATAGTTCCAGGGCAACTGGACCTTCGTATGAGCCGACTCCGGCGACGGTTATCCCGGTCCCCTCAGGCACGTTAATGAAAAGGAAACCCATCCCTTCACTGTTTACTGCTGAAGCGGTAAATGGGGACGACATCAAACTGACAAAAATCAAGCCAAGGAGTACCCCACTAACGGCGCCCCTTCCCATGGTGGCGACCTCCGGTTGCTTCTCTACAGGAGGATTATCATTTTTAACTAGCATCAATAGTTAATAAACTTTACTCAAAGAAGACCCACATAGACACGAATACCAGTTTGATAAAAGAGACTAATAAAGGACTAAATCTCCCCCCTCCCCTCGAAAAACGCCTCAAGTTCCTCGTCACTTATCTTTTCATCCGCTTCGGTGTACCCCAGCTCCCTCTTCTGGAGTTCTATGAGGCCCGGCGTGAGGAGAAGCTTTCCGTCCAGCTTCGGCACGGCGTAGTGGAGCGTTATCTCGCTGAACTCGTCCAGCCTTATCGTCGGGTTCAGCTCGTACTCAATCTCGTCGAGCCTCTTTCCCTCCGAGATGAGCTTCGCGACTATCGCCGAGCCGTCTATGGAGAACTGCACGCTTCCGATGTGCCTCGCCTTTGCCCCTTCAATCTTCTCGGTTATGAACTTCTTGGTCTTCCCCGTGAACTCGAAGTCGCCGAGGATTCCGCCGACGACGATTATGCTGTCCTCCTCTATATCCTCAGGTTTCAGCTCCTCCTCAGCGAAAGGGTCGAGGATTATGAGCTTCGAGCGGTCGAAGGGGAACTCCGTGACGCTCTGGGCCAAAACGCTCCCCAGCTTCGCGAGTTCTTCCCTTTCGTGGGGCTCCACGTTCGTGAATATCAGTCTCTCTCCCCACCACTCATTCGCGTGCCTGTACTCGAGCAGGACCCAGTCGCGCAGTTCCTCTAGGTGCTCTATGAGCAGGTACGGCATGAGCATCACCGGGTCGGCTTTGGACTGAGACCTTAAAAGCCTGCCGACTCCACGAAACTGTCCAGTTAGAGTTTTAACGGGGAGGATCAACCCTCAGACATGAGCTTCAGGGAGAAGTACGCGAGGCTCGGGGAGCGCTACGAGGTCCTGGAAAAACCTCTGGACAGGTTCTTCTGCCCACTCCGGAAGAAGGCGGCAGCCTTTGTCCGTGGTAGGGCTCTTGAAGTTGGAGTAGGCGTTGGGAAGATGCTCCATTACTATCCCCAGGGGATTGAGCTCCACGCCGTTGATGCCGTCCCCGAGATGGTTGAAATAGCGAAGAGGAAGGCCAAAGAACTGGGCCTCAACGCCCGGTTTTACGTAATGGATGCCGAGAGGCTCGAGTTTCCTGACGAGAGCTTCGATACGGTCATTTCATCCTTCGTCTTCTGCACGGTACCAGATCCCGAGAGAGCCATGGAGGAAATTCACCGCGTTCTCAAGCCCGGCGGGAGGGCGATCTTCTTGGAGCACACGAAGAGCGACTGCAGGCTTTTGAACTGGCTCTTTCTGAAGCCCCTCGACCTTCTCCTCGGCTGGCTCTTGGGAGACAACACGCTGAGGGAAACCCACGAACTCGTGAGAAGATACTTCGAGGTTGAACACGAGGAAAGCCATTACCGGGGCGTCGTGAGGCTCATCGTCGCCAGGAAGTCGGAGGACGTAGGTAAAACTTTTAAAGGCACGGATGGTTAATAATACCGGGCTGGACGGAGCGGTGGTAGTCTAGCCTGGTCCAGGACACCGGCCTCCCAAGCCGGTAACCCGGGTTCGAATCCCGGCCACCGCACCATAATTCCCGCGCCCTTAACTTCTAGGGTTATCTTCTCCAGAGTCTCTACCGGATAGGACGTTTTTTACATACTTTCGGGATGACGCGATGCGTATAAGCTCATTATTAACAAACTTCAAGGCGTTCATTTATACAATCCCAAAGGGACGTTTTTAAGTAGCAATTGTTAAATACAATTTTGTCCAAATTGTTTTGATGTATTGGGGTGATAACATGAAAAAAGCCCTTAGCCTTCTAACTGTGGTTCTTCTTCTCGTGGCGGTCGTCCCAAGTTTTGTAAACTTGGCCTCCGCCGCCCCGAGCTACCCCGAGGTATGGGTTGATGACGACGCCCCAGCGGACTGGTACGACGCCAACCATGTGGACAGCATCGCGACCGCGGTTAGTATCGTGAGCCCCGGAGGGGTCATCCACGTCCTTCCGGGAACCTACGAGCCTCAGTTCTACATTTGGATCACAAAACCCCTCACTATACTCGGTGAGGGAATGCCCGTCGTGAAAACTGCAATCAACATCTTGAACACCCAGGATGTGGTGATTTCAGGCCTCAACATGACCCACAGCAGCATACCCGACTTCTTCGTCGTGAGGAACGTCACCAACGTGACGATAGAGAACAGCATCCTCGGACCCCTTGGCTCGGGCGTCGGCGTCTACGTGTACGATTCCAAGGACGTGACGTTTAGGAGCGACACCTTCCAGGAGCTCAACAGGCAGGCGATTGTCATCGATGGAACCGTGGATAGCATCCTCGTCGAGAACAGCAGGTTCATAAAAACCGCACAGGGCGTTTCCTACACCGCCGCAATTCACTTCCCCGGTACCGCAAGAGTTACCAACGCCGTCATCCGCGGCAACGTATTCACCGACAACTATCAGTACGACATCTTGGCCAGCTACAACAGCATGGTCTCCCTCATGGTGGAGAACAACACCTTTACAAGAGATGTTCAGAACATGTCCGCGGTGAAGAGCTACACCCGCGAAAAGGTCGTTGTCAAAGGAAACTTTGTCTCCAACTACCAGTCCGGCATCTATGTTGACCACTCCGACGGTACCGTTATAGAGGACAACGTGGTCATGGACTGCACCTTCGGTATTTTTGTGTATGAGCTCGAGAACGGCACAGTTAGAAACAACAAAGTCTCGAGGAGCAACTACGGCATTCACCTGAGAGACCTCGTCTCAAGCATTGCCGAGGGGAACGAGCTCTCCGGAAACTCCATCGGGATAAACCTCCACTCAACCACCAACACGACCGTTGTTCATAACGTCTTCATCAACAACACCCAGGGAATAAACACCCACGGGTCCCAGAACGTTGGGATACACTACAACATCATAATAAGTGGAATACAGTCGGGAATCACACTTTACAAGACGGAGGGTGTAAACATCACTCACACCTACATCAGCGGATACTCAAGTGGTGTCTTCGTGTGGGACAGTAGCGGGATTGAGGTGCACTACAACAGCATACTCGGGAACGGCATCGGAGTTAGGACGTCCTTCCATGACATCAGCCCGGCATGGGTCAACGCAACCCTCAACTGGTGGGGTGCCGAGGACGGGCCGAGTGCGATTCCCGACATGGCCTATCACGGAGAAATCCCCGCAGGAAGTGGCGACTCCATCTATGATTACGTTCACTTCGACCCCTGGATCGGGGAAACCCCCGAGGCCACATACTCAGACCTTCAGGTGAGTAAAACCGTGGTATCACCGGGGGACACGATAACCGTATCCGCCACCGTCGAGAACACCAACGAGATTCCAATTGGATACACCGCCGAGCTTAAGGTCAACGGAAACGTCAACGAAACCGAAAAGGGAGCGCTCCTGCCCGGAGAATCGGCAACCGTGACGTTCGACCTCACCCTCAACGCTCCGGGGACGTACAGCGTTACGATAGACGGCCTGCCACCCGTTGATGTTCACGTTGTGGGAGCAGCCCAGGGCTCCCCGCTGGCCGTTTACAACACGTACTACAGGATGGCGATAATCTGGACCAACCTGTTCTTCTCTGAGAGCGACGACTTCAACGAACTCTACGAGGAAGCCTCCAACGCGGGAGTTGACAACGAGACTCTCACCTCGGCGATGCAGGCTTACAACGAGGCCGTTGACATGCTCCTCCACGCCTGGAACGAAGAAAGCCTGGAGCACCTGCGCCTGACCCTCTGGACTATGAGGGGCGTCATCCCAAGAATCTATGAGGTAAGGGAGGCCTACGTAAAGATCAAAGAAGCTGTAGCGATTCTAGAATCGGCGATGGAGTGAAACCCACCTTCTCTTTTCTTATTGTCAGAATTAAAAAGAAAGAGGGGCTCACTTCAGTTTTTCAAGGATTATCGCCGGGCAGACCTTGGTAACGCCGTCTATCTTGCCTATCTTGTTGGAGATTATGTCGGAGAGGTCCTCCCCGTCCTTGGCCCAGACCTCGGTCATTATCATGTGGTCGCCGCTGGTGAGGTAGACGCTCCTGACGAACTCAAACTCCTTCAGCTTGCTTGCAACGTCGAATATCCTTTCAGGAAGCGTGTCAACACCCGTCAGGCTGACGAGGTTGTAGCCAAGCTTCGACGGGTCCACCACGACGGTGTACTGCCTTATGACACCCGCCTCCTCGAGGGCCTTGACCCTCTTCCTGACCGCCGTCTCGCTTATGCCAAGAACCTTGGCTATCTCCGTGAACGGAGTGCGGGCATCCTTGGTGAGCATTTCGATTATAATCCTGTCTCTTTCATCAAGCATTTTTCATCACCTCTGTTTAGAGCTATGCAGACTAGGTATATTAAGTTTTTGAACCTATTGGTTCTAAAGTTAAACCTTGAGTTTAAGTTTGACAACCGTCTCCACGTGGGGCGTGTGCGGGAACATGTCAATTCCCACTGCGGTTTCTAGAGAGTAAATTCCTACCAGTTCATCGAGGTTGGCCTTGAGGGTCTTTGGATTGCAGGAGACGTAAACGATGCTTTGCGGTTTGTCTTTTAAGATTTTCTTTATCAGTTTGGGATGCAACCCCGCCCTTGGCGGATCAACTATTATCGTCTCGTATTCCGAAAGATTTTCGACGTCCTTGTCCTCGCCGACCCTGAAGGTCGCATCAACGCCGTTCAGCTCGACGTTCTTCCTAGCCATCTCCACCGCGAAGGGGTTGACCTCGATTCCCTCCACGTCGAAGCCCCTCTTGGCGAGGTAGATGCCGAAGGTCCCAACGCCGGAGTACAGGTCGAGGACTTTCCCGCCATCGACCAGTTCGGCCACCTTCCTAACCAGCGTTACGGCCTGGTGGCTGTTCGTCTGGAAGAAGCTGTTGGGATGTATCAGGTAGGTCACGTCATCGAGCCTCTCCCTTATGAACTCGCTTCCCCAGAAGCGCTCTATCTCGCCGTAGGAGACGTCGCTGGGGGTTCTGTTGACGCTCCAGTAGACGGAGGTCGCGTAGTCGAAGTATTCCGGGAACTCCTGGGGGAGCTCGCCCTCCGAGGTAACTAGGTTAACCATCAGCTCGCCCGTGAACTTGCCCTCACGGATGACGATGTACCTGAGGAAGCCTTCGTTCCCCCGTATCTCATAGAGGCTCGGTCTGAAGTCCTCGATGAACTCCCTAAGGGAGCGGAGGACCCTTCCGCTGGACTCGCCGAAGACGGGGCACCACTCGATGTCAACCGCGTCCCACCAGGTTCCGCGCCTTCTGAAGCCTATTCCTCTCGTCGAAATGACAACATCAATGCGATTTCTATGACCGTATATCCATGGGGATGGGATAACCTCGACATCAAAGCCCAAAATCTTGGATAGCTTGTCGGATTTAAACCTAACCTGCTCCGTGTAGGGAATGTGCTGGAGGAGGCAACCACCGCACGTTCCGAAGTATGGGCACTTGGGCTCGGTTCTGTTTGGGGAGGGCTCCACGACGTCAAAATCCGTGGCTATGAGCGTTCTCTTCCTCCTCCGCCATCTCCTAACTTCCACGACGTCACCCGGTGCGGTGAACGGAACGTGAATCTCCCTTTTCCCCAGCCTCACAACGCCCAGACCTTCCAGGTCAAGCCTTTCGACGACTCCCCGCATGGTTTTTCATCCAGCGGGCGCCTTATAAACCTGCCCTTCGTACATGTGCCAAACCCGCCCCCAGAAGGTTTATTTAGTAGGAGGAAGTAATTAGATATCGGTGCCCTTGATGTTCGGCAGGCGTAAGGATGTTGTTTACAAAACCCTTGCTACCAAGAAGAGGGCCGTGGCGCTTCAGACGTTGAGCGCCGAGCTTGAGACTCCAATGCCTGCGGTTCTCAAAACCGTTAAGCAGCTTGAATCCGACGGCCTAGTGGAGGTCTTCTACGGCCAGAAGAAGGCTTCAATAATGGTCAAGGCCAAGACCATAGAGGATTACCTCTGATTCCTTTCAATAATTTTTGCCTGAGAATAACAAGGACGGACGGAGGGCTAGAGGTGGTATCAGTCGTTATAACTGGAAGGGGCGGTGCAGGGAAGACCACCATGACCGCCAATCTAAGCACCTACTTCTCCAAGAACGGTTACAAAACGCTTGTCATAGACGGTGACCTGTACCTGCCAAAGCTCGCCTTTCATTTCGGCATATACAACCCCGTCTACAACCTCCATACCCTTCTAAAGAACCCGGACATGCGGGTTCTCAACGCGGTGTATCATGATGTGAACACCGGCGTTGACGTTCTTCCCGGAAGTTCAAGGCTGTACGACGTTCTTGACCTCGACAACAAGCGCCTCAGGAACATAGTGAGGGAAATCTCGGCCAGATACAAGCTGACGATAATAGACTCCCCCGTCGGCATACCCTTCGACACCATATCGACGTTCAGGCTCGCCCAGTACCAGCTCATCATACTCGAGATAGAGCGCTGCCCGATACACTCGGTACACAAGATGGTGGAGAACGAGGTCATCAAGCTGAAGGCCCTGGGAGAGGCCTACGGCCTGAAGGTGGGCGTCATCCTCAACAAGGTCAGGGAATCCTCGGCCAACATCGACGACGTGGTGGACTTCCTCGAGTACAGCGTCGACGTTCCCGTCGTCGGCATAATACCCTACGACTACAAGGTTCCGGAGGCAACGAACATGGGGCGGCCGGTTCTGGACTACGCGCCGCACGCACCCGCTTCAAAGGCCATAAGCGAGGCAGGCTCGGTTCTCGACGAGTGGATATTCGGAAGGAAGAAAAGAGACGGCCTCCTCTACAGGCTCTACGAGGCTATAATCTCATTCCTCCACTCCGGCAGAGCCCCTGCGGGCAAAAAGCTCTGAAACCGTGACCAGGGGTATGAACCGGTACCTCTCCCCGATTCTCCCGCCGGCTCCTTCCTCCCTGTCGACCACCACGCTTATTGCCACTATCTCCGCTCCAGCCTTCTCTAGAACCTCGGCCGCGCGCAGTACACTTCCACCGGTGGTCGTCACGTCCTCGACCAGGAAAATCTTCTCGCCGGGCTTTACCTCTCCCTCGATCTGGCTCCCGGTGCCGTGTCCCTTGGGCTTCTTGCGGACTATGACGAGGGGCTTTTCGGTTTCCAGCGATAGGGCCGTCGCTATCGGCACAGCTCCAAGCTCTGGGCCGGCGACGCGGTCGAACTCGATGCCAAGGGCCTTGGCCCTCTCCGCCATCAGCCTCGCGATTATCCTCAGCGCCATGGGATTCGTGGAGAGCTTCTTGACGTTGATGTAGTAGTCGCTCTCCCTGCCGGAGGTGAGAACGAAGCGACCGAAGAGGATGGCCTCCTCGGTGAAGAACATGTCGATGAGCCGGGCCTTCGCGTCCTTCATTTTGAACACCTTCGTGTAAAGTTCTTGGCAGTTTCAGAGGTAAATCCACATCGAATTTAAAAAAGTTGGGGCCAACGTTAATAAGGTGGAAGAGTGAAGAAAGTACCATGCTCACACCGGAGAAGGTCATCGAGTACTACTTCGGAATCATAACCGTAGTCGGGGGCCTGTCCGTTCTGCTGGCGATCAAGTACACCCTCCAGAGGTGGCGCTCCTTCCCGGAGAGCGGCTGGAAGGTTCCGGGATTCGCCCTCGGCATCCTTGGCCTCGTCATAGCCTCTGTCCTTGAGGCACCATTACTGTTCCTCAAAACGTGGATTGCCCTGGCCTTCGCGGCGGGGATAATCGAGGAGTCGGTGAAGCTCCTGCCCATGAAGTTCTTCGAGCGTTCGCCGGAATGGGAAAAGTGGAAGCTCGTCATAGGCGCGGGTCTCTTCCTGGGCGTTGTGGAGGGGATATTCTACACCGCGGGAATCTTCGCCCTCAACCAGCCGGCGTACCTCGTTGGGGTCAGAATCGTCCTCATGGGACTTCACGCCATCTGGGCGGCCATCACGATAGGCTTCCTGCTCGGCGAGAGGGGATGGAAGCGCTTTGCCGGACTGGCGTTCTCGATGATCGCACACACCCTCTACGACCTTCCCTCCCTGGCGATGGTGGACGGGTATTCCGGAAACGTGGTCGCGTACCTCGCTGGACTCTCAACGGGCCTCCTGCTGGCCACCCCGCTAATGGCTAAGAAGGCCGCGGAGCTTGCCGGAAGACTGGTTCCGAAGGAGGGTGAAAAGTCGGACGAAGTGCGGGAAAACTTTGAAGAAACGAAAGAAAACGAGGTCACCTCTTCGCCTTGAACCTCTCCTGGAACTCGTAGAGCTGGGCTATGCGCTCGATCGTGTCCGCCTCCTCGGGACTCTTGTCCTCCCTCAAAGCGACGTAGCGCGGGAAGCGAAGGGCAAAGCCGCTCTCGTACTTCGGGCTCTTCTGTATCTCCTGGTAGGTGACCTGGATAACGACCTTCGGCTCTATCTCGACGTACTTGCCCTCCTCGCGGACTATGAGGGGCTTGAGCATCTTGGTGAACTCGGCCAGGTCTTCATCGGTGAAGCCGCTCCCGACCTTTCCAACCGGGACGAACTGGCCGCTGTGCGGGTCGAAGGCCGCAACCAGGAAGGAGCCTAGGAGGTGTGCGCGCCTTCCCTCTCCCCATTCGGCGCCGATTATGACGAGGTCGAGGTCCTCCATCGTGGGCTTTATCTTGAGCCACTTCTTGCCCCTGTTTCCGGGCTCGTAAACCGAATCCAGGCGCTTCGCCATCAGGCCCTCGTGGCCGAGCTCAAGGGCGCGCTGATAGAACTCCTCAGCCTCGTCGGCGCTGGTGGTTACCAGCTGTTCAGCCAGCCTTATCCTCTCGTTCTGGGAGATTATCTCCTCCAGCTTCTTCCTGCGCTCGGAGAAGGGCGTGTCTATCATCCCATCGCCGTCAACGTAGAGGACGTCGAAGAGGTTCAGCTCGAGGGGGATCTTCTCTATCATCTCCTCGATGTTGTACTTTCTCCTGAAGCGCCTCAGCACGTACTGGAAGGGCCTGGGCTTCCCGCCCTCGCCGACGGCAACGAGTTCACCCTCCACGATGGCCTTCTCGGGCTTTACGCTCTCCAGGACGGCATCAACAACCTCCGGGATGGACTTCGTCACGTTCTCCAGCCTGCGGGAGTATATAACGACCCTGTCGCCGTCTTTGTGAACCTGAACGCGTGCTCCATCGTACTTTATCTCGAACGCCGCCTTTCCGCCCATCTCTACCAAAGCTTCCTTCACGTTGGCCGCGTTCTGGGCGAGCATCGGCCTTATGGGCTTGCCCACCTGGATTCTGACCTTTGAGAGGCCCTCGTTGCCCTTGAGCTTGGCCACCCTCGCGACGTAGCCGAAGTCGCTCGTGAGCATGTAAGCCCTCTCGACGAGCTCGGCCTTGACTCCAAAGGCGCTCGCTATGGCGTCCCTCATGAGTCCCTCCGCAACGCCGGTGCGCATGGTTCCGAGAACCGTCCTGGCGAGATACTTGCCCTCCTCCGGCTGGGCGTCCATGAAGAGGTTGGCGAGGTACTTCAGCTTCCTGTCCTGACTTCCCTGCCCGCTGGCCTCGGCTATCTTCACGAAGGTGTTGTAAACGCGCTTTATGGTCAGCGGCTGAGAGAAGAAGCTCTTCTGTTTTTTCTTCTCCAGGGCCAGGGCAACGCTCTCACCGAGGTCGCCGGTGTCCCTCACGGAGTTCTCTATCTCCCGCTCGGGAACGCCGGTAGCCATGGAAACGGCCTTTATGAGGAGCTTCTCGCCGACCCCAAGCTCTCTCTCGTCCCAGTCAGGGAAGACCTTTCCGAGGATGAGGTAGGGGATTATATCAAGGAGTTCATCGGGTGCCTTCTTGAGAAAATCGGAGACGAATTTGGTCTTGAGGGTCTTGAGGGTCGTTTTTTCCAGGCGCCTGTAGAGGTCGGCCAGTTCGGCGTATTTCATCTTCACCACCTGAATGGAGTTAGGAGGAAGGGGGATAAAAGGGTATTGGGTTAGTGTTAAATATCTAAAAAGCGTATGACGAACCATGAAGGGAGAGGAGATAACAAGAGAGTTAGAAGTCGCTGAGGAGGAGCTTTCATCAGCCCAAATTCTCTATGAGCATGGAAAGTACCGGGACGCCATAAGCAGGGCATACTACTCAATGTTCCACTCCGCGAGAGCCCTCCTGTTAATTAAGGGTATAACCCCAAAGAAGCACTCAGGAACCCTCTCGATGCTTGGGATGAGCTACATCAAGGAAGGACTACTGGACGAATACTATGGAAAGGCCTTCACAAAGGCGTTTCAGATGAGAAGTCAAGCCGACTACAACGTTATGTACACCCCGTCCAGAGAGGAAGCCGAAGAAATCCTCGATTTAGCTCTAGAGTTCCTTGAAAAAGCCCAGGAGCTGGTGTCAGGATGGATTCGAGGAGAAGAGCGTTAGAGGAATTTCTGGGTTTCCTAAGGGAAAACTTTGAAGGACGCATTGAGGGAGTCTACCTTTTCGGCTCCTATGCGAGGGGGGACTACACCGAAGAGAGCGACGTTGACCTGCTCGTAGTCGGAGACGTGTCCCTAGATGAGCTGATAGATGGGATCTTTGAAGTATTGATGAAACACGGAGTAGTTCTCAACGTTATCGTGGAAAAACGGGAGGAGTTTGAGCGGTGGAGAGAAACCTCGTTCCACCGCACCGTTCTAAACGAGGGAATAAGGGTTTACTAACCAACCCACCTGCCAACCTTCGGCCTGCCCTCGTGGATTCCGGTCACGTCGTAGGGCAGGTTGAGGTCGGAGAGGAGGGTTATGGCATTCTCCACCTCGTCCTCCCTGAGAAGGGCGAAGAGACCCCTTCCAAGCATTATCATGGAGCTGGGGGTGGAAATAACTTTGTCCAGTTCCCTCGCCAGCTCAAGGAGTTCACCGCTAAGGAGGCCGGTTTTCTCCGCGAATTCCCTCGCAAGGATCATCATCCTCTCAGGCCCCGGTTCCAGGAGGAGCTTCTCAAGGGCCTCCCTCCCCTCGCGCTCTATGGCATCCACGATGTCGCCGTCCAGAACTTCCCTGGTTGAGAGCCTGCCCAGGGGGACGACGAGAACGCGGTAATCCTCGAAGAAGAGATTGTCAACGACGCCAACGCCCGGGCCGCCGGCCTTGACGCGAACCTCTATCCCTCCGGCCAGTTGACCCACAACGTCGCCGAGGCCGCCCCTGTTGAGGACCTCATGCCGGTGGGCCACCTGGGCAGCTTTAAGCCACGTCCCCCCGAAGGCGTAGCTCAACGCTAAAGCCGTCCCCAGGGCACCTCCGGCGCTGTTGCCGAAGCCGTGGCCGTTCGGAAAGTCGAAGTACTGCCAAATCTCAACTTCCCCGATGAAGTCATCCGGAACCAGCTCGTCCGCGACGGAGTAGCTTATTATCGCCCTTTTTCTCTCAACCGGTTCGCCGTTGAAGGCGACGTGTATGTGCCTCTCAAGGGTACCGGTTTCTATGCTCGCGAAGACGTTGACGCCCTTGTCTAGGTTCACCCCGGCCCCAAGGGAGCCGGCTCTAAGCGGGTCATCGTGAAATCTGGGAACGAAGAACGCCGTTATGTGGGCCGGAACGAAGGTTCTGACGAGCAACCTCTCACCTCCGAGAAAAGTGCGCCCTTGGCCTTTTAAAAGTGGCGAGAAAAGGGAAAAGGAAAGGTTCACTCCTCGGCCACGTACACCGGGACCTTTCCGTGCGGTATGCCGTACTTCTTGCCGTACCACTCGCTGAGGACGTACCAGGCGCCGACGAGGAGGATCAGGCCGAGCGGCAGGAGTACCGCCCAGCTGTGGACGCCGAAGCCAAAGAGCAGGTAGAGGAATATTCCGACGCTCGACGCTGTTACGGCGTACGGCACCTGCGTTGTGACGTGGTCTATGTGGTCCGAACCGGAGAACATGGAACTCATGATGGTCGTATCGCTGATCGGTGAGCAGTGGTCGCCGAAGATACCGCCGGCGAAGACCGCACCGATGGCCGCGAAGACCTCCGGGCCGACGTAGCCGGTAACTCCGTAGGCGAGCGGTATGGCGATGGGCAGCATGATGCTGAAGGTTCCCCAGCTCGTTCCGGTCGTGAAGGAGATGAACATGGCGATGAGGAACACTATCAGCGGCACCCAGCTTCCGCTCACACCGGCGCTCTTGGCGAGGTCAACGATGTACGGGGCGGTCCCGACGGCGTCGGTGGCGCTCTTGATGCTCCAGGCCAAGAGCAGTATCGTGTTGGCTATGACCATCTGCTTCATACCGCGGACGATGGCGTCCTCGGCCTCCTCGATGGTCATGCGCTTCATGGCCAGGACGAGGAAGAAGGCAACCACGACCATGGCGAAGGAACCCCAGAGGAGCGCCAGTGCCGAGTCGGAGTTTCCGAGGACCTCCATGAGACCGCCCTCAGCGTAGGCCGCGCCACCGCCGCCGGTGTACCACATGCCGTAGAGGGTGACGAATATGAGCGTCAGTATAGGCCATATGAAGATGTGGACGCTGCCGTCCTCCTTCGGCATGCCGAGGTCAATCTCGGTGGTCATGAGCGGCTTCGCACCGTCGCGGAGGACTTTGCCCTCGGTCCTGGCGCGGTACTCGGCGTGGAGCATCGGGCCGTAGTGCCTGTGGGTGAAGGCCACGATGAAGACCAGTATTATCGCGAGTATCGAGTAGAACCTGAAGGGAACGCTGTGCATCCAGGCGACGTAGGCGCCGTAGTCAACGTTGAGGTCCTTGAATGCATCACCGATGAGGCCGACCTCGTAGCCTATCCAGGTCGAGACCAGAGCCAGTCCCGCAACCGGCGCTGCCGTTGAGTCGTCTATGTAGGCGAGCATTTCACGGGAAACGCGGGTCCTGTCGGTGATGGGCCTCATGGTGTTACCGACGATGATGGTGTTGGTGTAGTCATCGAAGAATATGAGCACGCCGAGGAGCCATCCCATCATCGCGGCGCCGCGGCTGCTGCGCACTTTGCTCGCCAGGGCGCGACCTATCGCCATCGCTCCTCCGGACTTGTATATGAGTCCCACGCCCGCACCGATGAGGAAGTCGAAGAGCAGTATCTTGACGTTCCAGTCATCGATGGCGTTGCCGACTATCCAGTCGAGGGTTTGGGTGGTTCCCGTCACCGGGTTCCAGCCGGAGACCATTACGCCTCCAATCCAGACACCGGCGAACAGAGCCAGGATAACCCTCTTAGTCCATATCGCCAAGATAATAGCCACCAGGGGTGGCAGCAGAGACAGTACTCCGAAATCCGACACAGTTTCACCCCCACCTAAATATCATGCCTTGGAATCCTTGGGTGCAATATAAGGTTTCCTGAAAAGTTTTTGACACAATGACATGTTTTCGAAAATCCCGTGGGCCGTTTCCATACATCTGAATCGAATTTCTTGCGTTCTGGTGAACACTGGTGTATCCCTGCATTAATGCATGCTCTCAGGTACAATAATGCGCACCAATACCATAAAAATCTTTCCCAGAAAAAGCTTCAGGAAAGGGGCTTTGAGGCTTAAAAAACGCTAAATACGGACGACTCACTCGGAAGAGTATTTGAAAATTGAAGGGCCTTTCATGGTTGACCCTCTATCAGCTCTTTAAGCCTCCTGAAGTCCTTCCTCAGCTCCTCCTTCAGGGGAGGTCTGTAGAGGGCAACGGCCGGGTGGTACATCGGCATTATGACGAATCTTCCGAAGAGCGTGTGGGCCTCGAAGGTTTTTCCGTGTATTTTGCTTATGGGCTCGGCCTCGAATCCGAACTTCTCGAGGATGTACCTCATGGAGTGCCTTCCGAGGGGGACTATGACCTTCGGCCTGATTATGTCTATCTGCCTGTCGAGGTAGGGTGAGCAGGCTTTGATTTCCTCCTCGGTGGGGTCGCGGTTCTCAGGCGGGCGGCACTTGACTATGTTGGTTATGTAGACCTCCTCCCTGCTTAGGCCTATCTCGGCCAGGAGTTCGTCGAGTATCTTTCCAGCCCTGCCGACGAAGGGCAGGCCCTTCTGGTCCTCCCAATAGCCTGGTGCTTCGCCGACGAACATCACTTTGGCGTCGTAGCTCCCGGAGCCGGGGACGGCGTGGGTTCTGAGCTTTCCGAGGGGGCATTTCTGACAGTTTCTTATACGTTCCTCGAGCTTTCTCATGGCCTCTTCCTTTCCCATGGAAACACCTCATTTCTTGAGTGCTAGCGTTTTCTGGGCGAGGTAGGCGTTGAGGAACTCAACCCAGGCCGTGTAGTAGCCCTTCTCGTACTCGTCGCGGAACTCGTGCTCGAGGATTCCCTGGAAGTGTTCCAGGAGCTTCTCGGCCTTCTCCCTGTCGTGCTCGTTTACGAGCTGGACTATGAGCGCATCGGTGTCGTTGTCCTTGAGGGCGCTCATGAAGCCGTTTATTGCCTTTCCGTAGCCCCTTCCCCACTCGTCGGAGCCCGCCATCTTCTGGAGCTTCTCGAGGTGGGCCTTGGCCTTGGTGAAGTCCCTCCTGAGCAGGGCGCGGAGGAACATCTCCATCCTCATTTCTCTCGCTGGCATCTCACCACCGGGATAATTTTGACGGCGTGCTTTTAACCCTTAGCCCAGTACCCAGATGTGGGGCAGAGATATGCAGGAAAATCTTCATATTTACGCAAAAGTTTTTATACCTGAGAATTGGATAATTGACCAAAGGTGAAAGTTGGAGAGGTGAGTAGAATGGCAGAGAGCGTTGGTGAAGTGCCCAGCGGCGAAAAGGAATTTGCCGAATCCACGAGAAGGATCAGGGACATAATCGAGTTCCCTGAGATCAGTGAGGAGCAGTTCGAGGAGATGCTCAGGAAGGCCAGCAGAACGTACGGTGGGCCGCTGCCGCACAGAACGTACTCCCTCTGTCCGGAGACAAGAAGGGTCGTTCCGGCCCTCGTATGGGAGAAGGATGGTAAGGTGTGGATAACGAAGCGCTGTCCCGAGGGCATGATAACCGATGTATATTATGAGGATGTTGAGCAGTACTACAGGTTCCAGAAGTGGAAGTTCGACTTCAAGCTCATGAGTGCCAACGTTGACGCTTCCGGCGTCAATTGTCCCTTGGACTGCGGTCTCTGCGCGAGGCACCGCTCGCACACCAATTTGCTCAACATAGTGCTCACCAACCGCTGCAATCTAAGCTGCTGGTACTGCTTCTTCTACGCCAAGGAGGGACAGCCGATATACGAACCAACCCTAGAGCAGATTCGTATGATGCTCCGCAATGCCAAGAAGGAGTACCCCGTTGGGGCCAACGCCGTCCAGTTCACCGGCGGCGAGCCGACGCTCAGGGAGGACCTCGTCGAGATAATCAAAATCGCGAAGGAAGAGGGTTACGATCACGTCCAGCTCAACACGGATGGAATAAAGCTCGCCTTTGAGCCGGAGCTGGTCAAGGCGGTAAGGCAGGCCGGTGTTAACGTTCTCTACTTGAGTTACGATGGAATGACGCCTCAGACCAACTGGAAGAATCACTGGGAGATTCCGCTCATATTTGAGAACGTGAGAAAGGCGAAGGGGCCGAGCATAGTCCTAGTGCCGACTACTATAAGGAACGTTAACGACCATGAGCTCGGCGCGATAATCAACTTCGGCCTGAACCACCTCGATATCGTTAGGGGCGTTAACTTCCAGCCGATTTCCCTCGTTGGCAGGGTTCCAAAGAAGGAGCGCCAGCGCTTTAGGATAACCATACCCGGTGCTATAAAGCGCATCGAGGAGCAGACGAACGGGGCCATAGTCATGGAAGACTGGTACCCGATTCCGATCGCTGGCCACATAGCCAGGTTCTTCGAGGCCTTCACTGGCTCGCGCTACTACATGACCAGCCACTACTGCTGCGGCGCGGCGACCTACATCTTCCTCGACAGAAAGAAGAAACGTGTCGTTCCAATAAGCAGGTTCCTCGACGTCGAAGGATTCGTAGAGTACCTGGAGAGCAAGGCGGAGGAGATAGAGCAGTGGAAGACCCTCGGAAGGCTCCAGAAGCTCAAGCTCGGCGCGGAGATATTCATGAAGTTCAAGAGCTTCTACGACGAGAAGTACGCTCCGGAGGGCATCGGCGTCCTCGAACTCATAAAGAACGCCTTCATGCACGGAAACTACGACGCCCTCGGAAAGTTCCACACCAACGCCCTATTCCTCGGAATGATGCACTTCATGGACGAGTACAACTACGACGTCGAGAGGGTTGAGCGCTGCGTCATTCACTACGCCATGCCCGACGGCAGGATAGTGCCCTTCTGTACCTTCAACGTGATTCCGGAGCTCTACAGGGACAAGGTGCAGGACCAGTTCAGCTACACCTGGGAGGAGTGGAAGGCCATGCACCCGGACTGGGAGTACCAGAAGGACAAGTACATCAGAACCAAGGAGTTCGTCGAGCGGATGAAGAACAGCGAGATTTACCGGAAGACGTACATCGACATAGAGGACTACTTTGGGACAAACCCCAGGGAGTGAGGTGGTAGAATGACGGTCAGGCCGGAGAAGAGGCTTACCAAACTGGTCCTCAGATTTGGAAGCATAGACTGGGAGAGGGCAATGGGCAAGCAGTACGAGCTCCTGAAGGACGAGAGGGTCTGGAGGGCGTTCATCAACGGCTACGCCAAGAACGGCTTCGTGGTATTCGATGAGGAGGCCCTTCCGAGGGAGGAGCTCCTAGAAAAGCTCAGCGAGCTAAAGCCGGAGATAAAGAGGGAGGAGACCGTAACCGTTGGGGAACTCATAGAATCCAGCTACTCGTGGAACAACCTCCTCGGAAGAATGGAATCGTAAAGGGGAAGGCTCAGCGGAGCTCTATTCTTACCTTCCCCCTCATATCCGGTTTTTCCAGTTCGAAGCTCACGATGCCGCTGAATGAGCTCAGGTCGAGCACGTTCTTTCCGGCCCTCACGTCGAAGGTTTCGCTCACTGCCTCCCCAGCCGGCAGTGCCAGATCGTACTCGTGAACGGTCAGCCTGTTGTCCCCGCTCAGGTAGAGAACCATCCTCGGCTCGCGGTAGCCGTCCAGCGGGATTCCGCCGAAGGTTCCGGCGCCCAGGTTCTTCGCCATGCCCGGGAGTGCCAGCGGGAGGGAGAAGCTCACCGCGGGGGGCTTTTCCTGGAGTATCTTCTCGTCGAGAACCACTATGTCCCTGGCCCCGGTGTCGAAGGGCGTCGCCTCGGTCGCGCCCGTGTTGGGTGCCGTGTTGGTCGCCACCAGGAGCTTCCCGTCCATCTTCTCTATGCTCGTGACCCTGGCGCCAAAGGCCCCTACTATCTTGACCATCGGCGGGGCAACGTAGAGGAGAACACTGGGGCCGGTTATGGTGTTCGTTGCCGCCCACTCCATGCCGACGTTGGCTGAGTCCCTTCTATAAACCGCGTCGTGGTGGGCGTTGTAGGCTGTGAGGATGCCTCCCCCGACGTTTATCGCGTTCACCCTGAACGGGGCGTAGAAGGTGTAGAACTCGAAGAGGCGGAAAAAGCGGAAGTCCTCACCCATGAAGGGGTTTCCTGCAATTATTCCACCGCGAACGAAGGCGAAGGCCCTGTTGTAGGCACTCGCCAGCGGGCCGTACTCGGGCCTTATGTAGGGCCGCCCGTCGACGCTCTCACCAAGCTTGAAGGTCTGCCATCTGCCCTCTATCAGGTCCAGAGCCCTTATCTCCCTCAGGCCCTCCGTGAAGTTGCTGCCGATGCCGAAGAAGGCCGTATCGTGAACTATCGTCCCCTTGAGGGACGGCTCGTGGATGAGGGGTTTAGCCTTCCCGGTTCTCCTATCAAGGGCGTAGACGCCGAGGTTTGCATGCCCGTCCTCCCTCGCGATGAGGAGCCTGTCGTTGGCGGGGTCGTATAGGATATCGCTCACCTCACCGGCCCAGTCGGTCTCGTGGTGAATGGAATCCTTCCAGAGCAGCCTTATGGAGTCGTTCTCGGTGTCGTAGACGTGGACGTGGGAGTACTTGTTGTGGAAGAGTATCCTCCCCTCCTCGCGGTAAACGGCCGGCGCGTGAACCCAGCCACCGAAGTAGATGAACTCGTCAACCGTCTCGACCGCGTTGTACGTGTCGCCGCCGCTGGTCGGAGCCTCGCCAAGGAGGGTGAAGTCGTAGGTCTTTTCCTCGCCGCTCTTCACGTCTGTGAAGTGGGCATCGGCCTCGAAGGCCAGCGTGAAGTAGAGCGTTCCGTTGTGGTATTTGAGTCCAAAAATTCCACCGCTGCCCCACTCGGGGCCGTACCTTGGGGGGAATCTATAGTCCCTGAGGAGCATGGAACCACCCGCCCCTACTCGACCCCGAACCTTATTGACCTTTCGGGAGGCTTTTATAGGTGGAGCGCCTAGCTTAGAGCATGAGGCCCTACCGAGGACTGGCGATAATCTTCGGCTTCTACGCACTGGGTGAGTTCGCCAGTTTTGCCCTCAACCTGACGATCCCTGGGAGCGTGCTCGGCATGCTCTTCCTCCTAGCGGCACTCCTCACGGGTGCCATCAGACTGGAATGGGTGGAAGGTGAGGCCGAGCTGTTCGTCAGGAACATGAGCGTCATGTTCGTTCCCCCAGGAGTGGGGATAGTCACCTACATCGGCCTCATAAAGAGCCAAGCGGTGCCGATATTCGTCGCCTTGATACTGAGCTTCCTGGTTACGCTGGTCGTCACCGCGAAGACGGTTGAACTCCTCAGGAGGGGCGAGGAATGAATCCACTCGGAATAACGCTCACCCTCGTTGTCTTCTACCTGTTCTCGGAGCTCCACGCCAGGAAAAGGGCCTTCTATACCAACCCGGTTCTCCTCTCCATAATCACGATAGCGGTCATCCTCAGGTGGTTCGGAATCCCCTACGGGAGCTACATGGACAGCGCGGTTATACTCAAGTTCCTGCTCGGACCGGCGGTTGTGAGTCTGGCAGTTCCGGTCTACAAGGGCAGGGAAACCATAAAGGCCTACGCGAAGGAGATAACGCTTGGGATAGCCGTCGGCGGAACGGTCGCCATCCTCAGCGCCTTCTACATCGCCGAACTCCTCGGCGGAAGCGAGGAGGTTCTCCTCAGCATAGCCCCGAAGAGCGTTACCACGGCAATAGCTATAGGCATAAGCGAGAAGATAGGGGGCATTCCAGCATTAACCGCGGTTCTCGTGATACTGACCGGGATAATGGGGAACGCCCTCGGCCCAGAGCTTCTCGGCCTGGCGAGGGTGAGGGACAGAATAGCCAGGGGACTGGCAATGGGAGTCAGCTCCCACGGTCTCGGGACGGCGAGGATAATCCTTGAAGACGAGCTGGCGGGGGCGGTGAGCGGCCTGGCCATGGCCCTGAACGGCGTCTTCACGTCACTCCTGCTTCCCTACCTTATCGAAGTCCTCAAGTAGGCACTCGCTTATCCTCAGCCTGTCCTTGGCGTCAAGGAAGAGAGTGAAGTCGCGCTTCGCTATCCTGTCGCTTATTGGAGCGTGCTCCACGAGAAAGGCTATCACCTCGGCGGTGCTGTAGGGAACCTTAACCTTGAGCTCGTCAGCCTTCCGGAAGAGCCTCTCCGGGACGTTGAAGATGTCTTCTCCCTTCTTCACGTCAACGCTTATCTTGGAGTTTATCTGCTCCCAGATGAGGATTGTGTTCCTGGCCTTCTCTATCTTCTCAAGGGCGCGCCTCTCGAGGATGCTTATGTTGGCCCTGCTCGTGCCCAGCATCTCTGCGATCTCGCTCTGCTTCAACCCCTTCGCTCGCAGGCGGAGTATCCTAATCTGCTGCTCGGTGAGAAAGCTCCGGTTCCCCATTTTTAAACACCAAAGTTTAACATGGCGCCAAAGATTAAAAAGTTTTTTCTCGTGGGGATGGGGGTCAAACTCAGCGTGTTGTAAGGGGATAAGAACCAGAGCAATTGGAGCAAAGGCTCACAGAGACGGGAAATCCAACGGTTTGAAGCTCTCAGAAAAGGCCGTTAGAATTCTGGTGGTCCCGCGGCCCGGATTTGAACCGGGGACCTGCGGATCTACAGTCCGCCGCCGCTCCCAGGCTAGGCTACCGCGGGACCCTACAGTCAGCCCGTTCCATAGTGCCCCGGGTAGGTTTATAAATTTTTCTCCCGACTCTGGAGTGGTGGGAACATGAAGCTCTACGAACCCGTTACACTCGCCATGCCGCTCGCAAAGGAAATCGGAGAGTTCATAAGACGCGAGGGTAAGCTGCCAAGCGGCGACGAGCTTCGCGAGATTCTGAAGGGCCTCGGCCTCGAGGAGGGCTGCCTCGATCGCGGACTGGCCCTCTACCGGAGCAGGTTCGTCATAGCCCTGGCATTTCCCAGGGGGGAGACCGTAGTGGTGGACGCCATCTCCTCCAGCGGTGAGCTCAGCGACGCCCTGGAGGTCATAGCCTACCACGACAGAAAGCTCGGGGCCTTCGTGGTCGAGATTCTCCCGACCAACGACCTCGAATACGAGGGCAACGTCGGCATCGAGCCGATAATCGTGGACGAGAAGACCCTCGAACTGGAGAGCAACCCGGTTCTGGGCCACTTCGAGGAGGACGAGGAAGGGCTCTTCCTGGTCATAGAGCGCGAGACCTACGAGCGCTGGAGGGAGGAGGGAGACATCAACATCTGCCCGATATGCGGCGGAGAGCTCGCCTGGAAGGGGGAGAGGGCCTACTGCCAGGACTGCGGCTACGGCGTGAGGGTGGTGAAAGGATGAGCAGGGCCATAAAAACCCAGCTCGTGAAGTATTCCAGGCTAGCCCACGAGAGGGGACTTACCGCGGCGTTTGGCGGAAACCTGAGCATCAGGAAGGGAAACCTCGTCTTCATCAAGGCCACTGGAGCCGTCATGGACGACATGACGGCCGAACAGGTAGCCGTAATCGACATGAGCGGAAGGCAGGTCTCCGGGGTGAGGCCGTCATCGGAGTACAGGCTCCACCTTGCGATTTACGAGAGAAGGCCGGACGTCAAAGCCATAGCGCACCTCCATCCGCCCTACTCCATAGTCGCCTCGACGCTGGTGGAGGGCGAGCTGCCGATAATAACCCCCGAGGCCGAGATTTACCTGAAGAGAATTCCAATAGCCCCGTTCAGGCCGGCTGGAACGCAGGAGCTGGCGGATATCGTTGCCAAAAGCGTGTGCCACTCGGACGCGGCGATAATGGCGAACCACGGCATAGTTACCGTTGGGAAGACCCTTCGGGAGGCGTTCTACAAGGCGGAACTCGTCGAGGAGAGCGCGAAGCTCTGGTACTTAAGCAGAAAAGCCTGACGGCAACACCAGAAACGCAGGGAAATGAGCGGGAAAAGAAAAACGCTCACTTGACCTGCTCAAGGGCACCGAGGACTTCCCAGATGATCGTCCTCGTGTGCATCGGCATGTTCGGGTCCTCGCTTATCTCCTCAAGGATCGCTATGGCATCGGCGGCCCTGACGGCCGGCTCCTTGCTCTCGTCCAGGAGGGCCTCGATGGCCTGCTCGGCGGCGCGCCTTATGTTCCTGGGAACAACGGTGTCCTGAACGACCTGTTCCTTGAGAACCTGCACGATCTGACCGATGAGCTCGCTCATTCTATCACCCCCTTTTCTAAAGAATTGTTACTAAAACTTTCCCGGATTATCTTAAGCTTTCCTAACTAAAAAGCTTTTCGGTCAACGTCGAAATCAGGGGATGAGAAGGGCGCCTCAGAACTCAACGCCCTTCCTCGCGAGGATTCCTCTCTGGTAGGGGTGCTTGACCTCCCGCATCTCCGTCACGTAGTCGGCCAGCTCAAAGAGCTCCTCCGGGCAGTAGCGGCCGGTAAGGACGAGTTCGGTGTGAGGGGCTTTGCTCTTGATGAGCTCCTTGACCTCCTCAACGTCGAGCATTTTGAAACCGAGGGCAACGCAGATTTCGTCGAGGATCACAAGGTCCCATTCGCCGCTCGAGACGACCTCCTTCGCGCGAGCCAGAGCCTTCTTTGCGGCCTCTATGTCGTCCGGCTCGGGCTCTCCGTGGACGAACTTGGGCAGGCCGAAGGACTCTATGACAGCGCCGCATTCGGCTATCTTCTTCTGCTCACCATAAACATCCGGCGCCTTCATGAACTGGAGGATGATGACCCTCCCGCCGGAGCCGAGCATCCTGACGGCCAGGCCAAAGGCGGCAGTTGTCTTCCCCTTTCCGTTGCCGGTGTAGATGTGAACAAGACCGAGCTTGTCTTTCCAGGGCATGTGTATTCACCAAGATGGATATAATTGCCAGGGGTTTTAAGGGTGTTGGAGCATTATATCATGAATAGAAAATAGTAACATCCGCAAAACGGCTCCAAATGCCCAAAAGTAAACGTTATATATCTCGCAAGGTCACAGATTATGGGTTTTGAACCATGGGGAGGTATTCGGATTACAGTGAAGCCGATACGAGAAGCAAGCTGATCGATCCGAAGCTCCACGAGAGTGGATGGGACGAGGATAGAATCAGAAGGGAATACGTCATCTCAGTAGGAAGAATTCTGAACAACGACGGAAGCAGAACATCTCCAAAGAGAGCCGATTACGTTCTATTCTACCCGAACTTCCAAGGACACATAATAGCCGTTGTGGAGGCAAAAAAGGCAAGTGAGGATCCATACTTAGGACTGGAACAGGCGAAAGGGTACGCAAAAGCCCTCGATGCTCCTTTCGCGTACGCCACCAACGGGCTGAAGATAGTTGAGTACGACTTCTTCACGAAGCAAACCAGGGAACTAGACGCGTTTCCTGAACCTGACGAGCTGTGGGAAAGATACACCAAGAGAAAAGGCCTCGACGAGGCAATACGGCGGGCAAAATCAAACCCCCTCGCAGTTCCATTCTACGTTCGCGACAAAAAGCCCCGCTATTACCAGGAGGTCGCCGTTAGGCGCGCGATAGAGGAGATACTCCTCGGGAGAAAGCGCCTACTCCTGACAATGGCGACGGGAAGTGGAAAGACGTTTGTAGCATTTCAGATAGCATGGAAGCTCTACCAGAGCGGCTTTTTGAAAAAGATACTCTTCGTGGTGGATAGGGTCTACCTGCGGGGACAAGCGTACAACGCGTTTGAAGCCTTTGGAAACGCACGCTGGGAGCTCAAGGGGGACAACATCAACTTCGCCAAGGACGTTTATTTTGCCACGTATCAGACTTTGTATTCGGAGAAAAACGGTAAGAAGGTCTACCAGCATTTTGATCCCGATTACTTTGATCTCGTAATAATAGACGAGTGCCACCGCTCGGGCTGGAACAGGTGGCACGATATCCTGAAGTACTTCGGCAACGCGATTCATCTCGGCCTGACTGCAACGCCGAAGAGGAGCGATAACGTTGACGTTTACAAGTACTTTGGTGAGCCAGTCTACGAGTACAAGCTCGCCCAGGGCATAGAGGACGGCTATCTTGCTCCCCCCGAAGAGATCGTAAGGGTTTACACCAACGTGGATAAAGAGGGTAGAATAACATTCAAAGAGCTCAGAAGTGCCGGCGTTCAGCTGGAGATACCGGAGGGAGCAGAGCTTAAGGAGTATTATACCGCAGAAGAATTTGAAAAGAGTATAATCCTGCCCGACAGAACACGGGCCATAGTGAGCTGGATAGCGAAGTTCCTTGAGGATACGGATCCATTTGCCAAGACCGTCATTTTCTGTCCGACTCAGAGACACGCGAGGGAAGTGGCAGCACTCCTAAACAACTATTTCAACCCTAAGTTCCGCGTTGACAACTACGCTTATCCAATAATCTCGGACGACCCCGAGGCCCATCGGGTCCTTAGGAACAGCTTTGCAAACGCGGAAGAACAGTTCCCAGTAGTGGCGACGACCGTTGACGTGCTGAGCACTGGAATAGACGTCCCTCCGATAAGGAACATTATCTTCCTGAAGCACGTCGGCTCGAAGGTCGAGTTCCACCAGATAATAGGGAGGGCTTCGAGGCTGTACGACAGAACCAGAAAGTTCACCTTCAGGATAATAGACTTCACAGGGGCAACGAGGCTCTTCGACAGTTGGGACTTCCCCAAGTTCAAGCCCGACAAGGATCGGCCGACCGATTGGTATCTGAACATGCTCATAGTTGACGATGAGACTCTAAAGCCCATTAAAGGCGCCGACGTTGTGGTTCACGTTAAGCCCGGAAAGCCGGTTCACATCGTTGCGGACGATAGCGGTAGGATTTTCCTCAGCAACGTTCCGAGAGAGGCGGTACTCGTCGATATACGGGCGAGCGGATACAGGCCGAAGAAAACCTATGTCTCGACGTTTCCGAGGCCGGATAATCAAGCAACGGTAACGCTCAGGAAGCTCAAACCCGAGAACAAAGCCCCGATAACGGTAAGGGGCATCAACGTCTACATCCAGGAAGAGAACAAGATAAAGATAGAGATCAAGGGCAACAAGGTTCTTGAGGCCGAGTACGTGAAGTACACCAAGGAGCAGGTGAGGAGGAGGGTCACCAGCTTAACAGACCTCAAGAAGATATGGCTGGACAGAAAAGCGAGGCTCAGATTCAAGGAAGATCTGAAAAAAGCGGGCATAGACCTCAAGCTGCTCTCGCTCATCGAGAAGGTTCCGGAGGCGGATGAGTTCGACCTTCTCGCCAATCTGCTCTTCGATGCCCCGATAGTTTCGAGGGACGAGAGGGCGCACCTGTTCCTTGAGCTGAAGAAGGAGTTCATGGACAAGTTCGGCGAGAAGGGCAGGGAAATAATCCTCGACCTCATAGACCACTACCGCCTCTACGGCCTGAGCGAGATTGAGGACCCAAGGGTTTTTGAACTTCCGGAGTTCAAGGCCTACGGTGGGCTGAAGGGCATTGCCAAGCTGTTCGGCGGAGGGAAAGGCCTCCGCAAAGTCCTGGAGGAGATTGAAAAAGGCCTGTACGCCGATTTAATGGAGGGATGATTAATGGAGAGGCAGACCCTTGCGAATAGAATCGAGCACATCTACGAGATAATGCGAGCTGAAGGACTTTCAATTCTCGATTACGTTGAACAACTCTCATGGATGCTTTTTCTTAAAATTCTAAGCGATCGTGAGGAGGATAGGAAGCTTAAAGCCGAGCTGAGGGGCGAGAGGTACAGGCCGGTGATAAAGGAGGAGTACCTCTTCCACAACTGGCCGAAGCGCTTCGGCGTTGACAGCCTGAAGAAGGTGAAGGACGTAAAGGCGTTCTACGACTTCATAGCGAACGAGCTCTGGCCCTACCTCAGCTCCCTCGGCGGGAGCGACGAGCTCAACAAGATAGGGGAGATATTCTCCAACGTCACGCTCAAGGTTCACGACCCCCACAACCTTCTTGAGATATTCCAAAACCTTGAGGACATCAGAACCGACGAGGAAGACACCCAGATAATGTCCCAGCTCTACGAGGAAACCCTGATGCTCATGGGCCGTGAGGGAGGAGCGGCCGGCGAGTACTATACCCCCAGGCCCATCGTGAGGTTCATGGTTAAGGTCGTTGATCCAAAGATTGGGGAAACCGTGTTCGACCCCTTCTGCGGCTCCGGCGGTTTCTTGGTGGAGGCCTACAACCACATGTACGAGCAGGCCAAAACGGCGGAAGACCTCAGGAAGCTTGAGAAGGCCTTCCACGGCCAGGAGCTGAAGTCCCAGCCATACCTCATAGCCAACATGAACACCCTTCTCCATGGAGTTAACGCGAAGCTCGTGAAGACCGACACCTTCAGCGAGGACCTGCACAATCCGGGCGAACTTTACGATGTAATCCTAACCAACCCTCCCTTCGGCGGGAAGATAAAGGAGTCCAACCTCCAGAACCTCATAGTCAGAACCCGCTCGACGGAGCTTGCCGCTCTCCAGTATGTCATGAGGAAAGTGAAGCCAGGAGGCAAGGTTGGAATAGTCCTGCCGGATGGAGTTCTCTCCAACGTTACCAAAGCCTACGTAAGGGTTAGAAAAGACCTCCTCGAAAAGAACAACGTCTTCGCGATAGTCAGCCTTCCCCAGGGAGCCTTCGCCAACATCTCGCCCAAGGGAGGAAGCGGGCCAAAGACGAGCCTTCTTTTCTTCGAGCGCGGAAAGCCGACGAAGGAGATCTGGTACTACGAGCTTGTCCCGCCCAACGGGAAAAACTACACGAGGGCAAACCCGATTAAGGACGAAGACCTTAACGATGCACTCCAGAAGTTCGAGGCCTGGAAGAAGTACCTCGAAACCGGCGACGAGGAGTGGAAAAAGAAAGCCCTCTCCGAGAACTCTTGGATAGTCAGCATAGACGACGTTAAAGAGAGGGACTACGATTTGAGCGCGAGGAACCCGAACAGGAAGCTAACGATAGAGTACCCGGCGCCCGAAGAAATAATAACGAGCCTTGAGGAAAAGGAGAAGAGGATAAGCGAGCTTCTGGCTGAGATCAAGTCCGTCCTCGGTGAGAAACCATGAAAGAAAAGCCGCTCACTGAGTTCATGGGTTCAAAGAAGGGCGCCAAAGAGCACAAGGAGAAACCCGCGAAGCCGAAGGTCGCGGGTCTGAAAGGACCGTGGAAGTTGCCAGAAGGGTGGAGATGGGTGAGGCTGGGAGATGTTGCTGGAATTCGTGGAAACTCAGGAGTAAAGAAAAAACTATTGCAATTTAACAGTATCGCATTCATTCCAATGGAGCTAATCCCTGAAAAAGGAGTTTTCTCAAGGTACGAACTTAGAGAATCAACAAACATAAAGAGTTATTCCTATGCAGAGCCGGGGGATATCCTCTTAGCCAAAATAACACCATCGTTCGAAAATGGAAAGCAGGGGATAGTACCCAAAAACGTACCGAATAATTTTGCGCTGGCAACAACTGAAGTTTATCCAATATATATAGAGAATAACCTGCTCGACAGAATGTATCTGTTTTACATTCTAAAAAGCAAGTATGCAAGAAAAACCCTCGAAGACCAAATGCTAGGAACAACGGGAAGACAGAGAGTACCTAAAGAAGCCGTGCTAAAACTCAAAATCCCACTCCCACCCCTCGAAGAACAAAAACGCATCGTCGCCAAGCTCGACGAAATAAGCAAGCGCCTTGAGGAGGCGAAGCGCCACGCTAGGGAAGCGAGGGAGGAAGCGGAAAAGCTGATGGCTTCCGCTCTGCACGAGGTCTTTTCGAAGGCGGAGGAGATGGGCTGGGAGTGGGTGAGGCTTGGAGAGATAGCTAGACATGAAATGGGAGGAACTCCGAGAAAAGATAATAGAGAATATTGGGAAAATGGAGAGATTCCGTGGATAACGGCTAGTGAAATCCCTACAGACTCAAAATATGTAACTACATATCGCTTTCTCATAACAAAGAAAGCTCTTGAAGAAAGTAATACAAAATTGGCTATGTCGGGTGATATTCTTTTAGTTACAACAGCAAGCATAGGAAAAATTGCGATTGCGTCTTTTAATGTTGCAGTAAATCAACAAATAACAATAATTTCAACCAAAAATGAGGAGAAAGCAAAAAATGATTACCTATATTATGCAATCAAGTACTTTTTCCCAATTGAGTTCAATATAGTTACTAGAGGTGCTGCTCAGTTACATATAAACCAAAAAATGATTAAGCGGTTCAAAATCGCCCTCCCTCCCCTCGAAGAACAAAAACGCATCGTTACCTACCTCGACGCCGTCAGCGAGCGCGCCCAAAAGCTTGTCAGGCTCTATGGGGAGCGGGAAAAGGAGCTTGAGCAACTCTTCCCCGCGATACTTGACAGGGCGTTTAGGGGTGAGTTGTAAAACAAAAGTCCCGTTCAGACTAGTACCCAGGTTTTTACCTTTTCAATTGCTTTTTCAACTTCCTCCAAGCTTTTGGCCCCAACAATAACAAAGCGTCCACTGCTGAAGAGCAGGAGTGTTATGCTTCCCCGAAGTTTAACTATAAGGCCCGGAAACTGTTCAGGATTGTACTCAACATTTGGAAGCTTCAAGGCAAGGGTTTCCAAAGCAAAGGTCCGATGAAAATCCCCACTAATAACCAAATTCCTGATTTGAGGTTTTTGAACCTTAGAGGGGTCTATATAAGGAGCAAGATACTTAACCAAACCTCTAAATGAGGTCTCAATGTCCTCTAAACGTTTAATGCCCGGGATTATGTATTTGCCACTCCGATAAATTGTTACAGTTAACCCATTATCGAGCTTTAGGTAACCCCCATGGTAATATTCGGGGTCATAGAAAAAATTATCCAAGGTAACTAAGGATTCAAGGTTTAACGGCGTCCCAAGATGGCCCGAAACAACTATGTTAGCTATTTTGTATTCTATGTCCATTGGTACCAACACAATCTCCTATCCAGACCTTTTAATTCTTTATGCGAGGGAAACCGTTATGGGGACCTCAACTAAATTCCTACGGTGAACCCCTATGACCTACTGGCTCTGTATCACCAACCGCGACAACTGGGAGGTTGTCAAAAAGAAGAACATCTGGGGCGTGGCAAAGAGGCACAAGAACACCATCGCCAAAGTCAAGCCAGGTGATAAGCTCGTCTTCTACGTCAAGCAGGAACGGAAGAACAAAGAAGTTCTCGAACCCAAGATCGTCGGCATTTTCGAAGTCGTTAGCGAGCCTTACACCGACTCAACAAAGATATTCAAGAGTCCCCCACATCTTCATGAGACTTACCCACTCAGGATTAAGATTAAGCCAATAAAGCTCGGCGAACTCGACTTCAAGCCGCTCATTCCAAAGCTCAACTTCATCACAAACAAGAAGCGCTGGAGCGGCCACCTGATGGGCAGAGCTATGCGCAAGATCCCGGAGGAGGATTACAAACTGATTGAAGGCCTGCTTTGACCTTTTTCATATTGCCTCTGGCAATCATGACAGCGACTTCTTCTTGGCCTCACGATTCGCGATGAATATAGCGACTTTAAGTCTCTGCTTTTTATCAAGGATACCCTTAGTGAACCTGAATGTAGCAATAGCTTCCCGTAACTGCGTCTTTAACTGTTCATTCTCCCGTTCCAATTCTTTGAGTTGAGCTTCTAGCAACACATTCTCTACCATAAGTTTGGTGACCTTGTCGGGATCAGAGGCATCCATGAGTCTCTTGAGGCCATTCCGAATCTCGTTGAAGAAAGCATTCGGATCATTAACCGCAGGGAGAAGCTTCTCAACATCTATGTATCCGCGCTGAATTAGCAAAAGGAAAACCATCTCACCGAGTTTGGCATATACTTCCCTCTCTACAAGCACATCTTTCAATTCCTCACTAAGTACACGTGCAATGGTTTGGTCCACTTCTTTGAAAGTTGTTGTCTTTGCACTGTAACCGAGTTCGACTCTGCTCACGTTCCGGTCTTGAGACCTCTTTACAGGAACAATGGCCCTGGGGGAAATCGAAGTTTTGGTACTTCTCGGCCCCCGCTCCGAAGGGGTTGAAGACTCTTTGACTTTATCAAGCTCCCACTCCTTCTGATATTCCTCAAACGCTGCTATTAACCGCTCCCAAGCCGCCTTGGCCGTGTTCTTGTGGTGTCCAGATTTCTTTCCAGCTTCCCTGAACGACTCCGACGTGTAAAGATATTTGACTGTTTCCCACTGGGCGAGAGTTAGTGCCTCAGGATAATGCCTAGAAAGCCACTCTACAAACTCCAAGGGTGGCAAGGCTTCCTTCCAAGACCCTGGGGCAACCTCTGGAACGGAAGGATGACTACGCCCGCTGTCCTCCACGGATGGTTCTCCAGGTGGGTTTTCACGAGGAGCCCCCTCTCTCGTGCTATCACCCCAATTAAAGATCCGACGTCATCATTTAAACCCTTTATGCAGAGTGCAAGATTCAGAGGTCGATGCGACGCTGGGCACATCGGGCACGGTGGGCACCCGGCTCAACATGCCTGTGTCAACCATTCACATTCGCCCTCTCGTTTGTCATTTCACTGGATATCGGGGCAAGGAGGGCAGAGGTATACAGTCTTCCCGCGTGAAAGTTTCATGCAGGAAATAGGGGGGAGGGTGAACGCATAGTATGCCCACGTGCCCACCATGCCCACTTTGCCCACAATCAATACAGCAACAACACTGGGTATTAAAGAGAGGAGTTTTGGGAAAGGTTAACATTAAACCCGAACTTTTTGCAAGTTTTGCTTTTATTCTGGCGTCCGTTGGACGTCCTGAGAGAGCGAAACACTGTAGGACTGTCAATTAAAGAGCAAACCACTTAGAAGACAAGCATTTCAAAATTGCACGCCATCTTTCAACCAGCGCTGAAGCTTTTGGAAAAAGCTTCACCAAAAGTTCGTAGCTCTCCACAGTCTTGCATTTGGAAACGCTGGTTTTTCATTAAATGTTCTGGTGTACAGTAGGAACAGTGCTTAAACGCCGGTTTATCCACGGGTTTACTATTTTCGACGCCCAAAGGGCGTCTTTTTGAGTTAAACCCTCAAAGAAAAATCTAACGAGGAATGTTCCACATTAAAATATCGCTCAAAGAAAGAAACCCCAGTTAGTACTTTGTACCTCCAAAAAGAGCTACAATCTTTGATGAAACTTTGCCCAGCAAAGTTTCTTATGGGGCCAGGGCCGGGATTTGAACCCGGGCTAGGGGATCCACAGTCCCCTGTGCTAACCAGGCTACACCACCCTGGCCATTTCCAGCTAAACCTTTTGGGTTAGCTTTATAAAGTTTTCGACAGAAGGGGCTGAAAGAGAAAGCTGAGACCTTTTACATACCATAACTAAGAGCTGGAGCGAGATTTAATGCGTTAGAGGCCCAAGGAGGGTTTAGATATGAAGGCAAAGCGCGAAGCACTCACCAGCCTCTTCACGGCCATGAGAGAGGAAAAGGTTGATGCCGACATAATCGACCTCCTCCTGCTCATAAACTCCATCAACGGCGTCTACACCACCTCCTCCTGCTCCGGGAGGATAGGAATAATAGAAGAACCGGCGCTGGGGGCAAAGCCCCTCGCGAGGTGGCTGGTAAAGGTTCACCGCCCGATCGAGTTCGAGGAGGCCAGAAGAGCACTCAAAAACGCCGAGAAAGGCCTCATATTCCTCAAGAGCCAGCCACCCATATTCCACATCGTCGCCGAAGACCTGGAGAGGGCGAAGAGGCTCCATGAGCTCGGTCTGGCGAGCGGCTTTAAATACACCACATTCAAGGTGATCTCCAAGCGGTACCTCGTCGAGATAAACGCCACCGAGTACCTCACCGCCCCGCTGGGGAAGGACGGAAAAGTTCTGGTGGACGATGAGTACCTCCTCTTCGCAGTTGACCTCGGCAACGATATGCTGAAGCGCTCAAAGGGAAGACTTCCACGGCTGGAAAGGAACTTCAAGGCTTTGAAGGATGAGCTCGGTGAAGACGAACTGTTCTACGAGCTGGCCGAGGAACATGGAATAGAAGAGAAATGGAGGCTACCCTAGTTCAGCGGCTCTCGTTCCATTCTGGGTTTCCGTATTTCTCCTCCACCAGCTTCTCCGCCAGCTCAAGCTCGTAATCGGTCAGCTCCCCATCCTCGAGCTCAAATGCTGCCGTGAACTTGTCCCTGAGCAGCTCATAAGTCTCCCAGCGGTTCAGCTTTACCCCTTCGCGCTCCAGGGTCGTTACGCGCTCCCAGATGCTCGACACGCCCTTGTCGGCCAGCTTTGCCTTGGAAACCCTCAGAACCTTTCCGAGTATCTCAACGCGGGTGGAGTACATGAAGGTGCCGTGCTGGAGGATCACACCCTTTCTCCTCGTCTGTGCGGAGCCGCTGATTTTTTTCCCGTTGGCAACGATGTCGTTAAGTCCCGAGAAACCCGCTTCGAGACCGAGCTCTTTCAGAGCATCGACGAGCGGACCGGCAAGATAGCGGTAGCTCGTCTCGACGTTCCTGAGCATTGGGTGGTAGTCATCGCCGACAACGACGGAGTAGGTTATCTCCCCAAACTCGTCGTGGAACACCGAGCCGCCGCCGGTTATGCGCCTCACGACAGGAATTCCAAGCCTCCTTGCCTCCTCAAGGTTCACATCGTGGACGACGCTCTGGAATCTTCCTATCGTCACGGAGCTCGGAGAAAAGGCGTAGAGTCTGACCGTGTCGGGAACCTTCCCCTCGATTCTGGCGCGCATTATCGCCTCGTCTATGGCCATCTGAACCTCGGGCCTGGCAACTATGAGCGGGATGAACCTCATGACATCACCAAGGTTAAAAGGTCGTGAGCGTTTTTAAGCCCAGCGATGATGACGCCCAAGCCCTTCCGAGGTGACGATGAGGAGAGCGGTCACCACTGAGCAACCTTTGCCCGCGCAAAGTTTCCTAACGTGGAGCGAAGCCCCACCCCGAGGGTTTGAGAGTACAGGAAGCTTTTGGAAAAAGCTTCACCAAAAGTTTGTAGCTCTTTTCAAACTCTTTGAATAGCAGTGGATTTCGCTGAGTTCTAGCGTCAAATCGGGGGCCGTTCAAGGACTTTTCAACATCGTTTAGGGGTTTTATTTCGGACGCCCTTCGGGCGTCTATTTAGGCAACCCCCAATCAAAGATAGAATTTTCGAGGGGGCTCAGGAGCAAAAACAGCCGGAAATATTGGAAATCAACACCCAAAAGAAGGTTAAAAAGGAGCTACAAGCTTTGATCAAACTTTGCGCAAGCAAAGTTTGTTGGTCAGGGGCCGATTAGCTCCTCATCGGAGACCTCGGACACCTACCCTCACATCATCCCAAGCCGAGGTGTTCCCTTATAATCAACGGAATGAGGCCGATCTTCGGGAAAACCAGCAGGGCCTTGTCCTCAACCGCGTAAGCCGGGACGCAGGGTATCATCCCGTAGGGGGTCGGGTAATCCGGGTCGGGTGCCCAGTTGTTGTCCCCCCACGTTACGAAGCACTTCTCCACCTTCCCGTCCAGCTCAACGGTCTTTATCTCCCTAACGCGGTGAATTATCGGGTACTCGTAACCGGGGCGCTTGTAAACGATGACGTCGTTGAGGTGCACGTCGTCTATGTTCTCCTCGCTTATGCCCTTGAGCAGGACGACGTCGCCGCGGTAGAACACAGGTTCCATAGACTCGCTCACCACTATCACGAGGGGTGAGTCGGTATGAAGGGCCACCTTGAGGCCCACCTGAAGGGTGAAAACCGCAAGCAGTGCTATCAGTATCCACGCTAAATCCTTTTTCCATGAGTCCTCCATTTCAGCGCCTCCATGAGGGTGCTTATTCTCGCGGGTATCGCGCCTATCGCGGTGCACGTTTCAAGGCTCACCCTCTTCCCCGTGATGTCCATATGATAGCGGGCGGTCTTAAAGATTTCCTTCGGGAGCCCGTGCCTCCCGAGGCCAACGAGGAGGAGAAAGCTCTCGCCTCGAAGGGCCCTTTCGGCGAGTTCCAGCGGGGTTATCTCCTTCTCCTCGCTCGGCTTCCTCGTCGTTGCGACCGGAATTCCGAACTGCGGCGGAAAGCCCCTCTTCGGGAACTCCAGAAGGTGAAAGCGGTTCCCCTCGGCCAGCTCAAGGAGATACCTGCCCCCCTCGCCTATGGTCGTGTGGGAGCTTATCTCGCGGGCAACGTCAACTGGCCTGCCCTCGAACGGAAACCCCACGAGGGCAAGATGGAAGCCATAGGCGTAGGCTATCGGCCCGGCCCTGGCTATCGCCCTCAGATGAGCCTCGTGGAGTTTTTTGGGGTCGTAGGTGTTGTAAAGCGCCAGCGTCAACATCTTTCCTCACTCAGAGTGGCCAACAAAGGTTTATAAGGATTTAGAACGGATTAAATAGTTAGTATGACGACGCGAGAGGAGATAGAACTATTAGTTGAGAGGAGGTACTACGAGGAGGCCCTGTCCAAAGTTCACAAGCTGAAGGACCCCCTCGACCAGATAGAGGTTCTCACGGACATAGCCGTTGCTATATACCAGCACGGCGGGCCCCAGGAGTGGATCCCAAGCATAATAGAGGATGCCATGTACATAGCCAAGAAACTCAAAGACCCCGCCAACAAGGCGGTGGCCTACTCAACGATAGCATCCTCCCTCGCGATAATGGAGTACGAAGAGGACGCGATGGACTTCTTCAACCGGGCCATAGACGAAACGGACAGCATAAAGAGCCCGATAGAGAAGGGCGTGGTTCTCTCGGAGCTGGCCTACCACCTGGCCCTCGCCGGCCGCCCCGACACGGCCCTCGAACTGTTCAACATAGCCTTCGACACCATAATCGGGGCGGAGATAGGCTACAACCTCAAGGTGGACGGCATAATAAGGATAGGAGAGCTCCTCGAGAAGGCCGGGGACACGCTCCCCTCAAACAAGGCCCTCGACTTCTACAGGATGGCGTTCGACATATTCGACAAGCTCCACGTCAACCAGCGCGCGGCCATCGTCGAGAAGAAGATAGAACTCTCCGAGACCATCTACGACGTCGGCCTTCCGCCAATAAGGCGGGCCCTCCTAGAGGGGAGGAACCACTACGCCCTCGCGCTCATAGAGAAGAAATACGCCGGCGTCGTGAGGCTCATCGGAGAGCTGGAAGTAGCACTCTGGATGAAGAGAGTGAACAACATAGAGTACCTGGACATAGTGGACAAGGCGTTCGAGCACTGCGAGAACCCGCACTTCACCGAGGCGAACGTTCAGAAGATAGCCCGGCTCCTGACAGAGCTCGGAAGCCTGAAGAGGGCCCTCGAATTCGCGAGGGAGATAAAGGACATCCGCAAGAGGAGCGATGCGCTCAGAGCGATAGCGCTGGAACTGGCGAAGAGGAAGGAGTTCGAAGAAGCCAGAGAAATCGTAAGGAGCATACCCGACCCCAGGATAAAGACCGAGGCGCTGACGGAGATAATAGCCATAGAGGAGGCCAGTGAGGGAATATGATATTCGACGCCCATTCGGACCTCCCGACCTTCGTCTACGATGAGAGGGTTAACGGGAAGACCCGCGTTCTGGAGGAAAACTTCGAGCGTTTCTTCGCCCCGGGGATAGGGGCGCGCGTCATGGCAATCTGGACCCGGCCCGAGAGGAGGAACAGCGCAACCCTCTACGGCCTGGAGGTTCTGAACTCTTTAAGAAGGGACATCGAGGAGAGCGAGCGCTTCGAACTCGTGACGACGGTAGACGGCATGAAGAAGGCCATCGAGGAAGGAAGGGTCGCGCTCTGGCTCGCCCTTGAGGGCGGCGAGCCCATAGGTGAAAGCATCCACCTCCTCGAGGTGTTCTACCGCCTTGGACTGAGGCTTTTGACCCTCACCTGGAGCCTGCGCAACACGATAGGCGACGGTGTCTTTGAGAGAACCGGCGGGGGACTCACCAACTTCGGCCTGGACGTCGTTGGAAAGGCCGAGGAGCTGGGAATCGTGATAGACCTGAGCCACATAAACGAGGCAGGCTTCTGGGACACTCTGGACGCTACCGCTTTTCCGGTCGTAGCCTCCCACTCCAACGCTAGAAGGCTCTGCGACCACTCGAGAAACCTCACCGACGAGCAGATAAAGGCCATAGCGGAGCGCGATGGCGTCATCGGAGCGGTGGCGATTCCAAGCTTCGTCCACAGGGAGCACGCGACGCTGGAGCGGTACGTGGAGCACATAGCGTACATGGTTGACCTGGCCGGCTACCGGCACGTCGGCCTCGGCTTCGACTTCGTCTACTACCTCCCTGGCTGGAGCGGAAGGAGCGTCGAGGGCTTTGAGAACGAATCCAAGATTCCCGCGCTCGTCGAGAGGCTGTCCGAAACCTTCAGCGAGAGTGAGGTCGAGGCGATAACCTTCAAGAACTTCGAGCGGGTTTTTGAGCGGGTCGTGGGTTAGGTTTTTATTCCCTGTCCCCCACCACGGCACGGTGGGAGTTATGGAGGAACTCTACTTTCTAACAGCGAGAGACGCGAGAAGGCTACTCTTCGCGAAGGGAGGGGCGAGACTCAACCTGGACTTGAGAAAAACAAACCGCTCATGGCTCATAACGCTTGAAGGAGACGAGTTCGTGTTTCCCGACGGGACGCGGGTTGGGAGGGACGTAATCGAGAGAATCGCAAGAGACGAGGGGAGTGTTTACTTCATCCGAAACGGTGTTTACAAGGCAGCCATATCGAGTAACGAGGGTTTCTACAAGCTCGTACCAACGATTCCACCGACGATAGAGATAAACGGGATAAGAATGCACAGGACGAAGGAGGTAAACCCCCTCCAGGACACGAGGAACAAGGTGAAGGCCGTCAAGCCGAAGGAAGGCGAAACGGTTCTGGACACCTGCATGGGACTCGGCTACACCGCGATAGAGTCCGCGAGGAGGGGAGCGTACGTCATAACGATCGAGAAGGACCCCCACGTCCTGGAACTTGCGAGGATAAACCCCTGGAGCAGGGAGCTCTTCACGGGCGGGAAGGTGCAGGTCATACAGGGCGATGCCTTCGAGGTCGTCAAGAGGTTCAACGACGAGACCTTTGACGTCGTTATTCACGATCCGCCGAGGTTTTCCTTGGCCGGCCACCTGTACTCCGAGGAGTTCTACCGCGAGCTTTTCAGGATTCTGAAGCCGGGAGGGAGGCTCTTCCACTACGTTGGAAACCCCGGGAAGAGGTACCGCAGAAAGGACCTCCAGAGGGGAGTGATGGAGCGGTTAAGAAAAGCGGGCTTCGTCGGGGTTAAGCGGGTGGAAGAAGCGCTCGGCGTGGTGGCTAGGAAGCCGCTGAAAGAAAAGGGATAAAAAAGCTCATTCCTTCTTTTCGCCCTTCATTATCTCTTCCACGTCAAACCCTTCCTCATACTTCCTCAGCTTCCTCTCGAAGAACTCGATGAAGAGCCTGTAGCGCTTTGCCCGATGCTTCGGGCTTCCGCGGATGCTGTGGCCGTGGGGGCCGCGCTTGAACACCGCTATGTAGGCCTCCTTGCCCATATCCTTGAGCACGTTGTAGAACATCAGGCTCTGGTCGAGCGGACAGCGGTAGTCCTCCAGCGAGTGGATGAGCAGTATCGGGGCTTTCACGTTCCCCGCGTAGAACAGCGGGCTGAGCTTCCGATAGTTCTCGTTCTCCAGCGGATTCGGGCCGATGACCTCAACGTCGTACCAGAGGCCTATGTCGGAGAACGCATAGCTGGTCAGCCAGTGGCTTATACCGTTCTCGCTTATACCCGCCTTGAAGAGGTCTGAGTGAGTGAGCGCCCAGTTGGTCATGAAGCCGCCGTAGCTTATGCCGGTTATTCCGACGCGCTCCCTGTCCGCCTGAGGCTCAAGTTTAAGGAACTCCTCCACACCTGCCATTATGTCCTCGAAGTCCTCTAAGCCAGTCCTCTCCAGGACGCGAAGGGCGAAGTCTTCGTCGTAGCCGTCGCTGCCGCGCGGGTTGACGAAGACAACGTAGTAGCCCCTGTTGGCCATCAGCTGCATCTCGTAGACGAACCTGTGCCCGTACATTCCCTTCGGCCCGCCGTGGACGAAGACTATAACCGGGGCCTTCTCGTCCTCCTTAAGCTCAGGCTTCAGGTACCAGCCGTCTATCTCGAGGTCCTTGCTCCTAAAGCGGAAGTGCCTCGGCTCGAAGGTCTTGAGCCGGTCGAATATCGGGCCGTTGTAGTCGGTTATCTGCCTCAGTTCGCCGTCGTAGAGGTAGAGCTCGCCTATCCTATTGGCGGTCATTATCAGGAGCAGCGCCTTACCGTCGCTGACGTCCAAGCCATAAATCCAGTGGTTTCCCACCACAACCCTCTCGGCCTTGCCATCCCAGAGCCAGAGGTTCACCCTGCCTGCATCTGGCGTCAGGAAGTAGACCCTTCCATCGTCGAGCTTGGCGTCGTAGACGTCCAGCGGACCCTCGTAGACGGGCTTAAGCTCGCCGTCCCAGATGTACAGCCACCCGTGCTCGCTGATGTACTTCTTCTCCCTCTTGCCCCTCAGGAGGAGTGCCTTTCCATCGGAATCGACGGCCGCGAAAGAAACGCCCTCGAAGAGCTTTTCCTCCTCACCGTCCTTCCAGAGGTAGATGTCGTAGAACTTGAAGAGTACCGGCTTGCTTCCCTCGCGGTGCGGGACGTTGACGGCTATGGAATCACCGTGCCAGATTCCGCTCGAAAACCTCGGTTTCTCGAACTGCTCTATTACCTCCTCGCTCTCCGTGTCAAGAACCCAGAAGGTCGTTTTCTCGCCGTCGAAGAAGCCCATGCTGTCGAACCAGGCGGGAACGTCGTCATCGAAGACGAAGTCCTCGTCGTCCCTGCGTTTGAAGCCCACAACCAGGAGCCTTCTCGAATCGTCGTTCCACTCGATCGAGCGGACGTTCTTGGCCGACAGAACCTTCTTGGCGCTCAGGGTCTGGACGTCAGCTATCCATATCTCGCTCTCCTTCTTCTCCTCGTTGGGGCGCATGAAGGCGAGCTTTTTGCCGTCGGGCGAAATCCTTGGCATGGAGGCGTTCTCGATGAAGCGCCTCGCCCCGGTTTCCAGGTCCTCAACGACCACCGTGCTCTCATACTTGTTGTCCTTCATATTGGCCTTGGTGAGGGTATAGGCAACCAGGTTCCCCCTTATCCTCGGGTCGCCCAAGTAGGCGAACTTAGAAAAGGTCTCGTGGTTCCATTCGATGCCGCTCATAACGCTATCACCTATTTAGTAGAGAGCCTTAAAAGTATATAAGCGTAACTACAGGGCCAGGTGGGAGAATGAAGGAGGAGTACGCCGTTGGAATAATACTGGCCGCTGGAATATTGATTTCGCTCATCCTCAGAACCTACGTGGGAGTGGCGATAGCGGCCGTCGGAATACCCCTGTACCTGGCGTACACCGCTAGGGGGCAGAACATACTGGCGAAGTCCAGACTCTACGACAGGGACCTCTTCCTCATGATAGCGATAGCGGTCGTTGTCATACTCGTCTTCAACTACCTCTGGGACCCGAGGATGGGCCTCATAGCGATGGCCGTCGCAATACCCCTGCTGGCCATCTACGCGGACAGGTTAAAGGCGAGAAAGAAGGCGCAGAAGGCCCGATAGCTGACCGGTTCTCTTGTAAATCCTAACTTCGTTTCTCATCTCCCTTAAGAAGGATTCATCGACCCCGAACTTCTCCCTAACGCGGCGCGAGATGTAGTTGTCGTTGAGAAATATCATGGCCATCGCGGAGGTGAGGTTCTTCGGCTTCCTCCAGTTGGCCTTCTCGAAGTCTATGAGGTAAACGCTCTCCCCGATTATTATGTGCTTGCCGCCCTGAATCTGGCCGTGGTCGAGGCCCAGCCTGTCGAGCAGGGCGGTTTTCTCGACTATCTCGAACAGATGGCGCTTTTCAAGCTCGGCGTAGAATATTATCTCCCCCTCAGCGAACCCCCGGATGAGGTACTCAAGGCCCTCGAAGACGCCGTAGGCTATCAGCGGCGGGGTCACTCCGAAGGGCTCCACCGCCTTAATGATTTCCGCCTCCCTCGCGAAGTTCTGCCTCGGGGAGTCCGGCCGTTGAAGCTTTATGATGACGTTTTTTTCATCCAACCTCGCCCTGAAGATTAGGCTTGTGGTGCCCTTGGCGTAGGGCCCTATTTCGTCCAATCCAAGCCCTCTCAGGTGAGAGTAAAACCGCCCCAGTTGAGCTTTGCTTATCAAGTGGTCGAACATAGGCCTCGATAAGCTTAAATACTCCGCCGATAAAATACTTTTGGTGATAGCCATGGTGACGGCTTTTATTTTGATGGTGACGGCCGCTGGAAAGGAAAGGGAAGTTATGGAGAAGCTTCTGGCCATGCCGGAGGTTAAGGAGGCTTACGTGGTCTATGGCGAATACGACCTCGTCGTAAAGGTCGAGACCGACACCCTCAAGGACCTTGACCAGTTCATCACGGAGAAGATAAGGAAGATGTCCGAGATACAGATGACCTCGACGATGATAGCCATCTGATTCTCTCGTTCTTCTCTCTTGCCATTCTTCCAGGAATAATAGAAGAGCAAAGGGCTCACTTGTTCATCATGAGCCTTATCCTCTCGGCGGCATCCTTGGCCTTGTCCGAGATGTTGCTGAGCGTCCTAGCGATGTTGAGGATGTAGAACCCATCTCCCCAGCTGAGCTTGTCGGCGTTCTCGAAGACCAGCTGCATGAGCCTCGTATCGAGACCGTCTATCTTGTTCTCGACGCTCTCTATCTGCCTGATTATCTCGTACTCCCTCTTTATCTCGCCCTCAGTGAAACCGCTCTCTATAACGCGGTCCATCTGAACTATGGCCTCGTGGACGAGCTTTGCGGCCTTGATACTCTCCATGCCCATCTGGAGGATTATATCCTTGACCTCCGTCGGAACGCCATCCGGCTTCTTGATGAGCAGCCATTTGGCCGTGTCCTCGGCGGCGTCCGCCACCTTGTCCTGCATGTGAAGGTAGATGAGCACGTCTTCCCTAGCCACGGCCATCATGAGCTTGGAGCTGAGAGAATCCCTTATCTCCTCCTTTATCCTGTCTGCGACGTCCTCAAGGCGGTCAACCTCGATCGCAACCTTCTCCATCTCCTCGTAGTTCCCCTCGTACCAGTACTGGAGGGCCCTCTCCAGAGTCTCAACGGTGCTGAGCACAACATCCGCGTGCTTTATGAGGGGCTTGAAGGGGCTCTTCGCGAAGAGCTTCGTCCACACCTGCATGGTATCACCCCACAATCATCAGGAACTTGAATATGGCCGCGCTTATCAGACCCGCGACCGGAACCGTAACAAACCAGGAGATTATTATGTCCCTAACGATGTTCTTGTTTATTGCCTTTACTCCCCTGGCGAGGCCTATACCAATGACCGCACCAACGACCGTGTGGGTCGTCGAGATGGGCAGTCCAAGCCAGCTGGCGACGAGAACCACCGTTGCGGCGGAGAAGTCTATGGTGAAACCCCTGGTGTTGGTCAGCTCCGTTATCTTCTTCCCGACGGTCTCCATGACCTTGTAACCGTAGGTTGCGACTCCAACCGCTATCCCAAGACCACCCATGGCGAGTATCCACTTGGGAACGGGAACCAGCAAACCACCCAACCCCATGGTGGCCACAGCGTAAACCGCCGCGACCGGGCCGATAGCGTTGGCAACGTCGTTGGCACCGTGCGCCAGGGCAACGTAACCGGATGTAATTACCTGAACCTTCCTGAATATGGCCTCAACCCCTATGAACGGGTCGCTGCTCGGGAAGCGGAGCTTTATGAGGAGGTACGTTATCAGGAACACGATTATACCGAGCGGAATGCCGTACATGAGAACCCCGGTCTTTAAATCCTTCCCGTGGAGAACCTTGATGTAGAACATGGTTCCTATGACCACGAAGGCAAGGCCTATCCAGAAGGGCGACCAGATCCGAGCACTCCTAACCGGGTCCTTTCTCTCGAAGATACTCTTCGTCAGGGCTTTGAAGATGAAGTAGGCCATTATGGCGCCGATTATCGGCGAGAGAATCCAGCTGAGGACGACCTGCCCCATCTTGCCCCAGTTGACTATCGCAGTTCCGGCGTAGACTATTCCATAGCCCGCTATTCCGCCTATGATGGAATGAGTCGTCGAGACCGGGAGGCCGAACTTGGTCGCTATGATGAGCCAGATCGTGGCGGCAAGGAGGGCCGCAACAGAACCGTAAACGAGCACATTCGGGTCCGTTATCATCGTCGGGTCGAGGATGCCCTTCCTTATGGTCTCAGTGACGCTCTTTCCGAAGAAGTACGCGCCCGCGAACTCAAGAACACCGGCTATTATAACGGCCTGCTTCGGGGTTATGGCCTTCGCACCCACCGCGGTGCTCATCGAGTTGGCCGCGTCGTTGGCACCTATTGCCCAGGCCATGGAGAATCCAAGGATCACGGTTATCAGTAGCCATACGTCCACCGTCACCACCGAAGCTCAATAAGGGGCAGTATATAAATATCTTGCCGCAGTAGAATATAGCCGGATACCATCCGCTATATAGGCATAAATAGAATAAAGGGATCAGGGGCTCACCTTTACGGGCTCGACCCCTATGTTCCCATCGGCCCCCATCGAGAGCCTGACGTAGTGGTAGAATCCGCCCTGGTCCGGGGACGCGTAGAGGGGCGCACCGCCGCCACCGGTTATGAGCATCTGGACGCCGTCCTCCTCGCCGTACCAGTAGATGTGGATGTGGCTGAATATTCCGAAGGCGTTGTACTCCTTCATGAGTGCCAAGAGCCTCTTCCCGTCCTCGGGGTTCATGGCGTGGTCGCCCTCCGGCCTGGGATCCACCGGCGGGGCGTGGAGAACCAGAACAGGCCTCTTTCCAGAGTCCTTCGCCCTCTCCAGCTCTCCCTCGAGCCAGGTAAAGACCTCGTCGCTGAGCCCGTAGTCGTTCTCAACGTCGTTTATGAAGATGTAGTAGTAATCCCCAAGGGCGAAGGAATAGTCGTCCGGGCCGAAGAAGGTGTGGTAGACGTTCACACCCTCCCCGCGGTATTCGTGGTTTCCTGGGGCCAAGAATATGGGCTTGTTCCACTTCCATTCCTTCAGCAGGGCCGCCCACTCGTCAACCTTGCCCGAATAGACAAGGTCACCGCCGTCGATTATGAAGAGGGCATCGTCGGAGTTTATCTCGTCCCGTATCTTCAGGAAAACCTTCGGCGGCTCCTTCCCACCGTCGGACCTGTGGTCGCCGAAGGCTATCATCTTGTAATCCTTCAGCTCCTTCGGAACGATATCGAAGGAAGCCTCGGAAGTGCTCAGCTTGACCCAGGTATCCCCGGTTTCGGCCCCGGCGGGGAGCTCCAGGACGGACGGGTTGACGTTCTCGATGACGTAGGTCAGCTCAACGTTCTTCGAGTCCTTGACGTCAACGCTGACGTTGAAGCCCAAGGCGTGGATGTAGACCGTCGAACCGTTGACCAGCCTTATGAACCCTCCATTAACCGTCACGTTCTCACCGTCAACGATGCGCCAGTAGTAGATGAATGGCTCCCGCGTCTTGAAGGAGTCCAGATACCAGTGCTCCCCGTCGTCCGGAATTCCGTTCCAGTCGTTGTCGCCTATGACCTTGAGAACGACGCCCTCGAACTCTCCGCTCCTGAGAACGTCCTCGGCGTCGGGGGCCTTTCCTCCCGCCAACTCCAGGGCGTACTCCACAGCGGCACCTGCGCCGGCCTTGCTCGTTCCGGTGAATACGAAGTAGGGCTTACCATCCTTGTTGAAGGCGGCGAAGACGCCCTTGTCCGGACCAACGAACTTAAGGCCGAGTTTATAGACCACGTAGCCGAAGTAGTCGCTGACAGTTATGAGAATCGGTTTGCCCCTCAGCAGGGATCTCGCATCGGCGGGCGAGAGTATCGCGACGCCACCGTCGTACTGGCTCGCAGGGAGTATCTGGGCGTTCGGGAAGTAGTGCTTCGCCATATCCTCGTAGCCCTCGCTGACGTAAACCTTGGAGACGTCCGCCAGGCTCTTCCACTGCGCCAGAACCCCACCCTTCTCGTAGCTCCCGAAGTCTATTCCGCCAGCGGCAGAGCTGGTAGTGGTTGACGTCTGGCTCGGACCGCTCTGACTGACGCAGCCCGAGGCCATCACAATTAAAACCAGAATGAAGGCAAAAGCGGCTTTCTTCATGGAATCACCTTCAGGGGGATTGGAAACGAAAGCTTAAAGCACTTTCCATTAGAAACCCGAACTCGGCAGATTTAAATAGCCCAAAGCCGAAAGTCCTTCGGTGATACCATGTTCGTCGGACACTACACCGAGGTCCCCGAGAAGGACACCGGGTTTGAGGGTGTTACCATCAGATGGCTCGTTTCTCCAAAGCTCGGAGCGAAGAACTACGCGATGCGCTACTTCGTCCTCAAGAAGGGCGCGGAGATACCGCTCCACGACCACGACTGGGAGCACGAGATATTCATCGTGAAGGGAGAGGGAATCATAACGAACGGAAAGGAAGAGTTCCACGTCAGGGAGGGCGACTTCCTCTACGTCCCGCCCAACGAGCCCCACGGCTACAAGGCGACCGGAGAAACGCTGGAGTTCCTCTGCATAATCCCGGCCAAAAAGGAGGCAATTCCCGAGGACGAGTGGGCCTAATGGCGCCTGTAGTGATAGACCTTTATTTTCTTCCTTCTTAGAACGAGGAGATCGGCTTTTCTGGACTTCGGGCGTATCGGTTCCTCCTCAAGCAGGAGCCAGGCTAGGTCGTAGGCCAGGGAAGCTATGACGATAAGGAAAAGGCCGAAAACGATGAGCGGAGTGTAGTACCATATCACGCCAACTTTCGGGATGACCAGGATTACCCTTCCTATAATCTGCTCGGGATAAACCTGCCAGGGGTCCGTGTACTTCCTGTTATCGCCCTTGGTAACGTAGTAGAGCCTACCGCTGGAATCCGTCTTCATGCCCACTATGCGGTGGGTTATCTTGTAGGTTGTGTTGCCTATGTCCACGCGGTAAAGAACAACATCCCCCACGTGAAGCTCATCCGGAGAAACCGGCATCGTGATGAGTAGGTCATTGGGGTTGATGTTGGGCTCCATCGAGTCGGTCAGGATAACGACGTACTGGAAGCCGAAGACGAAGTGGAGAACAACAACTAGGGCCACGAAGAACAGGAGGAAGTATGAGACGATTGAGAGGACGTCGACACGACGTTTTGCCATTAAACCACCACCTAATTAAAGCTGCACTCGGCGCCCATTCTCAGTATTTCAACGTTATAGTCCGCGTACCTCACTACGTAAACCCAGTCAACGTAGGCTAAAAGATTGACGGTGGCGAGGATATCTGAGTTGGCCTGGCCGAAGCCGATGGAGATTTCCCTGTTCCTGAAGCGGTTGTTGGTCTCGAAGACGTGGGAAACAATCAAAGCACCGCTGGAAAACTTCTCAACCCTACCGGTGCTGTTCGAGGGCGAAACGAAAATCTCGCCGAGGTAGTACTGCTTTCCAGCTTTCCCTGTGGTCTCGGGGGAGTTATCCCTGTCGTTCCCAAACTCAAAGTAAAACTTCGAACCTCCGTTCCAGTCAACGACCTCGTGGATTCCTATGTAGTCGTACCTGTCCCTCCTCCCGACCTTCGCGTGAATGAACATGTAAAACGGGTAGCTGTCCAGCCCCTGTGCATCGGAGGCGCGTCTGAACTTGAAGACTATCCCGTACCTGTCATCCACCCTGAGGGTCGTTAACTGGGCCTCCTTGGCCTCAGAGAGGAACCACGTGGAGATAGTGGAGTTTATCTTCAGCCTGCTTCTTGAGGCATTGAGTTCACTGGGATCAAAGGAGCTAGAACTATCAAAGATTCCCGTGTCAACATGAGAATAGTTCTCAGGGCTGTTAAAGTTGTTGAAGTAAACAAAGAGCCTGCCGGGTTTCCTGTACCTCCTGTAGGGGTTGTCCGAGCCGTAGTATATCCTGACCACCCTCCAGCCGCCTGCGGGAATGTAGGGCACTCTAAAGAAGACCGTAAAAACCCGTGAGGTTCTTCTCATCACCCAGTAGTAGAAGGGATTCCCGTTCTCGTCAACCACGTAAACGTTGCCCCGAGTCAACTGGGAATATGCAGGAATCTCCTCGGCCGGAATCGTGATGTTGAGGGTGTAGTTAATGAGGTCAAAGCCCTCAAGGTTCGTCACGTTGACGTCGATGTAGTACCTCTCAGCGGTGCAGGAACCGATGGATTGAACAGTCAAATCAATCGAGGGGACGGAAAGCGCGGGAGCCAGAACTAGGGTAGAGACAAGCAGGAAAACCAAGCCGAAGATTCTGAGTTTACCGTCGATGGGGTGGCGTGGCATGATTGAATGTCCCAGAAAAGTGTCAAAACAAATTAAAGAGGCAAAGAGGCCTCATGAGATGCCTCATGGAGAAACTTCCTTACCAACGACAATCAACTGAACATGGTCCATATCCAGCAGATCCGGCTGAGTAGTTAATGACACAGTAACGCTCGTAGTCGTGTCTCCGGAGATAGTAGCCTGCCCCTCTCCAATGAGGGTATCTGACTTGTCGTAGATATAAACCTGAACCACGCTACCGTCTCCAGGGGCCTGGTCAAAAGCCACATCAACGGAGGTAACTTTCAGAGTGCTCCAGTTAATGTTGTAGTTAACAGCTGCACTTCCAACAGGAGTGATTATCGTGCCAGTTCCCTGACCAACCTGCTGAACAACCACCTGGAACGTCGGAACAGCCAGTGCAGCTCCAACAAGCGCCAGCACAAGGGCGAGTGCCAGCGGAATTAACCTCTTCTTATTACTCCTCCTCATCCTGATTCACCTCCAGCATGAATGATTTGCTTATATGCTTGCATGGAAGTATAAATAGTTTTCGAATGCAAACCTAATTGGTTCACCCTTTGATATTGTAAGTTCTACAAAAGAACCGCGGAATCGTTGCGGGTTTCCCAAGGACCATTGAATACTACTCAAAAGTATACGTCAGTGCAGGGAAACGCCCCGCAGATACGTCGAGCCGGCCCATCCAACCTGAACCTGCAGAAATTCGCCGGGTTCACCAGAATCGAGGATTATATCCTTGTAGTTAAAAGTCCTGCCCTCGACGCCGCCCTTCTTACCCTCGCCGTGGACGAGAACCTCAACGGTTCTCCCGACGTAGGCGCGGTTTATCTCGTAGGCTATAGCAAGGCGGAGCCTGTGAAGCTCCCTCGAGCGCTCCTTGACCTTCCAGCCGGGAAGCTGCTTCCACTTCGCCGCTATCGTTCCGGGCCTCGGCGAGTAGCGCGAAACGTTGATTTTGTCGGGCCTAACGTGCTCCACCAGCTCCACGGTGTTCCTGAAGGCCTCGTCAGTTTCCCCAGGGAAGCCAACTATTATGTCCGTGTTGAGGTTCAAATCGCGAACTTTCTTACGAAAAGTTCGAACTATCTCCTCGAACTGTTCCACAGTGTACGTTCTGCCCATCCGCTTCAGAACCTCATCGTCGCCGCTCTGGACGGGCAGGTGGAGGAAGCGGTAGACCTTCTCATCGGTGTAGGCATCAACGAGCTCGTCGAGGAACTTGAGAACGTGGTTCGGGTTCATCATTCCAACCCTGACCCTGAAGTCGCCCTCGATGGCCGTTATCTCGTCGAGGAGCTCCGCCAGGTTCGTCCCGATGTCGAAGCCGTAGCAACCGGTGTCCTCGCTCGACAGCTGTATCTCCCTGTATCCCCTGGCGAGGGCCTCCTTAACCCACTTAACGACGAGCTCAGGTTTGTAGCTCCTCAGAACCCCCCTGGCGAAGCGGGTGGCACAGTAAGTGCATGCGTTGAGGCAGCCCTCGCTTATCGGGACGACGAAGGCAACGCCGCCCTTCCAGATGCGGGGGAGTTTGAGCTTGTCTATGTTCCTCTCGCGCCAGCCCTCGACGCTGATCAGCTTCCCGCCATTCTCCGCCAGACTTATCGCCTCTGCTATCCTGTCTATGCTCTTAACGCCAAGTATCCCAGAAACGCGGGGATCAATTACATCTAGGTTAACGTGGGGAAGGCAGCCGGTGACGATCACCCTCTTGCCCGCATCGAGGAGCTCCTTTATTCTCTCGCGCATGTGCTTTTCCGTCGGATCCTTGACGGCACAGGTGTTCACCACGACGTAATCGGCAGTTTCGGGGGTCTCCGCCAGCTCATAGCCAGCACTAACCAGAATCGCCTCCATCATCTCGGCGTCTGCCTTGTTCCTCGTGCACCCGTAGGTCTCGACGTGAACTCTGACCATCGGTGGGCGCTCTGGGAAGGGGTTTAAAAAGGGTGCGGTTCAAAAATGGGGATTAAACCGCACCCATCATACTCAGGAGCATGAAGAGAGCGGCGAAGAGAAAAACGGCCACGAGCGTTAGTGTTTTCTTTATCCATTCGCGGGGCCTGTTGAAGTGCCGCATAACGAGGTAGGAAAGGAAACAAACGATCAAAACCGGGACGAGTGCGGAAAGGGCAATGAACGCAACGTCTGGAAGATACCCATCAACCCCGACCGTGTCAAAGAGGGCCACCGTCCAGTAGAGCATGATGGGTGACAGAAGAACCATGACTCCAACTGTAACTCCAATCATTATGGAGTCCTCATCCATGGAACCACCAGGAAAATCTTGAGTCAATACCTTAAAAACGTCTCACAAAATGGCAGTAAGAATAGGAAGGAAAAGGAAATCAGATGACTTCCGCGAAAGCGAACTTTCTCTTGACCGAGTTAATGACGATCTCGACCTCGTCGCCGACCTGAGTGTTCGGGACGAAGATAACGAAGCCCTTTATCTTGGCGATACCATCGCCACCCTTTCCAAGGCTCTCGATCCTAACTCTATACCTTTCTCCAACCTTAACAGGGGCTTCGTAGCCACCGCCAAATCCATCTCCATACATATCCAACACCAACTCTTTCAACTTTCAGGGCCCTTCAGGGAAAACTCCGAGAAGAGTCCCAATGATGGGTCGGCCCGAGGGTATATAAAGCTTTGGGTGATTTTTAGGCCCTTAAAGTCACTAAAAGGCTTTTTAGGCCCACAAGGGTTCAGGGATGTAACATTTGGCTAAGAAAGCCATCGAAGGCCGCGTCTCCATGCCGGCTCCAGGGTATTTAACCTTTGGTTAACAACAAGGGGTTACAGACCTTTGCTTTCAATTCTAAGCTTCAAAAAACCCTTTTAAAGCAAATAACGAATTTTCTATTGAAAACTGACGAAACACAGGGCTGTGGAGCCCGTATCATGTGAGAGGAGGGAAGAACAATGAGTTTCATCGCTGTATTCATTTGGTCATTCCTGCTCTGGTTAGTACTTACTGGGGGCAGTAAGGGATTACTCTGGAGTCCCGAAGAACTCATCGCGGGACTGATATTCTCGGGAGTGATCGCTTTAACAACCAAGGACATCATAGGCGAGAAGGCATCCCGCTTCCTCAACCCGGCGAAGTGGGTCGGCTTCGTAATCTATGCCATCGGGCCTCTGTTCTGGGGCATGGTCAGGGCGAACCTCGACGTTGCCTACCGCGTCATAACGGGCAAGATAAAGCCCGGAATCGTTCGCGTTCCGGTTGAGCTTGAAAACGACACCCAGTACACGATTCTCAGCAACTCGATAACCCTCACCCCCGGAACGCTCACCGTGGACGCGTGCCCCGAAGAGAAGGCCCTCTACGTCCACTGGATAAACGTCACCGAGAAGGAGCCGGAGAGCTCCAAGGTCATAGCGGGTTCATTTGAAAAATGGGCGAGGAGGCTGGGAAGATGATGGCACCGGAGTTCTTCTATGCCGCGATTATAGTCATGATCGGGGCGTTCCTGGCCCTGCTCAGGGTGTTCTTCGGACCGAGCGTGCCCGACAGGGTAGTCGGAGTCGACACCCTCAACACGCTGATCGTTGCTGGAATGGTTCTCCTCGGAGCGGCCTACGACAGGACGATATACATCGATATCGCCATCGTCTACGCCCTTCTGAGCTACGTGGGGACCCTGGCCATAGCCAAGTACCTCCAGGGGGGGTTGGAATGAGTGCGGTCACCTACGTCATCTACGCCTTCCTTGCGATAAACATCACGTTCAACCTGCTGGGCAGCTTCTCGCTCCACAGGTTCCCGGACGTCTACACCAGACTCCACGGAGCGACCAAGTGCACCACCTTTGGCACTATCTTCGCGGTTCTGGCGGTGGTGGTTCACGCCGCCTACCAGCTCCATCTCACCGGCGACCCCAAGTATCTCCAGATGGCGCTTCACAGCCTCGTTGCCCTGATAGCACTGCTCCTCACGAACCCGACCGGAGCGCACGCGATAGCCAAGGCGGCCCATCTGAGCGGCTACAAGCCGGTCAAAGCCGTCATTGACGCGTACGAAGACAAGCTCAGGGGTGGTGCCGAATGAACGCCCTTTCGATGGACATGGTCATACAGTTCGGAATACTCCTCGGCGTGCTGGTGGCGGCCTACATCACGATAACGATGAGAGACCTGCTCAGCGCGGCCATCGCTTCCGCCGCCATGAGCCTGCTCCTCAGCCTGGAGTTCTACATGCTCCACGCTCCAGATGTTGCGATAGCCGAGGCCGCGGTCGGAGCCGGCGTCGTGACAGCTATAGTCGTGTACGGAATAGCCAAAACGGAGAGATGGGAGCGTGAGGGACCATGAAGAGGACTTTCGGAGCTCTCGCACTGCTGTTCCTCCTCGGAGTGCTGCTCGTCGTTGCGAGTCCTTCAACCGGAATAAAGTTCGGCCTCGGCGGTGAGGACTGGAAGGCCTACCGCTACACCGACCAGTACTACATCGAGCACGGCGTGGATGAGGTCGGCGGAACCAACATAGTCACCGACATAGTCTTCGACTACCGTGGCTACGATACCCTCGGAGAGGCTACCGTTCTCTTCACAGCCATAGCAGGAGCGGTTGCACTTCTCAGGCCCTGGAGGAGGGATGAAAATGAGTAAGGCGCGTGACATGGGACTAATTGTTAAGACCACCGCGAGGGCAACCATCCCGCTTATTGGAATCTTCGGTGCCTACGTGGTCTCACACGGTCACCTTACGCCGGGAGGCGGCTTCCAGGGAGGAGCGACCATAGCGGGAGCCGGGATACTGTTCCTCATAGCCTTCGGGCTTGGCGAGATGAAGAGGCGCTACAACCACCACCTCTACTCGGCCCTCGAAGGTCTGGGCGGCCTGGTCTTCCTTGGAGCGGCCATGCTCGGACTGGGAGTTGCGTTCTTCTACAACACTCTCTGGCACAGTGGACCTGTCTTCAACGGCCAGCCTGGAACGCTGCTCTCTGCCGGATACCTGCCGGTAATGAACCTCGTCGTGGGACTGAAGGTCTTCGCGGGACTGGTCAGCGCGATGGTCGCCATAGCGGCGTTCAGGAGGTGGAAAGAATGATACCGTTCCAGTTCATCACTGCCTTTCTGCTCATAGCCATGGGAATCTACGCCCTCCTCTACAAGAGGAACCTCATCAAGCTCATACTGGCCCTCAACATCATCGATGCGGGCATACACCTGCTCCTCATAAGCTTCGGATACCGCATAGAGGCGGGCCAGATACCGACGGCGCCAATCTACACGGGCTACGAGACGGTAAAGAGCGCAATGGTCGCCCCGATTCCACAGGCGCTCACGCTCACCAGCATAGTCATCGGCGTCTGCGTTCTCTCGCTGGCGATGGCCCTCACGATAAACGCCTACAGGCACTACGGAAGCCTCGACGTTAACAAGCTCAGGAGGTTGAGAGGATGAACGGGCTGATCCCATACCTCATCATAGTCCCTCTCCTTGGAGCATTCGCGCTGCCCATAGTAGGCCTCGCGGGAAGGAAGGCCAGAGAGCTGTGGGCGATACTCATCACCGGCATCACCCTCGGCGTCGCGGCCGGACTGTTCAAAGAAGTCTGGGAGAGCGGCGAGATACTCGTCTACACCCTCGGAGCGAAGAGCCCCCTTGGAAACGGCGTGCCGTTCCCGATAAGGATAGTGTGGGAGGTAGACCCTATCAGTGCTCTCTTCGCCCTGATGGTGACCTTCATAGCCTTCGTGGCCGTGCTCTACTCCAGCGAGTACATGAGACACGACACGGGGCTTGAGAAGTACTACGCCCTGGTCCTCGTCCTCGAGGTCGGCATGCTCGGCATAGCCATAACCGGCGACCTCTTCAACTTCTACGTCTTCCTGGAGATAATGAGCATAGCGAGCTATGCCCTCGTCGCATTCAGGAACGACACCTGGGAGGGCATCGAGGCGGGAATAAAGTACATGTTCGTCGGCTCGCTGGCCAGCTCGTTCATCCTCCTCGGCATAGTGCTCCTCTACGGCCAGTACGGAACGCTGACTATGGCGTATCTGGCCAAGATGATAGCCGAGAACCCGACCTTTACAGCCAAGGTGGCCCTCGGCCTCCTCGCGGGCGGACTGCTCTTCAAGAGCGGCGCCGTTCCGGTGCACATGTGGCTCGCAGACGCACACCCGGCCGCTCCGAGCTCGATCAGCGCCATGCTCTCGGGTCTCGTCATCAAGATAGGCGGCACCTACGCCCTGGCGAGGCTCGCCTTCAGCGTCTTCAGCGCCGGAATCAGCACCAGAACTATCGGCTGGATAATCATATTCTTCGCCTGCGTGACCCTCATAGTCGGAAACGCTATGGCCATAATCCAGACCGACATGAAGAGGCTCTTCGCCTTCTCCAGCGTCGGTCAGATCGGCTACATCCTCCTCGGCATAGGAATCGGCCTCGCCGCGTACGGAAGCGACGTTGGCCAGGTCGCCCTTGCCGGAGCGATATACCACACCGTGAACCACGCGATAATGAAGGCCCTCCTCTTCCTCGTCGCGGGAGTGGTCATACACCAGCTTGGAACCAAGAACCTCAACGAGCTGAGCGGAATAGCCAGAAAGATGCCGGTCACGAGCTTCGCATTCCTGGTAGGCGCGGCTGCGATAATCGGCCTTCCGCCGCTCAACGGCTTCGCGAGCAAGTGGCTCATCTACGAGAGCTCGGCGCTCTTCAACCCGTTCCTCGCGGCGGTAGCGGTCATAGGCACGGCCTTCTGTACCGCCGCCTACATCAGGGTGCTCTTCACGTTCTTCGGAAGGCCCAGCGAGAGGGTCATGAAGGCCAGAGAGCCAGGAAAGGCCATGCTCGTGCCAATGCTCATACTGGTGGTGGCAATAATCGTCATGGGACTCTTCCCATGGGCCATCAGCGACAAGGTCATGCTTCCGGCGGCAAAGACTCTGGAGAACATAGGTGCCTACGTTTCGGCGGTGCTGGGGGGTGCGTGAAATGTTTGGCTACTGGGATGCACTCTACTTCATCTACGTCTTCGCCATAGGCCTGCTCATCTCGTACGCCCTTTACAAGTGGGCCGAGCGCTCCAGCACGGGAACGAGGAGAACCGGCGATGGAACGAAGATATTCCTCAGCGGTGAGGACCAGGACGCGGTTATTCCGCAGTTCGAGCACTTCCAGGGCTACGTCACCGGAAGGCACGTCATGTGGGGCCTCATAAGGGGAATCCACAGGATGTTCCTGGTCTTCCGCAGGGAGCACACCGGGCTGCTGAGCGACTACATCAGCTACCTGCTCGTCACGACCGCGATAATCGTGGGAGCACTAATAGTGTGGGGGTGAGATGAATGGCGATTAAGGTTACAAGGGCAGAGATCGATGTCAGTTCAAACTCCTCGGAGCGCGAGAGGCTTGAGAGGGAGATATCAAAGCTCTGCAGATACATAGGGCGCTCACCCTGGGTGTTCCACGTGAACAGCGGCAGCTGCAACGGCTGCGACATTGAAATAATAGCCGCGTTAACACCGAGGTACGACGCCGAGCGCTTCGGTGTGAAGCTCGTCGGAACGCCAAGGCACGCCGACATACTGCTCGTAACTGGACCGGTGACCGACCAGAGCCTTGAGAGGGTCAAGCTGGTCTACGAGCAGACGCCGGACCCCAAAGTCGTCATAGCCGTCGGAGCCTGCCCCACCGGCGGAAGCGTGTTCTTCGAGAGCCCGTTCACCAACGCTCCACTGGACAAGCACATAGCGGTGGACGTCTTCGTGCCCGGCTGCCCGCCGAGGCCCGAGGCGATACTCTACGGCGTTGTTCTCGGCCTGAAGAAGCTGATAGAGAGAATTGAAGGTAGGAGGTAGGGAAATGAACGTTGATGAATTCATCAAGATCTTTGGCGAGAGGTTCCCCGAGGCCGAGGTAAGGGTGAGCGAGAACAAGATGCCCCACCCGAAGAGGCGCGTCTGGGTCGAGATAGGCAGGGAGAGGTTCCACGACGCCATGAAGTTCATCAAGGAGCTCGATCCGAAGGCCCAGTTCTCTATCATAATAGGGATAGACGCAGGTGATAGACTGCTCGCCAAGTACCACATGGAAATGTTCTGGGAGGAGGGGGAGAGCCTGTCGCTCGTCATAGGCACGAGCGTTCCCAAGGACGACCCCAAACTACCAACGGTCACGGACATCTTCCCGAGCGCGCTGCCCTACGAGAGGGAGAACCAAGAGTTCCTCGGGCTGTTCTTCGAGGGAATCCCCGACCCAAGGAGGCTCTTCCTGCCCGACGACTTCCCGGAGGGAATCTACCCGCTGAGGCTCGACGAGACCGGAATCAAGCCCGAGATGGTGAAGAACGCAGGACATCCGTACAAAATCAAAAAGGAGGGCTCGAAATGAACGGAAAGCTCGAGTACTGGGTCAAGGTTCCCGTGGGACCCATTCACCCGGCCCTGGAGGAGCCGGAGAAGTTTATCATCACGCTCGACGGAGAGAGGATAATCAACGTCGACGTCAAGCTCGGCTACAACCTCAGGGGCCTCGAATGGATAGCCATGAGGAGAAACTACATCCAGATACTCTACCTGGCGGAGAGGATATGCGGAATCTGCTCCTTCTCCCACAACCACACCTACTCAAGGGCCGTCGAGGAGATGGCCGGCATAGAGGTGCCCGAGAGGGCCGAGTACATCCGCGTGATAGTCGGCGAGCTCGAGAGGATACACTCCCACCTGCTCAACCTCGGTGTGGTTGGCCACGCGATAGGCTACGACACGATTCTGCACCTCAGCTGGCTCGCCCGCGAGCGCGTCATGGACATCCTCGAGGCCATCGGCGGCAACAGGGTCAACTACTCCGTTAACATGATAGGCGGTGTCAGGAGAGACCTCGAGGAGAAGCACGTGCGGGCGATACTCGACATGATAGAGTACTACCGCAACGAGGTCATGCCGAAGATCGAGGAGATATTCCTCTACGACCCGACGGTGGAGGCCAGGCTGAGGGATGCGGGGGTTATACCCAAGAGAATAGCCATCGAGTACAGCGCCCAGGGACCGACCGCCAGGGGAAGCGGCGTGAAGAAGGACGTCCGTTACAATGAGAAGCTGAGCGTCTACCCCGACCTCGGCGTGAAGCCGATAACGCCCAAAGAGTTCACCGGCGTTGTCAAGGGAGACGTTTTCGACAGGATGGTGGTCCGCGTTGGAGAGCTCTGGCAGAGCATGGAGCTCATAGAGAGGGCCATAGACCAGATGCCGGAGGGCAAGATAAAGGCCGTTCCAAAGGACAACACCCTCCTGTTCCAGCTCAAGAAGGCTGAGGGAGAGGGGATAGGCAGGTACGAGGCACCGCGCGGTGAGCTCATCCACTACGTCATGGGCCAGAAGGGCAAGGACGTTCCGGCGAAGTGGAAGATGCGCGAGCCCACCTTCCCGAACCTGTTCGCGATAGCCAGAGCGCTGGTCGGCGAGCAGGTGGCGGACGTTCCGGTCGCGATAGCCTCAATAGACCCGTGCCTGAGCTGTACCGACAGGGTCGCGGTTATCGATGCGAACACCGGAAGGAAGAGGGTCCTCACCGAGAGGGACCTCCTGAGGCTCTCGATAGAGAAAACCAGGGAGCTGAACCCGAACGTTAAGGCAAAGCCCGAGGTTGTTGGAGTGGGCTGCCCGCGGGGTGGTGTCCTATGAACACCCTCTACGCAACGCTCGGATTCCTGGGAGTTTACGCTTACGTCTCCTTCGCTTCACTGCTCTGGGGAGGATTAGACAGGAAGCTGGTTGCGAGGATGCAGCGCAGGATGGGTCCCCCGCTGCTCCAGCCGTTCTACGATTTCCTGAAGCTGGTGGGCAAGGAGTCCATAATCCCGAGGGACGCCAACAGGTTCTTCGAGATAGCGCCCGTGCTGGCCCTAGCAACTTCAATAGCCCTGCTCGCCTACACCCCGCTCGGCTTTGAACCAATCTTCGGAACCAAGGGAGACGTGATACTCTTCATCTACCTGCTGACCCTCATCGGCTTCCTCAGAGTACTAGGTGCGGTTAGTTCGGGTTCCCCCTACGCACAGATAGGCGCCCAGAGGGAGATGATAATCCTCGTCTCCAGGGAAGGGCCGATGATGCTGGCCCTCTTCACGATACTCTGGCGCCTCAACGAGCTCGGCGTTACCAAGCCGTTCAGCATGGGGACCTTCTACGAGCACAACGTCTGGGAGCTCGGAACCCCGTTGAGCCTCATAGGTACGTTTGTACTCCTGCTCGTCTTCATGACCTGGCTCGCCAGCGAAATCGAGGTCGGCTACTTCGACATCCCTGAGGCTGAAACCGAGCTCGCCGAGGGGACGATGGCCGAGTACAGCGGAAGGCACCTGGCCCTCTTCGAGCTGGCCAACGCGATAAAGGCCTTCGTGAGCGCGAGCCTCGTCGTGGCGATATTCTTCCCCTGGGGCATCTCGGGCTACCTCGGGCTCAGCGGGGTTGCGGCGATAGTCGTTGACCTGCTCTTCCACACCCTGAAGGTATTCGCCGTGCTCTTCGTGAGCATGAGCGTCTTCAGAGCGGTGACGGGAAGGCTCAGGATAAACCAGGCAGTGGGGCTGTTCTGGACCAGAATGCTCCCGGCGGCAATAGTTGGGGCACTGCTGCTGGCGATAGACACCCTGGGGGTGGTGGCATGAAGGTTCCGCCGACGCTATCGACGGTGCTGAGCAATCTCTTCAAGAAGCCGGCAACCAACCCGTTCCCGGCCAGCGAGCCCGTTCCAACTCCCGAGGGCTTCAGGGGCAAGCTCGTCTACTACCCGGACAAGTGCGTCGGCTGCAGGCTCTGCGTCATGGTCTGCCCGGCGGGGGTCATAGAGTACGTCCCGGAGGTCAGGAAGGTCACCTTCTGGCTCGGAAGGTGCGTCTTCTGCCAGCAGTGCGTGGACGTCTGTCCGGTAAAGGCCCTGGAGATGAGCGACGAGTTCCTCCTGGCGACGGACGACAAGTACGACGACAACCTCCGCTGGTTCAAGGAGGATGAGATAGCGGAGCTCAAAAAGAAGCTGGAGGAGCAGAAGAAGGCCAAGGAAGCGGCGAAGAAAGAGGGTTCCAAATAGTTACATTTTATTTTTGGCCCTTTCCTCCGGCTTTTCTGATGTCCTTTTCTGAGCATCAGTATCCAAGAACATACTACAAAGAGCCGTTTTTTGTACTTATGTAAAGCGTTGTGCCGTTTCTGTTTGTCAAATTTCAGGTTGTTAACCATTTGTTTTAGAAATCCATTTATAAAGATTTAGCCAATGCTCAATTGAGATTTCGGGAAAATACGCCCGATAAGGGTTTAAAACCTAAAGTTGAGGTGGGAAAATGGGGTTTGCCGCACCGTTCCTGTGGTCCCTTATCGTCTATCTACTCCTCACGGCGGGTTCCGGAAACTTCATCGCTTGGAGCCCAGGGGAGCTGGTTGCAGGGATTGTAATAGCGGCCATCATCGGCTACGCCACAAAGGACATCATGAACGAAAAGGTAGGCTACTTCTTCAACCCGAAGAGGTGGCTGCTCTTGATAATCTACGCCATAGGACCGTTCTTCTTCGCGATGGCCAGGGCCAACCTTGACGTCGCCTACAGGGTCATAACCGGCAAGATAAGACCGGGGATAGTCAAGATATCGCCCGACCTGACCAGGGACGAGAGCAGGACTCTCCTTGCCAACTCGATAACCCTGACACCCGGAACCTTCACCCTGGAGATAGACGAGGAGGGCAACTTCTACGTTCACTGGATAAACGTGCCGCCCGGAAAGGAGAAACCCACGCCGGAGGAGCTGTGTGGGTACCTTCCAAAATGGGCAAGGAGGATTGCGGAATGACGATAGATGGAATGTTCATGTGGGCCATGATACTGCTGCTGTTTTCGGCAACTCTGACGCTCATAAGGCTCCTAGCGGGGCCAACGATACCCGACAGGGCCGTCGCCCTGGATTCCATGACGACGACCACGGCAGGGGCGATGGTCGCCTACGGCGTGATAACCAGACAGGCGGTTTTCATAGACGTCGCTCTCGTCTACGCGGTTCTGAGCTATATCGCGACCCTCTACATAGCCCGCTATCTGGTCAAGAAGAGGGTTGGCATCGCATGCGAATGCGAGGGGGAGGGAACATGATAGAGTGGCTCATCGGGATCTTCCTGGCAATAGGTGTCATCTTCAACCTGCTGGCCAGCATAGGGCTCCTCCGCTTCCCCGACGTCTACACGAGGATACACGCGGCAACGAAGTGCACGACCTTCGGCACGATATTCATAGTGCTCGCCACGGTTACCTACGCGATATACAGCTACTTCTGGGTTGAGAATGACCCCTCGTGGATAACCATAGGAATACACTCGGCGCTGGTGGTCATATTCCTCGTCCTCACGAACCCCGTTGGAGCGCACGCCCTCGGCAGGGCCGCCAGGAAGTCGGGAATACTGCCCCACGGGGCGGTTATAGACGAGCTGGAGGGTCGCCTATGAACTTCGAGGGACTCTTCTGGGCGCTTCAGGTTATGGCAGGGCTGGGACTCCTGATAGCAGCAATAGCCGCTGTGAGGTTCAAGAACCTAGTCTCGGCCGTCATCGCGATGGCGGTGTTCAGCCTGATACTCTCGCTGGAGTTCTACATACTGCAGGCACCAGACGTCGCGATAGCAGAGGCGGGAGTTGGAGCGTGCCTCACAACCGCGATGTACCTGCTGGCTATCAAGAAAACCACAGACGAGGAGGTGATAGAATGAGGAAAGCCCTCGGTCTCTTCGCGTTCATAGGCTTCACTCTGTTCCTCCTCGTGGCCGTGGTGAGCCTCAGGCCCTTCGGCGAACCAGTCCATACAGAGATGGACTCCTACTTCATCGGGCACGCACAGGAGGAGGCATCCTCAAACAACGTCGTCACCAGCATAGTCTTCGACTACAGGGGTTTCGATACCCTCGGAGAGGCCACGGTACTGTTCACCGCCGTTGCGGGCGTGCTGATGGCCCTCAGAAGGAGGGAGGTGAAAGCATGACGACCCTCATCATCAAAACAACCACCCGGTACCTGACGGCGCTCATACTGACGTTCGGAGCCTACATCATCCTCCACGGTCATCTCACGCCGGGAGGTGGCTTCCAGGGAGGAGCCGTCTTCGCCAGCGGTCTGGCACTCCTCATAGTCGCGTGCGAGGACGAGGTGATAAGGGAGCGGTTCAAGAAGGTGCCCCTGAGCGCCTTTGAGAGCATCGGCGCCCTCGGCTTCCTGGGAGTGGCAACCCTCGGCTTCATGGGGTACACGTTCTTCAGGAACGTTATAGCCAACAGCGGGTTCCCTCTCTTCGGAGACCCGACCCCGATAGGGATAAACCCAGGCTACCTGAACACGGGCGGAACGCTGCCGTACATGAACATATTCGTCGGAACGAAGGTTTTGGCCGGATTGACCAGCATAATCCTGGTATTCTACCTCCTCCTGGGGGTGAGGAAGGATGAATAACGTGATTCTAGTCAACCTCCCGTTCATAGTCGTGGCGCTCCTGCTGGCGGTGGGGTTCTACACGATAGGCTTCAAGCGGAACCTCATCAAGGTCGTCATAGGCATTGAAATCCTTGAGGGGGCCGTCAACCTGTTCCTAATCGCTCTAGGCTACGTCAAAGGCGCCTACGCCCCAATATACACCATGGCACCGAATGAGGCCGTCAACAACATGGTTCTGCCGACGCCCCAGGCGCTCACGCTGACGAGCATCGTCATAGGCGTCGCGGTCTCGGCCCTGATGCTGGCCTTCGCCGTCAACATCTACGAGCACTACGGAACCCTTGACGTTACAAAGGTCAGGAGGCTGAAAGGATGATCGAGCATTTGCCAGCACTCATGATAGCCGTGCCCCTCTTCGGGGCGTTTATAGCGCCTCTGCTGAAGAAGAAGGGCAGTGCCCCAGCCGTCTGGGCGATGATAATCACCGGCGTGACGCTGGGAATGGCGCTCCTCCTCGTCAGGGAGGTGCTCGCCCAGGGGATGATGGTGTACGTCTTCGGAGCGGACAAGCCAACCCTCGTTCTGCCCTCAGGGTACAGGGTTCCGATAAGGATAATATTCGAGGTCGACGCGATAGGAGCCTTCATGGCGCTCTCCGCAACGCTCATGAGCTTCATCGGGGCGCTCTATTCGTACAGCCACGTGAGGAACGAGACGGGCCTTGAGAAGTACTACGCGCTGCTCCTCCTCCTAGAGGTCGGAATCCTCGGCATGGTCCTGACGGGAGACCTGTTCAACCTCTTCGTGTTCTTGGAGATAGCCGGAATAGCCGGTTCAGCGCTGGTCGGCTTCAGAAACTACCGCGGTGAGGCAAGCGAGGCCGGAATCAAGTACCTCATAGTCAGCGCGGTCGCTTCGCTGATGGTGCTGTTCTCAATCGGCCTGCTCTACGGCGAGTACGGGAACCTCAACATAGCCTACCTGAGCACCCAGATAGGGTTCAACACCGTTGACATAATCGCCCTGGGAATACTCTTCACGTCCTTCGCGATGAAGTGCGGTTCCGTGCCGACCCACCACTGGGTTCCAGACGCATACACGGAGGTCCCGTCCGGCATCAACCCCACGCTCCTGGTGGCGACCTACGCGAGCCTCTACGCCCTCTTCAGGGTGAGTTTCAGCCTCTTCGGAAAGGTCAGCTCGGGGATGAGCAGCGTCGGCTGGATAATGTGCGTCCTCGGAGTGCTCACCATGTTCATCGGCGTTACGATGGCCCTCGTCCAGAAGGACGTCAAGAGGCTCATGAGCTACCACGCGATTTCGCAGACCGGCTACATGCTCCTCGGCGTTGGCGTTGGCTTAGCCGTCCTCAACGACCCGGCAAAGCTGGCAGCCTTCGGAAGGGACGCGATGGCCGGAGGCATCTTCCACATCATCAACCACATCATCTACAAGAGCCTCCTCCTCATGACCGCGGGAGCGCTGTTCTACGTCACCGGAACGAGGAACCTCAACGAGATGGGCGGCTTGGCGAGGAAGATGCCCTACACCACGATAGCCTTCATAGTAGGTGCCGCGGCAATATCCGGAATACCGCCCTTCAACGGCTTCGCGAGCAAATTCCTCATCTACGAGACGTCCTACCAGCTGAGCCCGATATTCGCGATATTCGCAATGGTCACGAGCGTACTGACGCTGGCTTCGTTCGTCAAGGTCTTTGCCTCGGCCTTCCTCGGACCGCCGGTCAAGAAGTACGAGGCGGTAAAGGAGGTTCCAAGGAGCATGGTAGTGGCAATGCTCATCCTGGCGGCGCTGTGTTTACTCTTCGGTCTGTTCCCGAACGTCGTGCTGGACAAGCTGGTCTACCCGGCGGTTGACGCACTGCTGAAGCTGGGCAGCTACCAGACGTGGGGTGGTATACCATGACGTGGATTGAGAGCCTTACGCTGAACTCCCCGTCGGGATTCTGGAACCCGATAGTCTGGCTGGCCCTCCTCATCGTCTTCGCGGTCATCGGCTACGTAATCTACTCCCGCGGAAACAGGAGCTACAAGCCGAACACCGACCAGGTGAAGCCCTTCCTGAGCGGCAACGAGGTTGAGGACGTGGAGGAAATCCGCGTAAGGGCCGGCGACATATACTGGGGTTTCATCGAGGCGCTGAAGGGCTACTACAACGTGCTCATGAGAATGCACAGCGGAGACCTCAGGGACTACATCCTGTGGTACCTCGGACTCGGTGCCATAATCCTGTTCATCCTCGTGGGGGGTGTGTGAATGGGGAAGCTGACCAACTTTAAACGCTCCCTCTGGGTTTTCCATGCCTCTGGAGGGAGCTGTAACGCCTGCGATATCGAGATCATAGCCGCGTTAACACCGCGCTACGACGTGGAGCGCTTTGGAATCAAGCTCGTCGGAAGCCCAAGGCACGCGGATGTCCTCCTCGTGACCGGGGCCATTCCAAGGGACTTCGCCGACAAGCTGAGGCGCATATACGAGCAGATGGCCGACCCGAAGGCGGTAGTGGTGGTTGGAAACTGCGGAACCAGCGGGGGAGTGTTCTACGACTCCTACAACATAGCCGGCCCGATAGACGAGATAATCCCGGTGGACGTCTACGTTCCCGGCTGCCCCCCGAGGCCCGAGGCGATAATAGACGGCGTTGTAAAGGCCTGGCTCAAGCTGGAGAAGCTGGAAAAGGAGCTGGAGGGGAAGAAAGAATGATGGAACCAATGAGCGCGGAAGAGGTCCTCAAGAGGCTCCAGGAGACGCTCGGGGAGGCCCTGCTATCCCACGAGATCAGGGAGTACACGATGGGCGTCAGGAGGAAGAGGACGTACCAAGAGCTCTGGATAGAGATAGACCCGAAGGCCTTCAGGAGAGCCGTCGAAGTCATGTTCGAGCTTGACTACCCGCACCTGCACTTCATAACCGGAGAGGATGACGGAGGCGACTCCCTGAGGATGGTCTACTCCTTCGGCCTGTTCTGGGCCATTCCCTGGGGGGAGCTCAGCGTCACCATGCGCTTCAACCTTCCGAAGGATAACCTAGTCCTGCCGACGATAACCGACCTGATGCCCGGGGCGGAGACCAACGAGCGCGAGATCAGGGAGATGCTCGGCGTTGAATTCGAGGGCCTGAAGAACAAGAGGCACCTCTTCCTGCCCGACGACTGGCCGGAGGGCAAGTATCCCTGGAGGAAGGACGAGTACGGCGTGGAGGACATGGTGAAACACACCCACAAGAGCGTGAACGAGATAAGGAGGGGTGAGTGATGGCGAAAACCCAGTACTACGTCCCGGTCGGCCCAATCCACCCGGCGCTGAAGGAGCCGATAAGGGTCGAGGCCAAGGTCGAGGGCGAGAGGATAGTCGATGTGGACGTCAAGAGGGGCTTTGCCCACAGGGGAATAGAGTACATGGGCATGAAGAGGAACGCCATACAAACCCTCTACCTCTCGGAGAGGATATGCGGAATCTGTTCGATATCACACCCCTATGCCTTCGTCATAGGAAGCGAGAAGGCCCTGGGAATAGAGGCCCCGCCGAGGGCCCAGTACATAAGGACGATAATAGCAGAGCTGGAGAGGATTCACAGCCACATACTATGGCTCGGTGTCGTGGCGCACGAGATGGGCTTCGACTCCCTCCTGTTCTGGACGTGGAAGGGCAGGGAAAAGGTCCTCGACATCCTCGAGCTCCTGACGGGGAACAGGATAAACTACTCCGTCTTCATGATAGGCGGCGTCAGGAGGGACATAACGGAGAGCCAGGCAAAGGCCGTAAGGGACATGATAAACTACTACAGGATATTCACGGAGGAAATGAAGGACGTCTTCCTGGCGGACCCCGTCTACAAGGCCAGGACGCGGGGAGTGGCACAGCTCTCAAGGGACATGGCGAAAAAGCTCAACGTATGCGGGCCCGTTGCCAGGGCGGCCGGACTGAGGATGGACGTCAGGCAGGACACCCCGTACGACGCCTACGCCGACATCGGGGTCAGGGCGGTGGTTCCCCAGGACATAGTCGGCGAGGCCAGGGGCGATGCCTACGACATCACCCTCGTCAGGATATACGAGATAGAGCAGAGCCTCGACATAATCGAGTTCTGCCTGGATAACATGCCAGAGGGCAAGTTGATGGCCATTCCGAACTACGTGGCGCTTCTGGCAAAGATAAGGAGGAGTGAGGGAGAAGCGATAGGAATGCACGAGGCACCGCGCGGTGAGGTCGTCCACTACTTCAAGTACGGGAACAAGCGTGACGGCCCGCTCGTCTGGAAGGTGGTAGCCCCGAGTTACAACAACATCAACACGTGGGGACCGCTCCTCCTCGGTGCCGAAGTGGCGGACATACCGATAGTCGTCGCGTACATAGACCCGTGCATGTGCTGCAACGACAGGCTCGCGGTGGTAAGGGACGAGAACGGCAGGCTAATCGACCCAGCGACGCTGCACCTGAAGGCGGTTGAAAAAACAAGAAAGCTTAGGGAAGAGCTGGGGGTGAGAGAATGAACGGCAGCATCGTCCATGAGGGGTGCATGGGGACAGCGACCACCCCAAAGGCTCGCATCTATCTCGCGTCCGGAGGACGCACTTTAAGGGCGAGCAAATGGACAACGGGCAGTATTGAGGCACCCACCAGCGGAAAAGCCAGTTTTGGAGTTAGTAACGTTCCGCCATCCGTCAAGGACGTTCGAACGACAGTGAGAACGGCGCTTGCGCAAGCAAGGGCTGAGGGGGTGAGGGCATGACCCCCGAAACGTTGCTGTACGCCCTCACGTTTCCCATACTGGGAGTTTTCCTCGGACTGGTCTACAAGGGTGTAGACAGGCGCGTCTCGGCCAGGCTGACCTCCAGGATAGGGCCGCCCATAAGGCAGCCGTTCTGGGACGTCGGCAAGCTGCTCCTGAAGGAGACCGTCGTTCCCAAGAACGCGGTGGCATGGATATTCAACGCGATGCCCATAGTCTCATTCGCGGCCTCAATGACCCTGCTCCTGTACATACCCTTCGGAGTGCTCAAAGCTCCGCTCGAGGGCTACGGAGACCTCGTCGTCATCCTGTACCTGCTGACCCTCCAGTCGCTGGCAATGGCCATAGGCGGCTTTGCATCGGGAAGCCCGTTCTCCTCGGTGGGTGCGCAGAGGGAAATGGTGCTCATGATGAGCTACGAGATGCCGCTGGCGACGGTCATAGTCGGCTTCGCCGTGCTCTACAAGAGCTTCTCACTGACGACCATAGCGAGCACACCGGTGTGGGGCGTCGCGGGTCCGCTCGCGGCCATGGGCGTGCTGCTGCTCTTCGTTGCCCTGCTCGTCGTCACGCCGGCCGAGCTGGCGAAACTGCCCTTCGATATAGCCGAGGCCGAGACGGAGATATGTGAGGGTATGCTCGCGGAGTACAGCGGGAGGAACCTCGCACTGTTCTACCTCTCGGACGCGGTCAGGGGCTTCGCCATGGCGGCGCTGGAGGTGGTGCTGTTCTTCCCGTTCACGCTGACGAGCATCCTCAACCTGAACCTAACGGGAACGCCCTACTACGTCGTCGAAGCCCTGTGGTTCCTCTTCAAGGTCATGGTAATCTACCTGCTGGCGATAACGCTGGTCAGGACATCGTTCGCAAGGTTCAGGATAGAGCAGGCGTCGAGAATATTCTGGGTCTACGTCAACATAATCGCCCTCGTCGGGCTCGCGCTGGTATGGCTGGGGGTGTGATGCATGGTAAACAAGATGATGTTCGTCCTCCTCAAGCAGCTCGTCAAGAAGCCGGCCACGAACCCATTCCCGGTCAAGCACGCGCCAGCGAACGTCACGGCTTTAATAGAGAAGGTCCAGAAGGGAGAGGTCCAGATAAACCCGCCCGTCCCGGTTCCCGAAGGGTTCAGGGGAAAGCTCGTCTACGACCCGGAGAGGTGCATAGGGTGCAGGCTCTGCATAATGGTCTGTCCCGCTGATGCTATGGAGTGGATACCCGAGCTCAAGAAGATACGGCACTATGTCTCGCGCTGCATGTTCTGCGCCCTCTGCGTTGACGTCTGTCCGGGCAAGAAGTTCCCTGGAGAGGAGAAGGCCGTCAAGGCGCTGAGAATGAGCGAGGAGTTCCTGATAGCGGACTACGACAAGTACAGCGACAACCTGATAGAGGAGCCTCCCGAGGCGAAAGAGATGCTCAAAAAAGAGGCCGAAAGCACGGCCCAGGTCGAGGAAAAAGCTTGAATTATCTTCTCTTTTTCAATTCTTCGTACCTCTCCAGGAGCATCTCGTAGTGTCCCCGCTCAACGTCGGCCAGTTTGGAGTAGAGCTCCCTCAGCCGCTCGTCGTCGACCCTCTCCGCGAGCAGCTTGTAGGATTCGTGGGCTATCAGCTCGCTCTCCATGGCAGCCTTCAAAACCTCCTCCAGCTGGTCGGCCCTCTCGAACTCCTCGAGGACCGGAAGAACCTCGAGCGGGGGGAGGTCGCTCCTCGGGGCGTTCCCGTAGGCCTCCCTGAACCGGGCCTCAAGCTCGGCGGCGTGGTTCAGCGAGTCCTCGGCCAGCTTCTCGAAGGTCCTCACCAGCTCCTCCCCGAGACCCAGGTCCCGGGCGCGTCTCGCGAGCTCGCGGTAGAATTCCGCCTCCTCCCTCTCACCCTCTACCCAGTACGCAAGGGCGTCCTTGTAACTCAACTTTGAAAGGGCCTCAACGACCTCGTGAACGTCGTACATTCCCATCCCCCCGTACGGGTAACACACGGGGCCTAATAAGTTTTAGGTTCATCTAACGAGCCATATCGCTAGGAACATGATGATGTAGGCTATCACGCTGATGACAATGTGGACCCTTATCCATGTCTCCCTGCGCTTCGAGAGGAATATCAGTGCCCCGCTGAGCATGGCCAGGCTCATGAGGGCAAAGGCAGCGTAACCCAGCGTATAATGGTCCAGGCTAACCACCGGGAACACCCACCGGGAATATGTACAGCGGAACGCCCCCGGCGCCTACTATCTCGGCAACCTGGTCATCGTAGAAGGCCCCAACCGCGACGGTTCCGAGGTTCAGAGCGGTCGCCTGGAGGTAGATGTTCTGGCCTATGTGCCCGGCCTCCATGTGGACGTACCTGACGCCCCTTTCACCGTAGTAGGAGGTCGTCCTGGAGTAGTACGCCACCAGGACGATGTCCACCGCCGCCCTCCCGACCCAAGACTGGTCCAGCGCGGCCTTCTGGAGGGCCTTCCTCCAGTCCCCCTTCCTCACCAGGATCAGCGTGTGGTTGAAGGGGTCGTAGCGGTAGATTCCCCCTTCGAGGCCCTCAACGTTTCCTACCACGACGTAAACCTCGAAGGGATAGGTCGCCCCTGCACTCGGGGCCGAGCGGTACTTCCTCGGGTCCGTTATTCCCTGAGCCGCCCACAGGAGCTGGGAAAGCTGCTCAATGGTCAGGGGCTCGTTCCTGTACGAGCGGATGCTCCTCCGCTTTGCTATGGCCTCCTCAACGCTCATCTCCCCAGTCAGCCTCGGCTCGGGAAGAACAACAACCTCACCGGAGATTCTCTCACCCCCCTCCCTCCAAATAACGTAGGGCTTGACGAAAAGAAGAACCGAGGAAACCACGACCAAGGCGATAACCAGGTACGAAACTCGCTTGACGTCCATGTTTATGAATTTGACTTCATCCTATTTTAGCCTTCACTCGACCACCTCGAAGCGGAGGAGCTCGCCCCTCCTCACCAGCCCGATGCCGGCCTTCTTCCCGAGGACCTCAACCACGAGGGTGTAATCCGGGTCGCTCAGGTTCACCCCGAGGCCAAAGCGCTCGACCACCAGGGAGCCGAGGCCAATCTCAAGCTCCCTCGCTGAGAGCTTCTTATTCCCACGAACCTTGGCGCGCACCGCGAAGGTTCCCTCTATTTTCTCCGCCAGTTGGAGGACGGCCCCTTCAATCTCCTCCTTCTTGGCTGGAACGATGAGGTCGAGGGGGACGACCCTCTGTATAGCCTGCGTCTCAAAGTTCCTCAGCCGTTCGAGGGCTTCGCCCTTCGACAGGGGTGTTTCGGCCAGGAGAACGCCCTTCCAGTCCGTTCCCCGGACCCGGACCTTCCCCAGCGCCCATTCCAGTTCAAGTATCCCATCACCCTCGCGCCCCCCTGGGGTCGTAACGAGAAGAATCGTCATCTCCGCTCACCGATGGACAAGTTTTTATATTTCGCGTTCCTAAACTATGCGGTGAGTTAAAATGGAAGCCGGTGGCCTTAAGCTTTATCCCTACCAGTCATACGAAGTTTACGGTCTTTCTCGAAACCCCTTCGAGCAGCTTGCGAGCGAGGGAATAGCCGACGTCGAGAGCATTCACGTCTATCAGGAGATAGACATGCGCCTTCAGATGATAATCTCCGAGGTTATCGGAAACAAGAGCTCGATAGCCATGAGCATCGTCGGCCCCCTCGGAATGGGCAAGACCCAGAGGCTCAAGACCATAGCCAAGGCCATAGAGGAGAACCGTGGGAAGGCCATATACGTCAAGGTTGACACGAACGACATCCTCAAGCTCACGCGCGACATCTTCTACGCCCTCAAACCGCCGAAGAGCAGAACGAACATATTCCTCGAGAACCTCTCAAGGAAGCTCGGGTTCATAGACAGGCTCGAGAAGATGCTGAGCAGCAGGGACGAGTACAAGAGCAGGGACATAGCCGAGCTTTTGACCGAGCAGATGGGCAAGTATCCATACTGCGCCCTTCTCCTGGACGAGCTGGAGAACATGCAGACCGCGAGCGAGAGGGAGAAGATACAGTTCTTCGAGATGCTCAGGCACTTCATCAGCAACATGCCCCAGGGATGCGTGGTTGCATTCGCCTGCGTTCCCGAGGCCTACGATGAGTACACGAAGATATTCCCGGCTTTCTTCATGCGCCTGCACTACGAGTTCAAGCTCAGACCGATGAGCATAGACGAGGCATACGAGCTGGTGAAAAAGAGACTCAACAGGGTCAGGATAAAGGACACGGACAACCCGCTCTACCCGTTCACGGAGGAGGCGGTAAAACTCATCCACGAGCTCGGAAAGGGCAACCCCAGGCAGATTCTCCGCCTGCTCCACTACGTTCTGAGCGAAGCCGCGAAGCACAAGTTCGACCCGATAGACGACTACGTGGTGACAACCATCCTCGAGGAGCCGAAGAGCCTTGAGGAGTACCTCACGAGGATTCCGAAGGAGTACAAGGACTTGGTGGAGGCGATAGTCTACGAGTTCAACGGCGGACCGGTGAGCTACATCCAGATAGCCAAGGTCGTCAAGAGGCCTGGAATACAAGTCTACGACCAGCTCAACGAGCTCATAAGGCTGGGGTTCCTGGTTGGAGACCCCAAGGGCAACTACAAGGTCCCCGAGTACGTGAGGAAGTTCCTCGAGGAGAGCGAAGAGGCCGAAGAAGGCGAAGAGTGATAGTCCATGCCGAACTACGACGTTCATCTCCTGAGCGGCATAGTTACCTATCCGCTCGCCGTTTTTATCGCGTTCATGATCCGGGACTACGCCGGAATCCCTTTCGTCCTCAGCACAGCGGCGATGGTCATAGGCTACGCTCTCTACGTCCTCGGCAGCGATCTGCCGGACATGGATCATCCCAACGCGCTGATACACCGTGGGACGAAGCCGATAGTGGCGGTGGCCGTGGGGAGCGCGGTCTTCGTACAGAGCGTTGACTCCGTGCACCTCGGCGAACCCTGGCTCAACATCACAGCGGCTTGGGGAATCGGGGCGCTGGCCGCTTTCGTGGCCTGGTTTGCCTTCACATGGATTATGCCAAGACACAGGGGAATAGTCCACTCACTGCTCTTCGCGGCGGTATACGGCCTCCTGGGCTACGCCCTCGTTGAGTTTGGCCTCGGAATGAGCACGGGGGAGGCCCTCTTCGTCGGTTTCGCGGCATTCAGCGGATACACCCTCCACCTGCTCCTCGACAGGGAGGTTTCCCTCCTTTAACCCACCACTTTTTGTCCCGAATTGGCACATGATTGTCCCGCAATGTTTTTAAGTGTCCAACCCAAGGTTAGGAACCGGAGGTGAGAGAGATGTTCAGCCTGGGAGGATTCTCACGCGGAGGCGAATACGAAAACAAGACCTGGGACGTGCTCATCATCGGTGCAGGTCCGGCGGGATTCACCGCGGCGATATACGCGGCGCGCTTCGGCCTTGAGACCCTGATACTCAGCAAGGACCTCGGAGGAAACATGGCCCTCACGGACCTGATAGAGAACTACCCCGGCTTTCCGGAGGGAATCAGCGGCTCCGAACTGACCAACAGGATGCACGAGCAGGTCAAGAAGCTCGGCGTTGAGGTCATCTTCGACGAGGTTGAGCGCATAGACCCGACGGAGTGCGCCTACTACGAGGGGCCGTGCAAGTTTGCCATCAAGACCAAGAACGGCAAAGAGTACAAGGCGAAGACCATAATCATAACCGTCGGCGCCGCGCCGAGAAAGCTCCACGTGCCCGGGGAGGAGGAATTCACCGGAAGGGGCGTTTCCTACTGCGCGACCTGCGACGGCCCGCTCTTCAAGGGCAAGAAGGTTGTCGTCGTCGGCGGCGGAAACACCGCACTTCAGGAGGCGCTCTACCTCAAGAGCATAGGCGTCGACGTCACGCTCGTTCACAGGCGCGACAAGTTCAGGGCCGACAAGATACTCCAGGACAGGTTCAAGGAGAGCGGCATTCCGGCGATACTCAACACCGTCGTGACCGAGATCAAGGGCGACGGCAAGGTCGAGGCCGTGAAGCTCAGGAACCGCGTGACCGGCGAGGAGACCGAGATGCCCGTTGACGGCGTCTTCATATTCATCGGCTACGAACCCAAGACAGACTTCGTCAAGCACCTCGGAATAACCGACGAGTACGGCTACATACCGGTCGATATGTACATGCGCACGAAGGTGAAGGGCATCTTTGCCGCGGGGGACATAACCAACGTCTTCAAGCAGATCGCGGTAGCTGTAGGTCAGGGAGCGATAGCGGCAAACTCCGCCAAGGAGCTCCTCGAGGAGTGGAACTCAAAGGTCGTGGAGTGATTTTCCACTACCTCTCGTTCTTTTCTCTCGGCGTTTTTCGGACTGCAGTTTTGGGAATCGAGGTATTCCCCGATTCTCTCGAAAATTCTTCGGTCAAAGATGTTCATTGATGAACATAGGGTTATATAGGATAAACCCCATCCCCCATCGGTGATGCACATGGTGGTTAGACCGAACGTTAAAGAACTCCCCGGACCCAAGGCCAAGGAGGTTATTGAGAAGAACTTTGAGGCCCTCGCAGTTACTACACAGGACCCGGAGACCCTCCCGATAGTCATCGACCACGGAGATGGAATCCTCGTTTACGACGTTGATGGAAACACCTTCTACGACTTCGGAAGCGGTGTCGGCGTTCTCAACGTCGGACACGCCCACCCGAGGGTCGTCAAGGCCGTTAAGAGGCAGGCCGAGAAGTTCACCCACTTCGCTCTGAACGACTTCTTTTACGAGAACGCCATAGTACTCGCCAACAAGCTCGCCGAGCTTGCCCCGGGCGACTTCCCGAAGAAAGTGGTTTACCAGAACAGCGGTGCAGAGGCCAACGAGGCCATGATGAAGCTCGTCAAGTACGGCACCGGAAGGAAGAGGTTCATCGCCTTCTACCACGCCTTCCACGGAAGGAGCCAGGCCGTTCTCAGCCTCACCGCCAGCAAGTGGGTTCAGCAGGACAGGTTCTTTCCGACCATGCCTGGAGTCGAGCACATACCCTACCCGAACCCCTACAGGAACCCCTGGCACATAGACGGTTACGCCGAGCCGGACGAGCTCGTCAACCGCGTTATCGAGTTCATCGAGGAGTACGTCTTCAGGCACGTCCCGCCCCACGAGGTCGGAGCCATAGTCTTCGAGCCGATACAGGGTGAGGGCGGCTACGTCGTCCCGCCGAAGAACTTCTTCAAGGAGCTCAAGAAGCTCGCCGACAACTACGGGATACTCCTCGCCGACGACGAGGTTCAGATGGGCGTCGGAAGGACCGGAAAGTTCTGGGCCATCGAGCACTTCGACGTTGCACCGGACACCATCCAGTTCGGTAAGGCCATAGGCGGCGGAATCCCCTTAGCGGGTGTCGTCCACAGAGCCGATATTGCCTTTGACAAGCCGGGCAGGCACGCCTCGACCTTCGGCGGCAACCCTGTTGCAATAGCGGCCGGAATAGAGGTCGTCGAGATAGTCAAGGAGCTCCTCCCGCACGTTCAGGAGGTTGGAGACTACCTCCACAAGCGCCTCGAGGAGCTTCTCGAGAAGTACGAGGTCATCGGAGACGCCAGAGGTCTCGGACTTGCCCAGGCGGTCGAGATCGTCAAGAGCAAGGACACCAAGGAGAAGAACCCCAAGCTCAGGGATGCCATCGTCAAGGAGGCCGTCAAGCGCGGGCTCATACTCCTCGGCTGCGGCGACAACAGCATAAGGTTCATACCGCCGCTGACCATCAAGGAGGAGGAGATAGACGTCGCGATGGAGATATTCGAGGAGAGCCTCAAGGCCGCTCTCCAGTGATCTCCTCCCTTTTCTCATCCATTTCCTATCAACCTCCCCAAAGTCGCGATCCCGAAAAGTCAAGTTTTTAAAGTTATAACTTGAAATTCTCTCGGTGGTGAACATGGTGGACCTGACCGAGATGCTCGAACCCTACGGTCACTACGTGCTCGGGGGCGCTGTGGTCATTTTCCTCGCGTACGTCTGGGCAAAGAGAAAGGAGTACCAGGCACCGGCGACGATAGCCCTCTCGGCCATCCTAGCGGCGGTCGTGGCGATAGCAACGAACCTGGTAAAGGTTCCAACACCTGCCACGGGAGGCTACATCAACTTCGGAGACACGATGGTCATGTTCTCGGCAATGGTGTTCGGCCCGGTCGTGGGTGTCTTCGCCGGAGGCGTCGGCTCGGCCCTCGGTGACATCATGGGCGGCTACGCGGGATGGGCCCCGATAACGCTAGTGGTTAAGGGCCTCGAGGGTCTTGCAATCGGATACATCGCCAGAAGGAGCGATAACGTCTCGACGATGGTCATAGCGGGCATCGTCGGCGGCATTATAATGGTCTCCGGCTACTTCCTCTTCGAGGCGTACATGTTCGGAGTCCCCGCGGCGCTCACCGAGGTGCCAGGAAACATACTCCAAGCCGTTACGGGAATACTCGTGGGCACGGGACTGGCAACGATAATAAAGAAGAGGTATCCGGAGGTCGTCGATTTAATTTAGACTTCCAGCCTCTTCAATTCTTCCCACATTTCGCTTTCCTTCAGGAGAGGCTCGACGGAGATTCTCCTGGATGCCCTCTTCATCTGCCCCAGGTATTTCGAATCGGCGACGACCGCGTCGTAGCCCAGTTCCTCGATTTTGTATATCCTCAGCCTGCAGTCCCTGAGCATTCCAGCAGCGTACTCGAGGAAGCCAGGTCCGACGAGGAGTATGTCGGGTTCGAGCCCTTCCGCCTGGAGCTCCTCAATGGCCCTGCCGAGGATGTCCTTGATCTCGTTAATTCCCTGCATCCCTAGCTCCCTCCACGATTTTTACTCCACTCGAAGTTCCAATCCTCGTTGCGCCGGCCTCTATCATCGCCAGGGCCTGCTCGTAGGTTCTGATACCCCCAGCAGCCTTGACCCCCATCTCCGGGCCGACGACCTTTCTCATGAGCCTGACGTCCTCAACGGTGGCACCGCCGGTTCCAAAGCCGGTGGATGTCTTAACGAAGTCCGCTCCAGCTTCTTTCGCCAGCTCACAGGCCTTTACCTTCTCCTCCTCGGTGAGGTAGCAGGTCTCTATGATCACCTTGACCTTCGCGCCCCTCTCGTGGGCAACCTTGACGACCTCGGCTATGTCCCGCCTGACGTAATCGTAATCGCCGTCCTTGAGGGCGCCGATGTTGATGACCATGTCCAGCTCATCCGCGCCGTCCTCCAGGGCCTTTCTAGCCTCTGCGACCTTCACCTCAGTCGGGGTCGCCCCGAGGGGGAAGCCTATGACGCTGGCAACCTTCACGTCGGCGTTCTTCCCGCTCAGGTAGTCCTTGGCGAGCTTGACCCGGTAGGGGTTGACGCAGACCGCGTAGAACCCGTACTCTATCGCCTCATCGCAGAGCTTCTTAATATCATCGGCGGTAGCATAGGGTTTGAGGTTCGTATGGTCAATATACTTGGCGACATCGATGTGATCACCCATAATCATCACCAATAACTACTTTCCCTGAAGGTATTTAGACTTTTTCTCCTCAAAAATGGGCAAATTATCGGAAAATCTGCAGAGTTTCATTGAATCTTCGCCGATTTGTTGGCAAAGTCTGCCATGGGATGAAGAAACCACATCATCGTGTGGAATCTCCAAGCCGCTTCAGGAACTCAACGAACCTCTCCGCAACAGCTTCATCGTCCAGGATGGGCTTCTCGTTCCCGGCGGCTATGCGTTCAAGAACCTCAACGGCGTTGTCCCAGTTCTCCTCAAGGCCCCTCCCCTTCGGAATCGGATTCCTCAGAACGTGCCATCTCCCAGTTGGCGGGTCGTAGAACAGCACCCTGGGGATGTAGTCCAAGTCCATGAACGTGTTGTCCAGGCTGAGCTCTATCCGGAGGCCATCGACCTCGACGAAGCCATCCTCACGCAGCAGTTTCTTCCAGTCCATGGGGGAAGGTTGGAGGGGGAGTTTAAAAGCTCATCTCCTCCCCGCGAAGGCAGCCAGCAACGCCAGCAGAACCACAACTCCAGGTCCGCATATTCCGCCGGATTCCCTGGGGGACGTTTGCGAGCCCGATGGTGGAGCCGTCGCCGTCGGGCCAAAGTACGCAGTTCCGTTCGGGAGGGCGTGCTCTGAGACCGTCCTCGAAAAGCACTTCACGAGAAGCGGATCCTTGCTCTCGTGGTACGGTATCCAGGCGTAGCTTCCGTTTTCGGTCTCGTACCACCCTATCTTCGAGTTGTGGCCGGCAAAGCCCCACTCAACAGTTTTGGCTATCTCGTCGACGTCTCCTTCATCCATTTTGACGACACCGCCCTCAATCAGCCACTCCAGCTCCGCCCGGATGGCCTTCGAGGCGTTCAACGCTCCGGGATCAACTCCGGGGACGAATTCCCCTCCCCCAATACTCTGGACAAAGGTCAGCTTCGGGTCGCATGTAATCCCGAAGGCCCCGAGGAAGTCCTTGAGGGCGGCTTCAATCTCCACATCCCCCTTGTTAACGGCAACAACGTCCACCCTCATAATCCCGGCGCGGATGACGGATGACGGATCAAGGCCATGCTCCCTTAGGCAGGACTCAAAGGCAGGGTTGGGCTTCCAGGTGCAGAGGCCGTTGACGCAGCCGCAGCTCGTCAGCGAGAGGCAGTCGTACCAAGGCTTGTAAACGCAGGGCGTCACTATCTCCCGGGCTTCCTCTTTGGGGGCGCAGACTTCCCCGGAGCAGCCTCCCGTGGCACAGTCGGCGTCGGAGGTGCACTCGTTGCCCATTACAGGAGTCAGCGCTATCGTGACCCCGCTTCTAACGAACGTGGTGTTGTCCCTGGTTTTCCACCCATCGGCAATGAGCCTCTCCACAGCGTCGGAGGTCAGGAAAATCGACGCGTTGAGCGCCGCGCGTGAGATGTTATAAGACTTCCACTCCAGAGGGATTCCAACCCTCACGTGGAGGCCGTCGCTTTCGTTCCAGACGAGGACGTAAAGCCTCCTATCGTAGTGGGAGCGGAAGACGAAGGTACCGTTTTCAGGGAGAACGTAATGGACAACCTTAAAGCGCCAGAGCTCGTAGGTTATCCCGGGCTTGTTCAGAACGACTTCGACCGCGTAGGAATCTGCCGGGGTCATGCATGCCCTCACAATGGGGGTCACCGTGAACATCAGAAGGATTATGAAAGCCATGATCCTCTTCATTTTTCTCACCGAATGGACTACGACGGCCAAATATATACGCCTATTCATCGCTTCGGCTCGGATTGAAGCTAAAACCTTTATATGCCCTGCCGGGAATATCACCCGAGGTGATTGAGATGGAGAATCCCTTTGAGATAACCGGAGTCGTTGCCAGGGAGATACTCGACAGCAGGGGAAACCCAACGGTCGAGGTTGAGGTTTACACGCCGATAAGCATGGGACGCGCTGCAGTCCCGAGCGGGGCCTCAACCGGCACCCACGAGGCCCTGGAGCTCCGCGACGGCGGGAAGCGCTACCTCGGCAAGGGCGTTAGAAGGGCCGTCGAAAACGTCAACAAGATAATCGCACCCGAGATAGTTGGTATGGACGTCACCTGGCAGAGGGACATAGACAGCCTCATGCTCGAGCTTGACGGTACCGAGAACAAGAGCAACCTCGGCGCGAACGCTATTCTGGGCGTTTCTCTGGCAGTCGCCAAGGCCGCCGCCAATGCACTCGGCCTCCCGCTCTACCAGTACATCGGCGGAACCAACGCCTACGTCATGCCCGTTCCGATGAGCAACGTCATCAACGGCGGAGTACATGCTGGCAACGAGCTCGACTTCCAGGAGTTCATGATAATGCCCGTTGGGGCCGGCTCCTTCAGGGAAGCCATAATGTGGGTTTCAGAGACCTACCACGTTCTCAAGGGAGTTATCGCCGATAAGTACGGCAAAGACGCCGTTAACGTTGGCGACGAGGGCGGCTTCGCCCCGCCGCTGAAGGAGCCCCACGAGCCGCTTGAACTCCTCATAAAGGCCATCGAGGAGGCCGGATACAAGCCGGGAGACGAGATTGCCTTCGCCATGGACCCGGCCTCAAGCGAGTTCTTCCACCCGGACATCGGCAAGTACGTCGTCAACGGCAAGGAGTACACCAACGCCGAGCTCCTCGAGCTCTACAAGGAGCTCGTCTCAAGCTACCCGATAGTCTCCATCGAGGACCCGTTCCACGAGGGCGACTGGGAAGGCTTCGTCATGATAACCAAGGAACTCGGAGGCAAGATACAGATAGTCGGCGACGACCTCTTCGTCACCAACCCGAAGAGAATAAGGAAAGGCATAGAAATGGGCGCAGCGAACGCGCTCCTCCTTAAGGTGAACCAGATTGGAACCCTCAGCGAGGCCATCGATGCCGCCTACACGGCTTTCCGCGCCGGCTACGGCGTCGTCGTCTCCCACCGCTCGGGTGAGACCGAGGATTCAACCATAGCCGACCTGGCGGTTGCCCTCAACGCCGGCCAGATAAAGACCGGTGCTCCAGCCAGGAGCGACAGGAACGCCAAGTACAACCAGCTCATAAGAATTGAAGAGGAGCTCGAGGGAATAGCGGTCTATCCGGGCAGGAAGTTCCGCAACCCCTTCCTCTGATTTCTTTTCTTTAATTTTGGTGGAGCCGATGGAGTTCAAGCCGGAGAAGCTCATAAGGCCCAGGCCGTTCCTCATTCTGGCTGAGTTATTCCTTCTGCTGGCGGCATTCGCCGCCACCGAGTCCTACAACGCCTCGATAGCCTGCCTCGGCGCTTCCACGGTTCTGTACTACGTAGGCATGACCGAGCTCGTGAGGGGAAGGCTCGGAAGGTGGGCGGTGAAGCGCTTCACGGTAGCGTATCTCCTCAGGGCGCTCTCGTGGGTTCTTATGCTCGCCTCGGCGGCCTACACCTACTCGGCGGCCATAGAGAACATCTTCCCCTTCGGCCCGCAGGAGTTCGTGATAACCTCCGTGGTGGCGCTCGTGGGAGCGGGAATAAACTACCTCGCGGTCGGGATAAGGAACAGCGTGCTCTGGAAGATTGAGGGGCTGAAGATGAGCCTCTGGATGTCGAGGCTGAACTCGATAGTGCTGTTCCTCATGGCGGCGGTTCCGTTTCTGCCGGCACTCGCCAAGGCCGGCGAGGTAACCTGGCTCTTGGCAGTCCTAGCGGCCCCGATACTCGGTTCCTTCACGGTTCTCGCGATACTCGGAAAGCTGTTCTACCTCAGGTTCCTCCTGACCTTCGAGGAAACAGAAACGTCCAGTCAGGGTTTTAAGCGGGAGGGCGGACTCCCGAAGTGGGAGGGAGACTGAATGACCAAAAAACTCAAAATTTACATTCCCGGTATCAAATTCCCCCCGCAGGACCGGGGGGTTTCACCCCCCACGTCCTTGCTAACCCCCTCCCCCCGAACGTGGGGCTTCGCCCCACATAAATCGGGAAACCACGTTTCCCAAACCCTTCCTTCTCCTTTAAACACCGGAGGGGGGCAAAGCCCCCTACAACCCCCTTTCTGAGGTGAGTTAAATGAAAAAGCTCAAAATCTACATTCCAGGCATCAAATTCCCCTCAATCTCTCTCACCGGTAACTACTGCGCGCTGAACTGCGCCCACTGCGGAAAACACTACCTTGAGAGCATGAGAAAGCCCACCAGAAAGAATCTGGTTGACTATTGCCTCAGCCTAGAGAGGGAGGGCTACACCGGATGCCTGCTGAGCGGTGGAATGGATTCGAGGCTCAAGGTTCCCATCGACAGGTACGCGGATGAAATCAGGGAGATAAAGCGAAGAACGAGCCTCAAGCTCAACGCCCACGTGGGGTTCATAGACGAGAACGATCTGGAGTGGGTCAGGTACGTCGATGTCGTCTCCCTCGACTTCGTGGGCGATAACGACGTCATAAGGCGCGTTTACAAGATAGACAAAACCGTCGAGGACTACCTGAGAATCCTAGACCTGCTCACGGGGGCGGGCGTCAGGGTGGCCCCCCACATAACCATAGGCCTCGACTTCGGCAGAATCGGCTGGGAGTACAGGGCGATAGACCTGCTGATGGAGTATCCGATAGACGTCCTCGTGCTGGACGTACTCATACCGACGAAGGGGACGGAGATGGAGAACGTTCCAAAGCCGGGCGTTGGGGATAGTCTGAAGGTCGTGAAATACGCCAGGGAGCGCTTCGACGGGGAGCTGAGCATAGGCTGCATGCGCCCGCTGGGCAGGTGGCGGGTTGACTTCGACAGGGGAGCGATTCTAGCCGGCGTTGACAGGCTGACGAATCCCCCCAGAAAAGTCATCGAATGGGCAAAGAGTGTGAGGGACGTTGAAATAATCTACGAGTGCTGCGTCATGTAGGGCGCCACGATAGTGGGCTCAGGAAACCTCGCATCATCATAAAATCAGAAAGGAGAACGTCAATCATCGCCCCGGGACTTCATAGTTCCTCCTTAACCGTAACGAAGGACACCATGGTTACGGTCTGTCCAACGCCCTTTATCTCTCTGAGCCGGTCCACGACTATCTTTCCAACTTCCTCCGAGCTTGGAGCACGGACTTTTATGAGGAGGTCCCACTCACCGGCTATTATGTGGACTTCGTAAACTCCCTCAAGGGCCGCTATCCTCTCAGCCACTTCCCTCTGGCTTAAACCGGAATCCGGCTCGTATCGGGCAAGTATGAACGCAGTGGTTCCAAGGTTGAGCTTCTTGTAGTTGGGTTTCACGGTGAACTTCTCTATCACGCCCTCCTCCACCAGCTTCTTGATGCGGTAGTGGACGGTCGTCCTGGGTATCCCCAGCTTTTTGCTCAGGCTCGCTATGTTCTCCCTGGCGTTCTCTTTGAGCTCCCTCAACAACCTCAAATCCGTGCCATCCAATGAAGCTACCATCGCGACCCCCTTCGTCATTCGTTCAATTATAACTGTTAACTTTGGAACGATAGCCTTATTTAAGGTTTTCCTTTAGCCACTCAGCGAAAGCCTTAAGGGCACGTCCCCTGTGCGATATGAGGTTCTTCTCATCTGTTGTCATTTCGGCGAAAGTCTCCTCGAATCCCAGAGGTTTGAATATCGGATCGAAGCCGAAGCCGCCACTTCCCCTCGGCTCGGCCGTTATCTCTCCATCAACCCTGCCGGTGAAGAGGTGGGCCTCGCCGTCCCAGTAGGCGATGACGCTTTTGAAGTGGGCCTTCCTGTTCTCGAGGCCCTCCATCAGCTTGAGTATTCCGTCTATTCCCAGCGTCCTGTAGACGTAGGCGGAGTAGACACCGGGAAAGCCGTCAAAGGCGTCTATGAAGAGACCGGAGTCGTCCAGGAAGAAGGGACCCTCAATCTTCCCGCTCAGCCATTCAACGCCGAAGAGGGCGACTTCCTCAAGCGTATCCGCCTGTATCTCGGGGTACTCCATCCTGAGCTGATAAACCTCAACGCCGAGGGGTTCGAAGTACTTCCTCGCCTCCTCAACCTTTCCGGGGTTAGAAGTGATAAAAGCCAGCCTCATGGAATCACCGAGGGGAAGTGGAAAAGAGAAATAAAAAGGTTTCAGTCGAACTTGTAGCCTATCCTCTCAACGAGCTCCCTGCGCTCCCTCTTGAGATCCTCATCCTCGATCCTGTTGGCGGCCTTCCCATCAACGACTCCGAGGACGCTCCTTCCCAGCTCGGTTTCAGCTATTATCACCTGGAAGGGGTTCTCGCTGGCGCCGTAGACCATCGCAACGGCCGGGTGGTTCTTGACGGCGTTGAGAACGTTTATCGGGAAGGCGTTCTTCATGAGTATCACGAAGACGTGGCCGGCACCGATCTTAAGGGCGTTTTTGGCTGCCAGCTTCTCAAGCTCCTCGTCGTTGCCCGTGAAGCGCGTCAGCTGCGGTTTGGCCTCGTTCATTGCCACACCGAACTTTATGCCCGGAACCGTCGTCAGAAGCGTCTTGGCGAGGTCGTCAACCGTGAAGATAGAGAAGTTTCCCTGGCCGATTATCACCTCGACCCCTTCGGGCTTCTCGATATCCACAACATCTATCTTTACCATGTTCACCACCGGAAGGGTTTAATATCCAATGATGATATAACCTTTTCGTGCGGCGGCATGGTGAGGTGAAATGGGCGAACCCATTATGGACGAGCTCGAATTCCTCGTTGAAATCCTCGAGAAACATCCCCTCGACAGCCTCAAAAAAATCGCCGAGGAGGAGGGTATAGACTACTACAGGCTTAAGAGGCTGTACGACAAGTACTACGGAAAGTACCTCACCGTGAGTGCGTTCATCAGCCTCAAGCGCCTTGGACTGCGAACCTACGTCGGATTCCTAACTGTTCCGTCGGACAGGCTCCTCGAAGTGGGCCTTCGAATGAGCCAGAATCCATTCGTTGGCTACATGAACCCGGCCTATGGATTCAAAAACGGCCTTTCGGTGATATTCTACACCCCCGACGACCAGAGGGACAGGATAGAGGAGTTCCTGTCCCAGTACTCGGAAGACTACGAGTACTACGAGGCCAGGGCATACCCGTACGACGGCGACGACAACTTTGGAGACTGGGATCTGAGCTACGATTACGCCATTCTGCTCGACATACTCAAGTGGGACTCAAGGATGCCCATAACCGAGATGGCACGGAACCTCGGAAAGAGCAGGCCCACCGTTAGATACATGATAAACAGGCTGAAGGAGGAGGGCATACTCCTCGACTTCGCGCCGGTGATAGACATGAACGTCCACGACAGGGCAGTCATAGGACTCACGAAAGAACTGGACGAGAAGGTTCTGGAGAGATTCAACGAGTACGAAATAATGGTGGGAGTCCTCCCCGGATACGGATACATTCTGGAGTGGTTCTTCTCCTCCAAGGAGGACCTGGGAAGCAAAGTTCTCGAGTTCAGCGCCCACGTCGAGAAGCTCCTCATAGAGTACTTCGACGAGACCTTCAAGGAGCTCAACGATAGAAACGCCAGGACCAGATATGCCAGGATGGTTAAAAAGGATGGGAGTGGCTACCGCTCCATGCTTGACTTCTAAAAGGCTATCTGACAGTATTCCAGGCCGTCTATCTCCCCACTCGCCTGGTACTCCAGCGCCCTGCAGTCGTGGCATATGTACTTAAACGGGCAGGTCCTGCAGGCATCGATATCGTCCTTCGTCATCTTCCAGAAGGCCTTGAGCCTCTTCTTCCTGAGCACCTTTTTGATCCCCAGTTCCTTCATGTCCCCAACGACGTAGTTCCTCAGCAGCGGGCACGGGAGGGCGTAGCCCTCGGCGGTTATCGCCATGGTGCCCGCGAGGCAGTCGTGGTACTTCTCAACGCTCGGGTTGAGTATCCTCTTGACCTCGATGACGTTGAAGTCCAGTCTCCTCGCCGAGCCCGGGAAAAGCACGTCAACGTAGATTTCTCCGGGGAAGGTGGTCTTGAGGCCCCTAAGTTCATCCAGGTGTGAGCCCTGCACCATCACCAGCGCCCCGTGGAGCCAGCTGTGGGCCTCAAGCTGGTGGAGGTTCTCGGGCGAGTACTCGAACTCGGCTATGAAACGAACACCCTCAATGGGTTCGATTGAATCCACGTCCTCAAGCCTAACGACGGCGTAAACCTCGGGAACACCTATTTCAGCCGCGTACGAGGCAACGCTGGTCAGGTATTCGACCCTGTCGTAGTTTGTGAGCCACAGCTCCTTTCCACCGATCTCCCTGAACTCCATTATCAGCTCCTTAACTCGCTCTGGACTCAGCGGCTCGCGGCGGAGCAGGAAGGAGTTGTTTCCTATGCAGCCTATGGAGCGGGGTATCCCACCCACTTCCGAGAATCTCCCCCTGCCGGCGCCGAGTTGAACGATGAGGCGCTCAAGCTTCCCGTTGTGAGCCCTGTGACTCCAAGGAGGCTTACCGATGGAAACTATGTTGAGGGCGGTCCCCACATCAACGGCATGAGACGCATCGTAAGCTACCTTCTCCATTTAGCCCTCACCATAGGAAGAAACGCCGGAATCGTATATATACTTTTTCTATTCCGATTTTGCACACTACTGGCAGTAGTCTGCAAAAAATGGAAAAATCCACGTGGCTTATTTCTCGGGCACCACCCTGTCACCCTCTATCCAAAAGGTCCCTTCGTCGGTAATCTCCCTCTTCCAGACGGGAACACGACGCTTCACCTCGTCTATGGCCCAACTGCACGCTTCGAATGCCTCCTTCCTGTGCCTCCCGCTGGCGATGATGAGTATCGTGTCCTCGCCGACCTCAAGCTCGCCGTAGCGGTGCCATATCAGCATGTCTAGGATGGGGAACCTCTCAAGGGCCTCCTTTCGAATCCTTTCCATCTCCGCCTCAGCCATCTCCTCGTATGCCTCGTATACGAGCTTCCTCACCCGCCTTCCGTGGCTTTCGTTCCTCACCCTTCCCAGGAAGAAGACGTAGCCCCCGGCCTCCGGGACGGCGATGTGTCCCAATGCCTCATTCAGGTCAAAGGCATCCTTGGTCATCCTAACCTTCATCCTCATCCCCCTAGAGACTAGGCCCAACCAAATTAAAAGCTGCCGGGTTAACGAAAAGGTTTAAGTGACCTCGATTCCAGGAACTGTGGGTGGTTGAAATGAAAAAATATGCCCTCATTCTCATTCTGATCCTGGTCACAGGACTCATGGCCGGCTGCCTTGGGGGCAACGGCTCAACGACATCGAGTCCGACGACGTCTCAGCAAACGGAGCACACTCCGTCCACGACCACAACGAGGAGCGTCTCCTCAACCACAACGACCCAGTCGCCGACGGGGACCCCCAGGGAGATCACGACGGACGAGCTCCTCGCGGGAGTTTCTGGGATAAGGCAGTTCACCTACACGGCCAACGCCGAGGTGTCCATGCTCGTCATCGTGAAGCAGGGAAACCTTACCCAGAGGGACAACGTGACGCTCGCGATAGAGGAAACCGGTTACATGGACTTTGAATCGTGGAGCGCCTGGATAAACACCACGACCATCAGCGTTCCAGACAACGCCTCCACGAACACGTCCAGAATCGTGGTCAACAACGTCACGTACATCATGACCCCGATGGGATGGGTAAAGGCCACCGATCCGGCGACTGCAGAGTTCATGTGGAGGTACAACTTGGTGAGCCTCGCGAGGGAGTACCTCAAGAGAACCCCGGACGAGAGGGAGAACGGAGAGAAGCTCGTGCTCAGATACTACCTGAACGACCAGGAGGTGGCCCCACTGGCCATGATGTACTTCGCCGCGACCCAGGACACCCAGATAAGCGTGAAGAACGGTGTCCTTGAGCTCTACTTCGACGGTGCCAACCTGATCGGGGGGAGGATAAGCTTCTCGGTCAGCACGAAGACCTCGATAGACGATCCGACGATAGGGAAGATGACGATAACCCAGGACGGTTCGTGGAGCGAGACAATAACCATAACGTCGGTGAACGAAAAGAGAAAGGTCACGGAGCCCTCTACCTGAGCTCAACGACGTCGAAGGTGTTGAAGGCCAAGTCAACTATGAGCAGCTTGTTGAGGAGCGGCTCGCCGATCCCGGTGAGCAGCTTCACAACCTCCATCGCCTGAATCGTTCCGATGACTCCAGCGGTCGCGCCGAGTATCGGGAACTTTCCGCTCTTTTCCCCCACATTTGGAAATATTTCCCTCAGGCTCTTCGTGAACCCAGGCACCACGGTGGTGACCTGCCCGAAGGTTCCCTCGACCGCGCCGTGAACCAGGGGGATTCTGGCCTTTTGGGCGTAATCATCGAGCAGGAACCTCGTTTCGAAGTTGTCGAGGCAGTCAACGATGACGTCAACGCCGTCCAGGACTTTTTCGATGTTCTCCGCCGTTAACCGACCAACGAAGGTCTTTATCCGTATGTCCGGGTTGAAGCGCTCCAGCTTCCACTTTGCGGAGATGGGCTTCGGGTTCTTTCCAATGTCCTCCTCCCAGTGGAGTATCTGCCTGTTGAGGTTGCTCAGCTCAGGCTTTTGCTCGTCCACGAGGAGGATGGTGCCTATCCCCGCCGCCGCCAGGTAATACGCCACCGGGCTCCCAAGGCCGCCGACGCCAACGACGGCTACCTTTGAGGCCTTAAGCTTCTCCTGGCCCTCCTCTCCAAAAATCATTATCTGCCTGTCGTAGCGCTCAAGCTCCCTATCGCTCAGCATCTCAACCACCACTCACCGGTGGAAACAAGGCCACCACATCTCCATCCTGCAACACGTCATCAAAACCCACGTAGCGGCCGTTTCGGGAGACGTTGACGTCCGCCAGGTCGTCATCTTCGGCGAAGACCTCCGTCCTGAGAACCGGGTGCCTCTCCTTCAGCAACTCTATGAGCTCCCTGACCGTTATGCCATTCGGAGCTTCCAGCTCCTCCTCCCCAGTACCAACGATGGAGCGGAATCTGGCGAAATAGCGAACCTTAATCCTCATGCACACCACCGAAAAGGGTTGGAGGGGAAGTTAAAAAGGATTGCTGGACGGCTCCCCTACCACGGCACGCTCTTCCAGCCCATTCTGTAGGCGAAGTAGTTTGCGCCCCAGTGGATGAAGGGCGAGACGACGAGGAGGAAGATTATCTGGCCAGAGCTCAGGGTCTTGACAGGATAGGCAAGTGCAAGGGCAGCTATGAGGAAACCCAGCTGATCCAGGCCTATGGCCGGGGCCCCGCGCGGCAGGTTCGCGCGTCTCTTGAGGAAGCTCCCGATTAAATCTCCCAGGAGGGCACCGAGGGCCAGGAGGAACGCAAGAAGGGCTGCCGTTTTCAGGTTTCCGTAAAAGTCCGGGGTTAAGAAGTACTGGACGAGTCCCGTCAGCGTGCCGCACGCCAAGCCTCCGAAGAAGCCCCTCCACGTCTTTCCGTCGCCAAGAATTCTCCGTCCATCGCGCCAGTTCCTGCCACCGTCTATCGGCAGCCCTCCCCCAAGCAACACCGGCGAACCGTTGGCAACGTAGGCGGGCAGTATGTACCAGAAGGCCCACAGGAGAGATGAGAGTGACGCCGTCATAATTTCACCCGATTTGATTATTGAAAGCCGGTTTTAAAACTAGCGATTTTCACCGGATTCGAGGCAGTTGAGCAGCCTCTCCAAGACCTCCTCGTCCTCGTGCTCGATGAGGAACCTAATAATCCTCTCGGCGAGCGCGTTCCTCCTCATCACTAACGTGATGCTCTCACGTATTGACTCCGCCTCCTCGCCTTCTTCGCCTTCGAGCTCCTTCAAAGCCCTCTCGAGGTTGGCCCTTGTCTGCTGTATGTCCTCCATTATCTTCCCGTAGTAGGCGGCCTGGCGCCATTCCCTCAGAAGCTTGGTGGCGCGGAAGTAGGCCTTCTTGTCGCCGGGCTTTTTGATCCTCACAACGAGCCCTATGCGCTCCATGAACTTGAGGGCGGTGCTCACGTGGGAGAGGGAATATCCAGTCGCCTCGGCGATCTCACCCAGGCTCATCGGTTCCCTAGCCAGAAAGAGAACCCCGTATATGTAACCGTAAAGCTCGTTGAAACCGAACCTTCTCGCGGCCCCTGCAAAATGATCCATGATTATCCTCTTAGCCTCATCCACACCCATGACCAACACCTCGATTTATACCATCGCCGAAACGGAGTATACCAATCAACTGACAAAAGGTTTTTAAGGTTTCGCATATTTAAAACTTTCGGAAGTTTCCGAAAGTTGGGGGAGAAAGCATGAAACTGCTGAGGGGCGCCGCGAGAGTCATCGTGAGGTACAGGGTGGCCTTTGCGCTAATCGCCATATTTCTGCTAGTCGTTTCGATATACGGCATCCAGAACCTCCGCTTTGAGAGCGACCTCAGAACCATGCTGCCCGAGAACCATCCTGCCATAACCGACTACACGACCCTCCAGAACGAGTTTCAGAGCGGCGACAGCACGCTGATAGTCGTCAAGGTGGACTCGATAGAACCCGGCGGCGTCTACGACATCCGCGACCCGAAGGTCATAGAGGCCGTTTACGAGCTCGAGCAGAGGCTCCGGCAAAGGGAGTACGTAACGGACACCATGAGCATCGCCGACATCTACATGCAGGTTCTCGGAAGGCTTCCAAAGACAGAGGAGGAGGCAAAGTTCGTCCTCGACATGCTCCCGCCGGAGGAGAGGTACCAGCTCGTCAGCAGGGACTACACGACGACAATAATAGCCGTGACGATAAGCAGGGAGAAGAAAACGGAGACCCTGGTGAGGGCCTACAAGGGCATAGAGGAGGACATAAACGACGTCAAGTTCCCGAAAAACGTTGAAGTCATCCAGACGGGGAACATCGGCATAACCTACCGCATACTGGAACTCCTCCAGAGCGACCTCAACAAGACGATGGCCATCTCCTTCATCCTCGTCATAGCCCTGCTCCTGTACTTCTACCGCTCTCCCGTCAAGGCCGTCATTCCGCTCATCCCACTCATCTTCGGTGTCACGATGACGCTCGGCTTCATGGGGCTGATGAACATCCCCCTCGATCTGGCCACGACCACAATAGGCGCGATGCTCATTGGAATGGGAATAGACTACGGAATCCACGTAACCAACCGCTATTACGAGGAGCGCGGCAAGGGAAGGAGCATAGAAGAAGCGGCCGAGGAAGCGGTCGCAGAGACCGGAAAAGCCCTCCTCGGTGCGGCGCTTACCACCATAGCGGGCTTCGCCGCGATGTACCTTTCCAGCCTTCCGATGCTCCACCACCTGGCCACCGCGCTGATTCTCGGTTTAAGTTTAGCCGCACTCAACGCCGTCGTGATAACCCCCGCCGTCATAATCCTCGAAGAGGACATCATGAAGAAACTGAAGGGACACTACGTGGTTCCGGAGGTTCGCTCGCACTCCGGCCTCGTGGGGAAGGTATTCCATAACCTCGGAGAGACCATCAGGAAAAAGCCGGTTGCATTTCTCGCGGCGGTGTTCCTGATAACCCTCTTCTTCGGCTACGGGATAACCCAGGTAACCACTGAGGTCAGACTCGAGAAGTTCGTCCCCAAGGGAATGCCGGAGATAGAGGCCCTCATGGACATCAGGAGTGACTTCGGCGGCCAGGACGAGCTGTACGTCCTGGTCAAGGCCAACGACGTCAGGAACCCCGCCATCGTCAGGGGCATCTACCGCTTTGAGAATCAGGTAAAAGCGGACTCATACTACAACGGCGTCTTCGACTCGGAGAGCATCGCCGACGTCGTGCATCGCGAGTACGGGTACATCCCAAACGAGGAGGGGAAGATAAAGGAGGCGCTCGGTGACTACCAGGGCGTCAGCATGGTCTCCAGCGACTACTCGATGACCATCGTCAAGTTCAAGGGGGACTTCGGGGGAGAGAGCATGGACGACTTCAGGAGGATAATGCGCTATTTCGAGGAGGAAACCGTGAGGGCGCAGGATACCGAGTTTCCACCGGGCACGAGGCTCTCTCTCACGGGGGACATATACCTGAACTACGTCCTCGACCAGCTCACGAAGGTCGAGATAAACCGCATCTCGATGTACGGAACCGTTTTCGTGGTGTTGATAGTGCTCCTCCTCTTCAGGCGGCCCAAGGTTTCGATGGCGATGATAACACCGATGTTCCTAGGCGCCCTCTGGACGGTTGGATTTATGGGCTGGGCCGGGATACCGTTCACTCAGAGTCTGGCCGGAGTCATCTCAATGATAGTCGGCCTGGGCGTTGACTACGGCATGCACCTCACCCACCGCTTCCTCGAAGAGATGAACGAGGGCAACCCCAGGCCGATAGTCACGTCGGTTGAGAGCGTCGGGCCGGGCATACTGGCCGGCGCCCTGACAACGGCCGGCGGCTTTCTAGCTTTGCTCGCCGGTGAGCTGCCGACCATACACGACTTTGGAACGACACTCGCCTTTGGAATATTCGCATCCATGTTTGCCGCTTACCTCGTAACCCCTGCGCTGCTGCAGGTCTTTTATGGAAGGAACATCGGAGGTGGTAGGGAATGAAAAAGATTGGACTGATCCTCGGACTGATGCTCATCACCGCAATGCTATCCGGGGGCGTGAGCGCATCAACCGGAAGTCCCCTCTTCGAGGGCTACCTGAGCAAGGGTGAGGCGATTCTCGTCGGCCCGCTGATAGTGACCCTCACGGACACCCAGAAGGACTACGGGAGCGGTGACTACTACGCCTTCCTCATGATAATGAAGGATGGAAGGATACTCAACGCTGAGTACAAGACGATACTCGTGCCCGATCCGCAGAAGATAAGAAGGCTTCTCCTCGATCCGGAGTTCCTCCTGGCTATGGCCGAAACCCAGGGCTACGACGTGACACAGTGCGAGCAGTACGTGAACAACACTGCCGAGTTTAACGCCTGTCTGATCTCAACGGCCTACGGATTCTACCAGTGGCTCAACTCGGCATCCCCGAAGGAGATAGGGGAGGCTGTCGTGAAGACAATAGAGGAGCACCCCGAACTTGGGATAAGCAAGGAAGACATCCTGATGGAGATAATGTACCCCAAGGTAACCCCCGTCAGGGAGGGGGAGACGGTAGAGGTCAACGTTGACAACCGAACGGTCTACGTGACGGTCAACGAGGTCTATCCGAACGGGGTCAGGATAAGCATGAGTGGGCCCCCCGAGTGGAGGGCAGCGACCGCCCCTGGAATGATAATCTCGAGCGTTGAGATGCCGAGCACGGTTCAGCCAGGTGATACTGTCACGATCAAGGTCCATCTGAGGAACGAGGGCGCCCTGAAGGTGCGCTACATCAACGTCTTCGTCACGCCCACGCCAATGAGCTTCAACGACAGCTCCTCAATAGCGAGCGCGGTCTCGATGGCCCTCAGCCAGAGCGGGGTGTCGCAGAGCGTCTTCTATCCTGAGGGAAGCGCCGTGCAGTACATCGAGTACCTCGAGGGCAAGGAGAATGCAACGATGACCTTCAGGATAAAGATAAACCCCAACGCCGACGTTGGAACGTACCCGCTCTACGTGGGGGTCATCTATTTCACCGGCCTGGGGGCGAACATGCGCATGGTGCAGAGCTACAACTTCGTGGCGCTCACAGTCAAGAAGCCCAGAGAAGCTTTCATCGAGATAACCAAGGTCGAGACCGAACCCATGGAGATAAGCCCCGGGGACACCTTCACCGTGCGCTTTACCCTTGAGAACACCGGGGCGGAGCCCGTTAAGGCCCTCAGCCTTAAGATAAGCTCCTATAAGGTGCCGGTCCAGGGCGAGATAAAGAACGTCGACCTCTCGGCGCTCTCGCAGCTCCCAATCCAGGGAAGCGAGCAGCTTACCGGAAGCCTCCAAGATGCGCTCAATCAGATAATGGCCCAGCTCGCCAAGCAGAACATAGAGGCCTTCCTGCCCATCGGGGAGGACAACGTGAAATATGTAGCCCAACTTCAGCCGGGGGGGAGGGTCACCCTCGAGTTCAGAATCAAGGCCAACGACAGGCTGGAGAACGGCATATACCCGCTCAGGATAGAGCTGAAGTACCTGACGGAGCCGAACGAGAAGGAGATAACCGACGAGAGGCTGGTCGGAATAGACGTGACCGGAAGGGCCCAGCTGATACTCTCAAAGGTCTCAACGTCGCCCGGCAAGATAATCCCCGGGACGGACAACGTCGAGGTCGACTTCCAGGTGGACAACGTCGGAACCGGGACTGCAAGGACGATAATAGTCAAACCCATGCCGCAGTGGCCCTTCTCGCTCAGCGAGAGCAGCGAGCAGGTCATCGGTCTGGGAAGCCTGGGAAAAGGCGACTCCGCCCAGTCATCCTTCAAGATAAACGTCGCCGAGAACGCCAGTTCGGGAACCTACGAGATACCCCTGCTCGTGACCTACACCAACGACCTCGGCATGGCGAAGAACATAACCCTCAAGGTCCCGATTATAATCGGCTCCAAGCCCAACATCGAGGTCGTCAGCGTGCGCTTCGACCCGGAACCGCTCCAGGGGGAGACGGTCAACGTCTACGTCAAGCTGAAGAACACAGGCGGTGAGAAGGCCACCAGCGTGCTCATCGAGGGAGTCGTGAAGGCCGACCAGCCATTCACGCTGGACAAGAGAACCGACTACGTCGGAGATCTCGCCCCTGGGGCAACCGGCGAGGGCGTGATCGTCCTGAGGATAGACGGAAACGCTATTCCAAAGGACTACAACATCCAGCTTCGCATAAGGGCCGTGGGCGATCCAACTCAGGGTGACGACAACGTCTACGTCTTCGAGAGAACCGTGACCGTTACGGTGGAGAAGAACACGAAGACGAGGACTAACCTCAGGAACCTCGCGATAGTCATCGGCGCCCTGGTCGTCATAGCGGTGGTCTACACATACAGGAAGAGGTCGGGATGACCCCAGCGGACGTTGGAAACCTTTAAACGCATTTCGAAGAATGAAACATTATGGTGAAAAGAATGAACTGGAAGCTGGTGATACTCGGGGTCGTGCTGATACTCATCGTCTGGATTGGATACGTGGTCTACGCCGCAGTGACGGCCCATCCCACGGTCCACGCCACCTGGGGCTACGTGGACGAGAAGACGACCGAAATATGGGTCGAGGCAAAGCTCAGCAAGCCACTGCTCGTTCCTGCTGAGATAGAGAACCTGAGCCTGAGCTTCATGGGGATACCCGTTGCCAGGGTCGCGAGGTTCGACTACGGGGCAACGAGAACCGACGTAAACATGGCGATAGTCATAGACAACGGAAATCTGGTGCGCTCCCTCGTGGCCTACCTGGACAACGGCCAGACCGGCGATGTCGAGCTCAAACTCAAGGGGAGCCTCCTCAAGGTTATCCCAATCAACGCCGACATAAAGCAGGTCATCAGCGAGGACATCCTCGCGTACCTCAACTTCACCGCAGACAGCAAGGAACTCGCGGGTGGACTCGTCAAGAGCCCCGCACTGGTCGAGACAACCTTCGACTGGGCCGGTGAGCAGGACGGGAAGGCAGTCCTAATAGCCCACATGAAGTTCTACAACCCCAACTCCTACAGGATTCCGATAGGGAACGTGAGCTTCGACATGTACGCCAACGACGTGAAAATCGGCTACGGAAAAACCGTCGAGACCGTGGTTCTCCCGCCCAAGGGCTACGCTACGCTGGACGTAGAGACCTTCATAGAGGAGGACGCCCTCCCAGAGGTCTGGGCCACCCACGTAAAGAACGGTGAGGTCAGCAAGGTCAGGGCGGACATATACCTGGACATCACCGTCCTCGGCAGGGAGTACAGCATCAAGCTGGCAAGCTACGAGGAGACCGTGCAGACCGACATCATGGGCGGCATCAACGACATGCTGGAGAGCCTCCTCTCCGGATGAAGGTTTTTAAGGCCCCCATCTTTTCCATTTCTGGTGAGAGAAATGAACGTGAGAGAGATTCACAAGTTCCTCAACGAGATGTGGGAGAGCATGTTCACCCTCAACGAGGAGCTTAAGCTCGAGCTCCCGAAGGAGGGCTTCAGGGTAGAGGACGTTGAGGAGGCCTTCGGTGCCTACATCTTCCTGGACGGCGAGTGGAGGCTAATGAAGTACCCCCACCCGGCCTTCGAGATAAAGCCCCAGATTGAGGTTGGCGCGACGCCGGAGAGCTACTACTTCGTGGTTGCGGTTCCGAAGGAGAGGATAAACGAGAACTTCGTCGGCCTGTTCATCGAGCTCTTTCCGAGGAGCTTCATATACGGCGCCCAGGACTTTCTCAGCGATGTATACAACTGGAGGCGCGACGGAAGGGTCTCCCCGAGGGAGATACTCGAGAAGATTGAAGCCAGCGATGAGAAGCTCTTCCAGTTCGAGGCGAACTTCGGCAGCGTCGAGGCGCTGAAGCGAGGGCTCATGAGACTCATAGAGACCGGCAAGCGCTTCGAAATCTTCGATCTCTGAGGTGTCCCCATGTACGCCGAGGCTTTCCCCGAGGAGCTGAGGGAGTACTACCGGAGGCTCTTCGGGGGCGAGGCTGAGGAGATCATGTCCTCGCTCAGAACGCCGGTGGAGAAGTACTACATCCGCGTGAACACGCTGAAGACGAGCAGGGGAAAGCTCATGGCGATACTCAGAAGGGAGGGCCTCAAGCCGAAGCGAAGCCCCTACCTGAAGGAGGGCATATACTTCGAGCGCGAGGGCCCGAACTTCCCCGATGACTACGAGCCCGGTCTACCGGTCGTCCGCGCCAACAAGTTCGCGAGCGAGAGCGTCTACCAGGGTGCGATGCTCTACGCTCCCGGCGTTCTCCAGGCGGACAAAAAAATCAAGCCCGGCGACGAGGTGGAGATACGCGACCCGAGGGGGCTTCTGGTTGGAATAGGCGTCGCCAGAATGAGCGCCAAGGAGATGATAATATCCACACGGGGTTTAGCTGTTGAGGTCACCCTGCCGAAGTTCAAGCTCCCCAGTCTGAGCGAGCTGGAGTCCTTCAAGGAGGGCCTCTTCTACGCCCAGAGCCTGCCGTCCATGGTGGTCGCCCACGTTCTGGAGCCGAGCGAGGAGGAGCTGATAGTGGACATGGCAGCCGCCCCCGGCGGAAAGACGAGCCACATAGCCCAGCTGATGCAGAACAGGGGCGAGATAATAGCGATGGACAAGTCCAAGAACAGGCTGAAAAAGATGGAGGAGGAACTGAAGAGGCTCGGCGTGAAGACCGTCAAGCCCATCCACATGGACTCACGGAAGCTCCCGGAGTTGGGAATCGAGGCGGACAAGATACTCCTCGACGCACCGTGCACGGCTCTGGGTATACGGCCGAAGCTCTGGGAGAGCAGGACGCCGAAGGACATAGAAGCCACCGCGCGCTACCAGAGGCACTTCATCAACGCCGCCATAAAATCTCTCAGGAGGGGCGGCGTTCTCGTCTACTCGACCTGCACGCTGAGTTATGAAGAGAACGAGGCCAACGTGAAGTACATTCTCGGCAAAGGTTTAAAGCTCGAAGAGCAGAGCATCTTTATAGGTTCGAGCGGTATGGGCATAGATGAGGTTCAGAGGTTCTATCCGAACAGGCACCTGACCCAGGGCTTCTTCATAGCCAGGTTCAGGAAGGTGTAGGCATGGACTGGAAGAAGTACTCCCTCCTGGGCCTCGGCCTGCTCATAATAATCTTCCTAGTCTGGTGGGCAGGATTAGAGGACGTCATCGAGATACTGAAGGGCGCGAGACTGGAGTACTTCGTGCTGGCAATTCTGGCCTACGTCGCGGCCGTCATCATGTGGGCGCTGCGCTGGCGCGTCCTGCTAAAGAGCCTCGGCATAGAGGCACCCTTCAGGACCATAGTGGCCGGTCTCTTCGTCGGAGTCTTCATAAACAACGTGACCCCCGGCGCCAGGGGCGGCGGCGAGCCTGTTAGGATGTACTACATCTCGAAACACACGAAGCAACCCTACGGCCACGTTTTTGCCACGATAATGATGGACAGGATAATGGACGTCATCCCGGTCGTAGTCATGCTCCTCCTCTCGACGGTCTACGTCTACAACCTCGGTTCGTTCTCGCTCACGCTGACACTCCTCCTCCTGGATATCTTCTTCGCCATAATAACCCTCGCCACCGTTGGAATACTCCTGAGCGAGAAGAAGACCAAGGGCATTCTCTACTGGTTCTATCGCCTCTTCGGGAGGATAATGCCCAAGAAGGCCGCCAAGTACGAGGAGAAGTTCGTCCATGCCGTCGAGGTTAGCGTTCCCCAGTTCCAGGAGAACTTCAAGCTCCTGATGAGGCACAAGGTGGCCTTCACGCTGTCGCTGATTTACTCATTCGCCTTCTGGTTCCTCGTTCTGCTCCGCTCCTACTTCATTTTCATCAGCATAAACAGCCCGATAAAGCTCCTCGACGTCATGGTCGTCCAGATGATAGGCATCGTCGTCGGGATGTTCATGATAATCCCGGGCGGAGCGGGAATAATAGAGGCCATAAACTCGGCAGTTTACGTTCTCCTGGGGATAAACAAGGAGATAGCGGTGACCGCGACGCTGCTGGAGAGGCTGATATCCTACTGGGCGCCGACGGCGATAGGGGCAGGCATAATGACACACTTCGGCATCAAGGTGAGCCAGGACAAAAAGAGGCTGGAAGCGGAGGACGACAAGGATATAAACGATGAACCCCAATAACGGGTTTGACGGTGTACATCATGGACTGGAAAAAAGCAGTTTTTTTCATCGGAGCGCTCATAGTCATAGGCGCCCTCATCAACTGGGCGGGAGCCCAGGGAATAGCCGAAATCCTCCGGGATTCGGACATTGAGTACTTCCTCCTCGCCATCCTCGTTTACGTTCTCACACTCGTTGCCTGGGCGCTGCGCTGGAAGGTTCTCCTCAAGGGGCTCGGGATAAAGGCCCCATTCAGGGCGGTTTTCTCGGCCATATTCGTCGGTATGTTCTTCAACAACATCAGTCCCGGCGCCAAGGGGCTGGGCGAGTTCATAAGGGTTTACTACCTCGCGAAGAGAGTGAAGAGCCCCTACGGCCCGATGACGGCGAGCGTTATGATGGACAGGATTCTTGACCTCGTTCCCATCGCCGTGATGATGGTCGCCGCGACCTTCCACGTCTACCGACTCGGCGAGACCGGCCTTACAATCCTCATAATAGTCCTCGATGCGGTTCTCATAGCCTTCTCCGCCCTCGTGATATGGCTCCTCATGAGCGAGACCAAGGCCCCCGGGGCAGTCTGGTGGATCTACAGGCTCTACCACAGGATATCCACGAGAAGGGCCGAGAAACGCAAGGCCTCCTTCCGGAACATTGCAGAGGTCACCATCCCGAGGCTCCAGTCGGACTTCAGAATTCTCTCACAGGACAAGATGGCGACCGCCGTGGCGCTCTTCCACTCCTTCGTGTACTGGGGGCTGACGATACTCCGCTACTACCTCGTCTTTCTGGCCATAAAATACCCGATAGCCCCGATGGACATAACCGTCGTCCTGGTAGTGTCCATGGTCGTCGGGATGTTCGCGATAGTGCCCGGAGGGGCCGGAATAATCGAGGCCGTTAACTCAGCGGTCTTCATAGCCCTCGGAATAAACCCTGAACACGCGGTCACCGGGGTCCTCCTGGAGAGGCTCATATCCTACTGGGGCCCAACGGTCATAGGCTCCTTCGTGACCGCCGGCTACGAGGCCGAGATTCCAGAGGAGGAGCTCCCACTCCCGGCCCCGGATGAGGGAACCCTGAAGAAGAAAATGGAAGAGAAGGGGGAAAGCGAAACATGAAGTTCGGGATAGTTGCCAGAAGGGACAAGAAGGCCGCACTCAAGCTCGCATACCGCGTCTACGATTTCCTAAAGGTCAGCGGGTACGACGTCTGCGTGGACAGCGAGACCCACAGGCACCTCCCGGAGTTCCAGGAGGAGGACGTCTGCCCGCTCGAGGACTTCGACGTGGACTTCATCATCGTCATCGGCGGCGATGGAACGATACTGAGGGTGGAGCACAGAACCAAGAAGGACATACCGATACTGGGCATCAACATGGGCACCCTGGGATTCCTCACGGAAGTGGAGCCCCACGAGGCCTTCTTCGCCCTCAGTAAGCTCCTTGAAGGGGATTATCACTTGGACGAGCGCATAAAGCTCAGGACCTACCTGAATGGGAGAAACATCGTTCCCGACGCTCTGAACGAGGTCGCGGTTCTGACGGGAATCCCCGGCAAGATAATCCACCTCAAGTACTACATAGACGGCGGCCTTGCCGACGAGATAAGGGCCGACGGACTGATAGTCTCGACGCCGACGGGCTCCACGGGCTACGCCATGAGCGTCGGTGGCCCTTTCGTTGACCCCCGGCTGGATGTGATGGTTATCGCACCAATAGCGCCGATAGCCCTCAGCTCGCGGCCAATGATAGTGCCCTCGTACAGCAGGATAGACATCAAGAACATAGCCCTCACGAGGGAGATAATCCTCGCCATAGACGGACAGTTCTACACCTACCTGGAACCGGGAACCGAGATAACAGTGAGGCTCTCCCCAAGAAAGGCCAAGTTCGTGAGGTTCACGAGGGAGGTGTACCCAAAGTACACGATGAAGATCAAGAGGAAGTTCTGATGAGCTCCTTCAGGTCCTTTACGGGAGCAAATTCTCTTTTCAGCATCATAAGCTCCCTATCCCCAACGGTTGACTGATCCACTATAAGGAGCACCGTCGAGCCGGCCTCCACCGCGTAGTCCCTGAGCGTCGAGAGGAACCGGAACACGGAGTGGAAGTCGTTGTAGAGTATCAGAACCTCAAGGCAGTCTATGACGACCAGCCTCCCCCCGCTCTGCAGGAACTTCACCGCGCTGTCCAGGATTACGTGGAGCTTCGTGGGGCCGACGCCGCTTTCACTAGCCTGGGTTATCCAGAGGGCCTGGACACGGTCGCAGAACTCTTTGTACTTCCAAGGGCTTCTTGTCACCACTAGCGCCGGAACCTCGCAACTTCCGAGAAACTCAAAGATCTCATCGCGTTCCCCTAGGTACAGAAAGCCTCCAGGAGGAAGGTTTCCGTCGCGGATTTCTCCGGACGGAAGGGGAAATATCCTCCGCTCAACACTACGGATGTAGTTTATGATGCCGTACGCGACCCCAACTATCGAGAAGAAGTAGAGCGCTCCCTCTAGCGGCGCGAAGGATTCCGGATTGGCAGCGAAGTCGTCAGCCACATCCATAAGTCGCCCGATGGATGCCAGGAGAAGGGAGAAGGCAGTGACGACCAGAAAACGGTTCAATGGCTCCTCGTAGCGGTTGATCCGCCTGAGGGCATAGAACGCTGCATAGCCTATCACCAAAAGGAGAATGACGTCCGAGATGAAGACCAGCGGGGGCACCATCAGCCCCATACAACATCCACCTCGTCGGTTCTGAACTTCTGCTTGACCACGGTGTCGTTGAGCGAGAAGCGCACCCCGCCGAGGTACATTCTCAGGCCGGTGTAGGCTATCATCGCGCCGTTGTCCCTGCAGAGGTCGTAGGGAGGAACGAAGAAGTCTATGCCCCTGTCCTCTGTCATGGCCTTCAGCATCTCGCGGAGGCGGTTGTTGGCCGCGACGCCGCCGACTAGAACGACCTCGTCCTTGCCCGTGTGGGCCACCGCCCTCTCCGTCACCTCAACGAGTGCCGAAAAGGCAGTCTCCTGGAAGGAGTACGCCAGATCCTCCACGCGGTACTTCCCGGTCCGGTACTTCCGAACCGCCTCCGTCAGTATCCCCGAGAAGCTCAAATCCATTCCCTTAACCGCATAGGGAAGCTCTATGTACCGCCCTCCCCTGAGGGCGAGCTTCTCAATCTTCGGCCCACCTGGAAAGCCTATTCCCAGCTCCCTCGCGAAGGTGTCTATCGCGTTTCCTATGCCTATGTCGAGGGTCTCGCCGAAGACGCGGTAGCGGCCGCCTTCAAGAGCGAGAACCTGCGTGTTGCCACCGCTGACGTAGAGACCAACGGGGTCCCTAACGCCGAACATCTTGGTTATCTCCACGTGGGCGATGCAGTGGTTAACGCCGACTATGGGCTTCCGGTACTTTATCGCAAGCGCCCTTGCGGCTGTCGCGACGACGCGGAGGCAGGGGCCAAGCCCTGGTCCCTGGGAGAACGCTATAACGTCAACGTCCTCCATGCCTATCCCGGCCTCGTCAAGGGCCTTGCTCAGGAGGGGCTTTAGGAGTCTAGAGTGATGCTCCGCCGCCTCCTTGGGGTGTATCCCCCCCTTTTCCGTCGTGAGAGTGTGGAATACGTTGGCCAGAACCTCTTTCTCGGTAACGATGCCTATGCCGAGTGTATGAGCAGTACCTTCCAAGCCTAGGGCTATCATCGTGATACGCTCCGGGAAGGTGTATAAAAAGTTGCCGGGCTACTCACTGGGGCGGTGAATCTTCTCCTCGAAGGTCACGAAGTCGGTCCACGATGCGTGGGCGAGGAAGCCGGCCTCGAGCCTGGGACTGTCCCCGCTGAAGGCGTCCCTCCTGTAAGAACTGCCCACGACCTCTCCGACGAACCAGGTGTGGTCCCCGTAGGTTCTCTCATCCACCAGCCTGCACTCAAGGTTGGCCAGGGCGTTTCCAATGCTCGGGGTTTCAATGGCCTTTGACGGGACCAGTTCTATGGAGGTTTCCCTCAGCTTTGAAGGGCCGTGCCTCGTCCCGACTATCCAGACGTCATCGAGCATCTCCAGATCCGGGACGCTTATCACGAACTCCCGGTGCTTCTTAATCAACCCCCAGGTGTACCTCTCGGGTGCCACCGCCACGCCGACCATGAAGGGCTCGGCGGAAACTATCGTGACCCAGTCAGCGGCCATGACGTTTGCTTCCTCACCCCTGCCGGCCACCACCAGATAGGTTCTCATCGGATAGAGGAGCCTGTAAGGCCTCATGGCATCACCAAAAATGAATCCGACTTCATGTTATAAAAAAGATGAGGCTCAGCACCTCGCGAGCCAGGCGAGGGCTTTGGCGGCCCGCTCGGGGGTCGGGAAGTTCTTGACCCCATGCCCCTCCAGCAGCTGGACCCCGTCCCTTACGAGCTCTCCGGCCATGAAGTTGACGATGACCGGCTTGTCGCAGTCGGCCTCGATTACCGCCCGGGCTATCTCCTCGCTGGGCAGGAATATGGGCGGCACGCAGATGACGAGGAGGGAATCCACGTTCCCATCCCTGCAAACGACCTCGATGGTTTTCCTGTACCTCTCGTAGTCGGCATCCGCTATCAGGTCTATCGGGTTCTTCACCGAGCACTGGGGCGGGAGGAAGGAGCGGAGTTCATTGACGGTTTCATCGCTCAGCCTGGCCATCTCAAGGCCCAATCTTTCGAGCTTGTCCGTTGCGAGAACGCCCGGGCCGCCAGAGTTGGTGATGACCACCACGCGCTTTCCGGCTTTGGAATACATCTCGAAGGCCTTCGCGGCATCGAAGAGTTCCTCCATCTCCTCAACCTCGATGGCGCCGGCCTGCTTGAAGGCCGCGCGGTAAATCTCGTAGCTCCCCGCGAGCGAGCCGGTGTGAGAAGCGGCCGCCCTGGCCCCGCCAGCGCTCTTGCCGGCCTTGAGGATTATGACGGGCTTTCTTTTAGTGGCATAGCGGAGCGCCTTCAAAAACCGCCGGCCATCTTTAACTCCCTCGATGTAGAGCGCTATCGCCTTCGTGTTCTCGTCGTCGGCGAAGTACTTCAAAAAGTCGCTCTCGTTCAAATCGGATGCGTTTCCATAGGAAACGAAGGCCGAAAAGCCGATGCCCTCGTCGTTGCCCATCGCCAAAGCCGCCCCTCCAAAGGCACCGCTCTGGCTGATGAGGGTCAGCCCTCCGAGCCTAACGCGAACCTCAAAGGAGCCGAAGAACTTCCCGTGGACACCGAAGATGCCGGCGCAGTTCGGTCCGATGATTCTGACGCTGTGCTTTCTCGCCTTTTCAACCAGCTCGCGCTCAAGATCAGCGTTCCCAACCTCCGAGAAGCCGGCGCTTATGACGACGGCGCCCTTGATTAGAGGGCCGATATCATCAATGAGCCCCGGCACGAACTTTGCCGGAATCGCGATTATGGCGGTATCAACGGGTTCCTCAAGCCCCCCACGGATTTCGAAGGTTCTCCCTGCGACCTCGACGGTTCCACCCTTCGGGTTGACCGGGATTATCTTTCCCTCGAAGCCGCCCTCGACGATGTTTCTTAGGATTTCGTACGCTATGGCCCCCTTTTTGAACGAGCCGAACACCGCGACGCTGGAAGGATAAAAGAAGAAGTCCATTCACTCACCTCCACCCTCATCTTCCTCAGGGGACTCCTGCTCCTCAGATTCGGGGGAAGGCTCTTCCTCCCCGGGCTCCTCAGGCTCGGTCTCCGTTTCTTCCTTGGTCCCCCGTCTCTTCACTACGATGAGGACGGCCACCACAACGAGGACAGCCGCGATTCCGTAGGCGTAGAACCGGTAGGTTGACTTCTTCTCGGTTACAGTTATTATGATGGTGTGGTCCGGAGCGACAACGTAGCTGCCGCCCACGACGGAGATGCTGTCGAATGCACCGGGGAGCTTCACCATCGCCTTCCATATCTTTTCAGAAGACGTCTCCTTGTAGGCAACCTCCGGCCTGGCGATGCCTATAACCACCAGGGAGCCGTTTTCCTGGCGGGTGTCGATGCTCATTATGTTCATCGTGGCCTTGAAGCTCGCGAGGAGCTGGCTGATTATCACGGGGGTCGCGTTGGCGCCAGTGAAGGTCGCGTTGAACTGGACGTAGCCCTCGTGGGGGTCGTACTGAAGGGATATCTCCTTCCTGGTGGCGTTTAGGAACCTAACGTACGAGTATACGCGGGTGTAGAGCTCTATCAGGGGGATAAAGTCCCCGTTGTTCCACACGGCAACGTTGTCGCTCAGGTCGTCCGGAACGGGAGCGAGGTTGGCTATCTCGTAGTCCTGCGGGAGGATGAGGGTGAGCCTGTTCCATGTGTAGTCGAAGACGTGGCCCTTGTACACGAAGTCCAGGTTTCCGGTAGCGGGACACCGGAGCGTCTTTCCATCGCTGACGAGGAAGTTCGTAACCGCGAAGGTCACGACGGCGGACCAGTTGTCAAGGACCTTAACAGGCCCCCCAGACGGGAGGTATATTGTGCTGCTTACGTTGGCCGCTTCGTATCTCTTCTCAAGGTTGTCCTTCATGTTGTCGTAGACCAGCTCCTTCACAAAGCTCTTGAACTCCTCGTTGGCTGCGGTTGTGTTGTTGGAGGCCAAATAGTCGAAGTAGGCCCTGTAATGCGGATCTGTGAGAACCACGTACATCTTGAACGTCCCGAGCCACGTCGAGGTGTTCTCAATGACAACTGGAGCAACCTTGATGGTCATGTCTATCTTGAAGAGAGGCTGGGCGTTGCCTGCGGCCCCGACCTCACCGGCGAGCGGAGTGAGGAGAAGAACGATGAGTATGAGCGCCACGAATCGCCTCATTCAATCACCTCCACGGGAATCTTCCACCGGCGATAAAAAAGCTTATTGGTTCCTCCGCCTAAGTTTTCCCCCATGGGGAGAAAATACCGAAAAGTGGTCGTCGGCGGAACCTTCGACAGACTCCACCTCGGCCATAAAGCCCTGCTGAGGAAGGCCTTCGAGGTTGGGAAGTACGTCTACATCGGCCTCACCTCCGACGAGATGATACGTGAGAAGCCGTACGCGGATAAAATCCTCCCGTACGAGCTACGGCTCAAGGATTTAATCAAGTTCTTCGAGGTAAACGGCTACTCCAACTACCGTGTGATTAAGATACACACTGCCATCGGCTTCGCAGACGATATGAAGAGCTTAGAAGCCATAGTCGTGAGCGAGGAGACCTACAAGGGCGCGCTCATTGTGAACAGGGCAAGGGAAGAGAAGGGTCTAAGACCCCTCAAGATAGTCACCATAGGCCTCGTGAGGAGCTCCCTCGGACCCAAAATCAGCTCATCACTCATAAGGGCCGGCCTGATAGACCCATTCGGAAGGCCGCTCTCCAGTGGAAACGAAACCCCGGAGGGAAAGGCGTTTAAGGGACAAAAACGTAACACCTACGGTGATACCTATGGAGAAACTGAAGGAGCCGATTATAGCGATTAACTTCAAAACCTACGCCCAGGCCACGGGTGAAGGGGCCCTGAGGATAGCCAAGGCCGCGGAGAAGGTCTGGAGAGAGACGGGCATAACCATAGTTGTTGCGCCACAGCTGGCCGACCTCTACAGGATAGTCCAGGAGGTCGAGATCCCGGTCTTCGCCCAGCACATCGACCCGATAACGCCGGGAAGCCACACCGGCCACGTTCTGCCGGAGGCCGTGAAGGAGGCTGGAGCCGTTGGAACGCTCCTCAACCACTCCGAGAACAGGATGATTTTAGCGGATTTGGAGGCCAGCATAAGGCGTGCTGAGGAAGTTGGGCTGATGACGATGGTCTGCTCCAACAATCCGGCAGTTTCAGCGGCGGTGGCAGCACTCGGGCCGGACTACGTTGCCGTTGAACCGCCTGAGCTCATAGGCACCGGCATTCCCGTCAGCAAGGCCAAGCCCGAAGTTATCACCGACACCGTCGAGCTGGTTAAGAGGGTCAATCCGGACGTCAAGGTTCTCACGGGCGCGGGAATAAGCACAGGTGAGGACGTCAAGAAGGCCCTTGAGCTCGGAAGCGTCGGAGTCCTCCTCGCAAGCGGTGTAACCAAGGCCAAAGACCCGGAGAAGGCGATAAGGGATCTAGTGTCGCTGATTCTCTGAGCCTTTTCTAACTTTTAAGCCCGGGGAGGCTTAAGATTTATAAGCTCGGACTCGGCTTTTCTATCGGGCAGCCCCGTGGTGTAGCGGCCAAGCATGCGGGACTTTGGATCCCGCGACCCGGGTTCGAATCCCGGCGGGGCTACCATAGAAACTTTTGCCAAGCAAAAGTTTCATCAAAGTTGGTAGCTCCTTTTGAAAGGCTGATTCCAGGTGATTTTTTTCTTTGAGTGGCTGTCTTGGAAGTGAGAACTTTCCTAGTTGTTTCCTAATTGAGGGTTTAACTTTAAAATCAACGCCTCTTGGGCGTCAAGAGAGAATAAACCCCATTTCAATAGACTTTTTCAGAGCGTTCTCGCCTGAAAATAGACATTTGACGTATAAAATCAGTCTGTATGGGGCGTTCTTTATGAGGAGTTACATGCTTTTGGTCAAGCTTTGCGCAAGCAAAGGTTGCTAGGGGTTAATGCCCCCACACCCCCAGAAACTTCACGAAGGCGAAGTTTGACCAAGTTGGTGATTCTTTTGTGAAGTGCTCTTTTGAGAGGTTTGCCTTTTTGAGTGTGCGGTTTTTAGTGAAGAATTCCTTTGAAAATGCCTTATTAAAGTGGGTTTACTTCCCCGCGCTCCGTTGGAGCGTTTTTAGAGTCAAACCCGCGTTTTCGAGGGGCTTTGAATCGTGAATTCCTGCTTGAAAATGCCTGTTGAGATTGCAAGCCTTTTCTCAGTTGGCTTTTTGGGAGGAATCGCAAACTTTGATGAAACTTTGCTAGGCAAAGTTTCTAGAAAGCAAACTCCTCCACGCTGAACTCTTCCATGACCCTCTCGAAGTCCGTCTCTGGAGCGTAGGTAAAGCCGCACGTGGTGCACTTCAAAACTCCGTTCTCCTCACTTAGCGGTGAGAAGCAGACGGGACAGCGGTACTCCTCACGGCTCAGCCCCTCGTAAACCTCGTCCTTCATGACGAGCAGGTTCAGCTCGGCCTCCCAGTCCTCGTGGAGCATCCCCCAGTAGGGAGTCTCCACAGGATAGAAGTCCTCAAGAATAAGGGCGTTTATTCCGATGCCCCTAATTCCAGGGGGGAGCTTGCCGGTTGGCTCTATGCTCACCACGTACTGGTCGTAGAACTCGATTCTCTCGGCCCTAACCGTCAGGCCGCGGGAGAGCCTTGAGCGGAGGGGAATCACCTGAAGGAAGAGGCTCTCCTTGTCAACGTCCCAGCTCGCGCTTATTGAAACGCTCCCCTTCGTGAAGAACTGAGTTATGTACCTATCATCGCGCTCCTCGCCGGCGAGGTGAAAGCCCAGCTTGCCCATGGCCCTTCCGAGGAAGTTCGGCCTTGGAAGCTTCCGATAGTTCACCAGATACTCACCTATCCAGCCGGCCAAGGGCATAGAATAGCCTATGAACGCCTGCCTCTGAACCCGCAGGTAGGCCACGCTGGGCAGTAATTTGAACCCTGAGTTCATCCCCATCAAAGAAAGAGCGACGTAATGATATATATGATTAACGGAAAGGCTAAGAACCGAAGAACTCGTCGAGGCTTATGCCCTTCTTTTTCTTCTTCATGGCCGCCTTTTCCTTCTTGACTGCTTTTTCAAACCCCTGTGAGGGCTTTATCTTCTTTTCAGAGCGCTTGGAGGTCTTCTTGGATTCCTTCTTTTTCTCGGTCTTAGCACTCTTCTTGAGTTTCCCGTTTGCCCTCAGCTCGTCGAGGTAGCCGTTCCTCCCGTTGGATTTGCCCGTCCTTTCCTTTATCATCTTCTCGCATACATCGGCTGAAAAGCCCATCAGGGTTCTCTGCCGCTCGGGGAAGACGTTCTCGAAGAGGGACTTTATGTCCTTCTCGGTCAGGCATATCCTCTGCCTCGTGTAGTCTAGGACGCTGTACTTCGTAACGAGCATCTTGGCGGTCGGAAGGTACTTCTCTATGGCGCCTTTGCTGACGGTAAGGACTATTTTACCGCCGCACTTGGGACACTTGCCGGTCAGCGGAGGCCTTCTGTATTTGGTGTTGCACTTCACACAGCGGAACTCCTGCCGAGTGAAGCTCCTCAGGTTGCCCCTCAAGTCCGGAACGAGGTGGGAGTTGATTATCGTCTCGGCCACGTGGTGCTCATCAACCGCCCTTATGCGTTCCGCCAGGGCCAACTGGCGCTCCACCTTCTCGACCATATCGCCGAGCTGTTTGTACAGGCTCATCTTCGGGCCGAGGCCGATGTCGTCCGTGTCGTGGGTAAACTTCAGGCCCTCGTACATCTCCGGCTTGCCTAGCCTGTCCTCCACACGCTCGATGAACTTAATCTCCTTCGGGGACTTCATCTCATAGGTGGCGCCGTAGAATTCCAGTGGATAGTAGCGGACGACGTCCATGTTGTGAACCTCACTGTCAACCTCGCGCGGGTCGAGACGGGTGGTGACGACCAGCGGCGCGTCCATCTTGCCGCCGCGCTTCTCAGGGAGGTAGTACTTGCTGAAGTTGAGCAGGGCATCGAGGAGGAGCATCACGGCATCTTCGTCGCCGTCGCAGTTCCTCCTCTTCGCCGCGTGATAATACGGGTGTGCATAACCTACGAGGACGTCGGAGAAGCCTATTATCCTGCCTATGATTCCAGCGGAGGTATGTGGAGCCAAACCGATAACGAGATGGCCGACGAGGTCTTCCATCTTCTCGGCGTTGTAGAACCTCGGCAGGCCGTAGAACTTCTCCAGGAGGTCGTCTATGAAGCGGGCCACCTTGAGGAGGTACCTTCCAGCCTCGTAGGGCAGTATGACGTCCTGAACGCGGAGCTCGAGTATCTGGTCGTCCCTCTCCAGGGGCTTGCCCTCGAAGTCGTGGGTGTAGCCGAGTTCGCGGAGCTTTTCAACGCTCGTGCCTATCTCCTTTGGCTTGAAGTGGGTTATCGGGGCGTCGGTGGCGTCGAAACGAATGGTGCCGTCTTTAAAGACGTAGACGTCGTTTTTAGCCCTCAGCAGGCCCTTCTCCAGGGGCTCGGCCATCTTGTAGCCCGAGGTCATACCCTGGACGCCCTTGAGCTTGTCGATGCCGTAGACCTTGACGTTCTCCATCGCCGCGCGGAGAAGTTCGGAGGGCTTTATGGTCCTCCTCGCGTAGGGCTTCAGCTCCATGCCGCACTTGGGACAGCGGAAGTCGAAGTTCTCGGCCTCGTCCTGGGAGTAGTCGACGTTGCACTTGGCACAGTGCCAGAGGAGTTCCTTCCTCGTTCCACAGCGCGGGCAGATGTGCTCCGGCCCGATGTGGCCGCAACTAGGGCACTTGAAGAAGGCTATCTCCACGCTCGTTACCTTTCCTTCCTCGGCGGCCTTCTTGATGTCCCTGCTCGAGCCGCCGGCGAGACCGATCGGGAAGAGAACCTGAACGGGCGGCTTCATCTTCCTCTCCTTGGCCTTCTCGGGCCGGCCCATGCGAGCTCCGATCCAGCTTATCCCCCTGTCACGGAGCTTTATCCGGTTGTTTTCGTTGATGATGTCTATGGTGGTGTGGAAGGGCTTCGCCTTGAACTCCCATTCGAGGTTGCCGAGAGGCGTGAGCAGGGCGGCACTCCACGGATAATCGACCACTATAACCTTCTTCCTGTCCCCAGTTCTCTCAAGCCTGTGGGGGAGGCCGAGAAGTTCAAGGTAGCGTTTGATTCTGGCGTCGTTCTCCAAAACTATTTTTCTCGCGAACTTGTTCTTCATGTGCTCGTCCCACTCGATCTGAGCACCGACCAGAGCCCTCTGGAGCTCCTCAACTTCCTCTGGCCCCAGGGTGTTCCAGTAGAGGGTGTAATAAGGGTGAAGGGGAACATCGAGAACCTTTGATATGTGTATGGCATCCTCGACGCTCGGCCTCACGCGGAGCGGGTCCCTCAGGAGGTTCCCGAGAAAGTCCGGATCGAGTTCGATGTATTCCGCGGCCTCCTCGATGGCGTCGCGCGGATTGTCTTCAAAGGGCCTGAGCTCAACCTCGTAGGTCTCGGCCATCGCCCTGGCGAACTCCTGGATCCACCATTCCTCGGCATAGTTGGCCGGGAGAAGCGTCTGGTTGTTCTCCACGAAGTCTCCAAAGTTGACCAGCGCGTCGCCAACGTAGAGTATCTCCTCGATTTTATCCCTTATTCTAAGGGCGGTCTGGTAATCGTCCACCCTTATCACGCTTCCGTCCTTGAGCTTGACTATGGGCCCCTCAACCGTCGTTGCGGGCGTCACTATACACCCCTTGCCCGGCCTTTCCGTCTTCATCTGAGTTCCAATCGCTATGAACTCGTCGAGGACGAGCATGGTGGCGGGATTGACGCTCCAGGTGGCGAATCCACTGACGCGAGAGCGGCCATATCTGAGCCTGAAGCCGCCGTTCCTCGACGGCTCGGCGAAGAGCGGCCTTCCACCGATTATCTCCTTCGTGTACTTTTTGTTGGGGGCTATGTTTGCCCTAAAGCGCTCATAGAGTTCGTAGTAGAAGCCCTTCTCAACTTTCTCCTCAATCCCTTCCTTTGCACCGAAATCCTCGGCCTTGGACTCTGTGGGCTTGGAATCCTCCGCCTTCTTGCCCTTCTCCTTGGCCTCGACGAACTCCTTTATCCAGTCCCAGCCGTCAACACCCATCTTGTCTATGTACTTGACGAGCTTCTTCGCCTTCTGAAGGACACCCTCGGCCAAGACGAGAATCGCACCGCCGCGAAGGTGGTTGGTCTCAACGCCAGGGACGTCCCTGTGGGAAACCTCAACTTTATCGGTCTCTTCGCCGGTTATCTCGATGGGAATGTTCTTCATGGCCAGCCTTACTTCATCCGCTTCCGGATGGTACTGCAGCCTCGTAACGGCGCGGTGATAGAGGTCTATCTCCTCTACCATCCTCTCTATGTGCTTCTCGCTGGGCTTGAAGCGGTCGAGGCCGAGCTTTTTGCGAACGTAATCCCCAACGAGGACGCTTAAAGCTTGAGCGGTTCCACCCGAACTCCTTATCGGGCCAGCGTAGTAGAGGGCCAGGTATTCGCTGTTGTCGGCCCACTCGTTGCGCTTGATTTTAACATCGGCTATTCCCTCCAGGGGGGCGGAAACGATACCCTCCGTGAGTATCGCGAGTGCCGTTCTCACCGCCTGCTCAGCATAGCGCTCCTTGCTCCCAAGGTCGCCGAACTTTCCGTCTATAATCTCATCAACGACCTTGAGGGCCGCAAGCTCCTTTCCGTACTCCTTGACGAGGACGCGTATCCTCTCGGCCACACCCTTCGGGCCGACGAGGCTCTCAACACGGCCGGCCATGTCGGTCGCCTGGGGCACTTCGACCTCGAGGCTGGGGTCCTTTCCCTGCTCGCGGGCCTTTCTCGCTATCTCGTAGGCCCTGTCTATCTCGCGCTGGAGGGATTCGAAGTAAGCCTTCATTTCAGGGGAATGTATCTCGCCCATCTCAGACACCCTCACAGTACTGGTCGAACCTTATGACCGCCCTCAGCCTGGCGGTCTCGATGTCGATTATCGGAACCCTCGCCGGTGTTGGGACTATGTTCACCATCTTCTGGAACTCGGTCTGGGCCTGCCAGGTGCCGGTGTTTATCAGAAAAACGCCGTTGTACATCTTGTACTGCATAACGTGGACGTGACCGGCCTGGAAGAGGTCGGGGACGGACTCTATGACGAGGGTATCCTCGGAGTCTGGAGCGATTGGAACCTTCTCACCGAAGGTCGGTGCGAGGTGCCTCAGCTTCAGCAGGTCGAGCATCGCCTCGGCCGGCCTGTGGTGGCTCCTGTTCGGGATGAAGTTGACGACGTCCTCGATTCCCCTTCCGTGGGCTATGAGGAAATCCCTTCCGTGGAGCCGTATCACGGCGGGGTTGCTTATTATGACAGCGTTCTTGAGCTTGAGAAGGGGTCTGGCGTATTCTTCGTAGAAGCCCGGCTGTGGGATGGCGGTTCTGGCGGCGTCGTGGTTGCCGGGACCGATGAACATGGTTATGTGATCTGGCACGTTGCTCAGCAGATTCGCGAGCGCCTCGTACTGGTCGAAGATGTCAGGAATTGCCAGCTCGTTGTACTGGCCGGGGTAGATACCAATGCCATCGACAACGTCACCCGCGATCACCATGTACTTTATTCTGCTCACGAACTCCTCCTCGGCCTTGTTATTGACATCGCCGTTGAGCCACTCGAGGAAGCGCATGAAAGCCTTCTCGCAGAACTTGTTTGAGCCTACGTGGATGTCGCTGAGAAGAACGGCGTAGACCTTCTCCTCGAGGGGCGGCTTCTCCCGCTTGAACTTGGGAACGTCGGGGAGGAATATCTTGTTGGCGAAGAATATGCCCCTACCGGAGTAGCGTCCACGGAAGGCTATAACAGCGTCAGGCATTATCTGGAAGAACTTCTTGCTCTCCTCGTTGTTGCGGTTTATAAAGACCTTGATGACGCCCGTGTTGTCCTCCACCTCGAACATGTAGCCCTTCGCAGTCTCACGCTTGCTGTTAACGAGGCCGATGATGGTTACCTCGTCCTCGCCCCTAACGTAGCCCAGCTTGGCTATGTCTATCACACCGCCAATCTCGGGGTTCTCGCGGAGGATTCTGCGCATCTTCTTGAGCCTGCTCCTGAAGTAGTCGGAGTAGACCTTGATTATGACTTCTCCCTCTTTACCCGCGGCGTTCTTGGCCTTTGGGAGGGCGAACTTAACGTTCTTCACGTCGAACGTTACCTCGTACTCGTCGGGAATCTCCTTTGCCCTGTAGTGGAAACCGTCTCTTGGAGAGAGCTTGAGATCTGCGTAAACGGAGTAGCTCTTCTCTTCCTCAGGGACCTCTTCACCCACGTACGCTATGGGAACACCGTAATCACCGTAGACTATCTTAGGCTTGACGCCGTTTCCATTTTCTTCCCCGTTCACGTAGCCGTTATCGTAGCCGTTGCCGTTCTCGGCCGGAACTTCCTCAACGGTAGTCTCACCTTCCATGGGAAGGACTTCCTCCGGAGCCTCGGAAGAAGTGGCCCCCTCAATCCCGGTTTCAGATTTAAAGCTCTCAACGGCCTCTTCCGTCTCAGCATCTCCAGTGGAAATGGAACTCTCCCCCTCAGAAAAACTGCCTTCTTCCCCCTCCAATGCAGGAATTTCAGATGTTTTCTCGCCGCTTTCAGTGGGAGTTCCAGTGGAAATGAACGTCTGGGAAGCATCGCTCGAAGAAGGAACGAATTCCGCCGTTTGGGTTGTTGAGGCAATCAAACCGCTGGATTCACCGGGAACAGACGTTTCCACAGGAGTTTCGCTAGCAGGAGGAACCTCCGGGGAGATGTGTTCTTCAACGGTGGGCGACTCCACGGCCAAAGACTCTGCGGGGCTTTCCATTGGAGGGGCACCCTTCTGCGACAGAAAATCTTTTGCCAGTGCGGAGTCTATCACGAAGGTTCCCTTTGCCTTTGCAAACTTTATGAGCTCCGCGAGCGTGAAGTCTCTCTTATAGGCATCGACGAGAAGGTAGTAAGCCGAAGGGGTGATTAGATAGTTATTGGACATCAGATCCTCGATCAGACCCATCAGAGCAGCCTCCTCTGGCGGGACATGCTCACGGTGAGCACGGTCTGAAGTTGGTGGTCATGACGGTATATGTTCTTAACCTTATAAGGGGTTACGTTCAGGCGAATCTCCTTGGTCCTTCCATAGCGGCCCTTGCTGACGACCTTGGCGTTGATGATGCCGAGCATGTCGAGCTCGTTTATCAGGTCACTCACGCGCCTCTGGGTTAGGGGTTCGAGGTCTATGTGATCGCAGAGGGATTTGTAAACCGAGTAAACGTCACCGGTGTTGGCCGGAAGCTCGCCGTTCTCGTCGAGGAGAACTATGGCGTAGAGGAGAACCTTCGAGTGGAGCGGGAGGGTCTTGATAACTTCCTCCATGGTATCCTGCTCTATCTTCTCCTGCGCCTTCCAGACGTGCCTCTCCGTGACCTTGCTTGCACCCTCGCGCTCGGCTATCTCACCGGCAACGCGGAGAAGGTCAAGGGCGCGCCGAGCATCGCCGTGCTCCCTCGCGGCCAAAGCCGCACAGAGGGGAACGACTCCGTCGTCCAGAACGCCCTCGTTGAACGCGCTCTCGGCACGCTGCATGAGTATGTCCCTGAGCTGATTGGCGTCGTATGGCGGGAAGACAACCTCCTCCTCGCTCAAGCTCGAGAGAACGCGCGCATCGAGGTACTCCTTGAACTTGAGGTCGTTGGAGATGCCTATTATGCTCACTTTGGCAAGGTGAAGCTCCGTGTTTATCCTCGTGAGGGAATACAGTATATCGTCGCCGCTCTTTTTGATGAGCTTGTCTATCTCGTCCAGAACTATTATGACGAAGCGCTCCTTGGCATCTATAACCTCTTTGAGCTTGGCGTAGACCTCGTCCGTCGGCCAGCCGACGAGGGGAACCTCGACACCGCTCTCGAGCTTGAAGTAGTTCACGATGTTGGCCAGAACGCGGTACTGGGTGTCAACTATCTCGCAGTTGACGTATATGACATCCACGGGGACGTTATATTTCTGGGATATCTTTTTGAGCTCCTCAGTCACGAACTTGATGGTTACGGTCTTACCGGTTCCGGTCTTCCCGTAGACAAAAACGTTGGAGGGGGTCTCACCGCGGAGAACGGGAACCAGGATATGAGCAAGGTTCTCGATCTGCTCACGCCTGTGAGGAAGCTCCTTAGGCGTGTAACTGTGCCTGAGAACCTCCTTATTCTTAAAGATCTTCTTGGCGTGAAGGTACTTCTCAAAGATTGAATCGAGGTAATTGTCGTCCATAGGAACCACCCACTCCACTGGAAATCCAGCCCCATCGCTGATTTTTATTCAGGTAATCTGCAATTTGTTGAATATGTGATAATTTTAAGATTTACAGTTGTCAACCAGCCAATTTAATCGAAGAGATCTTGAATGTCAAACATGTGCTCCAGAGGAAGCACCGGATGCAGAGGAAAGCATAGATAATCGAGCCAAGGGGTTTATATGCCTTGTTGAACAGGAGAATGTAAAAAGCCGAGGAGAAAATAGAAGAGATAATCAAAGAAAAGAAGGCAAAATCACTCTTCCCCGTCCGCAGGCTCCTCTTCCATAGCTTCAAGAACGGCGTCGAGAAGCTCCTTCGCGTCCTTCTCCGCGAGTCCAACCTTGACCGTGAGGAACTCCATGAGCTGCTCGTAGGTGTAACCCTTCTGAATCCTCTCAAGGAGCATGAGGACTATGCGGTCAAACATCCTGTCAACGAACTCCTCTTCGAGGCCTAGGGCGGAAACTCCGGAGAGAAGGCCAACCGCGAGGGCCGTCAGAGCGTCGTTGAACTCGTCCTTGCCGAGGGTCTTCTTGTCCAGATCAACCCGGATGTTAACTACATCGTTCGGCCTCCCGAGGCTGAACTTCATCATGTATATCCTGTCGTTCAGCTCAAGAAGCGTGTGGTAAACGTAGAGCCTGTCCTCGTCGTTCATGCCGTAGGTCTCAAGACTCGTCGGTATCACAAGGTGAACGAACTCGTCCGAGAACATAACCACTAGAGTGAACGGCATCTTCGGATGCTCGGCCACGTACATCGACTTGTCAACCGCCTTAACCTCCCACGGAAGGTCAACTATGTCGGCGGCATCCTCGCTGCCCGACCTAAGCCACTCAAGAACCTGGGTTTCAATATCAGTCACACAAATCACCTCAAGGTTCTAAATGAGAAAGAGTTAATAAAGGTATCGGCAATGAAAGATTCAAACATCGGGCTCAGAGGTTCTAAAAACGTATACATCGATACTCGAACATTTTAGATGTTGGAAAGAAAAATCCCAAAGAGGATCAGAAATAGCCAACGTCCTTTCCCTGCTCCTCCATCTCTTTCTTGACCGCAAACACCTCGTTGAGAAGGTTTTTGGCGTCCTCAACGCTCATGCCGACCTTAACTGTGAGGAACCTCATGAGCTCATCCCTGTTGGCGCCGCGTTCAACCCTCTCCAGCACCATCCCAACGATGCGGTCAAAGAGTTCCTTCGCAAAGGCCTCCTCCAGACCCAGGGCCGAAACCGCGGACATCAGACCTATGAGGAGCGCGGTCAGTGCATCGTTGAACTCCGCCTTGCCGAGGGTCTTCTTGTCCAGGTCAACGCGGAGGTAAACGTCATCGTCCATGCCCGAGAGAGTGAACTTCATGAGGTTCACCTGGTCGTTGAGACGAAGGAGGGTATGATACACCCTAAGTTTCTCGTCCTTCGTCATGGAGAAAGTTTCGAGGCCCAGAGGGACGAGCAGATGGATAAAGTCCTCCGAAAACGTCACCAGCAGCGAGAACGGCATCCTCGGGTGCTCCGCCACGTACATGCCGGACCCCATCCTTCGGATGGACCACGGGAGGTCAACTATGTCCTCGGCAGTATCGTTGCCTGCCTTGAGCCACTCCAGAACGAGGTTTTCGATCTCCTCCATGCGAACCACCAGTAGAAATTGGGCAAAGGGGTTAATAACGTTACACTCGAAACAGGTTTCCACCGGAAGCGAAGGGGTTTTCAGCACACTTCTGTACTCCGAAAGTTTCCATTTGTAAACGAACAGATGAACCCATTCGTCCACTTCCACTGAAAGGAGAATGAACATGAATGAACATCAAAAAGCATACATCATAGCCCATGAAAGGGCATTTTGGGAAAACATCAATGTTAACATTACGGCAAAAAGATTAACGAAATTAACCCCCAGGGAGTTTCGTTTCCTGTGGAGCGGGGTTATTGCTACTCCCCAATACTGCTTGTACTTTTGGTGAAACTCTCCCGTCTTCTCTACAACTTCTAATATTTATACATTTTCATGAACAATGTTCATAAAAAAGATGCAATTTAAAGTAGTGATGAAAGATAGTTCAGTAAGTCACCAACACTCTTTAAAAATTGTGAATTTGCTCTTTGTAATCTGCCTTATAAATCCCCCTTTCCATATCCATTGGCCTCAAATCCGTCCATAGTCAAAACTGGGTTCCAGTGGAAATGAAACTCTGGGGGGTCATTCAGATGGACATCGAAAAAGACCTCTGTTTCCACTGGAAAAATGAGTCCATCCGTGGATGTACTGGGACATGGGTGATAATTTTTTAAAGCAGGTGTCATAGTGTACACCATGATTCCGGTACCGCTCGTGCGAAGACTTCTCAGGATGAAGGTCAAGGTCAGCAGGAACCGGCTTCTCCAAATAGCGGCGCTTGTGCTCCTGCTGGCGATCATTTTTGCTTTCCTGTTCATGTATTTCGAGAACGTGGGATTTTATACAGCTTTTTACTGGGCGGTCATAACGATGGCCACAATCGGCTATGGGGATATAACGCCCCAGACCGAGGCCGGCCGCGCCGTGGCGATGGTCGCTGCCGTTGCCGGAATCTCGACTTTTACGGCCCTCGTTTCCATTCTGGCTGAATACTTCATTTCATCGTCTCTAAGGAGGATGATGGGCATGCACAGCGTTAGATATTCTGGACACTACGTGATAATCGGCCGCGGGAGCAGCATCCCGAGCTGCGTGGGTGAGCTCATGTCCGCGATTTCCAATGGAGAGGTAGAGATGAGGCCCATAGTGGTGGTCTTTCCCGACGAGAGCGAGAGGAAGAAGGTTGAGCTTCCAGAGGAAGTGGAGGTCCTCATAGGCGACCCCACGAATCCGGAAACGCTGGAACGCGCCCACGTGAGGGAGGCGTCCTACGTCATCCTCGCCCTGGAGGACGACTCGAAGTCCGTCTTCACGACCCTCATGGTGAAGCGCATGTCTAAAGCGAAGGTCTTCGTCGAGGCCCTCCGCGGGGAGAGCATGGAGCTGCTCAAAGGTGCTGGGGCCGACAGGGTGATACTCAGCAGGAGTCTCGCGGGGAGACTTCTCGCAAGCTCCGTTTTCGAGCCCGAGGTGGTGGACGTCATAGACGATCTTACCACGGCTGCCGGCGGCTACGATATCTCCGTTCTGGAGCGCAGAGACCTGTGGGGCATTCCCTACGTCGAGGCCATGAAGCGCCTCCACGACGAGGGCTACTTCCTCCTCGGTTACTACAAGGAAAAGCCCGTTCTCAATCCTGCACTGAATGAGGAGATTCCCGAAGGGTCCAAACTGATCGTCATAAAGCCCGGCTCTTCCAGTGGAAAAAGGTGATGGTATTGCCCCATCACTCTTGCTTCCGGATTGTGTATCCAGTCTAGATTGAAACGACCAAGTGGGGGCGCGAATTTGCACTATTTCCCAATACTCGGCAGTTTTGTCCTCCGCTCCACGGGAAAGAAAAGTATATAACCCTTCGGCTTTTTACCCCTATGAAAGGTAGCCGTAGCGGGTGAGTGAGATGCCAAGGAAGAAGGCTGAGGATGAAATAAAAGAGCTCGAAGAGTTTGAGGAGCTCGATGTCGTTGAGGAGTCCCCGTCAAGCTCAACCAAGAAAAAGAAGGAGAAGGAAATAAAGACCCTTGAAGACCTCCCAGGCGTTGGTCCTGCCACTGCCGAAAAGCTTCGCGAGGCCGGCTACGACAGCATCGAGGCCATAGCCGTTGCCTCCCCAATGGAGCTCAAGGAGATAGCGGGAATAAGTGAGGGTGCAGCGCTCAAGATAATCCAGGCCGCTAGAGAGGCCGCCAACATAGGAACCTTCATGCGAGCAGACGAGTACATGGAGAAGCGCAGAACCATAGGCAGGATTTCCACTGGAAGCAAGAGCCTCGACAAACTCGTTGGCGGCGGAGTCGAGACGCAGGCCATAACCGAGGTCTTCGGTGAGTTCGGTTCCGGAAAGACCCAGCTGGCGCACACCCTTGCGGTGATGGTTCAGCTCCCAGAGGAAGAGGGCGGCCTTCACGGTTCGGTCATATGGATAGACACCGAGAACACCTTCAGGCCCGAGAGGGTAAGACAGATCGCCGAGAACCGCGGCCTCGACCCCGAGGAGACGCTCAAGAACATCTACGTGGCGAGGGCCTTCAACAGCAACCACCAGATGCTCCTCATCGAGAAGGCCGAGGAGATAATCAAGGAGAAGGCCGAGACCGATAGGCCGGTAAAGCTTCTGGTCGTCGATTCGCTCATGGCCCACTTCAGGAGCGAGTACGTCGGCAGGGGAACCCTCGCCGAGAGGCAGCAGAAGCTGGCCAAGCACCTCTCTGACCTGCACAGGATAGCTGACCTCTACGACATAGCTGTCTTCGTTACCAACCAGGTGCAGGCTAAGCCCGATGCCTTCTTCGGCGACCCCACGAGGCCCGTTGGTGGCCACATCCTAGCCCACAGTGCAACCCTAAGAATCTACCTGAGGAAGGGCAAGGCCGGCAAGCGCGTAGCCAGGCTCATAGACAGCCCCCACCTCCCAGAGGGTGAGGCAATCTTTAGGATAACCGACAAGGGCATCGAGGACTGAGTTAGCTTTTTAACCCCTCTTCTTTACCCCATTTCATGTCAAAGGTTGAGGCCGTTCAGAACCCCTCCCGCGATGAACTCATGAGGATGGTCGATTCCGCCCTGTCGTCCGAGGCAATGCTGACGATATTTGCCCGCTGCAGGGTGCACTACGATGGAAGGGCCAAGAGCGAGCTCGGCTCCGGAGACAGGGTGATAATAATCAAGCCCGATGGCGCTTTTCTCATCCACCAGAGCAAGAAGCGGGAACCCGTCAACTGGCAGCCGCCTGGGAGCTTCGTAACGGTTGGGGAGCGCGATGGCGTAATCATCCTCCGCTCCGTGAGGAGGAAGCCGAAGGAGACCCTCGAGGTCGAGCTTGAGGAGGTCTATCTGGTCTCCCTGTTCAAGGCCGAGGACTACGAGGAGCTTGCTTTGACAGGCAGCGAGGCAGAGATGGCGGAGATGATATTTGGAAACCCCGAACTCATCGAGCCTGGCTTCAAGCCTCTCTTCAGGGAAAAGCAGATCGGCCACGGCATAGTGGACATCCTCGGACGCGACAGGGACGGCAACCTCGTCGTCCTCGAGCTGAAGCGCAGAAAGGCAGACCTGCATGCCGTCAGCCAGCTTAAGCGCTACGTTGAGGCCCTGAGCAGGGAGCATGGGAACGTTAGAGGGATACTCGTTGCCCCGTCCCTGACCTCCGGTGCAAAGAAACTCCTCGAAAAGGAGGGCCTTGAGTTCAGGAAGGTTCAGCCACCGAAGAGGGAAAAGCTCGGAAAAGGTCGGCAGAAAACCCTGTTTTAGCCTATGTCCATCTCCTGCGGCAGCATCTCACGGACTCTGACCACCAGCACCGTGTTCCTTTTCCTCACTTCAACTATTCTGCCGAGGCCGAGGAGCCTCACCTGCGCCCGGCACACGGTCACTTCCCTCTCGTCGCTCTCCTCCCATGGGATCCTCTGCTCCATGCTCTCCAGGCGGAGTATCTCCGCGAGAAGCCCCTCCGTGCCCACCGTGACATCCTGGAAGGTCTCGTAGGTGAGGAAGATCCTTCCGAGCTCGCGGGCCCTTTCGAGCGCGATAACGTTCCTCGCGCTCCTTATCTCCAGGGTCTTGTACGGGCTCCTCAAAAGCTCATCGAGAACCCGTCTCGCGATTCCGGCGAGAGTTATCGCCTCCATACTCTCACCTCACAGGTAGATGCTCTCGTACTGCTTCTCGGCCTTTCTCCTGGCCTGCTCCATCTGCTCGTGCATCTTCCTCAGCTGGGCCTCTATCATCTCCGCCTCCTTGAGCAGGGGCTCCGTTGAGACCTCTATCGGCGTCAGCTTCTTCAGAACCTCTATGACGTTCGCAGCTGCCCTCGGGTCGGGTCTGTCCCCGAAGGTCTCTCCCAACAGCACGTAGGCGTCGAGTTTTTCCTTGCTTGCCTCCCAAAGGAGCTTTCCACTCATTCCCATTATCGAACCGTACTGGAGGATTTTTACTCCCAGATTCTCGAGCTCCCTGTTCAGCTCTTCCTTGGCCCCAACTCCCCAGACGTCCATCTTCTCCTTGAAGAGGCCTATGCCTATGCCTCCGAGGGATACGATCTTGTCGGCCCTCATGTCCTTGAGGTACCTCACGAGCTCCCGGGCTATCTCGCTCACCAGGGTGGGCGGGACGTAGATGTCCGCCACGGCGAGTATTATGTTGTCCTTCCCGTAGAACCTGAGAGGAGGGTTGGGCTTTCCGTCGAGTATCAGCGCCATGGGCGGGATGAACGGGCTCTCCACGTAGCCTATCATCTCCATTCCAAGCTCCTTCGCTAGGAAGTTCGCCGCTATGTGGCCGACCAGGCCTATCCCGGGGTAGCCCTCTATCAGGATGGGGTTCTTTATCTCCGGGAGCACTATTTTCACCGGTCCCCCGTTGTCCATGCTCTCACCCCCACGAAAGGATTTAATTCCAAAAGGTTATTAAATTTTTGCCCTCTACCGGACGGTGCTCCCCTTCAGTTCCGCCTTTATCTTCCACTCGTACCAGATGAAGCCTCCGATTATCCAACCTACCATAAACGTCACAAACCAGCCGGCTGAGGGTCTAACTCCCGAACCCAGAAGATGGAACATGAGGAAAGTCCCCACGAACCAGCCGATGATGCCCGCGAACGTCCAGGATACGAGCCATCTGCCGAGACCGGCCGGCATTTCAAATCCCCGTATGCCCCTTGGTCTTCATCGCCTTAAGCTTTATTCCGAGTTTCATTTCCACTGGAAAAGCAACCCTTAAATAACTCGGGCTTTATTTTTACAGGGTGATGTCTATGGTGAAGATTGGTATCATTGGTGGTTCGGGCGTTTACGGCGTCTTCGAGCCGAAAGAGACAGTCAAGGTCCACACCCCCTACGGCAGGCCTTCGGCTCCAGTGGAAATCGGCGAAATCGAGGGCGTTGAGGTTGCCTTCATACCCCGCCACGGCAAGAACCACGAGTTCCCGCCGCATGAAGTGCCATACAGGGCGAACATCTGGGCTCTCCATGAGCTCGGCGTTGAGCGCGTAATAGGCGTTACCGCCGTTGGCTCGCTCCGCGAGGAGTACAAGCCCGGTGACATAGTGGTAACCGACCAGTTCATAGACTTCACGAAGAAGAGGGACTACACCTTCTACAACGGGCCCAGGGTTGCCCACGTTTCCATGGCCGACCCCTTCTGCCCTGAGATGAGGAAGATATTCTACGAGACCGCCAAGGATCTCGGCTTCCCTGTCCACGAGAAGGGCACCTACGTCTGCATCGAGGGGCCGCGCTTTTCCACGAGGGCAGAGAGCTTCATGTTCAGGCAGTACGCCCACATAATCGGAATGACGCTCGTCCCGGAGATAAACCTCGCCAGGGAGCTGGGTATGTGCTACGCGAACATCGCGACGGTTACGGACTACGACGTCTGGGCCGACAAGCCGGTAGATGCTCAAGAGGTCCTCAAGGTCATGGCCGAGAACAACTACAAGGTCCAGGAACTGCTCAAGAAGGCCATCCCGCTCATTCCTGAGGAGAGGAAGTGCGGCTGCGCCGACGTGCTGAAGAGCATGTTCGTCTGATTCCTTTTCTCCGACACCTTTTTAACTTCCAGGGGAAACACACCTTCTTAAAAGGTGATGCTCATGAGCATTCTCATCAAAAACGGGCGCGTTATCTACGGCGAGAACTTTGAGGTCGTTGAGGCCGACCTTCTCATAGAAGGAAACCGCATCGTCAAGGTTGCCAAGGAGGTAACTGAAGCCGCAGACACCGTCATCGATGCCAAGGGAAAGGTGGTTTCTCCAGGCTTCGTGAACCTGCACACCCACTCCCCGATGGGCCTCTTCCGCGGTCTCGCCGACGATCTGCCCCTCATGGACTGGCTCCAGAACCACATATGGCCGCGTGAGGCAAAGCTCACGAGGGAATACACCAAGGTTGGAGCCTACCTCGGCGCGCTGGAGATGATAAAGACCGGAACGACGGCTTTTCTCGACATGTATTTCTTCATGGATGCCGTTGCCGAAGTCGTGGAGGAATCCGGCCTCAGGGGCTACCTCTCCTATGGGATGATAGACCTCGGGGACCCCGAGAAGACCGAGAAGGAGATAAAAGAGGCCCTTCGCACGATGGAGTTCATAGAGAAGCTCGGCTCCGACAGGGTTCACTTCGTCTTTGGCCCTCATGCCCCCTACACCTGCTCGATAGCCCTGCTCAAGGAGGTCAGGAAGCTGGCGAACGAGCACGGAAAGCTTATCACCATTCACGTGAGCGAGACGATGGCGGAGATAGGCCAGATAACCGAGCGCTACGGAAAGAGCCCTGTAGTTCTACTTGATGAAATCGGCTTCTTCGGGAGTGATGTAATCATAGCCCATGGCGTCTGGCTCGACAGCAGGGACATACAGATTCTCGCGAGGCACGGCGTCACCGTCGCCCACAACCCGGCCAGCAACATGAAGCTCGCGAGCGGGGTGATGCCCCTCCAGAGGCTCCTAAACGCGGGCGTAAACGTCGGCCTCGGTACCGATGGTGCCGCCAGCAACAACAACCTCGATATGCTCGACGAGATGAAGCTTGCCGCTCTCATTCACAAGGTTCACAACCTCGACCCGACGGTGGCGGACGCCAAGACGGTCTTCAGGATGGCCACAGTAAACGGTGCCAAAGCCCTGCGCCTCAACGCCGGCGTCATAAAGGAGGGCTACCTGGCGGATGTAGCAATCATCGACTTTAACCAGCCCCACCTCCGCCCCGTGAACAACGTGGTCAGCCACCTCGTCTACTCGGCCAGCGGAAACGACGTCGAGACAACGATAGTGGACGGAAAAATCCTCATGCTCGACCGCGAGGTCCTCACGCTCGACGAGGAGAAAATCCTTGACGAGGCCGAAAAAACGATAGAGAAGCTGGCTTAGCTCAGAGGCTGGCCAGCCAGTCTGGGTTTACCTCAACGGGCCTTTCCTTTTCCACCCACACCCTGAGCTTTCTGTACATGGCTGCCCCAGCGACACCTGAGATTACGTTCGACAGGCCCGTTATGAGGCCGTCGATCAGGCCCGCCAGCAGGGCCCCAGTAAAGCCCCTGGCAACGAGGGAGGTCATGAAAACAAGCCCTCCGGCCGCGGCCCCGATGCCAACGATAACAGCTCCCATCATGGCCCCGAAGACGAAGACCTCCTTGGCGTTGTCCAGGGCGGTTCCGATTATTCCCAGTCCCTCCCCGAAATCCTTGGTCCATATGTACGCTGGAATCATCATGGTGATTATCCCCATCAGGAAGATCGCCGGGGGCAGTCCAAGCAGTCCCGCTATCACGTACCTCGTTGTTCCGGAGAGCGCGTAGTACGCCAGTATCGCGGGGAAGAGCATGAGACCGCCGACTATGAGGATGACGATTCCGTAAACGATGCCCACCAAGAGGGCCAGTATTCCCCCGGTTATGGACTCCTTAATGAGAGCCAACTCCTCGAAGGGTATGTCCTTTTTGTGGTAGTAGAAGGCCTTGGTGGGATAGTATATTACGGTGAGCCTGATGAGCAGGGCAATGAGGACGAGGAGAGCCGCAATGCCAAGGTTTAGATTGGGACTGTAATCCACAGGCCTCATATCAGTGTTGAATCCTGAGATGGCCAAGAGCACACCAGCTATCCCTGACGCCGTAACAGGATACCTCCATATCTTCCCGTCCTCGGAGATGGATGCAATGGTTTCCCCCAGCGCCTCGAACGCCCTCATTCCACCACCACAGTTCATAGGCTTCACTCGTATTTAACTGTTACTGTTTTAAGTTGTATGTTGTGAAAAGCTTGCTTAGTAATTGCTCGCGCAAGGGTTAAATTCCTCCCGAGTAATCCTTGGAACGGTGAGTCCGATGGTCTCCTTCGAGATTGCCCGTGGGGACATAACCCACTTCCCGGCTGAGGCTATAGTCAACGCCGCCAACCGCTATCTGGAACACGGCGGGGGCGTCGCCTACGCCATAGCTAAAGCGGCCGCTGGGAACGCCCGCGAGTACATCAGGATAAGTAAGGAAGCCATGAGGGAGCAGCTCGGAAAAAGCTCCATCGAGCACGGGGAGGTAGTTGTGACTCCTGCGATGAGGCTTGAGGAGTACGGAATCAGGTACGTCATCCACACGGTCGGGCCCTACTGCGGTGGCGTCTGGGACGATGATAAGAAAGAAAAGCTCAGAAAGGCAATTCTCGGTGCGCTGAGAAAGGCCGACGAGCTCGGCATCAAAACGATAGCGTTTCCGGCCATAAGCGCCGGCATCTACGGCTGTCCCCTCGAGGAAGTTGTTAGGACGTTCAAGGAGACGGTCGAGGAGTTCTCAAAGGAAGCTAAGGGCGTGGAGAAGGTCTATCTCGTGCTGTACTCCGGGAGGGATTACAGAACCGCAGTTGAAACCCTCGGCTTGCACTAGCACTTTAAACGTTATGTGGTGGAAAAATATATAACCCTGCAAGTTGAAACTTTGCTGGGACGTGCGATGTCGTGCGAAAAGATTGAGGAACTCATCAGGAGACTCGCTCTTGGATTTGTCACGCTATTCTTGGCTGGTTTTTTGGTTCTATACTATGCCATCAGAAAACTGATCTGTGCATCAACTGATCTATGTTCTCCGAGTCCTTGGCCAAGAACGTCGGACATAAGCAGTATTGACATGCTCGTTATGATCTTCGTCGTTTCCGTTGTTTTCTTTTCCGGCCTCTGGTATCTCTCGTCCAACAGAACGGAAAAATCTGATAGGAAATAGCGGGTGCATCGTCTATGGAACGTGAGAATAGTATGAGTGGAGGGAACAATCCTTCCCTTTCCCCTTGGCTGCCTTTCCTTATACTCTTCCGGCTCGGTTTTCGCTTCGTCACGCTCCTCGATCCCATCATCGGCATAGTGCTTTTCTACAACGCTCCCCTCTTGCTGCATCTTCCCAGATTCGTCGCCTTGGGTTACCCGCTCCTCATGGGCATCGCTGAGGTTTATCTTACGGTGGTTCTCAAGAGGGGGAAGTTTCCAGTCAGGCTACTTCTGGCGTATTTCATCATAGCCGTCGTCTTTGAGTTCCCCGCCGTCGTCATTGAGTCCTCCTACGTGGCGATTGAGAGTGGGGCAAGCGGGATTCTCATATTTGTCCTGATGTGGTACATCACGGCTCCCCTCGGCCTGCTCCTCGTCCTGACCTCGTATCGCTCATGGAAAACCCCTTAACCTTTGAGTCTGAAATTTCTCCGGTGGTGCTCATGCGCATTGAAGACGTTTACATCTGGGACATAAACGCCAAGTGGCTTGGGATTACGCCTTACCAGCTCATGGAAAATGCCGGCGCTGGAGTTGCCAGAACGATTGAGGAAAAGTTTGGGAAGGGCCTCAAGATAGCCGTCTTCTCCGGAACTGGCAACAACGGCGGCGACGGCTTCGTCGTTGCAAGACATCTCAGCTTCGAGAACGAGGTCACGCTCTTCCTCGTGGGGGACGAGGCAAAGATTAGGAGCGAGGAAGCCAGGCACAACTGGGAAATTCTAAAGGGTCTCGACTTCGTGAAAATCAAGGTTCTGAAGGACTCGGCCTACATAAAAGAGCTCGACCTGAGCGGTTACGACGTCATCGTTGACGCCCTTCTTGGGGCAGGCACAAAGGGCGAACCAAGGGAGCCGATACGCTCCGCGATAGATAAGATTAACGAATACGCGGGAAGGGCGAAGATAGTCAGCGTCGATCTGCCGAGCGGCTACCCCAGTGCCGTTCGCGTTAAGGCCGACTTCGCGGTGACCTTCCAGTGGGACAAGGAGGAGTACAAGGGCTTTGAAAGGATAATCGCCAAAATCGGCTATCCGAAGGAGCTCTACCACCTCGTCGGGCCCGGTGATGCCAAGTTCGCGCTCAGGAAGAAGGGCGAGCACAAGGGTCAGAACGGTAAGTTGCTCGTCATCGGCGGCAGTGAGGACTACTACGGCGCCCCATATCTCGCTTCCAAGGCCGCAAGCTACCTCGTCGATTTGGTTTATCTGGCAATGCCCTCTGAACCAGCGGAGAGAATAAGTGACCCCGATTTAATCCTCAGACCTATTGAAGGGAGGAACTTCTCGCCGGATCACGTCCATGAACTCCTGAGCATGGCTGAAAAGGCCGACGCCGTCGTTATCGGCCCCGGAATCGGCCTCGCCGAGGAGACGAAGGAGTTCGTGAGGGAATTCATAAAACGCTGCGAAAAGCCGATGGTCATGGACGCCGACGGCCTAAAGGCGGTGGCAGAAGATTTGAGCGTTCTCGATGGGAAGACCTTCGTCTTAACTCCGCACGCGGGCGAGTTCGGGATTCTCTTTGACGTGAAGCCCGAGGGTTCGCTCATGGAGAAGGCCAAGGTGGTGACGGAAAAGGCCGGCGAGGTCGGCGGCGTTATCCTTCTCAAAGGTGCCTACGACATCATCAGCGACGGAAGGACCTGGAAATACAACAGAACGGGGAACCGGGGCATGACCACCGGTGGAACCGGCGATGTCCTGGCAGGCCTCGTTGGCGCCCTGCTTGCGCTCGGCAACGAACCGCTCAGGGCCGCTTCAGTTGGTGCCTTCCTCAACGGCCTCGCCGGCGATATGGTGAAGGAGGAACTCGGCGAGAACTTCACGGCGTTGGAGGTTGCGAAGAAAGTTCCACATGCTGTTAAGTGGGTGATGGAGTTCTGAGGTGGTACGATGATAGGCCGCCTTTTGAAGGCCTTCCTTTTTATTTCTGTTTCTTGAATTGATGCTAGCAAGAACGAAACCTGTGTTCAACTTAAAACCACCGATGAAACTACATCACTGCTGATGTTAGAGGTAATATTGAATGGTAAGCAAAAAACAAAAATTCAGTCTGTTTGGGTAAGCTTGAATTCAAGATCAAACTCAACGCTGTCACTCATGGCAACGTTGTTGATATTTATGCCATATGAAGTCCAGTTTTCATCCCATCCTAAAATGAAGCCACTTCCCTTAAATGTAATCTCCATAAGTAGAGTTACATTCTCTCCAGGTCCAAGCACAATCCCTGTGGGGATGTAGGTGTTGTTGGGGATTGAGTAGGTAGAGCTGTAATCCGTGAATTGCTTAGAAAGGATTGTCCGCTCGTACCATTGATGCTCTCCATCGTCGTTCTCATCAACATAGACAGAAATCGATAGTTGATCCCATAATTCTCCATCCCCATAGTCTGAGGAATGCTTGTAATGCGTATACCTTTCCGTTACCTGCTCACCTTCTACATCTCCGTTCTCAATCTCGGGTTCGAGGAGACCGTTTTCGTGGCTAACTATGTTCAGAAACTTGAACGAAAGATTTCCAGGCAAAGTACCGCTGTTTTTTAGTTTGAATTTCCACGTTACTTTATCTCCGGGTGCCATGTTCGATACTTCAAAATGTATCACATTGGGATCGTCTACCCAGTGAGTTCCATTCCATACTTTCAAATCAAGAGTTCCGGCCGCGATAACGTTTCCTGAGCTGGTTTCTGTGTCACTAAAAACTGAGAACGTTCCTGCTCCTCCAAGAATACTGATGGCCAACACCGCTACAATAACCACCACGAGTGGAAATCTCCTCATAGGATATTCCTCCATAGGCTATATGTTATAGATCCGCCTTTTGTATTTACACACTTTTATTGACCAGCATGGTATATTTAACTTGTGTAATAAAAATCCGTAACAAACTTTCGAAACAAAGTTACGGTGTTGAGACTTAAAGATGCCAGAAGAACTTAGAACTCAACCAGCTCCTTTACCTTCTCTGCCTTTTCACAGAGCTCACAGCTCTGGAGGAAAACCAGCATGTTGAGGAGGTGGAAGAGTTCTATCTCTGTCAGGTCGATGCCCGCCTGGGATATCCTCTTAATCACCGGCTGGGAATTTAGTTCTATCTCGTTTAGAACATCCTTGGCAAGCTTCTTGAGCTTCTCCCGGTCCCCTATTTTGAATCCAGCCTTTTCCAGAACATCGACCAGCTTTTCGGCTTCCACCTGGAGGTAGGCCTGCCTGAACTCCTCGATGCTCTCGTCTGGGTCCGCCTTTATGAGGAACAGCCTGGCGCTCCTCGCGTAAACCCGCTCGTTCCCATGGACCTCAAGCTCTTCCACGAGGCCGGCGTTCTCCAGAATCTTTATGTGCCGGTATATCGTTGTCCTGTCCTTCCCTATGGCGTCGCTGAGCTCGTTGATGGTCATGGGGTGCTCTCTAAGCAGTTGAAGAATTTTAAAGCGGGTTTCATCGGAGAGCACCCTTACCCTTTCCGGCTCGGTTATTATGAGGACTTCCTTCACTCAATACTCCTCCAGCTTGTCCTGGGGAGTCTCTCCCTCTTCGACGATCTTCTTGCCGGCAGCCACCATGTCTATGCTGTGCACCACGCCGCCGAACTCCTCGATGGTCCTGACTATCTCGTCGTAGTCGAGGTTGTCGCCGACCATCGTTATCTTAACGTTCTCGGTTTCCTTGTCTATCTCGACGAGGGTTATGTTGACGCCGTCAACGCCCTCGAGCTCGCTTAGTCCGAGCGCCAGCTCCGTCACCATGGGCTGGTGCGGCTTAAGCACGTCCAGCACTAGAAGTCGTATACCCTTCGCCATATCCCATCGCTTCTCCTTTCGGCGTCATTTTTTAAGTATTTCTCCCAGCTTCTTGAGGAGCTCTAGGGTCTCCTCGTCCCGACCCATCCTGGCCATGGCCAGCCACTCGATGGCGTGGATGATGTCCTCGTTGGAGAAGTCCTTGAGGGCCTCTTCGTTGGCCTCTATCTCCTTCGATATCTCCGTCTTGTACTCGTGCTCCTTTGCCAGGAGGCTGTCCATGACGTCGAGCAGCTCCTCACCGTCGAACTCGTAGCCAAGGGCCTTGAATATCTCCAGCTTTATCTTGAGCCTTGAGCGGGCGAAGTAGCGGAGCTCCTCGTCTCCGAGGTACATGTTGATGTAGAACGCATCGGCCGTTCTTCCATAGTACTTCTCCACAAGGTTGCCCTTCATCTCCGTCCTCTTGACCTCGACCAGGCCGGCCTCCTTGAGCTTCTCGATGTGGTGGTATATCGTCTGGGGCGTCTTCCCCAGTATCTCGCTCAGCTGGGAGATGGTCATCTCCTTGTTGCGGAGCAGCCCGAGTATCTTCCTCCTCGTGTCCTCAAGCATCAGCTTTATAACTTCCGGGTCTGTTATGACCTTAACCTTCGCCATTTCCACCACCCAATTTAAACGTTCTAATGCCTCTTTTAACGTTATGGCATATAACCCTTTTGCTTCCCGCTACCTTTATATACGTAAAGGTCATGGTTCATTAGGGCCGTAGCTGGACAAAATATCCAGCACCCGGATGTACCCATCTGTGGAGGAAGGCTTAAATATGGGCTCCCGAAAAACCTTCGGAGGTGGACAAGATGGAGGCTCCAAGGCTCGATTTCCTGTTTTACCCAAGGAGTGTCGCTGTCATCGGGGCGTCAAACGTCCCCGGAAAGATAGGGAACTCGATAATGCGCTCGATAACGCTCAACTTCAGCGGAAAGGTCTACGCCGTCAACGTCAAGGGCGGTGAGGTCGAGGTCAACGGGAAGAAGTTCCCGGTTTACAGGAGCATTAAGGAGATACCGGACGAGGTTGACGTCGCGGTCATAGCGGTTCCGGCCAGGTTCGTTCCTGATGTCATAGATGAGTGCGGCGAGAAGGGGGTTAAGAGCGCCGTCGTCATCTCGGCGGGCTTTAAAGAGGCCGGAAGGGTCGAACTCGAGGAGGAGCTCGTCAGGCGCGCCAGAAAGTGGGGAATCCGCGTCGTTGGTCCGAACTGCCTCGGCGTTACGAATCTCGAGAACGGCTTCGACTGCAACTTTAACCCGCCGGAGAGGCAGGCCAGGCCGCCCTTCGGGAAGGTCGCCTTCATGAGCCAGAGCGGTGCCTTCGGCGCTGCAATCCTCGACTGGGCCGCCAGCCACAAGATAGGCATGAGCAAGTTCATCAGCCTCGGCAACATGGCAGACCTGGACGAGAGCGACTTCATAGCCTATCTCGGCGAGGATGAGAAGACCGGCGTCATCACCGGCTACATCGAGGGCGTCAAGGACGGAAGGAAGTTCTTCAACGTTGCCAAGGAGGTCACGCTCAAGAAGCCCATAATCATCCTCAAGGCGGGAAGGACGGAGGCCGGCGCCAAGGCTGCCGCAAGCCACACCGGTTCACTCGCGGGTTCCTTCAAGATATACGAGGCCGCCTTTGAGCAGACCGGCGTCCTGAGCGCCAAGAGCATGCGCCAGCTCTTCAACTACGCGAAGGTTCTCGCCATGCAGAAGCCGGCGAAGGGCAACAGGGTCGCGATAGTCACCAACGGCGGCGGTGCAGGAGTCATGATGAGCGACGGCCTGCTCGAGAAGGGAATGAAGCTCGCCGAGCTGAGCGATGAGACCAACCGGAAGTTCAGGGAGGCCATAGAGAGGGGTGAGCTTCCGGAGCACATGAGCTACAAGAACCCCATCGACATCATCGGCGACGCCCCGTCGAGCCGCTATGAGATAGCGATGCGCTACGCGCTGGAGGATGAAAACGTTGACGTCCTCGTCGTCATAGCGCTCTTCCAGAGCCCGGCCCTCGATGAGGGAATCGTCGAGGCGATGGCCAGGATGCAGGAGTACGGCAAGCCGATAGTCTTCGTGGCCCCAGGTGGAGACTACCCGCACAAGATGGCCAGGAACATTGAGCTCAAGGGCGTTCCCGTCTACGAGACCGTCGAGGACGGCGTCGATGCGGTCTATGCCCTCGTCAAGTACGGCGAGTGGCTGAGGGAGAACGGGAAGCTCTGATTCTTCTTAGCCTTTTCTCCCGTTTTCGCTATCTCTGACTACAATTCTCGTGATGGAATCCTTTGACCTTAACATTCGAAAGGTTAATTAACCCCTTCCTTCGAGTTACTATGGGCGGTTCGATGAGACTACTCCCTTTGGTACTCGTGCCGTTGCCTCTGATCCCCTTGGTCAGTGCCGGGCTGTACTACGGGGGAGAAAGCTTCAAGTACTCCACCAGCTTCATCGTGGAGAACGTTTCCGCTGTTACACTCCCGGGAGGAACTGCATGGGTGGAGGACAAGCACATCCGTATTTTTGAGGTACGAATCCTTCCCAGGAACCAGAGCCAGCTCATAGGCCTTACCATGAACCTTTCGTCCTCAGGGAGGATCTACTGGGTTGACTGCATCGTGAGCCAAGCGGCGGGGAACTACACATCACCGGCGATTCTGTACCGCACTTCCGAGGGCTACACGGCCTCGTGCGACTTCAGGAGTGTGTGGGGTGAACTGACCGATATTCTTCCAGTTGACCCGTCCTACCTTCGTTTCTTCAAGGGGAATGAGTTTAACGTTTCCTTGAAATTCATTGTGGGTGAAAACGCCTCAGTTCGCGTGGAGGGACTTAAAGCCTTCCTGTACCGCTCGAAGGAGCCAACGAATTTCGTTGTACTGGAAACCCCCGACGGCTACGAGCTGAAGATCGAGCCTGTGAAGTTCTCATCCTTTGTCATTCGGGCTTCCTTCAGAGAAGATGCCGTCCTGAGTTTTCTCGGAAGCAACGATGACTCCGACGGCATGAACCTCACGTTCCAGCGCTGCAACTGGAGCGACTACGGCGGTGTTATCGTACAGTTCATCTCCGATGATCCGCGCGTTCCTTACAAAGGCCGCCATTTACTGGTTGATACCTTTGACTGCTCAGAGATTGTTCAATCTCAAATTCCGGATTTCAAGAGAAGATGGGCGGTCTTTGATGGAATACACGTTCGGAAACTGGATGACGTCAGGAGTGTGTTCTTCGCGGGCACCCTTTACGATCCGCCGACCGGAAGGGAGGAACTGAGGTACTGGGGTGTTTGGCTTGGCCTTTCCCTTCTCATAGGGCTTGCAATAGGCATCGGCGTTGGATGGGTTCTCTGGAAAAGGCGGTGATTTGAAACCATCCAAAAACTTTAAATCCCCTTCTTCCCTTTCTCTTCCCATGCCCGGTGATTGCTTTTGGCCTTGGTGAAGCCTTGCTCTTCTGCCCCGGCTTAGCCTTGGGTTTCGTTTCCACTGGAAATGGAGGTGTTTTGAATGGACGACGCGTTTAAGGTCACCCCATGGGACGTTGAGGGAATGGTAGACTACGCGAAGCTGATAGAAGAATTCGGAACAAGCCCGCTGACGGATGAACTGCTTGAGAAAACTGCCAGGCTGACCACGAGTGAACTGCCCATCTACTTCAGGAGGAGGTTCTTCTTCTCCCACAGGGACTACGACAAGGTTCTGGAGGATTATGAGAACGGTAAGGGCTTCTTCCTCTACACGGGGAGGGGTCCGAGCGGCCCGATGCACATAGGCCACATCATTCCGTTCTTCGCCACCAAGTGGCTCCAGGAGAAGTTCGGCGTCAACCTCTACGTCCAGATAACCGACGACGAGAAGTTCCTCTTCAAGGAGAGGCTCACCTTCGACGACACGAAGAGATGGGCCTACGACAACATCCTCGACATCATAGCGGTCGGCTTCGACCCGGACAAGACCTTCATCTTCCAGGACAGCGAGTTCACAAAGATTTACGAGATGGCGATACCGATAGCGAAGAAGATAAACTACTCGATGGCCAAAGCGGTCTTCGGCTTCACCGAGCAGAGCAAGATCGGAATGATTTTCTACCCGGCGATTCAGGCAGCCCCGACATTCTTCGAGAGGAAGCGCTGTTTAATCCCGGCGGCAATTGATCAGGACCCATACTGGAGGCTCCAGAGGGACTTCGCCGAGAGCCTTGGTTATTACAAGACGGCGGCGATTCACTCCAAGTTCGTGCCCGGTTTGATGGGCCTCGAGGGCAAGATGAGCGCCTCAAAGCCAGAGACTGCAGTCTACCTCACCGACGACCCGGAGGAGGCCGGCAAGAAGATATGGAAGTACGCCCTCACCGGTGGGAGGGCCACCGCGAAGGAGCAGCGTGAGAAGGGTGGCGAACCGGAGAAGTGCGTCGTCTTCAAGTGGTTCGAGATATTCTTCGAGCCCGACGACAAGAAGCTCATGGAACGCTACCACGCATGCAAGAGCGGTGAGCTCCTCTGCGGCCAGTGCAAGCGCGAGCTGATCGAGCGCGTTCAGGCCTTCCTAAAGGAGCACCAGAAGAAGCGTAAAGAGGCCGAGAAGAAGGTCGAGAAGTTCAAGTACACCGGTGAGCTGGCGAGGGAGCAGTGGGAGAAGAGCATTCCCGAGCCGCTGAAGGGCTGAACTGGATTTTTAATCCATTTTCTCGAAACTTTTTTATACCTCCGGATGTTAACTTTTACTGGTGGGTTAAAGGTGAGAAAGACCCTTCTCGCCGTCTTGATAATCCTCGTGGTTCTCGTGAGCGGCTGCCTTGGAGGGGAGGCAACTACCGGCACTACCCCAACCGGATCGGCCTCGAGTACAGTCTCGTCCGTCCAATCCTCTGGCCCCCAGTACAAGGCTCCTCCTCTGAGGTTCATCTATCCCGAAGAACCGGCCAACGTAAACATGAGTCTTGAAGACCTGATTGAACTTCTCCAGGAGAACAGGATTGAATTGTCCAATAAACGGCATTCGGTTGTGTCCTACTCCCAGTATGGAAACATCAGCGTGAACTATACGGATGGCGTCTTCAGGGGCAGATACGACTTCGTCCTCACGAATTTCACGTCGGGACCGCTTTATCTTGCTGTCTTCGTCACCCCGAAGGACCCAATAACCCTCAACGTCACCATCGAAGGCGTTCCTTTGGATTTCTCAAGGATGAATGCTTACAGGTGGGTCAATGAAGATGGCGTTGGCTTTAAGATTTACGAGGTGAACGTCTCGACGAACCTCAGCGAGCTCCATGGAGTTGCCCACTACGAGTTCCGCTACCTTGAGAACGAGGACTACCTGCGTGAGATGTGGAGGAAGAACGTTCTCATTGGAACCGACTTCTCTTGGTGGGAGTTCGCCTCGAAGAACGCGACCATAACGGTAATCCCAACGTTCCCAGAGAACACGGTTTTTGTGCTGTCAGAGTGGGGCATAGTCCGTTCGGGCATGAAGGTCGTTTACAGCGGTTCCCTTAAGCCCTATGAGGGATTCACGCTCTACATTCCAGACATGGAGTGGAAGAGCTTTCACTGGAACGGGGTAAACTTCACCGTCTATTTCACTAGGGGAATATACAGCGATGAGGGTTTTGATTTGGTTAAGAAGGAGTTCACATTCGCCATGGGGCTGTACAGCAACCTGACGGGAGTTCTTCCCCTTGAGAGATTCGATGCCGTCTTTTTCCCCGGTTTGCAGAGGATGATGTACAAACGCTTCAGGAGAAAGCCTCTGGGGATGGACGTGGGGCACGTTATACTCGTGGAATGCCTCGTTGACATGAAAGACTCCGCGGTAAACTATGCCTCTCTAATTTTCCACGAACTCGCCCACGAGTGGGCCGGCTATTACGCGTCCTTCGGCCACTTCAACGAACCGCTGGCAACTTTTATGCAGATGGAGGCGTACGGAAGGTGGAACCCCGAGGACTACGTCTCATGGCTGAACCAAAACGAGTACACGACGCTGGAATACGGGGGTAGTGCGCCCTTCTACGATGTGGTGAATGACCCGAGGAAGTATCCCGGCTCATTCGTCATCCTCTACTGGAAGGGTGCCTTCGTGATCCGCTCCCTCAAGTTCATCCTGGGCGATGAAAAGTTCTCGGAAGGCCTTAGACAGCTCTTTGAGGAATGCCACGCCGCCCAGTGTAACGTCACATCGTTTGAAGAGATATTCGAGAACGTTTCTGGCGAAGATCTCGGCTGGTTCTTCGATGAGTGGTTCAACTCCACGCTCTTCCCGGACTACAACATCACAAACCTGAGCCTCTCACAGGCAGGGGACGGTTACAACCTGACCTTCACCATAGTTGACGCCAGCAACTTCGCGATGCCGGTTCCGATTAGGATTGTCATGGAGAACGGGGACTCTCTCGATACCCGGGTGTGGGTTAACAGGACCGCGGAGGTTTCACTCCGCCTCGAAGACCGGCCGGTCAAGATAATAATCGACCCCGAGGAGTTCATTGCGAACATAAATCGGAAGTTCGAGGTGAATGGAATAGCCGTGGAGGTTAACTGAGGTGATGGCATGAAGCGTCTCTTTGTTTTTCTCCTTGTTTTTATGGTTCTTGCGAGCGGCTGTCTCGACGGGAATACTTCAACGGGCACGCCTTCAAGCACTCCACCTGAAGTTGAAACCACTTCAACGACTTCTGTGAGGCAGGTTCCTCCTGTGGAATTCCTCTACCCGGAGAAGCCCGAGATCGTTAACCTGACGCTGGAAGATGCAACTGAGTTTTTCCAGGAAAGGTATTCGCGCGTTTCCTACTCCCAGTTCGGCAACATAACTGTCAACTACTCGGGTGGTGTCTTCACTGGAGTTTACCGCTTTGTGCTCACGAACTTCACGGACAGGACGCTCTACTTGGCCGTGCTTAAGACTGCAGATGAGCCGATAAAACTGAACATAACCATCGAGGGTGTTCCCCTAAACCTTTCCCGCGTTGACAGGTATATCCTGTTTGATGAAGGGGTTGGGATAGAGTTCTACGCTGTTAACGTCTCCACGAACTTGACGACCCTCAGAGGGGTTGCGCGCTACGAGCTCCGCCATCTGGGAAACGAGGTGTACATATCCCAAATGGCAAGTCGGGGTATTGACTTTGGAACCGACTTTTCGTGCTGGAGTTTTGCCTCAAAAAACGCGAGTATTACCGTGACTCTCAGCTTTCCCAAAGATACCGTCTTCGTACTGTTTAGGAACGGCGTTATCCACTCTGGAATGAAAGTTGTTTACACCTCCCCCCTTCGTCCATACGGGGGTTTTGTGCTGTACCTCCCGGATCTGGAGTGGAAGAGCTTTGAGTGGGACGGGGTCAACTTTACCGTGTACTTTGCTTCCCAGGATTACAGTGAGGCGGGCTTCGGTCTGGTCCAAAAGGAGCTGACCTTTGTGATGGAATTGTACAGCAACCTGACGGGGATTCTTCCGGTTCAAAAGTTCGACGTCTTTTTTGTCCCCAATCTCAATAGAATTTTGTACAAACGCTTTAGATGGGCCTCTGTGGGGACGAATCGTGGGCAGGTCGTACTTGTGGACTGTAGAGTCAATATTGAGGACTCTGCCGTCAACTATGCCTCCCTTCTCTTTCACGAGATTGCCCACCAGTGGGCTGGACATTACGCGTGGTTCGGCTATATCAACGAGCCACTAGCAACTTTCATGCAGATAGAAGCTTACGGAAGGTGGAACCCAGATGAATACCCCTTGTGGCTGAACAACAACGAGTACAGAACTCTCAAATATGGGAATGAAGTGCCCTTCTACGAAGTCCTGAAGGATCGTCACAGGTACTCTTACTACACTTCCTACTACACACTATACTGGAAAGGCGCCTTCGTGATACGCTCGTTGAAGTTCATGCTCGGTGACGAGAAGTTCTCGGAGGCCTTTAGAAAGCTATTTGAAGAGTGTCACACTTCCCCGTGCAACGTCACGGCTTTTGAGGGGATCTTCGAGAACGTAAGCGGGCACGAGCTAGGATGGTTCTTTGAGGAGTGGTTCAACTCGACTCTGGTTCCGAACTACACGGTTGAAAACCTGCAGGTTCTAGAAAGGAACTCCGGCTACAACCTAACCTTCACCATAGCCGATGCCAGCAACTTCACGATGCCGGTTCCGGTCAGGGTTTACCTTGAGAACGGCGATTACGTGGACGAAACCATCTGGGTGAACGGAACGGCAACGGTCGGCGTTGAACTTCCAGAAAGGCCCGTGAAAATAATCATCGACCCGGACGAGATAATGGTCAACGTAAACCGGAAGTTTGAGGTCGAGGGGATAGGGGTGGAGGTGAATTGAAGCGGGTTCTTACGTTCCTTTTCCTCCTTCTCCTCTTTGTTCCTGCCGTCTCGGCTCACTATTACGTCATTCTCGACGAAAACGTGAGCGGCCTGTACCCCTACGTCCGGGAAATTGCCGAGCTTCACAGCGGGACGGTGATCGTTTCGAACTTCTCCAACCTCGACTTTCTAAACTCCGACGACTACGCTCTTCTGGTAGTCAGTTACTCCAGGTTTAATGAGAGCTTTGTTTATTCCCTCTATGACCGCCTGGATTTTGATGGCGACGGCATTTACAACCCTGTAGTCGGTTTCCTGCCGGTTAGAGGCTCCCCCAACGTGGTCCCGCTCATGTACTCGCTCCGGGAGTTCAGACCGGATGGGGCGGTCTTTCTAAGGGCTGGAAAAGTTGATTACGATGAATACCTGAGGCTTTCGGAAAACGCATCCCTCATTTGGGTCGAAGGGCACGGTAGCCCCTTTGGGGTGAACATGGGATCGTGGGGTCTCTGCCCTTCACATCTTGGCAAACCGTCCGGAAAAGTCTTTGTTCTGGAATCCTGCGACGTTGGGAAGGTCTGGAAGACGGATGATTCCCTCGTGCTCGCCCTCCTCAGGAAGGGCTCCCCCGCCGTGGTGGCATCAATAGACATGGGGGGCGTCTCCTATCTTCCGGAGAGATTTTGGGCCTCAGGATATCCCATTGGAAAGCTCGTCCAGATAAGCAACGCCTACTTCATGAAACTCGGGGTTAAGCCGAAGGCCGTTCTCTTTGGCGATCCAGCACTCGTCCCCGTGAACTCGAGCGAGTATCCCCTCGTGAAAAGCCCTGCAACGGGGTTCTACTCCAAAATATTTCCCCGAATAAACGGCTACATCTACACACCCGGTGAACCTGGCCTGAAGGCGGTTTTCAGAGCCTATAATAACCTTTTCTCGGTAATTGATTTGTGGAGAGGCATATTCACGATGAGGAGTGTTGGGTTCATAGTCCTCGTGATAGCCTTCGCCGTGATTTTTGGCCGCATTCATCCGGGGAAGAAAACGCTGCTCAGGGCGTTGGTCTCGGCAATGGCCTCTTTTCTCCTCCTGGGTGCGGTCATGTACTACCCTCCTCTCAAGGTTTCCCTCCAGATAATATTCTTCTGGACTGCCGTTGCCATCTTCATGGAAAGAAAAGTCCTCTGGGGGCTTCTGACCCTTCTTCTGTCCCCGACGATAATAGCCTTTGTTGCCGTGCTCCTGGGGACGACAACGCCTTCTTACGGGTGCTTTTTGGTATTTGTGTCATTTCTAACCTCACTCGTTGTCCTGGTGCTTCTTTTTGTCTTCGGTAGGCTCTTCCATAGAGTTGTTAATCTCTAAACCCCCACTCCTCCTCGAACTCCTTTTCTTCCTCGATTTCCTCTCCCTTCAACTCGACCCTGAAGGTATCCTCAGCCCGCACGTCCGGCCTCAGTCTTATGTCCAGAATGCCACGGATTATGAACTCGCCGTGGCCGAGGATGACGGTTCCTCCACCGAGGCCATTACCCACCATCTTCGGCGTTATCGTGCCGTAGGAGCCGACCATGATGACTTTCTCCTCGGGGAGCATCCTCTCACGGAACTCGAAGCTCCGGCCCTTCCCCACGATCTTCTCGTACTCGAATCCTTCGGCGCTTATGGCGACCTTAACGGCCCTCGCCTTTGTGAGCGTTGAGTAGACCGTCCCCGCTATGAACTTCCCGTCCCCGCGGTAGTTTACCTGCGCCGAGTCGCTCTCGGTCGCCACTGTTACCGTGCCGGTGCCCCTGACCTTGCCCTCATCGGTGAAGAAGAGCACCACGATGTTTTTGTAGAGCTCATCGGTTATCCTCACGGCGGGAGCCTTTACGAAACCCGTTCCGTCTGAAGAAACGGCCACTTTGAACGGTGAGTCCATGAAGGGAACCCGCGAGGCCCTTTTCTTCTCCCCCGGGATGAACTTTCTCTCCACGTGGTAGCTCCGGTTCTTTCCGCTCCCGACCCAGTATCCCCTCATCTCAAGCGTTCCCGTCTCGAATTCAATCTCCTCCGGAAACGTTACCCCCGAGTTGGAGAATCCCACCAGGCTCGCGAAGTTCTCGGCGCGCCGGTATTCCCTACGCCTCCTGAGCAGGGAGTAGGCACCGAGGGACATCATCAGCAGGAAGAAGACGAAGAAGCCCAGTATGAACAGCCTCCCCTCTGGAACGTTGATGAGCATGTATATCAGCGGCAGCGTGAAGAGCACTATGAAAATCACAAGGAAAACGAAGACGAGAGTGCTTCCCCTCTCCTTGAGGACGACGAGCTTCATGGGTTTCACCGTTGAGGGTTTAGACAAAGTGGTTTATTACCCTTCCCGCGAGCGGTTTATAACCGAATCCCCGAACTATTCTTGGGTGCTCAAGATGATTCGCCTTCCATTCCGTGATGGCTTTTACGAGCTGAGGCCGAGCAAGATAATCTGCCTCGGCAGGAACTACGCTGAGCACGCAAAGGAACTCGGCCATGAGGTTCCGAAAGAGCCGGTGATTTTTCTCAAACCGCCGAGCTCCCTGATAAGCCCAAAAGAGGCCATAATCCTGCCGAGGAAGAGCAAGGAGGTCCACCACGAGGTTGAGCTGGCGGTGATAATAGGCAAACGCGGGAGGAGAATTCCAAGGGAGAGGGCAATGGATTACGTCCTCGGCTACACGATTCTGCTGGACATAACGGCTAGAGACCTGCAGTGGGAGGCCAAGCGAAAGGGCCTCCCCTGGACTGTCTCGAAGGGCTTCGACACCTTCGCCCCGGTTGGCCCGAGGGTGGTTGACAAACGTGAGCTGGACGTGAGCGACCTAGAGCTGGGCTTGAGGGTCAACGGCGAAATAAGGCAGCTCGCGAGGACGAGCGAGATGATATTCAAAATCCCGGAGATAATCGAGTACGTTTCGGGCATAATGACCCTCGAACCCGGCGATATAATAGCGACGGGAACCCCGGCCGGAGTCGGCCCTCTGAGGCACGGGGATAGGGTTGAGGCGTGGATAGATGGCATAGGAACGCTGGAGGAGGACGTCCTGGCCGAGGACTCGATACTGTGCTGAGAAACTTTTTTAAGTTTTCCTTATTTGACTATCTTCGGTGGTTCCATGAAGGGGACGCGTTGGGCGGTTGTCTTCCTGCTGATTCTCTCCGTTGTAGCCGCCGGTTGCCTGGACAACAACTTCGTTTACGTCAAGGGGAAGAGCGTTCCTGCAGGTGAGGCCAGGGAGTGGCCCTTCAAGGGTCCGGCCAATCTGACCGTAAAGTTGACCTCAAACCTTCCGGTGGAGGTGAAGGTGGTCTCGGCCGATGGGGAGGTTTTGGAGGATTTTGGAACCGTCAGGGAAGTAAACGAGGTCGTTGGGCTTCCAGATGGCAAGTGGAAGGTCGTGGTGAGGAACCCTGGCAACGAGACCGTGGTCATTGACGTGACGCTGAAGACATGAGCCTTCGTTTTTCTCGTTGCTTCTCCTAAATCGCTTCAGTCTTTTCAAGTTTCAACTAACCATCGTTCGGTGGATTAAACGGCCCAGTAAACACCCTTCGAGCCTCTAATGTCGTAATGTGCGTCAGTGCCCATTTGTTCATCTTCTTGATGAATTTTTATTCATGCTGAGACTAAAAACGGCATAAAGGCCTGTTTTAACTCGTTTCTGGTTTTAAATCCACGTTCTTGATATTTACAGGGCTGAAAAACTTTATATTTCAGAACGGGCCAATTTCCCAGGAATGCACATTCCCGAAGAACATGGACATGAATGCTCATAACTGTACAGGAGGTTAGGAGATGGCGGATGCCAACTGGAAGGTTGGAGAAGCGAGCTGGAAGCGTAAGGATTCGGACGAGACCTACCGCGAAGTGACGCCCGCCGCCATAATTCTCGGCGTCATCTGGGGCGCCTTCATGGCCGCCAGCTTCACCTACGCGGGAATGATAATGGGCTTCACCTCCGGCGGCTCGGCCATAGCTGCCATCGTCGGCTGGGGAGTCCTCAGGGGAATCCTCAAGAAGGGAACCGTCGTCGAGAACAACATCGTCCAGACCATAGCCTCTGCAGTCAACATCTCCGTTTCGGGAGTCATCTTCACCATCCCGGCGCTCTACATCATGGGCCTGCACCAGGAGATAAACACCACGTACTTCTTCCTCGCCACCGCGGCCGGAGCGATACTGGGAATCACCTTCATAATTCCGCTGAGAAAGCAGATGATCGAGATCGACAGGCTTCGCTTCCCGACCGGAACTGCCGTTGCCACCGTCCTCAAGACCCCTGGAAGCGGAATCGAGAAGGCCAGGCTGCTCTTCCTCGGCATGGCTGTCAGCGCGGCCGTCTACCTCGTCCAGCAGTTCCCGGTGCTCGGCCTCCCGGAGATAATTCCCGAATACGTTGACCTCGGTGCCATACTCCACCTCCCCGAGTGGGTCAGCCTTGCCATGGCCCTCTCGCTGATGGTCTTCGGAATGGGCCTCATCACCGGAAGGAACGGTCTCATAGTCCTCGCCGGTGGAATACTTTCCTACTACATCATCACGCCCATAGTTAAGACCCTCGGCTGGCTCCCGAGCGACGTCACCGGCGGAGCGATCAGCGGCTTCGTCTACGCCAACATGACCAGACCGCTCGGTATCGGAATGCTCCTCGGCGGCTCGATAGCGGGCCTCATACTCTCGATGCCCGTCATCATAGTCGCCCTCAGGAGCATAGCCAACGCGAGCAAGCTCGGAACCGGCAGGAACGAGGAGCTCCCGATAAAGTATCTCTACGCCGGAATAACCCTTGCCTTCCTCCTCCTGCTGGTCACCACCTACCAGCTGGGTAACCTTGGTATCGGCAGGAGCCTGCTCACGGCCCTCGTCGGCGTCGCCTGGATATTCGTGGCGGCCCTGCTCGTCGCCATGTCCACCGGAATGACCGACTGGAGCCCGGTTTCCGGTCTCTCCCTCGTGTCGGTCATGATACTCCTCTACCTCACCGGCAAGCAGGTCCCGCTCACCATACTCCTCGGAGCCACCGTCGGTGTCGCCATCTCCGGCGCCGCCGACATGATGCAGGACCTCAAGACCGGCCACCTCGTCGGTGGTATTCCCTCCAGGCAGCAGAAGGTTGAGCTCCTCACCGCCTGGATAGGTCCGATAATAGCCCTCACCGTCGTCGGCCTCATCTGGAAGGCCTACGGAATCGGAAACGAGACCGTTCCTGCCCCGCAGGCCATGGCCCTCAAGTCCATGGTCGATGCGATCCTCGGTGGCAACGTCCCGGTGGACAAGTTCATCGCGGGAGGAATCCTCGGCTTCGCCCTCTCCATGAGCGGAATACCGGGACTCGGAGTCCTCGTCGGTCTGTCGATGTACCTGCCGATGCTCTACATTCTGCCCTACGGACTCGGCTGTATCGTCCACGAGATAGCCAAGAGGAAGAAGGGCAACGAGTTCATAACCGAGAAGGTGCTCCCGATCGCGGCCGGACTGATGGTCGGAGAGGCGGCTATGACGCTCCTCTTCGCGGTCCTGACCGTCATGGGAGTGCTCCACCCGTGAGGTGATGGAGATGAAGAAGCTCGTTGGAAACGTCCTGCTCACGGTAGGCCTCGTTGCCGGCGCGATAACCGCCGCCAGGATGCCGCCCATGTGGGGCGGCTTGGCCGTTTCCCTGGCCGTCATGGGGGCTGGAATAGTCCTCAGGCGCCAGGGAGCCAAGGAAGAGCTCCACAGGGCGGCCCAGAGCGGAACCGGCGGTGTCAGGGAGCTCGAGAGACTCCTCACCGATGCCATCGGTAGAATCGAGAAGATAATGGACGCCCCCGCCGAGAAGGTCACGGCCGAGCTGACGAAGATACTCGAGGAGCTCGACGAGTTCGCCGAGAAGGCGCAGCCCCTCAGGATAGAGGGACTCATGACCTACGGAACCATCATGAGCGTCTTCAGCAAGGGCGAGAGAGCCCTCAACAGGGCCTGGAGTGCCTTCGCGGACGGCTACGAAGAAGAGGGAAGGAGATACCTCCGCTACGGCTACGACGACCTCAAGGAGACCCTCAGCGCGGTCAAGGCGCTGAAGGTCTGAACTCTGTTTTCCCTCTTTCTTTCAAAGTTTTTCAGCCTCCCATGAGTTTGTGGTTTTGTGGCAAAAGTCTTAAATAGTTATAGGCCGAGTATAATACCATGCCAATAACTTTCGTTGATAGGGAAAGCGAGCTCTCCTTCATGAAGGAGCTCTGGGAAAACGACAACTCCCTCCTCCCGATATACGGGCGGAGGAGGGTGGGGAAGACCCGCTTGGTAAAGGAGTTCATCAAAGATAAGCCGGCCGTATATCACCTTGCCAGAAACAGCACCTACCTCGACAACCTGAGGGACTTCGCGGGGGCGGTCCTTGAGAAGTACCCGAGCCCTTATCTGACTCCTGAGTCGTTCTCGAGCTTTGCGGACGTTTTCAGGTACCTGGGAGAGAAGGGGAAGATTTTGGTTGTGATAGACGAGTTTCCCTACCTCATTCAGTCCGACAAGAGGGTTCTCAGTGAGTTCCAGTACATAGTCGACGAGGTCGTGAGGGCTTCCAAGCTTCACCTGATCCTCGTCGGTTCGAGCGTTGGCATGATGGAGGAGTACGTCCTGAGTCAGAGGAGCCCCCTCTACGGCAGAAGGGACGGCCAGATAAGGCTCGAACCCCTCGACTTTTTCAGCTCCTGGAAGCTCCTTGGAGTTGACTTGGAGGAAGTGGTGAGGATATACGGCGTAACCGGAGGGATTCCGGCCTATCTAGTCCTCTTCAACCGCTTTGATGACGTTAAGAGGCTCGCGTTCAGCAAGCAGGGCTTCCTCTACGCTGAGGGGGATTTCCTCCTTTCGAGCGAGCTGAGGGAACCGAGGGTCTACAAGCTCATCCTGAAGGCAATAGCCGAGGGAAAGACTCGTTTCAACGAGATAAGCACCTTCACGGGGATACCGCGCTCGAACCTCTTCAAGTACATCGGAGTCCTTGAGAGGCTGGGCTTTTTGAGGAGGGAAACGCCAGTAACTGCCCCTCCGAAGACCAGGAACACTCGTTATAAAATAGCCGACAACTACATCCGCTTTTACTTCCGCTTCGTGGAGAGGTACAGGGACGAGGTGGAGCTTGAGAGTCTTGACTTCTGGGGGGAGTTCCTCGAAGGGTACAACTCCTACCTTGGCGGGATATTCGAAGATGTCGCGAGGCAGTTTTTGATCGAACTCAACAGGGCTGGAAGACTGCCGTTCCGATTCATGAAAATCGGGCGCTGGTGGCATAAGAACGAGGAAATTGATCTGGTGGCACTGAACGAGCGGGAGAAGAAGGCTCTCTTCGTAGAGGTGAAGTGGAAATGCCTGAGCGAGGAGGGAGTGCGGCGAGTTTTAAAGGGTCTGGAAAGGAAGGCAGAACTCGTTGGACTGGAAGGCTGGGAGAAGAACTATGGAATAGTGGCGAAGAAAATCGAAGATAAGGGGGGACTCATGAAAAACGGCCTCCTCGCGTGGGATTTAAGCGATTTTGCCGAGTTGCTCCCTTAGTTCCTCATTCTATCACGTAGGCATGAACCATGAGTCCGCCGTGGCCGATGAGGCGGTGATGTTTGATTTCAAAGCCGTTCTCGGTTATCGCTTTCTCTATCGCCCTTTTCTCCGTCGTTATGAAGACGCCGCGCTTCTCAAGAACCTTGGCGAGCTCGCTGAAAAAGTCCATGTAGAGCCTCGGAATGGCGCTTTTGCGACCTATTTTCAGCCCGTAGGGGAGGTTGCTGACGGCAAAGTCGACACTATCGACGTACTCGCTCAGCCTGGTGGCGTCGCCGAGTATGAATTCTATCCGCTCCAGAACCCCTGCGGAGAGGGCGTTCATCTCGGCCCCGCGCAGGTGTTTTCTATACTTCTCCAGGCCAATTATCCTTCCAGCGTAGCCCCTCAGGGCCAGCTCTATAGGAATCGTGCCGCTCCCGCAGAATGGGTCGATGAACGGGCTGCCGTCCGGCTTCGCCAGCTCAATCAGCGCGTTGGCTATGCTGGCCTTTAGGTGCGCTGGGTGGTCGTAAACGCGCCAAGGCCTCTTGTGGAGCGAGCTGTCGCCGGTTGTGTCAACCCCGAGGAAGAAAACCTCCCCTATCAGTTCGGCCCGAAATATGACCGCAGGATGGTCGAGGTTCACTCTTGGAGTTCCAAAGCGTTCCAAACGCTCGAATATCGCCTTGCCGACGGTCTTGGATACATCGATGCTTGTAATCCTGTGCTCGCCCTTTCGGAAGCTCCTCACGGCGAAGCTCTCGCTAACCTTGACGTACCGCTCCACCGGGAGTCCAGATACGAACTCCTCTATCCTCTTCAACGCCCTCTCGGGCTCTTCTTCACCTATCCCCTCAAACCTCCCGCTCGCTATCTCGACTATTACCCGGTGAAGGAGCCTCGAACGCTCGTTCAGGTAGGTTGAAACGCTCAGCTCCCTCTTCCGTCCCTTTTCGTCGGTGTAAAATGCCTCGCCGATCTCGGCGAGAACCCTGCCCTCGACACCGAGCGGCTTCTCCTCCACCCGAAACGGAACTCCAAGGCCCGAGAGCAGGCTCTCAAGTTCGGCCCTCGCTAAGTCCTCAATCCCCTGCGAAGTCGTCAGCAAAAGCCTCATACCTCATCACTCCATTATCACAACTACGCCCTTCCACTTCTTCCCGAAGCACTCGCTCGCCAGAACGTGCTTGCCGGTAAGCCTCTCGAGGAGCTTTATCCCCCCGTTGCACTTCTTGAAGCCCGTCGCTATTCCGACGGTAAAGCCCTCTATCTCACGTATCCCAACGCGCTTCCGGTTGTCGAGCTTTTCTCTCAGCTCGTCGCCGTACTTCCAGAGTATCCTTCTCGGATCGAGGAGGAGGTCCCTCTCTATTCCATCAAGAACGTCCTCAAAGTCCCAGGTAAAGTCCTCCCCTCCTTTTTCTTCCTTCCCGAAGAGGGTAAAGCGACCCGTCTGCCACTCCCTCAGGAACCACCTTGCCGTCTCTTCGATGTCAACCTCGCCTCCGGCCTTTATCAGCCCTCTTCTCTCGCCTATCATCCTCAGAATCTCCTCCTCGCTCTCGAATTTATCTATTCCGAACTTTTCTGTGAGGGCTTCTTTTCTGGTCTCAAGAATCCTGCTTATGAGCTTTAACGCGGGTTTGACGGGTTCGTCTATTTTGTCGGCCGGGAAGCCTCCTTTGATTACCAGCTCGTCGAAATCGTCTATTGGAACAACACCTGGCGAATCCAGGAGCCATATCTTCTTGCTGAGCCTTATCAGCTGCTTTCCCTTTGTGTAGCCCGGTATGGGGGCAGTGCCAACGGCCTTCTTGCCCTTTAGCGTGTTGATTATCGTGCTCTTGCCGACGTTGGGGTAGCCTATGAGTGCAACCTTAACCTTCTCCCTCTCGTCGAGCAGGGGTTTTGCGAGCTTCCTTATTTCCCTCCTCAGGATTCCAGTTCCCTTTCTCTCGCGGGCCGATATAAAGACGACCGGAAGGTCACTCTTCCTCTTGTATTCCTCCGCCCATTCCTTCGGCACTAAATCCGCTTTGTTCATGACTATGAGGAGCGGTTTGCCCTCCTCTTGGACGAGCCTCTCGAGCTTTCTGTTCCTCGTCCCGATCGGGTCCCTCGCGTCAACTACCTCAACGATGAGGTCGGCCTCGTCAACTACCTCCCTCACTATCCTCCACGCTTTCCTCTGCTTCATCTCTCACCACCGTTATCTCGAAGATTACAGTTCCACCGTCTGTATACGGCGGCCCGGGATCGAGGCACTGAACGTACGCTTTCTCTCCCCTGCCAAGGCCTAGTTCGCTGGGCTTAATACCCTTTCGCAGGGCGACTATGTATGGGAGCAGGGATGCAAAGGCGTGGGTGCAAATCGCATCGGTCTCATCGAGTTTGACGCTGGGCCCCTCTATGACGATTCTGTCCCCCAGGTTAAAAACGGGACATTTTCCCCGGATTTCTATTACAGCAATCTCTAACCGCTCCATACTTCTCACCGAAACCTAAATAAAGATTGAAGTTCAAAAAACTATTCGACATAAGAAGCTGGTTATGATAACGATTGATGGTGGTGCTCAACGTGTCCGAGGATATTGAGGCGAAAATCCGCCGTCTTAGAGAGCTGGGTAAAGCCAGCGTAGAGCCTGAGGCCCCCAAAACGGCCAAGCCCCCTGTCAAGAAACCTCCCAAGAAGCCCCGCCCCGTGGGCAGCATAAGGGAGAGGGAAAGGAAGAGACGCATTCTCATTGGTGCATCGATAGTCATAATCGTGATTTTAATAATCTCTATAGGCGCTTACATCTACATGGAGAACCGCGCCGCCGAGCAGCTCACCCAGGCTAAGAACAAAAAGCTCGCGGAGGTTAACTACTACTTCAAACCCGGGAGCGAGCTTATGAACACGACGTTTGGAAAGAACGCCCGGGACGATTTGATCAGAAAGATAAACGCGGCCCAGACTGTGGATGAGGTCGAATCAATAGACGTTAAAGCCGCATACCAGAGCGCCTGGAATCAGTATCAGGCTTACCTTGAGGAGCAGCACCGCCTTGAAATGGAGAGGCAGCTCAACCAGACCAAGAAGGAGAAGATAAGCCAGATTGAGGCACAGTTCAGCCAGCTCCTCGCGATGCCGCTGCCGGACAGCCTCAAGAAGAAGGTGGTTGATTCGATGAACAGCCTCGAGGAGCAGGTCATGAGCGCCACCAGCGAGCAGCAGGTCGAGGCTGTCAACGCGGATCCGTACCTTCTCGAGCTCTGGAGGGAGTACTACTACTACATCATCGACATAATCCCGACCCAGAACGTCATCCTGGAGAAGGACAACGTCAAGAAGATAGTCAGCAAATCCGACGCAAAGGCCGTCCTGGGCGGAATACTGGACTACAAGGAGCTGATACAGTACAGGGTCTACAAGGTTGAGTTCGTTGACATCGCCCTCGTCCTCTCAAGGGACAAGATAAACGGTGCCTTCCTTGCTCCGGGCGATGAGATCATGATATTCGCCAAGAACGCGACCAACGCGCCATTCAGGGAGATAGTGAACGAGGGTTACGTTGAGCTAGTCCTCCTCCCGACGGAGGCCGGAACGATTTCCGTCAACGAGGCTCAGAGCCAGACAAGCTCATCGAGCACCAGCTCATCAACCCAGTACTCCGAGCAGCACGACACCCAGTACACGCCGGGAGATGCGTCCATAACCAACGGCCAGGCGATAAGCGACATCTACTCCAACTCTCAAACCGCCAGCCAGAGCGCCTCCGCCAGCTACACTTACAACGTCGATCTGACGGAGATACTCAAGGCGATAGCGGCCGGAAAGATACAGGCCAGCGAGGACGTCAAGGAGCAGCTCAGGGCCTACGGCTGGGAGATAGTTGACCTTGAGAAGGAATCCGGAATGCTCGTGCTCGACCCGAACACCCAGTTCCTGGTCATAGTAAGGGTTCCCTCAATATTCGTGCCCGACATACTCTCCAACCAGCAGTACATTTACATCGCTAAAGTTGCCACCTGAGGTGATAGCAATGAAACGCCTCGCAGCATCTCTCTTTATTCTTTTGTTAGCTTCATCTCTGGTTAGTGCAGCAACCTATCGCCTTCCCGGCGATACCTACAACAACATAGGTATCATGGGGCAGGTCATGATAAATCTGAACGTTACCATGGTGAACACTGCCCCCTTCCCCAAGTTCATAGTGGTGAACCCGCGTTACGATTTCACCGTCTACAGGCTGGACAACAGCGAGACCATGAATGCCGTACTCGTTGGAGACACGGTTCTCCATAACATATCAAACGTTAAGAAGACCACCCTCAACTACTACACGGGCTTCTGGATAATGCCCTACGAAACCGTTGTCGTCAACTTCAAGATAACCTCTCACTACTCGTACATAGTCCCGACCATGGACTACGAAACGGTCTGCGGAGATACCGCTAAAATAACCACCGTTGAGTACAACGGGAGTAGCGTTAGCGGCGTGATAGAGGATCTGGATGATATTGGAATAATAAGCTGCGGGGTTATGTATCCTCAGCTCGTAAACACCCCCAAGGTTCTCTACCTGAGGAGCATGTTCCCAATGGTTGATGCCCACATCAAGATCCTCCAGTACGAGGGTGACGTTACCTTCCGCCTTACAAACGTTCCCAACGAGGCGGGAATCTTCAACACGTTCTTCGCCGCCTCGATACCTGTCATATTCGATGGTGCCAGCATGACAGACTTCACCCCCAACTATACAATGACGTACAGGGACTACATGGAGGAGTTCGTGTGGGAATACAAGGGTCTCAATCCGCCCCAGAAGAGCCAGCCGCAGCCGCTTCCAACGATGCCTGGAATGTTCCAGCTTTCGAGCAGTTTAATCAGTGGTGTTTCCGTTGGGATTCCCGAGATCAACCCGCCCAAGCAGGCAGGTTTCGACTTCCCCGTGTGGATAATATTCATGGGTAAGGGTGTTGATATAACCTATCACGTCAGCTGGAAGAATGAGGGGCGGTGAGCGTTGGTGCCGGATGAGAAGAAAAAGAAGAAGGAGAGCATCTCATGGATTGATGAGATACTGAGCGGGGAGGACGACCTCCTTGAGAACGTCCTCAAGGAGGATAAAAAGAAGGAGGAAGAGGAGGAGCACCTCCCCTTTGTGAAGGAGGAGGGGGGCGTTGATTTAGAGGAGATCCTCAGCAGGCCCTCTCCAGAGGAGGCCATCACTAACAGGCCCACCGGTGCCGATATTCTTGGAGAGATACTCACCAAGGAGGAAGAGGTCCCCAAGGAGGAGCCAAAACCCGCCCCCAAGCCCAAACCGCCCTCAACCCTTCAGGATATCCTCGGTTCATCTGTTCGTGCGGAGGAGACGACCTACGCGGGGAAGGCCGAGGTTCTGGATGCCTACGGAAACGTCCGCATCCTCCGCGTTAAGGGCGAACCCGTCCCCATATACGAGATCCGCCTTCCCAAGCTAAGCCGCGAGGAGGAGGAGCTCTTCAAGAGGATCAAGGACAGGGCGATAACCGAACTCCAGATAGACCCCTCTGCCTTTCCAGACTTGGAGGAGCGCAGGCGCGTCTTCATGAACGCCGTCAGGAGGATGATAAAGGACGAGGCTCCCCACTTCTCAGAGGGCAGGGTCGAGGTCCTCACCGAGATGATAGTCCAGTCCATGATAGGCTACGGCAAGCTCGATCCCCTCGTCCGCGACGACAACCTCGAGGAAATCATGGTCATAGGTACAGGCAGGCCCGTTTACGTCTGGCACAGGCGCTTCAACATGTGTAAGACCAACATAGTCTTCCCCGAGGAGAAGGAGATACTCAACATCATCGAGAGGATAGCGAGGGAAGTAGGCAGGAGAATCGACCAGCAGAGCCCGCTCCTGGATGCACGCCTTCCGGACGGAAGCCGTGTCAACGCAACCATCCCACCGATCAGCCTTGACGGCCCCACCATAACCATCCGTAAGTTCAAGAAGGACCCGCTCACGATAATCGACCTCATCAAGTACGGAACCATGAACACCGAGATAGCTGCCCTGCTGTGGATATTCGTGGATGGCCTGGGCGTCAAGCCCGCGAACGTTCTCGTTGCGGGAGGTACGGGTTCCGGTAAGACCACCACGCTCAACTCCCTTGCCATGTTCATTCCGCCGAGCGAGCGCGTGATAACGATAGAGGACACGGCCGAGCTTCAGCTCCCGGTTGAGCACTGGATCAGGCTCGAGACGAGGCCGCCCAACGTCGAGGGCAAGGGCGAGATAACCATGGACGACCTCGTTAAGAACACCCTCCGTATGCGTCCCGACAGAATCATCGTTGGTGAGGTTCGTGGTCCAGAGGCCAGAACTATGTTCACTGCAATGAACACTGGTCACGACGGCTGTATGGGAACCATACACTCAAACAGCGCGAGGGAAACCATAGTCCGTCTGGAGAGCCCGCCGATGAGCGTTCCCAGGATAATGATACCCGCGCTGGACATCATCATAATGCAGGTCAGGTTCCACAGCCGGAAGAAGGGAACCATAAGGCGCATCACCGAGATAGCCGAGATCTCGGGCATCGAGGCCGAGAGCGTTCAGCTCAACAAGCTCTACAAGTACGACCCGGCCAAGGATGAGCTGATCCCGACAGGAGTTCCGAGCAGGACTCTAAATACTCTAGCTCACCATACGGGTATGAGCATATCCGAGCTTGAGTTCGAGAAGGAGAAGCGCAAGATAATCCTTGACTGGATGATAGAACAGGGCATCAGGAGCATTGATAAGGTTGGCCACTACATAAGGCAGTTCTACATAGACGAGGAGGCGTTGCTGAAGAAGATTCAGGCCGAGAGCAGCATTGAAACCAGCAAGCAGGTTAAGAATCTGATCTAAGGGTGATAATCGTGGGCGTCGTTAAAGCCATCACCGACTTTTTGGAGCGCCTAGGGGGAAAGACGGTAGAGGTTGCCGAGAAACCCATAAGGAGAATCCCCCAGGGCAAAAGTGTTCAGGAGAGACTCCGGGCGCTCAAAGAACTGCAGAAGGAAATCGAGAAGGAGAGGGCAGAGGAAGAAAAGGAGAAGGAGATAGAGGAGATTCTGGAGTGGAGGAAGAAGGAGATCCAGAAGCCCTTCTCCGAGAGGCTTGCGGAGACGGTGCTCCGCTACTTCAAGGGACCGGTTCAATCACTCACGAACTCCCTCAAGGGCCTCGACCAGGAGCTCTACCGGGCGAGCATACTGATGCCCCAGGAGAAGTACGTCGCACTGATGCTGGCGGTGGCCGTGTTTGCGGGCATCTTTGGATTCCTGTTCGCGTACCTTCTATACATTCCCCTCGATATGTCAGCCCTCGTTGGATTCCTCGGCTTTGTGGGCGGCTTCATGTACATGAGGTACTACCCGCGAATGGTGTGGAAGCGCAGGGTTGTTGAAGTTGAGAGGGCGATGCCCTATGCCCTGAGGCACATGGCTTCTCTCCTCAGCGCCGGTGTTGGTATATCCGAGGCCCTGCTATCCGTTGCCCGCGCCGATTACGGCGTTATATCCGAGGAGTTTGAGCTCATCCTGAGGGATATGAGGACGGGTTCCTCCTTTGAGGATGCCCTCACCAAGTTTGATGAAAAGATGGGCTCCGAGAACGTCAGCCGTGTCGTCAAACAGATACTCAGGGCGATAAAGTTCGGTGGAAACCTCTCCGAGATACTCTACAAGCTGGCCGAGGACTTCGCCTTTGAGTACAGGATGAAGCTCATAGAGTACGTCCAGAGGGTCAACGGTATAGCGTTCATCTACATGTTCATGACAATAGTCATGCCTACCATGTTCGTCGTTGGAATACTCGCCGGCTCAGTGATGGCACAGCAGCTCGTACTGCCCCCGGAGACCCTCGCGGTTATACTGCTGTTCGCCTTCCCGGCGCTGTCGTTCATAGTGGTCAACATGATTAAGAAGGGAGAGCCGAGGTGACAATGATGGCGGGAGGATTGTCAGGAGCATTGATTCAGATCATTGAGAGGATGGTTCCCAAGCGGTGGATGAGGCGCTATGAGGTGTTCATATACTCCTCGGGAATAAACTTCCTCGCCGCCGAGTACCTCATCGTCTCCCTGCTGGTCGGAATAATCGGTGCCGTACTCGTTGATATGTTCTCCACAGCCGTCTACGCCGTCATAACCTTCTTGGCCCTCTTTGGAGCAATGGCCTTTGGTTACCCCTACTGGAGGATCAGTAAGCGTATTGAAGAGATGGAAAAGATGCTCCCGGATGCCTTCTTCTATCTGGCCAGCTCGCTCAGGGCGGGTATCTCTTTCTCGGAGGCCCTAGAGGAGTTGACAACAGCCAAATTCGGTTCGCTAACTGATGAGTTCAAGAAAACCGTCGCCGAGATAAAGAAGGGTCGTCCAACCGTTGAAGCCCTCAGGGCCTTTGCGATAAGGAACAGAAAGTCTCCCGTCATCTACCGTTCGATGATGATCATCATCGAGGCCCTCGAGAGGGGTGCCCCGATGAGCGACGTTCTTGTCTTCGTTGGAAACGATGTCAGGGAGATACTCAGGATAAAGCAGGAGAGGAAGGCCTCAACGGGCATGCAGGTGATGTTCTTCATAATTACCAGCGGCTTTATCGGACCCCTTATACTCGGCATAGTCGCCCAGGTAATGCTGGCTATGAGCACCGGCAACGTGGAGTTCCCGGTGGAGACCGTGAGGACCATACTGCTGGGATTCGTTGCCCTCCAAGCGATAGTTTCGGGCCTTGGAATTGGCGTTATAAGAGAAGGGAAATACTCAGCAGGCATAAAGTACAGCCTGCTGCTCGTAATAATGGGAGTGGCAGTATTCCAGGGAGCCTCAGGCCTCAACCTCGCCGTCTGAGGCCTCTTCTTTGGCTTTCTGAATGTCCACTATTTCTACCTCGAAGACGAGGGTCTTCCCGGCCAGCGGGTGGTTGAAGTCAAGGGTGACGTTCTCCTCACCGACTTTGGCTATCTTAGCGATTCCCGAGTCGGTCATGACGTACATGCCCTCGATGGGCTCTATGCCGACGTTTGAGAACTCCGTCTTTGCCACCTCAATGACGAGCTCCGGGTTGGGCATGCCGTAGGCCTTCTCCGGTGGTATCGTGACCGTCTTCTTCTCCCCAAGCTCCATGCCGACAAGGGCCTCGTCAAGGCCAGGGATTATCTCGCCAACGCCGACGTTGACACCAAGGGGACCGTACTCCCTCTCTTCCACGTATATCTCGTTCTCCTTGGCAATGTCCTCGTAACTGGTATCAAAAACTTCGCCGTTCTCGAACTTTCCGACGTAGTGAAACACCACAAAATCTCCAGTTTCAATCTTCATTTCCTTCAACTCCAAAATTCTCTTCAGGTGGGGCTTGACCCGGCGGTTTATAAAGGTTTGTACAAAAGTGGGAAAGAACGCTCATTCCTCGGGGAGTATGTAGTAAACGTAGTGCGGCCTGTTGGTCACCTCGTCTATGAACACGACCGTTCCCGTCTTGGGCGGCTTGATGTAGTGAACCTCTCCTTTTCTGGTGGTTATCGCCGCAAAGGCATCCCCCGTCCTCACCCGGTTCCCAACGTTCGCTATCAGGGTTTTCGTGTATCCTTCGACGGGAAGGATTAGCAGTTCATCGTCCCTCTTCAAATATATCCGTGTTCTTCCATCGGGAAGGACCAGGATGGCATCGGCAAGCATCTTGCCCTCCATTCTGTCAACGTAGAGGTAGAACCTGTCGTAAACTTCCTTCGCCAGGAATTTGGCCCTTTTGATATCAATGAAGTCCGGAACGCTCTCGTCCCTTTTCAGCCAGACCTCAACGTTCCCGCTGATGACCACGCAGTCTTTTTTAACCTTCCTTCCCTCAAGGCACTCCTCGGGAGGAGCCTCAACGTAGAGCCTTGGAACCCTCTCCACTTTCATCACCTGACCTTTACCTAGGGGTAAAAGTTTTTAAACCTGCCCTCTCTAAAACCCCTGATGGAAATGTCCACCAGGGTAAAATTACTGGTCCTCTCTGGACTGCTGTTTTCACTGATGGCCCTGATGGTCAACTACAGCGCGGCCACATCGGAGACCTCGAGGGGCAGCCCCGCCCAGTGGGCAGGTGTTCTCGTGATGATCCTCGCGATAGTTGGCCTGTTCGTTATCGTTGGTGTATTTCTGGGATGGAAGGACCCCTTTCAGAGACTTGATTCGGGCGGCCTCGCCCTTTTCGTCAGGTATATCATGCTGGCCCTGGGATTTTCCGGCCTTGTTCTCGTGATGTATCTGATTCGGGAAAATACGGCCGTAAAAATCCCCTCCAACAACAGTACTGCCTTAAACGCTTCCGTGAACGGTTCCGCGCCCGTTCAGACTTCTAGTCACTACAACGGCACCCAACTGGCCCCGACCAGGCAGTCCCTCCCCTCCCAGTACCTCCTCTATGCCGTCCTGCTCATTGTGATAGTGGTCTTTGCATACCTCGCCGTGATCCAGTACAGGACGTACCTGCGGAAGAAGGAACGCAAGGAGATGAAGCTCCGGGCCGAGCTCTTCGACAGGAAACTCGACGAACTCGGCCTTGAGATGTTTGAGAGCCCAAGGGAGGCCATTGTGGGTATATACAAGAACGCCGTTCTCTGGCTTGAGTACCTCGGGATGCCGTACCAGGAGAGCTGGACGCACTGGGAGCACGCGAAGCATGTTAAATACATGCACGATGCCTTCGTCAAGCTGACACGGCTCTTCGAAAAGGCCAAATACGCCCCCGAGAAAATAACATGGGATGATGCCCGGAGGGCCCTCGAGGTTTACCGCGAGATGAGGAGGGGCGTGAATGAGGTTTAACCGGTACGTGCTCGCGATAGCCGTGATACCGCTGCTAGTGGCCATAGTTGCCGGCTCCTATCTGGTTAGATGGCTCGCCGTTCTGGTGCTGGGCGCCCTTCTGGCCTTTCTCCTCTTTGGATTTGATATACATGTTCCCCTCCCCAGGAGGGAGAAACTGGAGAGGGTCGAGAGAAAAACCGACGTTGAGAGGGTTGTGACACTCATAGAGCGCGCCAAGAGGGGAAGGGTTGCACGCTCCCTCCTTGAGGAGAAGATAGCGGAAATATACGCTACCCTCTCCGAGGACTACAATCAAACGTTTCATTCGCTCACTTCCGAGCCGAACGAGGCCATTCAAGCCCTCCGTTCGGAGGGAGACTTTCTCGATAACCTTGAAAAGGCCTTAAAAATTGTGGAGGAGGATCTCTATGAAGATAGAGGAGGTAAGCTCCAAGGGTAACGCCGTTCTTGAGGAGGTCAAGAAGGCGATAGTCGGAAAGGACGAGGTGCTGAGGCTCATACTGACGACGATTTTGGCGGATGGCCACATACTCCTGGAAGACCTGCCCGGATTGGCCAAGACGCTCATGGCGAAGAGCTTCGCCACCGCGATGGGGGTGAGGTTCAAGCGCGTCCAGTTCACACCCGACCTTCTCCCCAGCGACATCCTCGGCGTCAGCATCTTCAACCAGAAAACGCTCGAGTTCGAGTTCAAAAAGGGCCCCGTCTTCACGAACATACTCCTCGCCGACGAGATAAACCGTGCCCCGCCCAAGACCCAGAGCGCTCTCCTAGAGGCCATGCAGGAGAGGCAGGTCACCGTCGAGGGCAACACGTACGAACTTGAGAGGCCGTTCATAGTCTTCGCCACTCAGAACCCAATAGAGCAGGAGGGTACTTATCCGCTTCCGGAGGCCCAGCTGGACAGGTTCCTCGTCAGGCTCCGCGTCGGTTATCCGAGCAAGAAAGAGGAGATAGAGATACTTCGCAGAAGGATGGCGAGGAAGAAGGAGGAGGTGGATATAACACCGATCCTGACCCCAGAGGAAGTCGTAGAGATGCAAAGGGCCATAGAGGACGTCTACGTCAGCGACGCAATCCTGGAGTACATAACCGAGATAGTCTTAGCCACGAGGGAGGACAAGAAGGAGATAGAGGTTGGGGCCTCGCCCAGGGGGAGCCTCGCCCTTCTCAAGCTCTCCAGAGCCTATGCCGCCCTAGAGGGTAGGGACTACGTCATCCCAGACGACATAAAGGCCGTCGCCGTTCCGGCGCTGAGCCACAGGCTCATCCTCAAGAGGGAGCTCTGGTACACGAAGGTCAGCCAGGAGAGCATAATGGCGAAGCTCCTTGAGCGCGTTCCAGTTCCCAAGTTTGAGTGAGGTGAAAAGGTGCAGGCCCAACCCCCGCTCTACGGGCACTCCGTTCCGGTTGAGGAGAGGGAGGAGCCCACGGGCAAAATGTACCCAACGGAGAAGGCAGAGGAGATACTCCTCGCCCTCTGGCTAATCGTCATGCTGGCCTTTCTCCTCCTGCGGTGGGAGCTCGTGTACCTGACGCTCCCGATAATATGGCTCCTCTTCGTGGCGGTGTTCTTCTTCAAACCGACCCTCAACGTTGAGATAGAGCGTGTAATCCCCCACAATCGCTTCCTTGAGGGAACCGAGCTGGAGATAATCCTTAGAATTAAATCGCACGAGAGGATACCTACCCTGAAGATCACAGAGGACATCCCGCCGGGCCTGGAGCTCGTGGAAGGGCAGAAAGAGCACGTTCTGTCGCTCAAACCCGGGGAGGAACGGGAGATACGGTACAGGGTTCGCGTTAAGAGGGGAATTCACGAGTTCAACTGGGTGAGGCTGAGCTACCGCGACCCCTTCGGCTTCTTCAAGGTTGACAAGGCGGTGGAGGTTTACAGCGAGATAGTGGGCGTTCCGATAATCACGGACGTCCCGACGCCGTACTCCACCAAGGGAACGAAGATAACCGTCGGCCCGCTCCCATCGCCGAGGGTGGGGGAGGGTGTTGAGTTCCACGCCGTCAGGGAGTATCAGCCGGGCGACCCTCTCAAGATAATCAACTGGAAGGCCACCGCCAGAACCGGCAGGATAATGGCCAACGAGTACGAGAGCGAGCGCAAGGTCGACGTCGTCTTCATAGTGGACGCCTCTTACACGGGGGATCTCGTCTTTGACCACCTCGTCCGTGCCGCGGCTTCCCTCATGCTCAACGCACTCAACAACGGCACGAGCTTCGGACTCCTACTGTCCGAGGAGGTCCCGCTCTGGATTCGAGTTGACTACGGTAAGAGGCACTTCTTCAAGTGCATCGACTTCCTGAGCACGGCCAAACCCGACAAGAACAACATGATAACCTACCAGGTCGAACACCTCATAAAGGCGCGCTTTCCGGCCAAAGCTCAGCTGCTGTACTTCTCCCCCCTCCTGACCGAGGAGAGCAGGGACGCCCTCAGGATAATGGCCCAGTACGGCTACAACGTCGTCGTCATAAGTCCCAACCCTTACACGGCGGTTGAGCCTAAGAACCGAGAGGAGGAGCTTGCGCTGAAGCTGCTGATGCTCCAGAGGCGCGCGATGCTCATGAAAATGTCCGCCTACGGTATCATCATCGACTGGGATGTCAGAAAACCCCTGGAGGCTGCGATAGCAGAGGTGGTGGGTCTATGAAGGTGAGGAGAAGGCTCTACTCCCTCATACCCCTGGTTCCACTCTTCGTCCTGCTCGGAACCCTCGATCCCAGAACCCTCCTCCTAATCCCGCTGGCCCTCATGGCGATCCAGTGGTACTTCGTCGGCACGCTATTTCTCCTGGCAACGGCGGCTTTCCTCATCTACACGAGGACGGGGGGTCTCTACGGCCTCGCTGTGATGGCGCTCGCCATCCTCGCCCTTGAAATGGGCTACCTCGACAGGGAGCGTGCCCCGAGGGAGCACTACCTCATTCTCCTCGCAGCGGTTGCGATGTCCTTCCCAACATACCTGCTGATGTCGACGCTCTCCCCCGCGCTCCCGAGGCTGGAGGTGACGGCCCTGGCGGCGCTGCTCCTGGTGGTGCTCTACCTCTTCGCCAGGCTCGCAACCTCTTAAACGCTCCAGCTTCCGGTTTTTTTCAGAACTTCCCTCGCCCTCTCCAGGCCCCGTCTCACACAGTCTTCGAGCGCCGCGCCTCTGGAGTACATCGCAAGAAATCCTCCCGCAAAGGCATCCCCCGCACCGGTGGGGTCGACTATCTCGTGGGGGGATATCGGAAGCGCTGGGAACTCCCTGAAATCACCGTCGTAGACGAGAACCCCCCTCTCGCCACGCGTTACCACGACCACCTTCGCTCCCCATTCGTACAGTACCTCAGCGGCTCTCTTCACGTCCCGGGCCTTGGTTATCGTTAAAGCCTCCCTCTCGTTTGGAAAGAGAACCTCGACCCGCGATGCTATCTCCCTCATGAGCTCGGTTCTCTTGGCGTAGTCCTCGATGTAGGTCGGGTTGAAGTCCAGGCTTATCCTCTTGCCCTCCAGCCTTTTCAGGGCCTTGAGCTGTTCCTCTGGTGGAATCGGGGCTATGTGAAAGATTTTGGCGTTCATGTACTCCTCTGGAATCTGGGTCTCCCCCATGTTACGGGCGACGCCCATGTCAACTGGAGCATCCACGGTTCCGTTCTCGTGGTAAATCATGTATATGTGAATCGTCCTGCCGGGCAGGATTTGAACGCCCCTCACGTCCAGAACGGAGGCGAGCTTTTCGAGCCATTCCCTGGGAAAATCCTCTCCAACTTTGGTTATCAGGCCAACCCTCGCGCCGGCCAAAGCTGCCGAAGTAGCCACGGCCGCGGCCGCACCACCGGGGTAGAGTATCTCATCCCTCCCCGGAAACCGAATGTGGTCTATCGAGACGTGGCCCAGTACAGCCAGGTCGAGTTCCATAGTCATCACCAGCACTCGTTCTTTCACGGACTTACGCTTCCCCCTTTAAGCCGTTTCCGGTGGAAGTAACAGACTTCTACCCTCCCGTTTAGATGAGCATCGAAAAGATTAAAAGCGGATGCCTGAAAGTTCTATCAAAAACAAGGGGTGGTTTCGATGGAAAGCGTCTTCCAGAACGAGACCGTCAGGGAGATACTCACGAGGTACAGGCGCATCTGGGCAATAGGCCACGCCCAGAGCGTCCTCGGCTGGGACATGGAGGTCAACATGCCGCGGGAGGGCATCCTCGAGAGGAGCGTCGCCCAGGGCGAGCTTTCCGTTCTCAGCCAGGAATTCCTCCTCAAGCCGGAGTTCATCGAGCTCGTCGAGAAGGCCAAGGGAATCGAGGATCTCAACGAGTACGAGCGCGGTGTCGTCAGGGTTCTTGACAGGAACATAAGGATAAGCCGCTCTTTCCCACCTGAGTTCCTCAGGGAGATGAGCGAGGTCACGAGCCAGGCAACGAAGGCCTGGGAGGAGGCGAAGAGAAGCGACGACTACTCCAAGTTTGAGCCGTGGCTCGACAGAATCATAGACCTCGCGAAGCGCGCCGCCGACTACCTCGGCTACGAGGACGAGCCCTACGATGCCCTGCTCGACCTCTTCGAGGAGGGAACCACGACAAAGGACGTCACAAGGATGTTCGACAAGCTCGAGAAGGAGCTCAAGCCTCTCCTCGAGAAGATAATGGAAGAGGGGAAAGTTCCCCAGAGCCACCCGCTTGAGAAGGAAACCTATGAGCAGGCCCAGATGGAGAAGGTGAACCGCTGGATACTCGAGAAGTTCGGCTTTCCACTCGGCGTTCGCTCAAGGCTCGACGTTTCGGCCCATCCCTTCACGACTGAGTTCGGAATAAGGGACGTCAGGATAACCACGCGCTACGAGGGCTACGACTTCAGGATGACCGTCCTCAGCACGGTCCACGAGTTCGGACATGCGCTCTACGAGCTCCAGCAGGACGAGAGATTCATGTTCAGTCCCATAGTCGGGGGCGTCTCCCTCGGAATCCACGAGAGCCAGAGCCGCTTCTGGGAGAACATCGTCGGCCGCTCAAGGGAGTTCGCGGGCCTCATCTATCCAACCCTTCGGGAGAACCTGCCCTTCATGTCCAAGTACACACCCGAAGACGTCTACCTGTACTTCAACATGGTGCGCCCGGACTTCATAAGGACCGAGGCCGACGTCGTTACCTACAACTTCCACATACTCCTCCGCTTCAAGCTCGAGAGGATGATGCTCAACGAGGGAGTCAAGGCCAAAGAGTTGCCGGAACTCTGGAACGACGAGATGGAGAACCTCCTCGGCATAAGGCCGAAAACCTACCGCGAGGGAATCCTGCAGGATATCCACTGGGCCCACGGAACGGTCGGTTACTTCCCGACCTACAGCATCGGAACACTCCTCTCGGCCCAGCTCTACTACCACATGAAGCGCGACCTCAACGTGGAGGAGCTGATAAGCGAGGGCAACTTCGGACCCATAAAGGACTGGCTCCGCGAGAGGATTCACAGGCACGGAAGCATATACCCACCCAAGGAGCTCCTTCAGAGGGCCATCGGTGAGGAGCTGAACCCGGACTACTTCATAAGGTGGGTGAAGGAGAGGTATCTGTGAGGTTTCTTTTTATTCACACCCTCATTTTCTTCCCGCTTTGGCGCCAATGAGCGCCCCAATCAAAAGCCCTATCCCCAAAATCGCCGGCAGCCTCCATGAAACTCCTGATTGGGCACTTGGCTCATTCTCTACTGGTCCGGGCCTGTTGCTTTCCCAATTTCCACCGTATAGGCTCAGGGCTATCAGAGCATAGGCATCGCCGTCAAATGTCATGGATTCTCTGGGGCCCGCGAGTTCGAGAAATTCGAGGGCCTCTTTGGTGCCCTCGTCCCTGCCAGCCATGTGGAGCCATATCAGGGCTATAGCCGTCGAGTAAACGTCATGATTCCAGGAACCGTCCAAGTGCGGGTTTTCAATCACCGCGTAGTTATCCCCATCCTTGAAATGGAAAACCGTCTTTTCTGCATACCCGCTCCCAATGAATTCTATATAGTTCTCCAGAAGCTCCGGATAGAACCTCATCTCCCCTTTGAAGAAGCCGGACTCGTTTTCGAGAAGGGCTTTCCCTGAGAGTATCAGGAAGGTACTTCCCCGGTCGGGAATTCCCAGGCTGACGTTTATCTCGGCCATTCTTCCGGTCCCATTCCAGGTTTTCTCCACTTCCCAGCCGTTTACTGTGTAAACCCTCTCCTCAACCGTGTAGTTGGTAATCCCCCTAAAGCTCAGCCTCAGCGTTGCGTTTCCGAGGTACTGCGTCCTTTCGAGAAGGGAGGCGATGAAATCGAGCGTCCCCTTCGGCGGTCTCATGTTCTCCTCCCTCAGGAAGAGCAACGGCAGGACTATGCTCTCGTAGGGGGGCCTAATATCGCGGTAGGGCATGGGAAAGATGAAACCCGTGAAGGTGTTGTCCAGATACGGGCTCACAAGCCTCTCCGGTGTTAGCCTCTCCTCCAGCCATCTCCACTCTTCCGAGACGTTGTGACCGAGTCTTGAGAGGGCGGCGATTGCATAAGCCGTGGCAACGATGCTCGGCGACTCATTGACTGCGTTGAGTCCCGTCTGCTCCCAGAACAGGTAGACCGTGCTCCCCCAGTGGTTCCCGCTCTCGTTCTTCAGGAGGAATTGGGCTGCCTTTTCTATCTCCATGGAATCGGGACTTTCACCCGCCTCAAGGAGAGCTAAAATCGCCAGTCCGGTTCCAGCCGATCTGGAGAGCTCCCAGTAAAACCACTCCGAATCTGGCTCTGGGTAGTCGTCAGTTATTATCGCCGGAAAGGAACCGTCCTCGCTCTGCTTTGACTTTATCCATTCAACCAGTCCCCTGAACTCCGTCGAGTTCCTTGGATAGCCGCTCCGCGCGAGGGCTATGACCTTGAGGCATGCAAGATAAAACGTCTCATTTTCCCTGAAGGCATCCCATCCGGAAACGCTTCCGGTGTTCCATGCATGGTTCAGGGTTCGGAGCTGGTATTCGTTTATGTAGTGCTCCGCATCTCTTCCCATTAATGAACTGGCTCCTGCGGGTGGCAATATGAAACCGATTATGAAAACCAGAAGGATAATGAGGAGGAGCTTCTTTCTCATATCTCACACCATGTTAAAATGGGAGAAGGGACTTTAACTTTTTGGTTGGGTAGTCATTCAATGGGCTCCCCAATCCACCCAACTGGCTCGACCTCTATTGCCGCCACCCCGTACTTTCCCTCCTTCTCCTCCGAATAAAAGCGGCGGTACACCTTAACGCCCTCTTCGATGCTCTCAACGCCGGGAAGGACGTTCTCAAGGCCCTCCTTCTCCAGCATCTCCCTGAAGGAGGAGTAAACCCTCACGTCCTTCACCACACACATCAGCTTGTTCTCGAAGATTATCGTGTCCCCTGGCCTAATTCCCTGCCTCTTCTCGTCGTACAGGCGCCCCTCGACCCTCTTCCTGCCCTCGGCTATAGCCCTGAGGTACTCCTCCTGAAGTCCCATCCTCCACGTTGCCATGGAACCACCTCACAGGAGGGTTCTGACTATGGCCGGGCTTATCTTTATCAGCCTTGCGAGGAGCTTTGGCCTCTTAAGGATTGCCTTCGCGGTCTTCACGTGGTCATCGAAGTCGGCCTGGCCCTCTATGACCTCCCTCGCCTCCGGACTTCCGAGGACCTCGAAGACCTTCTCGATGTCATCCTGGCTCAGGCCCAGAAAGACCTTTCTAAACTTGAGCCCGAAGCTTACCTGCTTCTTGACGAAGGAGCAGCCCTTCTCGTAGTCCTTGAGCCTTCCATCGAGAAGTGCCCTTCTGAGGACGTGGGCGCAGTACATTCCGTAGACTATTCCTCCAGCGGTGGTCGGCTTTATCTGCAGCGCCGCGTCGCCCACGAGCGCAACGTTGCCCCTGACCCAGGGTTTCTTTACGCCGAAGCCGACGCTTCCAGCTTTGAACTCGACTATCGAAGTTGGCTTCAGCATCCTTATCTTCAGGAACCTGTGGAAGGCATCGAGACTCCCGAACGTCCCAACCCTGGCAACTCTCTCGCTCACCGGGGCCACCCAGAAGAAGAACTCGGGGTTTATCTCCCTGTTCACCCAGACCTCGACGAAGTCGGGATTGAATTCTCCCACCACTTCAGCCTCGTAGCCGCTCAGGAATTCACCTTTCGTCTGAACCCCTATCGCCTTGGCTACGGTGCTGTTCACGCCGTCGGCGCCGATGTAGAAGTCCGCCTCGATCTCGATCCTCTCGCCGAGCCTCTGGAGGACGGCCTTTCCATCCCTGAAGGCAAGAAACGTGGTCGCCATGTAGTAGTCCACGCCCTTTCCCACGGCCCTCTCGGCCAGCCACCTCTCAAGGGCCTTCCTGTCCACGAGATACGCTTGAGGCGATTTTCTCCCTATCTCGAAGCTCTGTATCCGCGAGTAGAAAACCGCCCCACGGAGCTTGTTCAAAACTGCACTCTCCGGAAGGCCGAGCCTCTCATAGTTCTCGGCCCCTATTATGCCTGTGCAGGCCTTACCCCCGAAGGAGCCCTTTCTCTCCACAACGGCTACCCTGAAATCCCTCGCGAGCAGGTTGGCGAGGTAGTTGCCAACCGGTCCTCCGCCGATGATAAGAACGTCGTACCTCATTCTCACCCACCGAGGGGAGTGCGTTTTAAAACCTAAAAACCTAACCTTTCCGGTGATAGCATGAAAGTGCTCGTGACGGGATTTGAGCCCTTCGGCGGCGAGGAGATAAACCCCTCCTGGGAGGCCGTTTCGGGGCTTCCGGATGAGATCGAGGGGGCGGAGATAATAAAGCGCCAGCTCCCGGTGACATTCAACGGTGTCAGAAAGATTCTCCAGAAGTTGATCGTCGATGAGAAGCCGGATATCGTAATCCTAACCGGTCAGGCCGGCGGGAGGCCGAACATAACCGTCGAGAGGGTTGCGATAAACGTCATGGATTCAACGAAACCAGACAACGAGGGCTTTGCCCCGGAGGACGAGCCCGTCTTTGAGGGTGCTCCGGCTGCATACTTCGCAACACTCCCGATAAAGGCCATCGTGGAGGCTTTGAGGGAGGCAAAAATCCCAGCTGGAATTTCCAACACCGCGGGAACCTATGTCTGCAACGCGGCCATGTTCACAGCACTCCACACGATAGCCGTGGCTGGGATGGAGACCAGGGCTGGCTTCATCCACGTTCCCTTCAGCCATGAGCAGGCCTTGGAAAAGCCGAGGCCTTCAATGGCCGTTGAAACGATAAGGAAGGCCTTTGAGGTCGCCATCAGAACCTCCCTGAGGGGCTGATAAGCTTTTTAAATGGCCCCTCCAACCTTTCTACAGAACCCTTAGAGGGTGAGGCCTATTCTAATCCTCGGAGTAGACATAATAAGCGAGAGCCCCAAAAGGTTTGCCGTCGTGAGCTGGTTCAACGGCAGGCTTGAGAGAAAGGGTGAGTTCACCCTCTACCGTCTTATCCGCTTCATCCAGTCCAAGAGACCGGATATAGTGGCCATGGACAGCGTCACCGAGCTCGGCGACGACCTCAGGAAGTTCCTCCGGGCCCTCCCGAGCGGGACGAAGCTCGTCCAGGTAACCGGCCGCCCGGGTGAGCAGAGAACCCTTCAGAGCCTCGCGAGGGAGCACGGGATAAGGGTAACCGACAGGTTCGACCCCTACGAGGAGGCCAAGCTTTCCGCCCTGCTGGCCAGCAAAGGAGTCGGCTACGAGGTTCTTGCCTTCGAAGACGAGGTGATAATCAAGGTAACCCGGGGGAGAAGCCACGGCAAGGGCGGCTGGAGCCAGGACAGGTACAGGAAGCGCGTTCACAACCTCGTTCGCGATAAGGTGAGGGAGATAGAGGACAGACTGCGGAGGGCGGACATACCCTTCGACCTTGAGGCCGAGGAGAAGGACTACGGCTTGGCCAAGGGGGAGTTCAAGGTCTACGCCCGCAGGGAAGAGCTGGCTGGACTTATAAAGCCCATGCGCGGCGGGGACGTCGAGGTGAGGATTCAGCCGGTTGAAAGGGCCGAGCTCGGCTTCGCCCCCCTGAAGGGCGAAGAGGCCATACGCGAGAGGAGGAGCATCATAGTGGGCATAGACCCGGGGATAACGGTCGGCATAGCGGCCATAGACCTGAACGGGAGGATAGTCGCCCTCCACAGTGAGAGGAACATGCCGGTCGGCGAGGTCTTCCGGTTCATAAGCGACGTCGGGCATCCGGTTATCGTTGCTACCGATGTAAACCCTGCCCCGGGATTCGTCGAAAAAATTGCCCGCTCCTTCAAGGCCAACCTTTTCGTCCCCAGGGAGAGCCTCCGCGTTGAGGAGAAGAACGAGCTCCTGCGGAACCTGGGGATAAGCGTTGACGACGACCATCAGCGCGACGCTTTAGCCGCCGCCTACAAGGCCTACCTTCGCCTGAAGCCCAAGCTTGAGCACGTTGACGCCAAGCTCCGCGAGGCGGGACTCACGAGAAAGGCCGACGAGGTTAAAGCTTTGGTCATTCAGGGCTACAACCTCGGAGAGGCCATGCAGCGCGTTACACTGCATGAGAGGCCGAAGGAGGAAGGAGAAGCACCCGAGGAGCGGCCGAGTGTTGATGTTAGGCCTTACATAAGGCGCATCCGCGAGCTGGAGAGGAAGATAGAGTTCCTTGAGAGGGAAAATGAAGAGCTGAGGGAGGTTATAAAGGAGCAGAAGAGGGTAATCGGCCGGCTTGAGAGAAAGCTGGTTGACTACGACGAGGAGATCCGGAGGAAAGTTCTCCGCGAGAGGGAGCTGGAGGCGAAGGTGAAGCGCATAGAAATCCTTGAGAAGCAGCTCCGTGAAGCTAAGGCCGTCATAGAGCGCCTGAGCAAGGACTTGGTTCAGGTGAAGAGGATGAACGTTGTGGAGATACGTGGCAGCGCGGTTCCCCTCAAGGTCATGAACGTCCTCAGCTGGCGCGAGCTCCAGAGGCTGGAACGTGAAATAGGAATCAAGCGGGGGGACGTTCTCTTCGTCGTAAACCCCGCTGGGGCGGGTAGAGGTATAGCGGAGGAGCTGGTTGGGAAAGGAATACGCGCCCTCATCACCGAGAAGCCCCTTCCGGGGCCGGTCAAGGAAGTCCTCCGAGAGGCTCACCTACCATTCTTCACGAGCGAGGAGCTGGACGTCAAGAGGGTTGACGAGTTCGCCGTCGTTGAGAGGGAGACCCTTGAAAGGGCAATCGATGAGCTGCTGGCGAAATGGGAGGAGGAAGACCGCGAGAGGGAGGCAGAGAGGCTCCTCCGCCTCGTGGAGGAGTACAGGATAGAGCGCATGAAGGAGCTGAGGAGAAAGGCCGAGGAGGAAGCCAAAGCGGAGCATCGAAAGGCTTAAGTAGTTTGAAAATCGCCCAGGACTGGTGGTAGATATAAACCGGGAAGAGCGTGTTGTTCTGGTATCATTATTCGTGCTTCTCATCGGGTTTTTAACCGGCCTCTATTACCGAAGGGTTGACCACATACTGAGGACTTCGTGGATGATAGCCTACCTTCTCGCCCTCCTGTGGCTTCCCCGAAAGTACAAACGGCCGGAGGGGACCCTCGGGGCCCTTCTCAGCCCCTTCTACAACGAGGGTATCACTGCCATAACATCGATTTTCCTTGCCGTTCATGCATCCCTCGTAAACGTTCCGTTCACAAACGTGGACCTTTTCAACGTCTCCTGCCGGAACGTGGACATGATAAGCCACTCCCTGGGGGGACTCGTCCTCTGGCTCTTCCTCGTGAGCATCCTCAGGGAGCTTTTCAGTGAGATGCCGTGGAGAAAGATGCTCCTCTACTCCTTCGCGCTCCTGCTGGTAATCGGGGTGGGCTGGGAAATAGCGGAGTGGTTTGGAAGCCACTTCACGGAGGGCATACTGAAGGAGACGATACCGAACAAGATAAGGGACGTCCTGATGGAACAGCTGGGTGCCCTCTTCGGGCTCTGGATGGTCACGAAGAAGGGCTATCCATTCAGTCCTCCGCGGAAATGAGTGATAGCGCTTCCTTCAGGGCCCTCAAATACTCCCCGGTTTCCTTCGCTCCCCTCTCCGTTATTCTAACGGCCGTTCGAGGTCTGTCTGCGATAACCTTGTAAATCTCGATGTAGCCCGCCTTTTCGAGGGCCTTAAGGTGCGAATCAAGATTGCCCGGCGTTACCTCCAGAACCTTCAAGAGGTCCCGGAAGAGAACCCTCCCCCGCGGGAGCAGATAGAGCATCACCCCTAACCTAATCGGATTTCCAAGTGTATGGTTCCTGCTCAGCTCTCTGAGGGCCTCCATGGTATCACCGCTCTATTGCCATGAAGGCTGAGTGGAGGTACCAGAGGGTTGTGAGGCTGAAGCCCAGGGAGATTCCAAAGGCCGCCAGTACAGTTGCGTTGGAGACTGTGCTGTAGGCTAAGGGTATGAGGAGTGCCGGTATCCCAAAGGCTGGGATCATTTCCCTCTCCCTCGTAAGGGCGAACATTCCTCCCACGGAGAACGAGATGAACGTGAGAAGGGCAACACCTATCTCGGTATCGACAGGCTTGTTGAGGGCCAGCGGCACCACGATCCACCCGAGAAGTACGCCCGTAATCCATATCCCCATTATCACCGCTCCTTCCTTCCAGGAACTCCCCGATATTCCCGCCAGTCTGACGTACCTCTTCCACACGTTGCCCGTGAACTTCATGGCAACTATAAACGCCACCGGCCAGTATATCAGGTTGAACTGCCACGGTAAATTTAGTACACCCATCATGACGTAGTAGAGGCTCATGATGGCCAGCCACACCCCAAAGTTCATTGCTCCGTACATCTTTCCCGCCGCTATGAGCTTGCCCTCCACCCTCTCGAGGACTTCCCTCAGCTCCTTAACCTCTTCCATGCGTCTCACCGATTAAGAATAGAACCCCCGGCTATTTATACCGTGGGGTTTCTCTGAGTTTCAGAATTAGGGACAACTGGGAAATGCTTATCCGACTCTAAAGGTCAGTCCCTTCTCCCTCGCCTTCCTCTCGACCTGCAGGCGGAACTGACAGGCCTTGCATATCTCTCCCGTCGTTGGCTGGCCGCATATCTTGCAGCGGTTCAGCTCGCTCGTTCTCTTCGTGTAGGTCTTCGCTATGAGTGGGAAGAGCTTGTCGTAGCTCCTCAGTATCTGGTACTTGGTTCCGGGGTGTTCCTCCTCCATCTCGTTTATCCAGTCCCTTATCTCCGCTCGGAAGGCCTCGACCGCGTAGGGACACTCGCTGAGGTCAACCTCTATATCGTTGAGAACTGCATACAGGACTATCTCCTTCTCCGGAATCTCTCGGAGAGGCTTTATCCTGGGAACCAGCTCCGGATGGATTTCCTCGTAGTAGGGACCGGTTCTTCCCAGCCGGGCTATGTCACCGCGCAGGATGTTCATTATGAACATCTGCACCTCGTCGTCGAGGTTATGGCCGACAGCTAACTTATCCGCGTCAACGTCTTTTGCGGCGTAGTTGAGTAGCCAGCGCCTCCAGACGCCGCAGTAGGAGCAGGCCCCGACACGCTCGCCCTTTTCAAAGCTCCCCATTATCTCAACCGTCTCGTCTAGGGTGAAGCCGATGTATTCCTTGAAGGAATAAATCCTGTGCTCTATGCCCAGCCTTTCCGCGTTTCTCTTGGCTATCTCCACGCTCGGAGGTCTGTACCCTGCTATCCCCTCGTCGATCGTTATCGCGACCAGCTCGAAGGGAAATTTCTCGCGGAGCTTCGCCAGGAGATGCATCAGGACTACACTGTCCTTTCCGCCGCTCACTCCCACGGCTATCCTCTCGCCCTTTTCTATGAGCCGGTACTTCTTGACGGTCTCCTTGAACTTCTTCTCCACCATCTCGTTGAAGTGTTTCTTACAGTAATACCTTCCCGTGTAGCGCGCGTGATAAACTGCAGGTCTGTTGCACTTAGAGCACTTCATGGGCTCACCGATGAAAGGTCGGGACATCGTTTAAAAAGGTTGGTTCCTTAAACTAACTGAGTGGGGCGTATGGAGAATGAGATTATCAAAACCGGGATTGATGAGCTGGATACCATGCTCGGGGGCGGCCTCCTCGACGACAGCCTAGTCCTCGTCATCTACGACACGAACTCCTTCGGCTGGGTGCTGGGGGTTGAAATCTTCAGGAGCCTCGTCAGCAGGAACGGCTTCGGCGTTGTCACCAACTACTCATTCCCTCTTAGCCTGTTGCAGAAGTACGGCAAGATGCTCGGTTTTGACGTGAGAAAGCTCGGTGAGTCGAGGGATATGGCGATAATTGACGTTTTCAGTGCCGTCAATGGCATAGCCGCCGACCTGCCCTTCGTGTATTCTCCAGGGGAGATCGATGCCAGCACGTACCTTCCAAAGATGGTTTCGGTGTACTACGAGATACTCCAAGAAATCGGCGAGAGGAAACCCATTGGGCTCACGATAACCCTCGACGGCTTCGCGTACCTCTTCGGGGAGGAGTCCACGATGAAGCTTCTCCAGAAGAACTTGGTGATGAAAGAGTCCGCCCGAGTCGCGGAAAGGAGAAAGAGACCCGTCAACATCTTCCTCCTCAATCAGGATAGGGTCTCAAAGCGCTTTATATCGTGGATATCGCAGTACGCGGAGCATATAATAGAGTTCAGCCACAGGGAGGCACCAGGAGTCGAGAAGATGGTAGTGAGAAAGTCTCTGCTGCCAGATTTTGAACCGTGCACCGCTGAGTTCCGCTTCTCAAAGGGAAAAATAAGGATAGTCCCGGAGAGGCTGGAGATTTAGCTCAACCGACCAGATTCGCCAGCGCGGGCCACAGGTTGAGCGCCAGCAGGAACAGGCCGACGCCTATCGTGAAGTACCTCACCGGCTTGGCTACCCTCTCCGGCAGATACGCCTTAACCACGTCGTCCAGCATCCTGCCTCCGTCGAGGGGCACCAGCGGGAAGAGGTTCATCAGGCCGATTCCGATGTTGAGCACGTATATCCAGTAGAACGTGAAGAACAGCGGAAGTACTATGTTCTCGTAACCGATTTTTGATACCACATGCTGGGCGGGATAGATGCCGATGTAGCCCTTCTCCGGATCCTCAGGATGCGCACCGAGCTTCAGCTGGAGGTTCAGTTCCTCTCCGTTTCGTAGAACCGTAAGCGTCACGACTTGACCGGGTTTGGTCGTGTTCATGAAGTTGATGAAGCTATCCATGTCCCTTATCTGCTGCCCGTCCATTGCGATTATGATGTCTCCCTGCTGGAGAATGCCGAACGCTGGACCATCCTCCAAAACCCCAGAAACGAGGATCCCTGCGGGCTGAAGAACGGGTGTTATTGCGAAGTTTATTATTAGGAGGGCTATAAGGGCTGTTGCGACGTTCGCGAGGGAACCGGCGCCGTAAACCCTCAGTCTCGAGCGGAGAGGGGCTTTCTCAAGTTCCTCCTCGTCCGGCTCGACGAAGGCACCAGGTATCACCGCGAGGAGAACCAAGCCCACCGATTTTAGTGGCAGGTCTTCGGCCCTGGCTACTATTCCGTGGCTCAGCTCATGAACCACCATGACAACGGCGAGGGCTATGAGGCCGTACCAGAGGGGTATTGTGACACCGGGGATGACTAACTGAACCCCGGACTGCTCGCCGCCGGTTTGGATGGTTCTCATTGCAGTCTTAAGAAGGGCGTAGAATACGTAGGCCATTCCAGCGAATCCAAGGACTATTCCAACGTCCGCATAAACCTTCCAGAAGCGCTTGGCTTTCCCTGCGAGGCTGTCTATGAGCCCGAGTAGCCTCTTGGTTCTCCACATTGCGATGAACAGGTCAACGGTCAGGCCCTCTTCCTTCTCCTCCCTTCTACCGAAGAGGGCGTAGAGGATCATCCAGAATGCGGCGATGCCAATGATGACTATGAGGAGTGTGCTATTCATTTTCAACACCCTTCTTCTGCTGGGCTAACTTCATTAGATGGTCTTATAAACGTTAGCGAACAACCATGTGGCGATGGAGGGCCTCAAGATAACCTTCGTTTACGATGTAGTCTATCCCTGGGTCAAGGGGGGAGTCGAGAAGAGGATTTACGAGCTCGCGGTGAGGTTAGCTAAATCTCATGAGGTTCACGTCTACGGTTACCGGCACTGGGAAGGGAGCGCTGAAATCGAGCGGGATGGGATTTACTATCACGGTACCGTTCGAGTTGGCAAACTCTACGTGGGTTCGAGGCGTTCAATTATTCCCCCAATGCGCCACGCGGTTTCACTCCTTTCTCAGCTTAAGGGTGAGCGCTTTGACGTCATAGACTGCCAGGCAAGTCCATACCTCCCCGCCTATTCTCTCAGGACTCTTGGTTTGGAGAATGTCTTCATAACATGGCATGAGTTCTGGGGGGACTATTGGTTTGAGTACCTTGGAGAGGCAGGCTTTTTGGGAAAAACCCTTGAGAAGGGTCTCTTCTCCTTTGAACGGCACATCTCAGTATCCCAGAAGACGAGGCTTGACCTCCTGAGTGCCGGCCTGAGAAGGCCCGTTTTTCTGGTCCCAAACGGGGTAGACTACGGCTTCATACGTTCCGTCAGACCTTCAGAGCTTGAGTCAGACTTCGTTTTCATCGGTAGACTGATTCCAGAGAAGGGCGTTGATTTTCTGTTGCGCTCCCTTGCGTTGCTCAAACGCGAGTTCCCGGACTTCAGGGGGATTATAGCGGGCGACGGTCCCGAGAGGAAAAAACTTGAGTTCCTCGCGAGAGAGCTTGGGATCGAGAAAAACGTTACTTTTACGGGCTTTCTCAGGGATTACGCCGACGTTATTGCACTTATGAAGGCCTCGAAGGTCTTCGCTTTCCCCTCACGGAGGGAAGGGTTCGGCATAGTCGTCATTGAAGCTATGGCATCGGAAGTTCCCGTCGTCACTGGGGAGCATCCCATGAACGCCTCGGTCCATCTTGTAGAGGACGGCAAAACAGGTTTCGTGGTGCCTCTCGACGAAGAACTCTTTGCTCGAGCCCTCTTGTTAGCTTATGACAATTCGAAAAAGCTTGGCTCCGTAGCAGGAGAAAGGGCCAGACGCTACGACTGGGATGAGGTCGTGAGAGTACTCCTTTCGGTTTACAGGGGTGGTTGAATGAAGATCTGCTTAATCGTTAGACATCTGAGTGCTAAAGCTGGGGGGATAGCAGTATACACGCGGAACCTCATCCGTGCCCTTGAGCGAGAGGGGCATGCGATTGAGCTCTCCCCAGAGGAGAGGTTTTCATACCTTCTCTGGCAGTTCCTTAGAGTTCCTCTCTGGCTCGTTCGCTCGAAATGTGACGTCTATCATGCAGTTGGGATTATTGAGGGGATAACACTTCCCCTTTTCAGGCGGAGGGCCGAGAAACGGATAACAATTCACGACATTATTCCCTTGAAGCATCCTAGGAAGGGATTTAAGGGATTATTTGAGCGGTTCTTCATCCGCCTTGGCCTAATCTCTGCAAGAAAATGTGACGTTATCTACGCAGTTTCCCACCTCACAAAGGTTGACCTTGTCCGTTTGGCTGGAATTCCAGAGAATAAAATCAAGGTTGTTCATCAGCCGATAGACGAACGCTTTTTCAGGGAGCCACTGGGAGAAGGAAAGTTCAGGGAACCGGGTAAGTTCATGCTCGGCTACATTTCCAGAATGGACTACCACAAGAGACACGCCCTCCTCGTTGAACTCTTTAAGTGCTGGGATAACCCGAACGCGAGGCTTCTTCTTGCTGGAGCAGGAGAGGAGTTTGAGAGGGTCAGAAAGCTAGCCGAAGGGGACCCGAGAATAAGGCTTCTCGGCTTCGTTCCCGATGAGGAGCTGGTTGAGTTCTACGATTCGCTCGACGTCTACGTCCATACCTCCAAATACGAAGGTTGGGGATTACCAATCGCTGAGGCCCTGGGGCGGGGAAAACCTGTCATAGTTTTTGAGGATGCAGAGATTCCAAGGGAGGTTAAGGATCTTTGCGTTACTGCATCCAATAATTCGTTTTCTGACATCGTTGAAGGCTTATTCTGGAATCGGAAACTCCTGCGGAAACTTTCCAATAGGAGGTGTCTTGGTTGAGAATACTTCTCGTTAGCTCGGGTTATCCCCCTGAAAAGCTAGGGGGGGCAGAATTCTACGTTAAGCACCTCGCTGAGGCACTGGTAGAGAGACACGATGTTCACGTCTTCACTTCCGTTATCCCTGCTGGCAGAACCGACGTCAGAAACGGTGTTGTTCTTCATGGGTCGACTTCCCCACACCCGCTCGATGGCCTCTTTATCTCCAGGAGTTACTCTAATAGACGTATTGCAGTTGAGTTCTTGAATACCCTTAAAGAGGTGGAACCGGATGTTGTCCACTTTCACAATATCTGGGGTTTCAGAAACGGATTTCTGCCAGAGCTTGCCAACTCAGAGGGATATAAAACACTGATTACACTTCATGATTACTGGTTTATCTGCCCAACCAATGTTCTCATGTTTAAAAAGGTTGAACTTTGTTCGGGTCCTGAGTCGGTTAAGTGCTCTGTCTGCTGGAATCACATAGTTTCTTGGCTGGTTTCGAGAAAGTATGGCATTCCATCCGCGCTGGTTAGGGGTTTTATTTCCTCCTTCAATAGACCATCTCACTTCAGGAGGCGTTTGGCCCATCTTATCAATGTTCTGGCCTCAGTGGACTTTTTGATAGCCCCATCGAAGTTTCTGCGGGCGTTCTTTGTGTCCCATGGTGTTCCAGAAGAGAAAGTGATTCACATCCCTAACGGCTATCCTCACACTTCCTTCGAGGGATTCAGGAAGGAGAAAGATACGGATAGTATTGTTTTTGGCTTTGTTGGAGTCCCAAGTTACCAAAAAGGAACGCATGTTGCCATTAAAGCCGTTCGGGCAATTAGAGGTGACTTTGAGTTTAGAATTTACGGGGGTGGTGGAGACCCCGCGTACCTCGAGGAACTGAAGAAACTCTCGCAGGGAGATCGCCGGATAAAGTTCATGGGGAGGTTCTATAGGGTTGCTGAGCCATATTCAAAGATTGATGTCCTTGTATTTCCTTCTCTTTCCTATGAGAACTGTCCTCTGGTGCTCGCAGAATCTGCGTTGAGTGGGACGCCTGTTTTAGCGTCCAACATCGGCGCGATTCCTGAGTTCGTTGTTGATGGTAGGGATGGTTTTCTCTTTGAGCCTGGAAACTGGCGTCAGCTTGCAGGGTTGATGGAGAGGTTCGTTGAGGAGCCTTTCCTTGTTACAGAGCTCGTTCCCAAGTGGAAGCCTAAGGACATGAAAGACCACGTAAGGGATGTGGAAACCCTTTATTCGTGAAGCTCTATAGCCTTTTTTATGGCTTTCTCTATTGTTTTAGCTCCTTTAGAGATGTCAGTTAGCTTTTTTCCGGACTTCTTTGCGTGGACTTTAAGTTTTCTGAGGAGTTTTTTGTTTTCGACAAGATGCGCTAGTACTTCACGGATGGTGTTTGGGTTTCCCGGTTCGACAATAAAGCCGTTCTTCCCATTAACGACAGCATCTACTGCCCCTGCGGCGGTAGTAATAATTACTGGAAGGCCGTAATAGAATGCCTCGTTGACGACGAAGCCCCATGGGTCGTGAAGTGTTGGGAATACAAAAACATCTGAGTTGATGTATAACTGGGCCTTAAGTTCCCCGTCAACGTATCCTGGAAACTCAATGTTCCCGCATTCTTCGGCCTCTTCTTTAAGAGTCTTCTCATAGTCTCCGGACCCTGCGAGCGTTAGTTCTACTTCTTTCATTCCACATAGTGCTCTTATCAGGTGCTTGAACCCTTTCCTTCTCTCAAAGTATCCCAATGCTAGAGCCTGAAGCCGCCAGGTTTTTTTCACGTTCTTTTCTTTCCCCACTAGAGCTTCTGATAGTAATTCCTGGGGATAGTATTGAGTTGTCCCAGGAGCTATTTTATGTGGTTTCACCCCCCTCCTCACGAGGAAGTTTAGGCTTTTTGAGCTGTACACTACGAATGAGTTCCCCATACTATAAAGAAACCTTTTGAGAATCTCGTCAGCCTTTCTAAGGATAAATTTTCTCTCTTCTGTGTATTCGGTATCGAGATGACCGACCCAGAGGACCAAGGGTTTGCAGGCGAGTTTTGTAAACATCACTGAGATAAGAATGAGAGGGTATATATCCACATTGTCCGCTATCACTACAACATCGCTATCTTTTAGTTCCTTAAACAAGCCCCATGGGGCGTTGAGAACGTAGCTTCCGACTTTAATCTCTGGGAGAACTCTCCACCTAAACCTCTTTCCGAGAGGAATGTTCCACAGTCTCTTCGGATCTTTTTTTCTTCCAAATATCACCTTTGTTTTAAACCCTTTTCCGAGCTCATCGAAAAGAAAAATCCTGTAAGGGGCCATCTCGTTGTGGATTATTACGATTCTCATGGAATCGTCTCTCCTGTGTTGCATGGATCAAATTGTCTTCTTTGAATAGCGGGTGTTTTATATATGAATGCATAGTACATCATTGCTCCTAATGTTAGGGGCACAACAAGTAATAGGGTCAATATAGCTCCAATCAGGATTTTTGTTATCCTTTTAATAATTCTTTCGTTATATATAATGTGTATTTTGTTATCTTCTGTTGATAAGTTTATCGTCCATATACTTCCAAACAGAAGGAGTAAGTATCCCGCATGTGGTGTTAGGGGTTCCAATAGTATCAGTATTCTTGACCTGTGCTTGATTATCTCTGATATGTATTTTATTTGTTTTCTAATAGATGGTGTGTCTCTTATTTCTATAAACCTGTGTTTATCAAGTATTTTTGCTTTTTTAATTCTAGTTATTACCTCGGAATTTTTGTAGTATATAAATAGTGTAGCTTCCGGGCCATGTTTTTTGATATGATCAATATCAACAACATGCGAGGATTTGATTATCGGAAACTTATATGGGGCTTTTCCAAGTCTTTGGGTAAACGCATCGCGAATAGCTAACAAGAACGAGTTCGTGAATATTTTAGGGTTCATATATATTGTTGATAATGTAATATTAATAATTCCCCATGACAACAAGGTGTTGAATACATTCTTTGCTTTGTATATATCGTTATGTAATTTTGTAATAACAATGTAATTTCTTAATAGATAATAATTAGCTAAAGGACTTGGAATTATTTTTATGGGGTGATAATACCTAGAGTCAATTCTTGTTATCCTGTATCTTTTTTTGGAGATCCTAGTTGTTAATTCATAATCATCTGCCTTTAAAAACAAATTAAATATTGGTAGTCCGCAGTTTTCTAAGATATCCCTTGGAATACAAAGGTAATGAAGAGGAGACGTTGTTATTTTGGTCTTTTCTTTACTAAATCCGGTAATATTGCCTCCAAACAAATTGGTAGGTATAACAACGGCCTTTTCTTTAGTTGCTTTTTTTAAAATATCCTCTACAAGGGTTATATCTATTGGTTGGGCATCATTGTCTGATAAAATTATATAATCATATCCCTGCGAAAGTGCATATACTGCCCCAATATATTGAGCTCCACTACTTCCGTAATTTTTTTTAAGTTCTATGACAGTAACATCTGGGAATTCCCTTATTATTTTTTCAAATGTTCTATCATTAGATGCATTGTCGATAATAATAATCTCTGGAGATATCGTTTGTTTCTTGAGTAACTCAATTGTTTTTTTAGTTATATTATATTGGTTGTATGTTGGTATTACAATACAGCACATATTTTTTCTTTTCGGGGATTTATAAATCCTCTTGATGTATCCTTTGCACAAATTAAAATCCCACTTTGTGTTCATGGTTTATGCCCCCCTAATAATTTTGTTTTTAATTGTCCTTATTGTGTCAGAGATAGTCTCGTCCATATTCATGTATCTAAATTTTCCAAGTCTTCCGACAGTTATCACGTTTTTGAAGTTGTTAATTAGTTTAGTGTTATACTTTAAATTTTCTAATGTTTCAAAGGTTAATACTGGATAGGTATATGCCTCTTTCCACACATCCCAGTTTATTATATCCTCTTGGGATACTAGTCCTAATGATTCCAAAAACTGAGTGGTCCTATTGACTATTTCTGGATTGGCCATCTTCCACATCTTGGAATCTTTATTGATGTGATACTCTATTGTGATCCAAGTGTTCCCATGGTATTTATTTAATAGGGATGGTTGTTCAAATATTCTCGTAAAGGGATAGTTTTCCTCGTTGAGATATATCCAATTAGCCGGCAATATTGGAAATTCTCTATTTAACTCTAAAAATACTACAATTGAAGATCTAAATATCAGGGGTTTAGGTTTAGCTCCTAATTTTAATAACAATTCATCCAGCGGCATCGAGGATATTAAGATATCACAATCAAGCCTCACGATTTCGTTTGTGTTTTTATTGAGTACTCTTAGTTTATATGCCCCTCCAGTATTGGTTATGCTTAGCACTTCCGAATTAAAAAGTAGTCTTACTTTATTTTTGTGTCTTTGTATTTTTTCAAAAAGAAAATTCGTGATCTCTTTAATCCCATTTTTATGATAAACTTCCCATTCATTAACCCCAAAGAACGTTTTGTCATTGACTCTGAAGGATATCCTTTTAGGGGCCCACTCCGAAGGTATTTGGGTGGGAGAAATTCCCCATAATTTTTTTGTATATTTTTCAAAGAATATTTTATATAATGTATCCCCTACCAATCCGCGCACAAATTCACTAAAATTTGTAGCTTCATGTTTATTGTTAGGACATAGTTTGTACAGTTCTATTAATACCTTCCTTTGCAATTCTTTGGGCAAATTAAGGATACTATCAACTGACAATGGATAATCATAGAACTTTTTGTTCCAGTATGATTTTGCAATTGTTTTAATGTCGTAAAAGCCTCTCTCTTTAAGTTCTTGTTTCATTAGGGATAGTATTAACTCATCATGTGAATGAAATATATGCGGGCCAAAGTCATAAAACTTGTTACCTATGTATCTAGTATTGACAAGTCCTCCAACATGGTTTTTCTTTTCGATGATATGTATATCCCTGAATTCCTGTGGTACTTGCTCTAGTAACGTCCAAGCAGCAGTAAGCCCACTAATTCCCGCTCCAATAATGCATGCATTCATTTTTGCACCCCCCTGTGGTAATATTGGATAGTGGTCCTTAAGCCTTTAATAAGAGATACTTTTGGATTCCATCCCAATGCTTTTTTAGTCTCTGTTATATCTGCATAGAATCTTTCAACTTCATTTGTAGGCGAGTTTTCTTGAATTACAATATTACTGTTTGAGTTTGTTAATCTCACTATTAATTGCGCAAGCCTAATCAAACTTGTGCCATTGCCAGAACCGAGGTTTAAAGTGTATCCATTTATATTGTCGAATCTTTTAATAGCTTGGTCAAATGCAGATACTATGTCGTTAATATACACAAAATCAAGAATTTTGGATTTTCCTTTTATAATCAATGGCTCATTAGAGAGGGCATTTTGGATAAATATTGGGATTACTCTATCTTTATCTCCTGGTCCATATACATTAGCTATCCTAAAAATAATATATTTCAGATTATTTTTCATGCCCAGCTGTTTGATTATAAATTCACCCCATACTTTAGAAGCACCATATATATTGGCAGGGTTAAGGGGATGAGACGTTGATACTGGTAGTCGAAGTGCATTCCCATACACTTCTCTTGATGAAGCAAAAATCATCGGTTTGTGGAACTTATTACATAGGATTGCAACTATCGAGGTTCCTTTGACATTATAATCAAATGTTAGCTCTGGATTGTTATTCGCTTCGTTAACTCTTGAGATTGCAGCCAAGTGAATGACGAGATCAGTATTTTTTATTAATTGGCTCATTAAGTTCTCATTAGTTATATCCCCTATACTGGTTGCTTCTTTTAAAAATCTTGCACTGTCATCATTATTGTAGTATCTCTCAATCTCATTAAAGTTCCATCGATGTATATTGTCTATTATTTGTACTTCATACCCTGACTCTAGAAGGTGAAATGCTAAATATCTGCCTATGAAGCCTAGTCCTCCTGTTATTAATACTTTCATTCTCGGTGCCTCCTTGCTCTGAACCATTCTATGGTTCTCTTCAATCCATCCTCGAGCTTAACCTTCGGTTCCCAGCCGAGCAACTTCTTGGCCTTGGTTATATCCGGACACCTTCTCTGAGGATCGTCCGGAGGTAGTGGGTGGAACTCTATAGGCGAATCAGAGTTTGTTAATCTCTTTATGATGTGAGCCAGTTCAAGGATCGTGATCTCGCGGGGATTTCCCATGTTAACGACTTCGCCCTTAGCATTCTCCGCGATTGCAAGCTTGATCACCCCAGTTATCAAGTCAGTAACGTAGCAGAAGCTCCTCGTCTGATCACCCTCACCGAAGACCGTTATTGGCTTGCCTGCGAGGGCCTGGGTTATGAATCTCGGAACGACCCTACCGTAAATTCCATCGGCTCTCATCCTGGGGCCGTACGTGTTGAATATCCGGACTATTTTAGTATCAACTCCGTATTGCCTGTAGTAAGCCATTGTTACTGCCTCACCAAGTCTCTTGGATTCGTCGTAGCAACTTCTAATGCCTATTGGATTAACGTACCCCCAGTAGCGCTCTGGGGTAGGTACGACCTTTGGCTGACCATAAATCTCGCTCGTTGAGGCAAAAACAAACCTTGCGTTATATCTCCTAGCGAGTTCAAGCATGTTTCTCGTGCCGAGCGTGTTTGAGTCTATAATCTCGAGCGGATAGTGCTCGAACTCAAACGGAGAAGCCCTCGAAGCAAAGTGAAAGATAAAGTCAATCTTCTCATTTATAGTCAAAAGCTTGGAGACGTCGTGCTCTATAAACATGAAGTTCTCATTGCCCTCCAAGTGAGATATGTTCTCCCACAGACCACTTGCAAAGTTATCTACGCAGTAAACCGTTGCTCCCTTCTCTATAAGGGCCTCACAGAGCCAGGAACCTAGGAACCCAGCACTTCCAGTAACAAGCACAGTCTTTCCCCCGAACTCTGCATCCTTGGTTTCCCGGGTTATCTCTTTCACGTCCTCTTTAATCATCCCTACCACCCACCAGCGACAGCAATAACTCTCTGAGTCTCTCACCAACTTCTTCATCTTTCAAGGCAAGTTCAATATTTGCTCTCAGCCAGTCGAAGATATTTCCGATATCATATCTATTTCCTCCAAAGATATACCCATAGATGTCAATTCCATCCTTTACCATAAGCTCAAGGGCATCTGTCAGCTGGATCTCTCCTTTCTTATCGGGCTTGACTTTCTCAAGATACTCAAAAATTTCGGAAGTTAAAATATACCTCCCTAATATGGCAAGATTCGAAGGGGCACTTTTTACATCCGGCTTTTCCACAAGGGACTCTATTTTGAATATCTCTCCCGGCTCAGCCTTGCTCACAATTCCATAAAGTGACACCTTTTCCCAGGGTACTTCTTCCACAGCTATTAACGGGGCGTTGACATTTTCATACATCTCTATGAGTTCTGCTGTACACGATGGGATTGTGATGGTATCCCCTAAAATGAGAGCAAAGGGTTCATCATTGACGAAAGCCTGTGCGTATTTGACTGCATCACCCAGACCTTTTTGATATCTCTGCCTGATGTAATAAATGCTAACATCTTCAAGAATTTCATTCAGTTTTTCAAGGTATGTGTTGTTTACATTATGATCATACTTATCAAAGTGGTCTTCAATAGCCCTCTTGTGCTTTCCAGTGATAATCAAGATTTCTCTAATTCCTGCCGCATAAGCTTCTTCAACAATGTACTGAATCGTGGGTTTTCTTACTACTGGTAGCATTTCTTTTGGCTGGGCCTTTGTTAGGGGTAGCATCCTCGTTCCCAGTCCAGCCGCGGGAATGACGGCTTTTCTGACCCTCACCAGCACACCCCCTCGTAAATTTTCGCGTTCTTCTCTGCGGCTCTCACACGCCTCCCGTCGATTACAATCTTCCCCGAATAATCCAACTCCTCAAACTCCCCCCACTCTGTAACGATGAGAACAAAATCTGTGGCTCTGAGGACGTCCTCGGCGGACTCAGAGTACACAATTTTTTCTCCAACATCAGGGTAGGATTGCTTAAAGTTCTTCATCGCCTGAGGGTCGTAAGCTATAACTTTAGCTCCCTCGTTGAGGAGCTTCTTGATGATGGCATAGGCTCTCGTTTCCCTCACGTCATCCGTGTCCGGCTTGAAGGCCAGTCCCAGGACTCCAACGGCTTTCCCCTTAAGCTCTGGAACGTGCTTCTTGAGGAGTTCGATGAGTTTAAGCGGTTGCCTTTCGTTCACCTCCACGACGGCCTTCAGTATTACCGGCTCTTCACTGATTTCTTCAGCTTTATTGATGAGTGCTTTAACGTCCTTTGGGAAGCAGGAGCCGCCCCAGCCGATTCCAGTTCTAAAGAAGTGCGGACTAATCCGATGGTCGAGACCGACGCCTTCGAAGACTTTCCACGAGTCAATACCGAGCTTCTTACAGATGTTTCCAATCTCGTTGGCAAAACTGATTTTTGTCGCCAGAAAGGCGTTTGAAGCGTACTTAATCATCTCCGCGGTTTTAATGTCGGTGAAGAGTTTCGGCGCGTCTATCGGCTGATAGAGTTCCTCGAGAATCTCTCTCGTCCTCTCGTCCTGAACGCCGATGACGATTCTATCAGGGTTCAGGAAGTCCCTCAATGCAACGCCCTCGCGGAGGAATTCGGGATTCATTGCTAAACCAAAGTCTTTGAAGGCTTTTTTATCGGAGTGCTCTTCCAGAATCGGCTTTACGACTTCCTCGGTTGTGCCTGGCAGAACCGTGCTCTTGACAACGACAACGTGGTAGGAGTCCTTCTCCTTCAAAACCTTCCCGATTTCTTCGGCGGCTTGTTTGACGTAGGTTAGATCAATCGAGCCGTCTTCTCGTGAGGGGGTTCCAACGCAGATGAAAGTGACTTCAGAGTTGAGAATCGCCTCGCGATAATCGTTAGTTGCATGATAGCGCCCGTTAAAATCCTTCATTAGCTTGCCCAAACCTTCCTCGTAGATCGGTGGCTCTGCATTGTTTATCATTTCAATTTTTCTCTCATCAACGTCCACGAAAATAACTTCGTTTCCGAGCTTAACGAATCCCATGCCCGTGACGAGGCCCACATAGCCAGAACCCACAATGGATATCTTCATCAAGTTCCCCCCTAGTTACCTCCTGACGTTGTTTAAGTTGAGATAGATGTTTAAAACACTTGCTACTCCTTGGCTAACTACTGTTGCCATTGCTGCTCCAATTGCTCCATATTGAATTATTAAGAGATAATTAAGAGCAATGTTAAGAACTGCTGTAAACCCTGTTATCTTTGTGAATGTTAGTTCTCTGCCTATGGCATTCATATAACTGCCTAGGAGTGAATTAAGGAACATAAACGGTAGTGCAAACGCTAGGATTCTTAAGATAGGGATACTTGGTAAAAATGTTTTTCCAAAGACTATGATGATCCCCATCTTTGAGAAGACGTAATATCCAGTAGTTCCACCAATTCCCATAAGTGAAAGTATCTGGAAGCTCTTTTTAAACAGTACTCTTAGGGTTTCTCTGTCTTCTTTCCATAGTCTTGCCATTGAAGGCATAGTCGTTGAAACAACGATACTTGGAATAAAAAGGGAGACTTCAATTAGGGTATAAGCCGCGCGGTAAATTCCTGTCTCATAGTCTCCCTTCAGGAGGCTAAGCATCACCATATCTGTGCGATAATAAATCAGTGTAAATAGTCCGATAAGCCAGAAAGGATAAGATTTTTTCAGAAGTTTTCTCCATGTTACTGGATCAAAGCGAAGTGAGATCTTATTAATAAAGTGAAGTCCCCAAATGATCCTAAGGGACTCTCTCATAACGTACCCTCCAAGAAGAGCAATCACGAATGGTGAGAGAGACTTGAGTGTATATATGACCACCCCTCCGACGAAGAATGCCCAAAACCTCTCGATGGTCTTGGCGATTGCATCGTACTTTGTAACCTCGTGGGCATACATTATATTGACAAAAATCCCAGCGATCCAAGTCAACATGGCTTCCGCTCCGGCTAGAACGATAAGAACCTTCATCCACTCCGGCTTTGGGAGGAAAATCGTGAGTCCGACGATTATCAGGAAGTTGATGACTGCCAGAACTATCTTGAATCCGAGGACATCGGGAAGAAGCTCGGGAAGCTTCTCCTTGTCCCTCGCGACCTCCCTCATGAAATAGAACCCGACGCCCAGATCGGAGAATATCCCGAGGAGTCCCACGTAGTAGAAAATGAAGGAGTACTGGCCGAGTCCCTCCGGCCCCAGCGTCCTGCTCAAAAGGACGATTATACCGTACGCTAATATCTTTGAGATTACCTCCGCCCCAAACAGCCATCCCGCGTTCTTTATCAGGCGTAGTTTTAGCGTCTCCGGCATAGCCCTCACTTCCGAAACGGTGCAGGGTTAAAAAGCCTTTTTGGGCGGCAGTTATATCTTCTGCCGAACTTATAAATGCCGCCATATTTATAAGCACTGGGGTACAACGTTGATGAGGTGTTGGCGATGTTCGAGGACATCGATAACTTTGATGAGGCCTTTGAAAAGCTCCTCGAAGAGCTTGAATTCGACCTCTCGAATCCATTTGAGGAAGTCGAAAAGGTTCTGTGCATCGAGCCCCACCCGGACGACTGCGCCATAGGCTTGGGGGGCACGATAAAGAAGCTGACGGATGCTGGGATAGAGGTAGTCTACGTCTGCATGACCGACGGCTCAATGGGGACGCTCGATGATGACCTGAGCTCCCACGAGCTTGCCATCGTGAGAAAGCGCGAGGAAGAAGAGAGTGCGAGGATGCTCGGCGTCAAAAGGATAATCTGGCTTGACTACCGGGACACCGAGCTTCCCTACACGAGGGAGATCAGAAAAGACTTGGTAAAGGTAATCCGCGCCGAGAAACCGGACGCGGTTCTCGCCCCCGACCCCTGGCTCCCCTACGAGGCCCATCCGGACCACAGGAGGACGGGCTTCCTGGCCCTCGACGCCGTGGCCTTCTCCCAGCTTCCCAACTTCGGGAGCACCGACGTGGCGGCCGGCCTGAAACCCCACCAGGTCGAGGTCTTTGGCTTCTACTACACTGCAAAGCCCAATTACTTCATGGACATAACCGACGTCATGGAGCTCAAGCTGAGGGCGATACGGGCCCACAGAAGCCAGTTCACCGATGACGTCTGGGAGAAATGGGAGCCCTTCCTGAGGACGGTGGCCCTCTACTACGGTAAAAAGGCAGGAGTGAAGTACGCCGAGGGGCTGCGCTTCATGCCGGGTATGTTCCTGCACATAACGCCCTTCGCGGAGCTGATTTAACCCAGCTCCATCTTCACCATTATCTCAAGCTCCTTCAGGAACTTTTCTAGGGGCATCGTGTCCAGGCCGAACTGCCTGATGGATTCGTACCTCTTGGGATCGTCCGTGACGAGCAAACTGCCCGTGCAGATTGCCGTTGCCGCGGTAAGGATGTCCTCAAGGTCGAGCATCTTCCCCTTCTGGAGGAGCTGGGCCTCTATCTGGGCCGCTTTGACGAGTATCTCATCGTTCAGGGGAACTATTGTGTAGATGTCCCTCAGTACCTCCAGCTCCCTCTCGACGTTCTTCTTGAGGTACGCCCGAACCGAAAGGTAGCGGTAGAGCGTGATGGCCGAGAGCGAGACGGTGAACTTGGCCAGCGTTATCTCCAGCTGTCTCTTTCTGCCCGCGGTGTGCATCCTGAGGAGCGTCCGGCTGTCGAAGGTTATCTCAGATGGGAGCGGCATGATTCAACTCCCCTTCTTCTTTTCGAGCAGGTTGATGAGCATCTCGGCCTCTTCGTCGTCCATTATGACGTTGTCAACCTTCTTGTCGAGTTCGACGAGGTGCCAGGTCTCTATGAGCTTCTGGAGCACTTCATCGTAGGAGCGAGCGTCAAGCTTGTCTTTGAGGAGCTTTATCTTCTTCCAGGTGCTCTCATCAACTGCTATCGTTTTCATCTCCCAACCCCTCCGTGACGATTCTCCTATATGTCTCCACGCTCTTTCTACGCGGGATTCTCTCCTTGGTTATCAGGTCGACTTCGTAGAGGCCGAAGCGTATCTTGAACCCCATCGCCCACTCGTAGTTGTCCGTCAGCGCCCAGTGGAAGTAGCCTCTGACGTCAGCGCCGTTCTCAATCGCCCTGAACAGTTCCCTCACGTGGCTGACGATGTAGCGGGGTCTCAGTATGTCCTTGGAGTCTGCTATGCCGTTCTCGGTTATGTAGACCGGCTTCCCGTACTCCGCCCCTATCATCGTGGAGTCGTATATACCTTTCGGATAGACTTCCCAGCCGAAGTCGCTGGTCGGGTTGTTGTCGGGCGAGACCCCCATCGGATTTCCGGAATAGCCGTATCCCTCGGCACCCACGAAGCTGACTATCGGCAGCTCCTTGAACTTCGGCTCGACCCACCTAACAACCTCCCTGGTGTAGTAGTTGTTCCCTATCCAGTCGTTCCTGGCCAGGTGGTCTATTTTAACCTCCTCCCAGCTCAGCTCGAGGTCAACCCTGCCGTCGTTGAGGGCGTTGAGGAAGAGCCGGTTGTGGAAGTAGTCATAGTTTTCCGCGGCTTTAACGTCCCGCTCGTCCCTCGGGTTCAGAGGATAGGCGGGAATTATGTTGAGGATTATCCCTACCGGCGCCTTTGAGAACTCCTTTATCGCATCGTAGGCTCTCGCATGGGCGACCATCTGGTGAATTATGACCTTCTTCGCCGCGTTGGGGTTCAGTATCCCGGGCGGCCAGCCGACGTAGGGGGCGAGGTAGCCGAGCTCAACGGTAACCATCGGTTCGTCGAAGGTGGCCCAGAAATCCACCAAATCTGAGAACTTCCAGGCGATGTACGCCGAGAACTTAACGAACTCGACTATGCTTCTCTCGTCAACCCAGCCCCTTGCCCTTGCCCCTTCGAGGTTCCTCCTCACCTCGATGGGGTTATGGAGCCACACGGGGAGGGTCTGGTGGTTGAGCGTCACGAAGGTCGAGAAACCGAGCTTCTTGAGGTTCTTCAGCACTGCCCGGTAGTGGGCGACCTCGGAATGGTTGGCCAGCCCATCGAGCTCCTCCAGGGTTTCCTTCTTGATTTTAACGCGCTTTATCAGGCCGTAGGAGTCCCTCTCAACCTCGGCTTCGACGCCGAAGGTCGGACACGGGAAGATTCTGCTCCACTCTATCGTGAGCTGGTAGGCGTTCAAACCCAGGTCCTTGGCGAGCCTGTGGTCGATTTCGTACAGCTCATAATTGTTTATGCCGTCCTCGGGCAAATCACCGCTGACGAGGTCGTTCTTGATGTTGAAGGGATCGCGGACCCACTGCCACCAGTCGCTCCTCGCGTCTATTCCCCGTCTAAGGGGGTCACCCATCTCAAACTGAAAGGCCGACTGAACGACGCCCCAGTAAAATTCCTTCATCGGTTCCACCTAGGCATTTATAGATTTTGGTGTTTTTATAATTTTCCTACCATCGCCACCGTGACGTTGTGATGCACCGGTCGTGCCCGTCGCTCCTGTTCTCCTGGACTTTTATGTACACTGTGTACCCATCCTGTTCACCAAAAAGCTTATATAGATTTGGCTAGTGTTATAAAATTGACATTGTTTATAATGAGGTGGGAAACTATGAAAAGGCATCTTGCCGTAGCTCTGGTGGCTCTTCTGCTGGTAAGCCTCTGGAGCTTTGCCTCCGTACGCGCTGAGGACTTTCCCCGAAATGAAACGATATACACGGCCAACAGCGCTCCCCCGGCCAGCGCCAATCCCTTCCAGGGCGGCAACATTATCGGCATAGACGGTCTCGTCTTCGAGCCTCTCTTCATGCTGAACTTCATGACTACTGAACTCAAGCCTTGGCTCGCCGAGTACGGGAAGTGGATAGACAGCACCACCTATGAGGTGAAGCTCCGCGAGGGAACGAGGTGGCAGGATGGGAAGCCCTTAACCGCCGAGGACGTGAAGTTCTCCTTCGAGTACTACGAAAAGCTTGGCCTGAAGAAGTTCGAGGGCCTGAGCGAAATCAAGGTCGTTGACGACAGGACCGTCCGCTTTGTCTTCTCAGGCCAGCCCAACGTGTGGGTCTGGGACCAGAACCTCTACTCCGTTCTCATAATACCGAAGCACATCTTCGAGAACCTCGACCCCGAGAAGGTCAAGACCATGACCTTCACGGGCGACGACAAGAAATACCTCGTCGGTTCTGGTGCCTACAAGCTTAAGGAGGTCGTGGAGCAGCAGAAGTCAATCCTCGAGAGGAACGAGGACTGGTGGGGGGCGAAGTACTTCAACAAGCCCGCCGCCAAGTACATCATCCAGCTCTACGTTTCGAGCAACGATCAGGCAGCAAACATGTTCCTCAAGGGAGACCTCGACGTTGCCACCTACTACCTCGACATAGCCGAGCTCAAGAAGCAGAACCCCAACATCGTCAGCTGGCTCGACAAGGAGCCCTACTTCCCGCCGGTCGTTCCGGTGGTTCTCTACTTCAACACCCAGCGCGAGCCCATGAACATGCCCGCCTTCAGGAAGGCCATAGCGATGGCCATCAACCCGGAGCAGATCGTCCAGCAGGGACCGATAAGCGCGGTTCCGGACCAGACCCCGCTCGGACCCATCATGCAGGGCTGGAAGGACAAGATCGGCGCCAAGGACATCATCAACGAGTACGGCTGGAAGTACGGCGACCTCCAGGATGCCATGAAGATACTCGACCAGCTTGGCATCAAGGACACCGACGGTGACGGCATCAGGGAGTACAACGGAAAGCCCGTTGAGCTGCACTTCGTCACCTGCTCTGGCTGTTCCGACTGGATACAGGCGGGCGAGATAATCGCCAACCAGCTCAAGCCCCTCGGAATAAAGGTGGTCATCGACAAGGGTGACTGGACCAACTTCTTCATGCAGAAGCTCAACAGCGGCGACTTCGACCTCGCGCTCCACTGGGCCGGAACCTTCAAGCCCGACCCCTACAGCGTCTACTACAACCTCATGTACTACAAGAACGAAACCGACAAGGGCGGCGCCAACTTCGGCAACTATCACAACGAGAGGGTCAACGAGCTGCTCCAGAAGCTCGCAGCGACGCCCAATCAGGACGAGCAGATAAAGTACCTCAAGGAGCTCACGCAGATATGGCTCCAGGACGTCCCTGCGGTTCCAGTTTACACCGGAACCGTCTTCTACGAGGCTAACACCCAGTACTGGAAGAACTGGCCCAACGAGAAGAACCCCTACGGCGTTCCGATCTTCTGGCCCGGCTTTGGAACCTGGGGTACCGCGCTGGCGATGCTCGGAGTTCAGCCCGCCCAGGCGCCGACCACAACCACTAGCAGCCCGAGCGGAACCACGACTACAACCGGTGGCGGAGGTAGCACCTGCGGTCCGGCCGCCTTGATTCTACTGGCGGCGGTGCCTCTCCTTCTGAGGAGGAGGCGCTGATACCTTTTTCTTCCTTTTGACGATTTATAATCGGGAGGGAAAGCAATGGGGTTCAGGAAGTATCTCGCCAGGAAAACCTTCGTTTACGCGATAACTTTCCTGTTCGCGGTCACGCTTAACTGGCTCCTGCCCAGGCTCATGCCGGGCAACCCTATAGAGGCTATGATAGAATCCAACCTCAACCTCGCCCCCGGCGAGAAGGAGATACTGATTAAATTCTACGAGGAGCTTTACGGGCTCAACGAGCCCCTCTGGAGGCAGTTCGTGAACTTCTGGGTCAGGCTCTTCCACGGGGATTTGGGTTACAGCCTCCTCTACAAGGCCCCCGTGTGGGATTTAATCAGGCATGCCCTTCCCTATGATATCGCCATCCTCCTCCCGGCCATAGCGCTCAGCTGGCTGGTCGGAAACTGGCTGGGCGCGATAGCGGGTAAGAATAAGAGGTACGACCGCTACATGATGCCCATCTTCTACTTCCTTGCGAGCATGCCATACTTCTGGTTCGCCATGCTCCTCGTCTACTTCATCGGGGTCAAGGCCGGCTGGCTCCCCTACCAGGGCGCCTACGACCCCTCCCTGCTCCCTAGCTTCTCGTGGGAGTTCATAAAGAGCTTCATCTCCCACTGGATACTCCCCTTCCTGAGCCTGTTCATAGTCATGATCGGCAGCTGGGCCATAGGAATGCGCAACATGATAATCTACGAGCTTGAGGCAGACTACGTCCGCTACCTTGAGGCGCTCGGCGCGAGCGAGAAGCTGATGACTCGGCATGCCTACAGGAACGCCATCCTGCCCCAGGTTACCGGCCTGGCGCTTCAGCTCGGCCTGATGGTTGCCGGGGCGATAGCGACGGAGATAGTCTTCAACTACCCGGGAATAGGCATACTCCTAATGAACGCGGCGCTGAGCCAGGACTACTTCCTGCTTCAGGGGGCCTTCCTCATGGTCGTGGTCTCGGTTCTCGCGGCGAACTTTGTCATAGACATAGTCTACGCCTTCATCGACCCGCGCGTCAGGACGAGCTACACGGAGGGTTGAAGATGGCCAGGGAGAGCAAGCTCTACAAGTTCAAACTCGCAATGAGGAACAACAAGTTCCGCTTCGGCTTCGGGGTACTCCTGTTCTTCGTGGTATTCGCCATAATCGGCCCCCTGTTCACGGTGTTCTCAAGCGATGGCCTCTACTACGAGACCATACCCGGAACAAACATCACTGTGGCGACGTACTCCACCAAGACCCTTCCGCCGATGACGCGGGAGGTGCTCACGACCTACACCGGCAGGCAGGTGGAGGTTCTCCACATCCTTGGAACGGACAAGCTCGGAAAGGACCTCTATGCTCTCCTCGTCTACGGTCTGAGGACCAGCCTCTGGGTGGCGGTGCTGGCGGCTGTGATTGGAACCGCACTCGGAATCACAATAGGCTTCATCGCGGGCTACAAGGGCGGACTGACCGACGAGCTGCTCATGATGTTCGTCAACATAATGCTGGTCATCCCGTCGATAGTGCTCCTAATACTGGTCGCGGCCTATCTCGAAGCCAGAAGCCCCGAGGTTCAGGCGGTTATCATAGGTCTAACCGGCTGGCCCTGGGTTGCAAGAGCCGTTCGCTCCCAGACCCTCTCGCTGAAGAACCGCGAGTTCGTGAACCTGGCGAGGATAGTCGGCCTAAGCGACCTCAGGATAATCTTCGAGGAGATAATGCCCAACATGATTTCCTACATCTTCATGGTCGGAATCCTGCAGTTCAGCGGCGCGATACTCGCCTCGGCGACGCTCGACTTCATAGGCCTCGGCCCAACGACGGCGGTATCGCTGGGAACGATACTCCAGAAGGCGATAGCCCACAATGCCCTCCAGTTCGGCTGGTGGTGGTGGTTCATCCCGCCCGGGCTGATAATCACCCTCATCATCACGGCGTTGTTTTTCATCAACCTGGGCATGGAAGAGGTGTTCAATCCGAGGCTGAGGAGGGAATGACATGCTCACCGTTGAGAACCTTAAAATTTACTACGTAACCCCCGTCGGTCACGTAAAGGCCGTTGACGGCGTCAGCTTTGATGTCAAGGAGGGGGAGGTCTTCGGCATAGCCGGCGAGAGTGGCTGCGGGAAATCAACCCTCGTGCACTCCCTCATCCTCAGGAAGCCGCCGATGGTTCACATGGGTGGAAAGGCGCTCTTCAAGGGCAGGGACCTGATGAGGCTGAGCGAGGAGGAGGCGAGGAGGATACGATACAGCGAACTCTCAATAATCCCCCAGTACGCGATGAACGCCCTCAACCCGACCAAGAAAATCAGGGACATAGTCTGGGATCTGGCGAGGGAACACGGCCACACGGACAGAGAAGAGGTCGAGACGCTCCTCCGCGAGAGGCTGACGATGGTGAAGCTCAGTCCCAATGTGGCGAACATGTACCCCGTCGAGCTGAGCGGTGGAATGCGCCAGCGCGCCACCATGGTCGTCTCAACGCTCCTCAACCCGGATTTGCTCATAGCTGACGAGATAACCTCTGCCTTGGACGTCACGACCCAGCGCGTCGTCATTGAACTCCTCCATCACTTCATGGAGGAGGGCATAGTCAAGTCGATAATCTTCGTCACCCACGACCTGGCGATACTCGACAAGATAGCCGACAGGATAATGGTGATGTACGCGGGTAAGGTCGTCGAAATAGGCCCCACAGAGGAGATAATCAACAACCCGGTTCATCCATACACCCGGCTTCTCCTCAACTCCCTGCCGAGGATGGGCGTGCAGTACAAGCGGCAGAAGCTGAGTGGCATTCCCGGCTACCCGATAAGCCTGCTCAACCCACCGAAGGGCTGCCGCTTCCACACCCGCTGTCCCTACGCCCTCGAGAAGTGCCCCAGCGAGGAACCGCCGCTCCTGAGCGTTGGCAGGGACCACTACGTTGCCTGTCACGTCGCCGGGGGTGAGGGCCAATGAGTCTCCTCAAGGTCGAGAGGCTGACTAAGATATTCCGCTCCGGTCTCGTCGGCGGCTTTGAAATTCGAGCCGTTGACGACGTCAGCTTCGAGATTAAACCCGGGGAGATAGTTTCCCTGGTCGGCGAGAGCGGGAGCGGAAAGACCACGGTCGGAAAGCTCATCCTCAGGCTGATAAAGCCCACCTCCGGAAGGATACTCTTCGAGGGCCGGGATATAACCGAGCTGAGCAAGAAGCAGCTGAGGAGGGAGTACTACAAGGACGTCCAGGCGGTGTTCCAGGACCCCTTTGCGAGCTTCAATCCCCTCCACGAGATCGACAGGGCCTTTGACCTGGTCTTTCGATCGTTCTTCCCGGACGTTGGTCGGGACGAGCGTGACGAGATGATAAACGACGCGCTGACCCAGGTCGGCCTGAATCCGAGCGAGGTACGCGGCAAGTACCCGCACCAGCTCAGTGGTGGGCAACTGCAGCGCATACTCATAGCCAGGGCCCTCCTCGTGAAGCCGAAACTCCTAATAGCCGACGAGGCGGTTTCAATGCTTGACGCCTCAACGAGGATTGACATCCTCAACCTCCTCGGCGACTTCAGGGACAGGTACGACACCTCGGTTCTCTTCGTCACGCATGACCTGGCGCTCGGCTATTACATCAGCGACTCGACGATAATCATGTACCGCGGAACCATCGTCGAGATGGGGGACACGGAGAAGGTGTTCCACAACCCGCTTCATCCGTATACGCAGATGCTCCTGGAGAGCGTCCCTGATTTGAACGTCAAGTGGGAGTTCAGGGGGATCGAGCCCGAGAAGGAGGAGCGCGGCATCTACGAGATAGCCGGCTGCCGCTACGCGCCGAGGTGTCCGAAGGTTAAGGACGTCTGTTTCAAGGTCCGCCCCGAGCTCCGCGAGGTCGAGAAGAACCACTGGGTCGCCTGTCATCTCTACGGGGGTGGTTGAATGCACGCGACGCTGAGGGAGATACGGAAAACCCCAGAAGGGATACTCACCGCCCAGAGGGCCTTCGAGGACTTCGTAACATCTCACGACTTTCGGTTACCGAGGGAGATAGTTTACACTGGTTGCGGCAGCTCGCACTTCCTGTCGCAGCCGCTGGCCATGGCAACCACCCGCCTCGGGGGCAGGGGGCTCAGCGCCCCCTGCTCCGAACTTCTTTATTCGCGTGAATGGTATCCGATAGGAAACCCTGAACTTCTCGTCGCCATATCGCGCTCTGGCGAGACAACCGAGGCGGTTAAGGCCCTTAACACGCTCGACGTTCCCAGGTTCGCCCTCACCGCCTACGAGAGCACCCTGTCGAGAGAAGCCGACCACGCCCTAATCGTCCCGGCCCACGAGGAGAGCGTCGTCATGACCCACTCCTTCACGGCCTTCTACTTCGCATTCCTGCAGCTTCTCCTCCATTCGTACGGGTGGGAAACCTACGACGCGGAACTCGTCTCATCGCTAACGAAGGAAGTCCTGCGGAGCGAGGACTACATCAGGGAAATCGTTAGCGACTTCGACTTCAGAAACGTCATCTTCCTCGGCTCGGGGATACTCTATCCCGTGGCACTTGAGGCCATGCTGAAGATGAAGGAGATGGCCCTCTTCTGGAGCGAGGCCTATCAGACCTTTGAGGTCAGGCACGGCTTCAAGTCCATAGCAGACGAAGGAACCCTCGTAGTTCTGCTCGTGGACGAGCCCCTCGACTGGCACGAAAAACTCACGGAGGAATTCCAGGGGCAAAAAGCAAGGGTTCTCACCGTTGGAAGGCGCGACACTGGGGCAGATTACTTTATCGAGGTTCCGGAGCTGAGTCCACCGACCAACGTGGTTCTCTACCTGCCTGTTATCCAGCTCCTCGCCTACTACAAGGCCGTTGGGCGCGGACTCAATCCGGACAGGCCGAGGTTTCTGAGCAAGGTGGTGAAGTGGTGATGGTTATGAAGGTTGGGCACGACGGCAGGGTTTACCTTATCGATGGCGAGAGGGTGGTGATCTACGGCGGAACGCTCCAGTTCTTCCGCGTTCCGAGGAGACATTGGCGCGACAGGCTGGAAAAAATGAAGAGGCACGGCCTCAACACCGTCGATACCTACGTCGCCTGGAACTGGCACGAGCCCGCGAAGGGTAATCTCGACTTCACCGGGGAGACGAGCCCGGAGAGAGACCTGGTGGGCTTCCTTGAGCTGGTTCAAGAGATGGAGATGTACGCCATCGTCAGGCCCGGCCCGTACATCTGCGGCGAGTGGAGGAACGGCGGAATCCCCAACTGGCTCATCAACGAGCACCCCGAGATACTCGCCAGGGGGCCGGACGGGGACCTGCCGCGGGACATCTATTATCCACCCATCACGTACCTGCATCCGACTTATTTGGAGGCCGTCTCGGAGTGGTATGATGCGGTCCTGCCGGTAATTCAGGACTACCTCCACACCAACGGCGGGCCTATAATAAGCGTCTCGATCGATGACGAGCCCTCATACTGGGAAACGATATTCCAGCCGTTCCTCACCGATTACAACGATGTCGTCGTTAAACCCGGCGGCTTCTGGGAGGGATGGCTCAGAGAGAACTACTCCCTTGAGACGCTCGCGGAGCGGTACGGGGAAGAAATCTCGGACTACGGTGAGGTTAAACCCCCGACCGACCCATCGGAGCCCCTCACAAAGCTCCTCGACTGGCACCGCTTCAAGATATGGATGACCAACCGCTACGTCGAGACCCTCTACGACCACCTGAGGCGCTACGTTGATGTCCCGATAAGCATACTCGACCCCTACCTCCTCCTGGTGGCGTGGAAACACTTCTACCGCCACGTGAGAGAGAGGAACCTCGATATTCACCTCTGGACGGAGTTCTGGTACTCCTTCTACCGCTCCTTCGACTTCAAAGAGGACAGGCTCGGGCACATCTATTACAAGACCGGAATCTACCGCTTCTACCAGAAAAAACTCGGAACGCCGCCGCTGAGTATAGAGACCCAGGTCTCGCTGGCCCACACAATAGAGCCGGACGAGGCCGAGCTGCTCTACGCCCTTCTTCCGGCCCTCGGAATCCACAACATCAACTACTACCTCTACGCCGGCGGAGAGAATCCCGAAGGCTACGAGTCGCACAACGGAATAAGCTGGGACGTTTACTCGCCGATAGGCCTTGATGGAACTGAGAGACCGCACGTCGAGCCGATTAAATGGCTCGGCGAGTTCCTGAGGGGTAACCCCGGTTTCGTGGAAAGCCGGCTCAAGCCGAGGGTCGCCTTCGGGGGCTACGAACCCTACGAGCCCCTCGCGGTGTGGGGGCTTAGAGGCAACCTCAAGGAGAGCGTCAACCTCAACGAGTACCTCTTCGGCGAGCGTGGGCTTTTGACGCTCCTGGCGATGAGCAACGTGCCTTTCGACGTCCTTGACCTTGAGGAGGCGACCGTCGAGGAGATGTTAGCGTACGACCAGCTATGGGTCTACAGCCTCGATTTCATGGCTAAGGACGTTCAGAACAAGCTGGTAGAGTTCGTTGAGCGAGGCGGAAATCTTGTGGTCCTCCCGATGCTCCCCTATCTTGACGAGAACATGAAGCCGTACTCCGCCCTAGCAGACTATCTCGGCGTTGAGGTTGAGTTTGCAGAGGCGAGGGACAACTTCAGGCTCATCCCCTTCGTCAGCGTCTCCTCGGACGGGATTGACAGGATGGTAACCAGGAATGTTGCTAGGGAAGTCAGGGGTGGAACGCCGGTAGCCTTCGCCAACGGCAAGCCCGTCGGGGCGCTCGTTCGGAAGGGAAGGGGAAGCGCGATAGTGCTCGGCTTCAGGCTCCAGTACTTCAGCAGCCACCACGACCTCCACAGAAAGTTCGTTGATAAACTGCTGGCCCTTCAGGGTGTTACAAGAGATTTTGAGGTCACAGATAGCGACATGATAGCGATTCCCCGGGGGAACTATCTAGTTCTCGCCAATCCGCGCGGCCACAGGGTATTTGGGAAGGTCAGGTACAGAGGAATCGAGGTTCCAAAGCTCATGGATGGAATAGAGATGAAAAAGCGTGGCGTTCTCTTCCTGCCCTTCGGGGTCAGATACGGCGACGTTGAGGTCGTTTACTCCACGGCGACCGTTCTCGGCAGGAACGGCGACGTGCTTCGCCTCCGCAACCATCTCTCCGGCTTAAGTGAGGTGGCGCTGAGAAACGTTGAGGACGTCAGGGTCGTCGGCGGTAAAATCGTGGACGAGTCCCTCTCGGATGGTGTTCTTACCATAGTGGTCGAGCACAGGCCTGGGAACTTTGAGCTGGAGTTCTGACTCCGCTGCCTTCTTCACTATTTTTGGGCAACCGTTTTAAGCCCCTGCGAGAACTTGGGAACGCGATGATGAGTGATGGGCGAACCGATGGATGAGGAAGGAAAGGTGATCTCTGAGCAAACCCTTTTAAGGCCCATCTCCAACCTTTTTCGGGATGATGATTTCAGCCTTGTCTGAGGCTCGTGATGATGGAGTGACGGACTGACCGCGACGTTCCGTTCTGCTTTTTTCGATTAGCCTAACAAAATTGGAAAACCTAATAAGGTTTGGTCCCAACGCCGGTGTGGAAAGGTTTAAATATTGTGTGCATATGCACAAAATTGTGGTGGTACCGTGGAGGAGATATACAGACCTATATGGGTCAGCATCGTTGGCAACGTCCTTCTCGCTGTCCTCAAGCTAACCGTGGGTTTTCTGTATTCGAGCATAGCCCTCATATCCGACGGCGTTCACTCGCTGAGCGACGTTGTCACGAGCGTCATCGGCTACGCGGGAATAAAAATCTCCTCGAAGCCACCCGATAAAAGCCACCCCTTCGGCCACTCACGGTTTGAACCCCTGGTGGCCTTTCTAATCGGGGAGGCGCTGGTGATAGTGGCCTACGAGATAGGCCGCGATGCGGTCTACAGAATCATCCATGGGGGGAGGATAGAGGTAACTTCAACAATGCTTGCGGTTACGGTGATTTCAATCCTAGCGAAGGAGTTCATGTTCCGCTACTCCGTTCACGTTGGAAAAAGGCTCAACAGCCAGATACTTGTTGCGGATGCATACCATCACAGGAGCGACGCCCTGAGCAGCGTTGCGGTTCTTATCGGCCTCGGTACCCAGAGACTCGGCTTTCAGTACGGCGATTCTCTTGCGGGCCTCGTGGTTGCACTATTCCTACTGAAGGTTTCCCTGGATATAATCCTCGAGAACGTCGGCTATCTGACTGGCCAGGCACCGCCTTTTGAGATATGCGAGGAGATAAAGAATCGTGCGTTGGGCGTTCCCAACGTTCTCGGCGTCCACGACCTCCGCGCCCACTACGTTGGCAGCAGACTTCACGTCGAGCTCCACATAGAAGTTCCCCCAGAACTCACGCTGAAAGAGGCCCACGACATCAGTGAGGAGGTTAAGAAGCGGATAGAGGAAATCCCCGAGGTGGAGGTCGCCTTCGTTCACGTGGACATAAAGGGGGTCACCGAATAACTTCCCTCAAATCCCTCAGAAAAGCCTCCAGGTGCTCCCTCTTCACGTGGGGCATCATGACGATTCTGATGTAGCCCCTGTGGGCGCTTATGCCCCAGCCGCGCCTCTTCAGTTCCTCCTCGACTTCCTCAAGATTCTCGGTTCCGAAGGACACTATGTTGAGAACCGGTTCGCGGATGAGGTAAACGCCGGGAATCCGCTTCAATTCGGAGGCGAACCATCTGCTCAGCTCCATCGCGTTCCTGACGACCTCAGTGTAGCCCTCGAAGCCGAGGTGTTTTATCATCGCCCACACGGCTAAAGCGCTTGCACCCGGTCGGGTCCCTGTTATCGTGGCCTGCCACACCTTTCCACCGGCCAGATACGGCGCCGGAACGCTTATCGCCTCTAGAAACTTCTTCTCCCTGAAGATTATTCCTCCCGCGGGGATCGGAACCATCCCCATCTTGTGGGGGTCGATGGTTACGCTCTTCACGCCCTTCAGCCTGAAGTCGAAGTCCGGAATCTCGTAGCCTAAAGCTTTTGCGAAGGGTATCACGAAGCCTCCGAAGGCGGCATCCACGTGAAGGGGAAGGCCGTAGTCCAGAGCCAGGTCGCTTAGGGCCGGGATGTCGTCCACAACGCCGAGGCCCGTTGTGCCGGCTATTCCAACTATCCCAATCGTGTTGTCGGTAATCCTATCCTCGACGTTCCTAACGTTGACGGAATAATCCGGATTCAGCTCCGCCCAGACGAGCTTAACGCCGAGCATCTCGCTCGCCTTCAGGAACGAGAAGTGGGCGCTCTCGGGCAGAATGAGCTCAGGTTTCTCGACGCCCGCCATGTTCCGGAAGGCCCTCACGGCCAGGATATTGGCCTCGGTTCCGCCAGAAACTATGTGCCCGTAGCCCCTCTCCAGGCCGAGCAGGTTTGAAAGCATTCCGATGGCCTCTTCCTCGACCTTCTGGCTTCCGACGTGCAACCCAGGGTCGCCTAGGTTTCTGTCAATGTAGCGCCGGACGACTTCGAGGGCGAAGGGATGGGGGTATGTGCACATCGAACCGAGTATCCTCCCCGAATCAAAGGTAAGATCGGGGGCCGTTTTTTCCTCAAGCTCCACCAGAACCTCTTCCTCGCTCGCGCCTCTCCTCGGGAACATCCTCTCACCAGCCTGGCACTAGTCGTCCGGTATGAATTTAAGCTTTTGCCCTTTTGATGTAGGTCTTAAAGAACAGCGGCGTCGTCAGTGCAGTCAGCATCGAGACCACTATGACGCTGGCGAAGAGGACCTGGTCTATCAGGCCCGTCGTGAGGCCGAAGGTGAGTATGGCCAGCTCCAGGCTTCCCCTTCCGCCCATTCCGATTCCCACGAGGATTGAGTCCTTCCAGCCGAGGTCGAAGAGCCTGCTCCCCAGACCGCAGCCGAGGAGCTTTCCGAGGACGGCGGCTATGTAGAGGGCCGCTATGAGGGCCAGGCTTATGCTCGCCAGCGGCGGGTTGAACATCAGGCCTACGTAGATAAAGAACAGCGGTATGAAGAACTCGGTGAGGACCACCTGGAGGTCTTCGATCAGCTCGTTCAGTTTTATCCTCGTGACCACGAGCGGGTCCTTCCTCTCGCGGAGTCTGCTTATCGTGAGTCCCGCCAGGTAAGCGCCGATTATCTGGTTCAGGCCGACCTTCTCAGCTATGATGGCGAGGGCGAAGGTGAGGATGAGCGTGAAGGTGAAGAAGACGTTCAGGTTCCGGACGATCGAGTAGAACCACTTCGCCCTCTTGAAGACGTACTCCGAGATGAGAAGTGTGGCAGCTATGAAGGCGAATATCTTGACGGTCAGGATTCCGAAGGAGAGGGCATCCAGGCTTCCACCGGCCATCGCGGTTATGATGCCTATCAGGTAGACGGCCATTATGTCGTCGGCGAATGCCGCGCCCATGAGGATCGATGAGACCTCCCTCTTAACGCGCTCCTTAACGAGGATCCCGCTCGTGACCTCTATCGCGGTATTTCCAAGGGTTATTCCCACGAAGATGGCTGCCGTTGTTCCCTTGCCGAAGTACTCGACTGTTAGGAACCCCAGGATGAACGAGGCGGCAACTCCCAGGCTGGCCACGACGATGGCCTTCTTGGTATTCTGAGCTATCGCCGAGAAGTTGCTGGTGAGTCCCATGTAGAGCATCATCATTATCAGGCCGAACCTTGCCAGAACGCCCAGCTCTTCGGTTGGCTCTATGAGGCCCAGGACGAAGGGACCGAGGAGTATTCCCGTCAGCACGTGGGCTATTATCGGGTGTATCTCGACCTTTTCGAAGAGCCACTCGATGCTCTTCGCAACCACCAGGAGAATTGCCAGGGCCAGCAGGAAGTCCACGTCATCCCCTCCTCGCGAGTAGAGCCCCTATCACCCAGAGCGCCATGAGAATTATCGCCAGTATCATGGCTATTCCTGCGGCACCCCTGCTCGTTCCGAAGACTATCGGTATCGGTCCTATCATTATAACCCCGCCGCTCTCCACCTCACCTTCGCCGCCGAGGGCCGAGATGGCGGTTCCAATAAAGACTAGCAAGAATCCGAGCATTATCATTCCCATGCCCGTCATTATGAGCAGGCTTCCCTTGTCCATACGTTGGAGACTTTCCCGTCATCTTTTAAAACTTAACCCAAAGGATTTAAATCCCGGGGAGGGATTCTCTAATATGCTCGTGCTCGTTGACCTCGACGATACCCTGTGCAACACGTGGGAGGCCGGGAAGTATACGATACTCCGTCTCATACCCTTTCTGCTGAAACGGAGGAAGTTTAAGGCTTTCTTCTACATACTCACCGCCCGCTACCGCGAGCTGGAGCAGTCGCGTGAGTTCCACATGATGGACCTGGATAAAATCGTGGAGAACCTCCTGGAGAAGGTCTACGCCAAAATCTCTCCCAAGGAGCTTGAGGAGATGCAGGAGCTCATAGACAGGGTGTTCTTCTCTAACCTTCGGCTCTTCCCGGACGCGGTGCCTTTCCTTGAGGCGCTGAAACGCATGGGTGCCAAGGTGGTCCTCGTGACAGACTCCTCGACCCGGTGGCAGAGAAAGAAGCTCGAATACCTTGGCATAAAGGACTACTTCGACGCCCTCATAATAAGCGGCGAGACCGGCCACAGCAAGCTCGACCCCCACAACTTCCGCCTGGCCAGGCGGCTCTTTCCGCACGAGGACGAGGTTTATATGGTGGGCGACCGGGACGATACCGACATGAGGGGCGGGAAGGAGATAGGCGCGACCACGATACTCGTTGGCAGGGGATACTTCAAGGGGAGGCGCCCCAAGCACGCGGACTACGTGGTAAGGAACCTTATAGAGGCGCTGGAGGTGATAAGGAATGAGCATGAAAAGCGAGCTGAAGCGTAAGTCCCTCCACCTCACAGGCCTGCTGGTTCCGGTCTCTTACCTGCTCTTCGGGCGGGACCTCACGCTCACGTTCATTGGCCTGGCGTTCTTCATCTTCGTTGTGCTCGAACCCTTCAGGATAATCGAGGAGCTGAGGGACAACATAAAGAGGAGGCTCAAGATATACGTGGACAACGACGTCATGGAGCGCATGGAGGTTCTCGAGAAGCAGATCGACGAGATAACCAGGAGCCACGAGCGCTATCGCGTGGCGGCGCACATATACTTTGCCGCGGCGGCCTTCATAGTGGTCTACTTTTTCCCAGCCGAGATAGCCATCGGCGCCATCACTGTCGCCACGGTGGGGGATGCCCTGGCAGCTATAATCGGGAAATCCCTGGGCAGGCACCGATTCAGCAACGGAAAGAGCCTCGAGGGGAGTCTTGCCTACTTCATCTCCGGCGTGCTCATCTTGTACCCCCTGGTCGGTCCCCTTCTGGCGGTTATAGGCTCGTTAACAGGGGCACTGGTTGAGCTCTACGGTTTGCCCCCAGGATCAAATCCCACCAACCAGCTGGACGATAACTTCTCCAATCAGCTGGCGATAGCGGTAGCACTGTACCTTGCGGGCTTTATTCCCGTTTAACTTTTTAAGTAGTCACTTCGAGTGATATCAAGAAAAAGGTTTATATGCTTTTCTTTCCATATCACTGCTAGTGATAACAGGGGTGGTTGCCATGGTGAACTTCATATTTGGGATCCATAACCATCAGCCTCTCGGTAACTTCGGCTGGGTCTTGGAGAGCGCCTACGAGCGCTCCTACCGGCCGTTCATGGAGATACTTGAAGAATACCCGAACATGAAGGTCGCGGTTCACATAAGCGGTCCCCTCCTTGAGTGGTTGGATGAAAACCGACCGGAGTACATTGACCTTCTCCGCTCCCTCGTGAGGAAGGGACAGCTTGAGATAGTCGTCGCCGGCTTTTATGAACCTGTTCTGGCGGCGATTCCGAAGGAAGACAGGATAGAGCAGATTAAGCTCCTCAAGGACTTCGCCAAGAAGCTCGGCTACGATTCAAAGGGCGTCTGGCTAACCGAGCGCGTGTGGCAGCCGGAGCTCGTAAAGAGCCTCCGCCAGGCGGGCATAGAGTACGTGATCGTTGACGATTACCACTTCATGAGTGCCGGGCTGAGCAAGGAAGAGCTCTTCTGGCCGTACTACACGGAGGACGGGGGGGAGGTTATAGCGGTCTTCCCGATAGACGAGAAGCTGCGCTACCTCATTCCCTTCCGTCCCGTTGAGAAAACGATAGAGTACCTTCACTCCCTGGAGGACGGCGATGAGAGCAAGGTTGCCGTTTTCCACGACGACGGCGAGAAGTTCGGCGTCTGGCCGGGCACCTACGAGTGGGTCTATGAGAAGGGCTGGCTCAGGGAGTTCTTCGACCGGATTTCAAGCGATGAGGGGATAGACCTCACCCTTTACTCCGAGTACCTCTCAAGGTTCAAGCCACGGGGCATAGTCTACCTTCCGATAGCTTCCTACTTCGAGATGAGCGAGTGGTCTCTGCCGGCAGCGCAGGCAAAGCTCTTCGTCGAGTTCGTCGAAAAACTCAAGGAGCAGGGCCAGTTTGAGAGGTACCGCGTCTTCGTCAGGGGCGGCATCTGGAAGAACTTTTTCCTCAAGTACCCGGAGAGCAACTACATGCACAAGCGCATGCTCATGGTGAGCAAGCTGGTGAGGGAAAATCCAGAGGCCAGGCGCTTTCTCTTCAGGGCCCAGTGCAACGACGCCTACTGGCACGGCGTCTTCGGCGGCGTCTACCTCCCCCACCTCAGGAGGGCCGTCTGGGAGAACCTCATAAAGGCGAACAGCCACGTGAAGATTGGAACCTTCGTTAGGGACATAGACTTCGACGGACGGGACGAGGTCTTTCTGGAGAACGAAAGCTTCTACGCCGTTTTCAAGCCCGCCTACGGTGGAGCGCTCTTCGAGCTCAGCTCAAAGAAGAGAGCCCTCAACTACAACGACGTTCTCGCGAGGCGCTGGGAGCACTACCACGAGGTTCCCGAGGCGGCCACTCCAGAGGAAGGCGGTGACGAGGGCGTTGCAAGCATACACGAGCTGGGCAAGAGAATCCCCGACGAGATAAAGCGTGAAATGGCCTACGATGACCACTTGAGGGCAATCCTCCAAGACCACTTCCTACATCCCGAGACTACTCTCGATGGGTATCGCCTTGCGAGGTACCTCGAGATGGGCGACTTCGTGAAGGGGGCCTATGACTACGGCACATTTGATGGGGGCATCACCCTCTGGCGCAATGGTAGCGTTTCAGGGGGGCCTGCCCGGGTTGAGAAGTCCTTCAGGCTGGGTGAGGATGGCTTCGCGGTGGACTATACGGTAAAGAGTGATGTCAAGGCACTGTTCGGCGTTGAGCTTAACTTGGCCGTCCACAGTGTCATGGAAGAGCCAGGGGAGTTCGAGGCGGAAAGCTTTGAGGTGAACGACCCCTACGGCATCGGAAGGGTAGGGATAGAGCTTGACAGAAAGGCAAAGGTCTGGAAGTACCCGATAAAGACCCTCAGTCAGAGCGAGGCCGGCTGGGACTTCGTCCAGCAGGGCGTCAGCTACACGGTGCTGTTCCCGGTGGAGGGGGAGCTGAGGTTCAGGCTCTTCTTCCTGGAGCTCTGACTTTCCAACTTTCAAATTTTCTTGACTTCCAAAATTGTTTTAAACCCTTTTTACGAACTTGGGTGGGGGATCGTGGTGATAGAGGACGCCGCTAAAAACGCCGTCATTGGACAGATCATCCTCATGTTCTCCGCCCTATTGGGGGTTGTTTTTGGGTTCTTTCTGTGGCTCTTTGGCTTCGGGATGTTCCTCCTCGGTATGAGCGGTTTCTCGGACGTCTTTGGGGAGCCCAGGATATTCCGCTTCTCCCTCCTGGCGGGTGGTTTGGGCCTTTTCTCCGGGATTCTGCTTCTGAGCGGCCTGCTTAAGGCCGGCCTCGTGGTTCTGGGAATGACGTACCTCTTCGAGATAGCCGCCAACTACCTCCTCTACGTCGAATCGGGGGTTCCTGCTGTTATATGGGGCTACGTTCTGATGCTCATCGGCGTGCCGCTTCTCGCCGTTGGAATCGGGGCGCTCCTCATAATAGCCGGGAGGATAATGGTGATCTACGGCTACCACTCAATCCCCGAGATCTACAGGATAAAGAGAAAAGCCCGGGAGCACGTGGGGCTGGGCTGAGGACATTATTCCTGTAACTTTTGTCCCTCCCCACTTATCTTAAACTCCACCGGCTCCTCCAGCCCCCAGAACCGGCAGAACGAGCACACCTCTCCGCTCGATGGCATTCCGCATATCCTGCACTCCCTCAGCTCCGTTTCCTGGAGCTCGGCCTCGAAAAGCTTCTTTTTTCTTAGGTAACCCTTGACGAAGTTGATTTTGGTGCCTGGTCTCTTTTCCTCCATCTCGTTGAGTATGCCCTTGTACTCGATGGTCGGTGCCCCAACGGCGTGGGGGCATTCCTCGATGTGGTACTCTATGTCGTTCGCCAGGGCGTAGGCGACGACCTCCCTCTCGGTCAGCTCGTAGAGTGGCTTTATCTTCTTCACGAGCTTCCCGTTGAACTGCGCTGGAGTTATCGGCCCCTGCTTGGCGAGGTACTGCGTGTTCCAGTTCATCAGGTTGGCGAAGATGAAGCTCGCCTCGTCGTCGAGGTTGTGCCCTGTGGCGACGGCATCGAAGCCGTTGTCGTAGGCGAACTTGTTGAAGATGTAGCGCTTGGTCAGCCCGCAGTAGGAGCAGGTCGGTCTTCTCGTCCTCACCTCGCCGATGCCCCTTCCGAGGAGTTCCCTGACGCGGACGATGTGGAGGGGAACGCCGAGCTTCTCGCACTGCCTTTTGGCGTACTCCTCGCTCTTCTCGGAGTACTCGCCTATCCCCAGGTTTATGTGAAGGCACTCGATGTCGTAGCCGAGCTTCTTGAGGACGTGGGCGGTGACGGCCGAGTCCTTTCCCCCGCTCACAACGACCAGAATCCTCTCACCGGGCTTTATGAGCTTGTAGCGCTCTATTGTCCGCTTTACCTTCCTCTCGAAGTACTCTGTGAAGTGCTCCGGACAGAGGTACATCCTTGGATAGTGGAGCTTGATGAAGGCCGGCCTCTCGCAGAACTTGCATCTCATCGGCATCTTGGTCACCGGGTTAAAACGGGAGAGTTCGTTATATTAATTTAACCTTGCAGATTCCGTCTACACGGGTTCTAGGCTTGCCCCCTCGTTATCCTCGGGTGATTTAACTATCACCGTCTTTCCGTCGTCATCGGTCCTTATTACGCGTATGAAAGCCTCCTCTAGGAGCGCCACGTACCTTCTGTCCGCGAGGTCGGTGTTTACAAAGTAGAAGGTTTTTCTCGTGGGGTTGCCTATGAAAGCCACCCCCAGGTTGGCGAGGCTTATGATGAAGCGGGGGTTGTTGTTCTGGAGGGGAATGAGCTTCTCTGGGTTCATAACCACGCTGACGGTTCCGGGGTTCTTTGAGTAGTATCCATTGGCCCAGTTGGAGAAGCGACTCAGGAAAATGCCTGGGTCCTTGTGGGGGTCAACCTCGAAGAGCACCTCCCCCCATTCGGAGATTCCTCCGGCCTTTATCCTCTTTATGTGCTGGGGAACGGTAAATCCGGCCAACCTGAGCCACCTGATAACAGGCATGCTCGAGTCTAGGATGTCTATCAAAAGCACCCTCTCCCAGCCGTACGAGTTTCCTATTGCGTAGAACAGCCGGGGATAGGGAGATAACGAAGTATGCTCTATGAGGACGTTTTCGCCCTGCCCAATCCTGCTCAGATACTCAGAGAACCGCATATCCCACCCCTCCGGGGGATTTCAGGAGTTTGGCATCCTTCCCCACTACCTGGATTACGTAGTCAGAATCCTGTTCAAGCCCTTTTTTCAGGTATTCGGACGCTATGTCAACGTTCAGGAAAAGAAAGCTTATCCTTTCCTCGACCGGGAGGTAGAGTCTTGTTATCTTCTCGAAATACCTCTCAAGCTTCGGCGGGTCCGACATGAACGTGAAGGAGAACCTCTCCATCCCTAGGACGATTGTGTGGTTCCTGCTCTCCAGGGGGACCTCCTTGGCGAACTTGGCGTAGATGGCTAGGTGGTGGTCGAAATCCTCTATAACGTCCACGTTCCCCACGACGTTTCCAACCTTGACCGTTCCCTTCTCCTTTATCACGGGGACGTTCTCTATGGGGAGCTCAACGCCCTGAAACCGCAGGTTCTGGATAAAAACGTGGAGGGCATCGCCTATGTCGACTATCAGGGGAGTTATTCCCTGATTAATCCATTCCATGAATATCTCCGCCATGGCCCTCTCGGGATGATCCGTCGAGGAGTACTCAACGAGCACTATACCCTCCTTTATCCTTGGAAGCTGTCTCAATAGGCTCGTCATGGTATCATCTCACGTCTAATCTATTGCACTTCGACTAAATATACTTTTGCCAAGAAAATGGAAATATTTGAGGTTTTTATGGTTTGAGGTCTTCAATCTTTGCCTTCCAGTTGTCAGGCCTTCTGAATTCTTTCTCCGTGTAGAGGCCCTCCTTTTTGAGTATTCCCCTCGCCGCGAGCAGACCTGTAGCGGCGGCGTTCACGATGTCCCTGCTCAGGCCAGCGCCGTCTCCCGCCGCGAAGATGTTCTCAATGCTCGTCTCGAGATCCTCGTTCACCTCGACCTTCATGGCGTAGTACTTGATTTCCGGTGCGTAGAGCAGCGTATGGTCGCTCGCGACACCGGGCAGAACTCTGTCGAGCTTCTCAAGGCCCTCCAGAATGTTGGTGACGACGCGGTGGGGCAGGGCCATTGCTATGTCCCCGGGAGTAACGTGCTTCAGCGTCGGCTCGACGTCGCTCCTCCTTATCCTCTGCCAGGTGCTCCTCCTTCCGCGCCTCAGGTCGCCGAGCCTCTGGAGTATGGGCTTTCCGCCCCCTATCGTCGTCGCCAGCTGGGCTATGCTCCTGCCGTAGGCGGTGGTATCCTCAACCGGCTCGGTCAACTCTATCCTCGTGAGGAATGCGAAGTTCGTGTTGTTGCTCTTCTTCTCGTGCATGGAGTGACCGTTAACGCCAACGTAGCCGTCGTAGCGCTCTTCAACGACGAAGCCATTGGGGTTCGTACAGAAGGTTCTCACGAAGTCGTCATAGGTGTTTGTGTATATGTGGAACTTGGGGTCGTGGTTTATGCTCGTTATCGGATCCATGATTATCGCCGGCACCTCAACGCGAACGCCGACGTCAATAGGCCCGTGCCTGGCCTTAAGGCCTATCCTCTGGGCGACCCCGTGGAACCAGTCGGCCCCGCCGCGGCCGGGTGAAACTATCGTGTACCTGGTTTTTATCTCAAAAACGTCCTTTCCGCGCTTTACCCTCACCCAGCCCTTTCCGAATTCCAGAGCCTTGGTCCAGAGGAGGAACTCCACGCCCCGGCTTTCGAGGTGCTTTTTTATGTCTGCTATGACTTCGGGCGTCCTGTCGGAGCCGATGTGGCGCTGGATTATGGGTATGAACTTAACGCCTGCCTGGGCCGCTTTCTGCTCCCAGTACCTGACTTCCTCCGGGTTGCCCTTGAAGAGGTTTCTCGGCGCTTTGTGGTTCAGGAATATTTGGTCCACTTCCCACACCAGCTGCCACGCGTAGTTCTCGTCACCGGTAAGCTCGCTCAGGTCGCCGCCTATGTCTGGGCGGAGGTTTATCGTGCCGTCGCTGAGACCGCCGGCACCTCCCACGCCGCTCATGATGTGGCAGGGCTGACAACCGATGCAGTAACCCAGATCGTACATCGGACAGATTCTCTGCTCGATGTCTCCGCCCTCGTCAACTATCAGAACCTTAAAATCGCCCCTTTCGACCAGCTCGTAGGCCGCAAAAAGACCCGCCGGGCCGGCACCGATTATGACGACATCGTAGGTTTTTCCAGAAACCATATTTCCCTTGCCGATGTTTATGGGCAATGCCTTAAAAACTTTTTGGCAAATTTTTGGTTAATATGGCCTATTTATGCTCATTTGTTTAACATGATTTTGATTATTATTTTCCCGAAACCTTTAAACAGAATTGAGTAATAAAATCCTTAGTGGGAGCATGATGAGTGACAAATCGAAGAGCGCGAAGGCCAAGAAGATAAAGATAATCCACAGCAAGCGCAGAATGCTCCAGTTGAAGCGAAAGGAGGAGATGAGTCACAACATCCGCTACATCTCGAAGGTTCCGGTTAGGATAGTCATGGACAGGGAGTTCCTCACCTTGCATCCCGAGGACTCGATATCGAAGCTGGTGCAGAACCTCAGGGATGAGGAAAGCTCTGCCGTTGTCGTTGACGAGGAAGGCCGGCTCATGGGATTCATCACAATGAAGGACCTTCTCCACTTCTTCGAGCCGCCGAGGAGGTACTCAATCGTTGGAATAGGTCTTCTCAAGAAGTACTCGATAAGCCATGCCTCTCGCGTTGGGGACATAATGGTCCGCAAGCCCATAACCATTCACGTTGAGGATGACCTCGGACGGGCGATAAAGATAATGATTGAGACGGGAAAGCACCATCTTCCTGTTATTGACGAGAACGGCCACGTTCACGGCGTTCTGGAGGTCAAGGACATAATCCGCCTCATCCGCATAGTCTCGGCTTGAGTTGCTCAAAACTAACGCGGGATGATAATCATGGACGTCTTCCTGGAGCTGGCGCTGATACTCATAGTTGCGAAGCTGTTCGGCTACCTCACCCTGCGATTGGGCTTTCCAGCCGCCCTCGGCCAGCTCATCGGCGGGATTATCATAGGCCCTTCTCTGCTGGGTGTGGTAACGTACGATGAGGGAGTGAAGCTTGTTGCCGAGCTTGGAGTCGTCATGCTGCTCTTTCTGGCTGGCTTGGAGACCGATATTGACGAGTTCAAGAACGTTGGTATCTCCGCGTTCATAGTGGCAATTCTCGGTGTCATGATACCATTCATCCTCGGCTACGTTGGCGCTTTAGCCTGGGGCTATTCGGACATTCAGGCGCTCTTCCTCGGAGGAATCCTCACCGCCACGAGCGTCGGCCTCACGACGAGCATACTGATGGAGATGAAGAAGCTGAGGAGCCGCGTGGGAACGACGATTCTCGCCGCGGCGGTCGTTGATGACGTTCTCGGCATCATAATCCTAACTGTCCTCGTCGCCATGAACACCAAGGGGAGCGTCTATCCGATCGACGTCCTCATAATCCTCGGCGAGGTCACGCTGTTCTTTCTCCTCGGGCTCCTCCTCGGCAGTCCCGCCGTAAAGGAAGCCCTCCGCGTGTCGGAGAGGATAAACCTACCCGAGACTATAACGGCCTTCGCGATAGCCATAATGCTGATCTTCGCCTACATCGCCGAGCAGTTCCAGCTGGCGGGCATAACCGGCGCTTATCTGGCGGGCCTCCTTATAGCGGGAAGTGCCGAGGCCAGAGAGGTTACGGGCAAGACTCTGACCATCGGGTACTCCCTCTTCATTCCCGTTTTCCTCGTCAGCATAGGCGTCGAGACCGACATCCACGTTCTGGCCCACATCGGGGCGTTCGCTGGGCTCTACGCGTTTCTGGCGATAGTCGGAAAGATAGTTGGCTGCGGCATCGGTGGGCTGCTGACCAAGTTCAAGGGTAGGGAAGCCATCCAGATCGGTGTGGGAATGGTCCCGAGGATGGAGGTCGCTCTCATCATGGCCAACATCGCCCTCCGCGAGGGCGTCTTCGACAGGGGGACGTTTTCCATACCCGTAAGCATGGTGATAATAACAACGCTTGTAACTCCATTCTTCCTCAAATGGGCGTTTTCGAGGGAGTGATATGGAGATACTACTCCTGATGGCCCTGATGCTTGCAACGGCGAAACTGGTCGGATACATATTCGAGCGCATCGGTCAGCCCGTGGTTCTCGGCCAGATATTCGGGGGGCTCATTATAGGCATATTCTTTGACACCAACCCGATCATCGGGCAGTTCGCTAACCTCGGCGTTCTGTTGCTCCTCTTCATAGCGGGCCTCGAGAGCGAGCTGGAGGAGTTCAAGCGCGTTGGGCGTCAGAGCATGGTTGTGGCAGGCATCGGGGTTCTGATGGCTTTCATCTTCGGATTCTCCGTTGCCTACTTTTTCGTCCCCCTTCACGAGGCCGTCCTCTACGGCGCCATGATGACCCCGACGAGCGTCAGCATAACGGTGAAGGTGCTCATGGAACTGAGGAGGCTGAACACCCGGGAGGGGACGACGATTCTCGCCGCCGCTGTGGTTGACGACGTTCTTGGAATCCTAATCTTAACCGTGGCCATCTCGATGATAAAGGGTGGGGAGGTCAACTACGCGAGCCTCGCGGAGGTTCTTATTTCCGTTTCCTTCCTTCTCTTCTTCTTCCTGTACTTTGGACCTAGCCTTGCGGACAGGGCGTTCAAGCTGATCTCCCGCATTGACCTCCCGGAGGCGGAGACGGCATTCGCCCTCGTCTTTCTGATAGCCTTCGCCTACCTCGCCGAGCACCTGAACCTCGCCTCAATCCTTGGAGCCTACCTGACCGGTCTCGCCCTCGGCCAGAGCACCAAAAAGAAGGGCATAATGGATCACATGAACGTCCTCGGTTACTCGCTCTTCATACCGCTCTTCTTCGTTGAGGTGGGGATGAGGATTGAGCTGGGCTACATACTTCACGCCGGCCTCTTCGCAGTCCTGTACACCGTGGCGGCGATAACGAGCAAAATCCTCGGATGCGGCGCCGGTGCCAGGATGGTCGGCTTCGACTGGAACTCCTCCCTCAAGATTGGCGTTGGAATGGTGCCCCGCCTGGGTGTGGAGCTCGCCATGCTCGCCGTCGCCATGGCCAGCGGGATAATAGGGCCGGATGCGCTCACCGTGGCAATTCTCATGGTCTTCGTGACGACTGTAATAACGCCGCCGCTCCTCAAGTGGCTCTACTCCAGATGAGATGCACACTTTAGGGCATAGCTTTATAAAACCCTCACCGCAGTGGCGAACATGAGCGAGGCACTCTCTATACTCAGTTCGGCGCTGTTCATGCTCATCATGATAGACCCGAGCGACAAGATACTCCTGATCAGCCTCCTCCGCGAGGACTTTCACATAGAGGACATAAGGACCCTCATCGTGAGGGCGAACCTCATAGGCTTTCTCCTGCTCTTCCTGTTCGCCGTCTCGGGCCAGATAATCCTTCAAGAGGTATTCCACATAGACATCAACGCCCTCCGCGTCGCCGGTGGCTTTGTGCTCTTCAAGATAGGTCTCGAAGCCCTCGAGAGCGGAGGCATGATGACCCTCAAAAAGGAGAAGAATATACTCGCGCTGGCCGCGGTTCCGGTGGCGACGCCGCTGATAGCGGGTCCGGCCGCGATAACGACCGCGATAACCCTGACGGCAGAGAAGGGCCTCTACCACGCCACAGCCGCGATATTTATCGCCATACTGCTGACGGCCCTCGTGATGTTCGTCACGCTGTACGTCATCAAGAACGTGAGCAAGACCACCCTCGGCGTGTTCATCAGGATAATAGGTATGTTCACGATGGCGATCGGTGCCCAGATGATGGTGCAGGGTGTCGTTGGAATATATCTGCTCATGACATCCGCTGGATAAACGTCAAAGTTTCATGGGCTAACCTTTTAACCCCTTCCGCTTTTCCCAGGGAAAGGAGGGTTGGGAATGAAGGTCAGACTTGAGAAGGTTAAGGGAACGCGAGACTTGCTCCCGGAGGAGATGGCCAAGAGGAGATGGGTTTTCGAGAGAATCCGCGAGGTTTTCGAGCGCTATAACTTTCATGAGGTTCTCACCCCGACCTTTGAGTATACAACGCTCTTCCAACTGAGGAGCGGTGAAGAGGTCGTCGAGCAGCTCTACGCCTTCGACGACAAGGGCGGCAGGAACCTCTCGCTCCGCCCGGATATGACGTCGAGCGTGGCCCGTCTCTACGTCAACTCCTTCCAGAACGCCCCCAAGCCGATAAAGTGGTACTACACCGCCAACATGTTCAGGTATGAGGAACCACAGAGCGGCCGCTATAGGGAGTTCTGGCAGGCTGGGGTGGAGCTCCTCGGAAGCGATAAGGTGGAGGCCGATGCAGAGGTTATAGCCCTGTTCGTGGAAAGCTACCTTGCAACCGGCCTTGAAGACTTCACCGTCAACATAGGCGACCGCGTTCTGCTCGACGAGTTCGCCAAGATGCTCGGCGTCGAGGACGACGTTGGTCTCATGAGGCTCATAGACAAGAAGGACAAGATGAGCCGCGAGGACTTCATCGCCGCTCTGAGCGATTTTGGACTTGACGAGGAGGGAATCGAGAAGGTTCTCTCGCTTATCGAGATCAAGGGGAAGCCGGACGAGGTTCTTCCAAAGGCTGAGGAGCTTTTCACGAGCGAGGAGGCAAAGGCGGAAATCAAAAGGCTCTACGGGCTGATTGAGCTCCTCGACGCCTACGGCGTTAAAGAGAAAATCCTCATAGACCTCGGCATAGCGAGGGGCTTCGATTACTACACGAGCATAGTCTTCGAGGCCATAGCCCCCAACGACCTTGGCATTGGGTCGATAGGCGGCGGTGGGAGGTACGACAACCTCATAGAGGTCTTTGGAGGCAAGCCAACACCCGCGACAGGCTTTGCCATAGGCATCGAGAGGCTGATTCCAATCCTCGAGTGGAAGGGCCTCATTCCGAAGCCGAAGCTGAGACCGGACGTTTACGTGATTCCGATTGGAAAGGAGCCGGAGCTCAAAAGGGCCGCCATAGGGATAACCTCCTCCCTCAGAAGGGCCGGGGTCAAGGCCGATTACGAGCTGACCGGAAGGAAGCTGAGGAAGGCCCTCGACTACGCAGGAAAACTCGGCGTCCCGTACGTCGTCCTCGTTGGAAAGAGAGACCTCGCGGAGGGCAAAGTAACAATAAGAGACATGGAGAGCGGTGAGCAGAGGGCAGTAGGAAAGGAGAGGGTCGTTGAGGTTCTCTCCGAGCTGTTGAGAGCCTGACTACCTCTTCACCTCTACCCTGAACTCCCTCGCCTTCTTTTTCATCCTCCACTCCTCGAAGCGACGGACGAAGGGACAGCGGGAGCGCCACTTCAGGTAAGCTTTTCTCAGGGATTCGAGCATTTTTTGCACCCGTTGGGTTTCTGAATGGGACTTTAAATCCTTAGCGGATGCTCTCGAAGTATTCGATGAGTCTCTCAGCCAGCTCCTCCGAGGCAATCATCAGGCTGACCTCGTGGTTCCAGTATAGTGCACTCTCGCTCCAGTTGTGGCTCCCGAGGAAGACCAGCCTTCCGTCGATTACGATAACCTTCGCGTGGAGAGTCGTTTCGGGGGAGTCAAAGGAAACGTCGACGCCGTGAGAGCGCAGGTAGCTGTACGCCTCTTCGTTGCTCTCTATACCGTCTTCCAGCAGTACGTGGACGTCCACACCTCTGTTCTTTGCGGCAACGAGTGCCCGTATGAGATCATTCGCCCAATCAAAACTGTCGTCCGGGTCGTATTTCATGGAGAACATCATGACGTATATGCTGTCGCTTGCCTCTTCTATCGCTCTCAGGACTTCATCGTAGTACTCGCGATCCGTGAGAAGCTTGAACTCTGCTCCGTTTCTCGATTCGTTATCCAGCGCCAGCTGAAGCAGACAGGACGCGTACTTGGCTTTTATGTCTGCAAGTTCCGCCTCTCTCTCGCTTAGAGTCCGGTTCAAGTCGGATAGTCGTTCGGAGCATTCCGACAGGGTTTTGTTCAGCTCTTCGAGGGTCGTCTTGTTTTCCACCGTTACCGTCTGCGTGTAAGTCTCGGTCACGGTCCTGGTTGTGGTCTCCGTTAGCGCGATGGTGTGGTTCTGGGTGTGGGTGACTGCCGTTTGGGTTCCACCGAGGCAGCCCGCGGATAGAACCAGGAAAACAATGAGCAACACAATCCGCTTCATGGCCTCCACAAAAGCAAAAAGAGGAGGGGAATCTTAAAAATTTAATGCCACGTCACGACCCTGTGGGTGACCCTTCCGGCGATGGCGTCCTTCAAAGCCCGCTCCATTATCTCTAGACCCTTTTCAGCGAGCTCCTCGGTTATCACAAGGGGCGGCGTTATCCTGACCACGTTTCCGAACATGCCGTAGCTGGGCAGGATGAGACCGAGTTCGAAGGCGCGCCAGCACACCTTCCCGGTCAGCTCCGGGTCCGGCTTTCCGTCGGGTTTGACTATCTCCGCCCCTATCATCAAACCCTTTCCGCGAACGTCTCCGATTACCTCGTATTCCTCCTGCATCTCCCGCAGGCGTTTCTGAATGAACCCCCCGACGCGCAGGGCGTTTTGGAGGAGGTTCTCCTCCTCGATTATCCTCAGCGTCGCATATGCAGCTGCCGAGATCACCGGGTTCGCGGCGGGGGTTAGGAGCGCGGAGCCGCTCGTCAGGCCTTTCATCAGCTCTCCTTTCCCAATAACACCGCTCAGCCCCATGCCGCTGGCGACGCCCTTGCCGAACGCTAGGAGATCCGGCTCAACGCCGAACCATTCGCTGGCGAACCACTTCCCTGTCCGCCCCATCCCGGTCTGCACCTCATCCATCGCCAGGAGTATTCCATGCTCGTCGAGGAGCTTTTTGAGCTCGACGAAGAAGTTCTCCGGCGGAACAACTATTCCCCCATCGCCCTGGATGGGCTCGGCTATGAGGACGGCGGCCTCGTCGGGGGGGAGCACGTGGGCGAAGATGTAGCCCTCGAGGTAGTCGAGGAAGCGGTTTATCAGTTCGTCCGGCTCGTCGTAGCCGTTTATCCCCCAAACGTTCCTGTACGGGTTCGGATATGGTACCCACACGACGTTGGGAATCAGAGGGGACAGACCGCGCTTCTGGGAGCTCTGGAAGGCTGCTATTGAAGTGGCGCCGTAGGTCTGACCGTGGTAGGCGCCGATGAACGCTATCATCCAGGGCCTTCTCGTGGCGAACCTCGCCACCTGCATGGTCAAGTCCATCGCGTCGCTCCCGCTCATGCCGAAGAGTATCAGCGGCTCTTCCACGGGGGCTTTCTCCGCGAGTATCTCGGCGACCTCTATGGCCCTCTTGCTGTAGGTGTAGCCTATCATCGAGTGCTGTATCTTCTCCACCTGCTCCTGGACCTCCCTCACGAGCTTAGGATGCGCATAGCCGGTCGAGGCGGCCGCGGCGCCGGCGAGGAAGTCTATGAAGACGTTTCCGTCAACGTCCTCTATCAGCGCACCGTATCCCCTCTCCGGAACCACCGGGAAAAGCTTGACCCCCAGGCCGGGCGAGATAACCCTCCCTTCTCTTTCGATGAGCTCCTTCGCTTTTGGTCCTGGAGGCTTAACCACGATTTTTGGATACTCAGAAGTCATTTTCATCGCCTCAAAGAGCTAAAAAGTTGAAAAAAACGAAAGGTCACGGATTGGCCGCGACGAACTCGTCCGTCTTCTTCCTGACGTACCAGGAGAGAACGAGCAGACCTATCAGGTTCGGTATTGCCATGAGTCCGTTCATCATGTCCGAGAAGTTCCAAACGGTTTCCAGCTTGGTCACGGCGCCGATGTAAATGAAGACGACGAAGAGCAGGTTGTAGATGAGGTGCAACTTTGGATAGAGCTTGGCGAATTTCTCCGGGTCCTGCTCGAGCCACTTGGCGAGGTACATGACGTTCTGCCTGCCGTAGAAGGACCAGGCGAGTATCGTCGAGTAGGCGAAGAGGACGATGCCTATTGCGACCATTATCTCGCCAGCATGGCCGAAGGCAGCCGCGAAGGCCGCCTGGGTGAGCGGCGCACCGTTGAGCTCGGGGTTGAGGTAGGCCTCCGTGACGACTATCGAGACACCGGTGAGGGTACAGATGATCAGGGTGTCGATGAACGGACCGAGCATTGCGACGTGGGCCTGCCTTGAGGGGTGGTCGGTCTTAGCTGCCGCATGGGCGAGCGTTGCCGTACCGAGACCTGCCTCGTTGGAGAACAGACCCCTCTTGACACCCCAGAGGATGACCTGACCGATCGCACCGCCGGCCACGGCCTTTCCGGTGAAGGCGTCGTTGATGATAAGGGCGATAGCACTCGGGAGCTTTCCTGCGAACTTTATCCAGACGCCTATGGCGAAGAGGAAGTATACTATTGCCATGAACGGCACGAGCATCTCTGCGACTTCACCGATCCTCTTGATACCGCCTATGACGACTATGAAGGTCAGGACAGCCAGGGCTAGTCCCGTGGCCCACATCGGGATGTTGAAGGCCGTCCTCAGTGCATCGGCAACGGAGTTCGACTGGGTCATGTTACCTATTCCGAAGGCCGCTATGGATGCGAAGAGTGCGAACAGTATCGCCAGCACCTTTCCAAGCGTTGGGTAGGCGTCGTCTTTGAGCAGGAAGAGGCCGAGGATACCGAAGAGTATCGCGACTATTATTGCCCCTATCTGGGTGGCGCCGGCCAGCTTGGTGGCGTCGTAGCCAACGAAGAGTGCGAAGAGCAGGGTGAAGATCGCCGCTATGTACTTGCCGGTCTTTGGTATGTTCTCCATGGCAAAGCCCTTTTCGAGGAAGTTGAAGGTTCCTCCTATCATGGTTCCGTCTGGAAGGGTGTCCCTGAAGGCAACTCCAAGGAGTCCCTCAGAGTACCTCGTGGCCATTCCCACGAGTGCGGTTATCCACATCCAGAACAGGGCTCCGGGGCCACCGAAGTGGATTGCCGTTGCGACACCGGCTATGTTTCCGATACCGACGGTTCCTGAGATAGTTGCCATCAACGCCTGGAACGGGGTGATGTCACCCTTGCCGGTCTTCTTCCTGCCCTCGAAGAGGGTGAACTTGATGGACCAGCCCAAGCGCCTGAACTGTATAACTTTCAGAAACACTGTCAGGAGAATGCCGGTGCCCAACAGCAACACTATCATGGGTATGCCCCAGACTTCCCCATCGAGCCAGTTTATAAAGTCCACGATGGCGCTCATTTTCAACACCTCTCAGGCCAAACATGGGGGTTGATGGTATCCTACCGCGTATACTGCACATAACGTTACTGGCCAGTACATCTATGTGCTTTATCCTTTTAAAGTTTGACTTTGAGGTTGATAAAAGAAAAGTTTTTCACTTTTGAAAAAAATTCGCAGGGCAAAGGCTTATGAGCTTGGGCGCGTTACTGGTAGGGGATGATGAGTCTGGAGCCCCCTGAGTGGTGATGACGTTTCGCGGGGCTGACCGAGATGATACGAGAGCGCCTCTGCCGGGAATACCTGGAGGAAATCGAGCGCCTTGAACGCTCCATCAGGGAGCTGGAGGACGAGATAACGGAGCTCCGCATGCAGCTCAACCTGAAGGTGGACGAGGCCAACCGTCTGGCGATAGAGAACGCGAGTTTGAGGCACAAGCTGGAGATGCAGCGGCGCACCTACAATCGGATGGTCGAGCTGCTGAAGAAGATAAAATTCCCGATAATAATACTGAACGATGAGGAGATCGACGAGGAGTGATACTCTTTTACCCACGTGTGTTCTTGATTGACACCACTGTAAATCGTTGAAGTAAATACAAAGTTTTGTCAGATTGAAAGTAACATTGTTCAGTAACACGGTTACGGTGTTGTTGTTTCTATAAGATTTCATAGGCATACATCATTTTTCGGCAAACTTTGTTATGTTTTCTACAACATTAACGTTTTCCTCGGCATGTAAGAACTTGAAAAAGGTTCGAATAGTTACAAGATACGCAAAGCTTAAATAACATGACAAATTAGTCTAGATAGCGTTAACAATAACATGCCACAATCTGTTTTTGTATAATCCACTTGATTCAAATGTCTTCGATTGCATCTGTGGGGGTGTGTTTGGTATGCGGCGGTCGAAAGTTGAGATAATAGCCGATATCCTCCGCTCCACCAACGGCACCGGTGCCACTAAAACCCAGATCGTCTACAGGGCCAACCTGAACTTCAAGCTTGCGACGGGATACATCAGGTACCTTCTGAAGAAGGGCTATCTCGTGGAGGTCGTCGAAAACAACAGGAGGGTCTACAAAGCCACCGACAAGGGGCAGGCCTTCCTAAGGGAGTTCTTCACGATAGCCCGCGAGCTGGATGATATACTCAGTATAGAAAACGCCGTTTAGGCTCCAATCAGTTCTCAAATCACCTGAACTCTGTTCCGTAACATTGTTCCGTAACTTCACTCCGGAAAAGCGTTTCTTCTTGCTTAAATACTGGAAGGGCAATATTTACTAAGGGCCCTGGTACGAAGGGGGCCCTTCCGGAGGTGTTCGGAAATGAAGATGTTGGCAAGTTTGGTTTTGGTAGGGATTGTTCTGTTTGGCATTGGAGCAGGAACCTGGGCGCAGTTCACCGACACCGAGACAAGTACTGACAACTACATTGCAGCTGGAACCCTTGATTTGGTAGTGGGTGGAGAGAACCCATTATCCACGAGCCTCAACTACACGGACGAGTTTGGCTATGTGTACCCAGGTTGGGAAGACTCTACTTGGTTCTACGTTAAAAACGATGGAAGTATAGACGGTAAGCTATACCTCGATATAAGTTATAGTGACTCACCAGGATTGACCCCAGAGCCAGAGCAGGAATACTATGCCGAACATGGGGGTAGTGATGTAGGAGAACTCTCTCAATATCTCTATGTTGAGATATACTACAGCGACGACACGAACTTTGATGCTTCCAAGCTCGTCTGGAATGGCTATGTTAGCGAATGGCCTGGAGAGAAGGAGCTTGGGGAGCTACCAGCAGGGGAGATTAGGTACATCAAAGTTAAGGCTTCAATAGACAGCGACGTCGGGAACATAATCCAGGGAGACAGCCTTACCGTTAACGTCACCTTCACTCTAAAGCAGGACACTTGATTCCATTTAGTTCTTTACAGGGGTGACCAGCGATGCGGAGCATTGCAGTAACTTTCCTCCTCATCGGCCTGCTGGTTGCAGGGATGGGCTACGGTACATGGGCAGTCTATCACGACGAAGAGACCAGTACGGGAAACTACGTGCAGGCTGGAACTCTTGACTTGGTATTGACTGATAATACATCCTCCGCTGATGGACAATGGAACATTTGGGGGGGTTACCCAGGACAACCAGGATTGACTCAGGGAGATGGGGAAATACGTATCTACAACGTTGGAACCATTCCGGCAGGAAACGTCAGGATATGGTTCACCTTTGAGTGCCACGAGGACGACAATGGGAATCCAAACGATGGCTACAACCCTGGTCCTGAGTCTGACACGAATCTTACTGGGGTCGGATCGTGGCTCAAAGAAATAAAAGTTACTGAGATGAGATATAGTGAAAACAACGGCAGACCAAATATTAACATAGTGTATGACAATGGGAACTCTTGGGACAGTACGTATATACAGGATTTAGACGGTGATGACAGAATAACACTTTACGACCTCTCCCTTCAGGAGATTACTGGGTTATATGCTCCATACCCTAACGGCAATCCCGATAGCAACTCCGGATATACAGCATTTGAAATGAGCTTTAGGATCATTGACACAGGATCAGAGCAGAACTATTGGCAGGGTGATGTCTGCATAATGACAGTCCATGTGAAACTGGAGCAGGAAACATAAACACACAAGAGGAAATAGTACACGAGGTCTGAGGCCGATGAGGTCGCTCTCCATTATCTTTCTTTTTGTTCTCATGGGCTTCCTGCTCTACAGTTCCCTGATGATGGGGGCTAGTCAGAGCGCTCCGCTTGAGTCTCCCCTCGCGGGGGAGAATCGAAACCTGATGAACGCGCAGGGGGCGAACTCAAGGCTCAGCATCCCGAACTTCACCGTGTCGAACTCCTCAAGGATAGTGGCGCTGGCCGAGCGTCTCACGGTGAAGGAAATAAACTACGAAGAGATGCTCGGTGCGATAGAGCTCGCGGCAAAGCTGAGTCTCTTGGCGGTGGCACTTGCGATGTTCCTGTCCCTGGTCTCGACACTGGTGGTGAGATGAAATGAGGAAAATCCTGCTCATCCCTCTCATCATTGCCGTCTTTTCTCTCTACGTTTCCCAGGCGTCTTTTTCCTATTTCTCCGATACCGAGACCATAACCGCTGAACTGGCCGCCGCGATCCCGCCCTCCAGCGTCACCGTCCTGTACGAAAACGCCACCCTCACCTTCTTCTGCCACGTTCCCTGCTGCCATCACTGCGGGGATTCTGGCGCGTCCGATTTGAACGGGGTTATCTCCACGGCCGAGAAAAGTCCCGAGAGCCTGGAGCACGCCCCGCAGTGTTTCAGGAAGGTGTGTAGCAAGGCCGTCCTCGACGGAATTTATATAAAGAACGATGGAAGGGACGTGGTTCTCGAGAAGGTCATCGTCAGGTGGTGGTGCGGCGGAAAGCTTAACTATCTGAAGATAGATACCAGAACGTTCGAGTCCAACTCCACGTCCCCCGCGGAGGTTGAAGTCGGGGTGACGCTGGGGGGCGGGTACCACAGCGTTGAGCTGGGCTTCGAATCAATAATCTCTCCCGTCTTTGAAATAACCTTCATCTTCGACGACCACGTTGAGGAGGTATACTTCATACCGTGCGTCAAGTTCGAGTGGGTGTAGCGGATGAGGGTAAAATACCTCGTGCTCCTAATCCTCCTTGCCCCAGCCCTCCTTCTCCTGCCCAGCCTGAGTAGGCTCGACCTCCTCGTGGTTCTCAGCGGGAGCATGCAGCCCCTCTTCAATCCCGGCGACATGGTTGTAATCGAGAGCGTGAACCCGGACTCGGTGACCGTTGGGGACGTCATAGCCTTCCATCCCCCAAATGCTAAGGACGAGAAAACGCTGGTCACCCACAGGGTCGTTGAGGTGATAACTAACGGGAGCCGCAGGTACTTCCAGACCAAGGGCGACAACAACGAGGACCTCGATCCCTTTCTAGTGCCCTCAGAAAACGTCGTGGGGAAGGCGGTTTTCTCCCTACCATACCTCGGATACCTCACGAGGCACAACCCGAACAGAACCGTCAAGCTTGCCGCGTATATCCTCCTCATAGTTATCCCCGGCCTCGTGGTGCTCTACGGTGAGCTGTCGTACCTGCGGAACTACTCACCGAGAATCGAGAGGATGGAGGAGAGGCTGAAACGCTGGCGAGCTAGGACCGTCGAGGAGGTGCTTCCCCTGAGGGCCGCTGGTATATTCCTCATCTCACTGGTGGCGTTGACCCTGTTGTTTTACCCATCGCTTGAAAGAACCCCCGCGGGCATCGTTAACACCGGTGTGCTCCCGATCCTCCTCCTCAGAAACGACGTGCCCGACTACGTCTACCTTTCTCCGGGAGAAACCTACGATGGAAACTACGAACTGGCTGTTAACTCGGCTCTCCCGGTGATGTGGCTCGTCCGTGCCTATGAGGTCAACCCTTTTATAGTTAAATCGCTAAACGTTATAATATCACTCCTGCTGACGCTCGTAACGTTTCCCCTGTGGGTCAAAGAGTTCCCGGACATAAAAAGCCGGGTAAGGAGGCGGCACCATGGAACTCTGGGAGTATAATCTGCTCTCCATGGTAAAAAGGCGCTGGATTCCTCTAACAGTAATCTTCCTGCTTCTGACGGCTGGTTTTGGCTACGCCTACGGCACGACCCCCACGACGGTCACCACGAAGGCCACCGTTGCAAAGACCCTGTACCGTTGGTCCGGCTGGATTGGTGGAACGGGCGTTGTGAGCAGGCCGAACCAGATATGGGACGTTGGAAAAAGGGTGGAGCTTCCGATATACCCCGTTTCCATAATGCCTGTGGCGGAGATTGCGTTGGGCTTCAACGTGAGCGGAAAGGACGTTAACCTCGAGTTTGAGCGGGAGATGAGGGTCGTTTACTACATCTCCTACGACAAGGAGAGGGTGATTGAGAAAACCTACCTCTCGGTCTCCAACTCCTCGACAGGAGGTTCCTTTACCGATCACCTGCTTTTGAACGTCAGCGACGTTTTCACCCGCATAGAGATTGCCAGAAACATCCTGAAGCTTCCGAGGGAGAGCACCGGTGTTGAGATCATCGGAAAAATCAGGTACTCGGGCACGGTTGACGGAAAGCCGGTGAAGGGATCTCAGGAGTTCAAGGGGAGCATAAGCTTCCCCTACGAGGGCTTCTATAAAATCGAGGGTGATTCGAGGAACGGTACCCAGACGTTCACAAAGACCGTTACGGAGACCCGGGCTGTGAATCAGAGGAAGCGTGCCCTGTTCCTGTCACTGTCAGTACTCTTCGGAGTTCTCGCAGCCGCCACAGTCTTCATCGGCCGGAAGTTCGACCCCGGTGCGTACAGCGTGGAGGAGCTTACGGCCGAGCGGGAGCGGAAAAAGCTCGCCAAGTGGATAAGCTCCGGAAAGCTCCCCAAGAGCCTCCCCGCTAAGAGGATAGAGCTGGCCTCGCTTACCGACCTCGTTGAGGCGGCCATAGACATGAACAAGAGGGTCATCCACGACGCCGAAAAGGGCGTGTACTTTTTCCTGAACGAGGGGGTGCTCTACTACTTCCAGGAAAAGACCTCCGAAGGGGAGAAATGAACTTCAAACGAAAGTCTTTTTTAGCATCACCGTAGGATAGGCTTAGGAGTAAGAAGGTGAGGATTATGAGCATGGACATGACGACCAGGATGTTTAAGGAGGAAGGATGGATTAGAAAGCAGTGCCCGAAGTGCGGGAAGTTCTTCTGGACCCTCGACCCGGACAGGGAGACCTGCGGCGACCCGCCCTGTGACGAGTACGCCTTCATAGGAAAGCCCGGAATACCGAAGAAGTACACCCTCGAGGAGATGCGCGAGAAGTTCCTGAGCTTCTTCGAGAGACACGGCCACGGAAGGGTCAAGCGCTACCCGGTTCTGCCGCGCTGGAGAGATGACGTTCTCCTCGTTGGGGCGAGTATAATGGACTTCCAGCCGTGGGTCATAAGCGGCGAGGCCGACCCGCCGGCCAACCCGCTCACGATAAGCCAGCCCTCGATTCGCTTCACGGACATAGACAACGTTGGAATAACCGGCAGACACTTCACGATATTTGAAATGATGGCCCACCACGCCTTTAACTATCCTGGCAAGCCTATTTACTGGATGGACGAGACGGTGGAGCTGGCCTTCGAGTTCTTCACCAAGGACCTCGGAATGAAAGGCGAGGACATAACCTTCAAGGAGAACCCATGGGCCGGTGGAGGAAACGCCGGACCGGCCTTTGAGGTGCTCTACCGCGGTCTCGAGGTGGCAACGCTCGTTTTCATGCAGTACAAGAAGGCCCCCGAGAACGCGGACCCGAGCCAGGTCGTTGAGATTAAGGGCGACTACTACGTCCCGATGGAGACGAGGGTCGTAGACACCGGCTACGGCCTCGAGAGGCTCGTCTGGATGAGCCAGGGAACGCCGACGGCTTACGATGCCGTCCTCGGCTACGTCGTCGAGCCGCTGAAGAAGGCGGCAGGGATAGATAAAATCGACGAGCGCATCCTCATGGAGAACTCCCGCCTGGCGGGAATGTTTGACATCGAGGACATGGGCGACCTCAAGGTTCTCCGCCAGGAAGTCGCAAGGCGCGTTGGCATAAGCGTCGAGGAGCTGGAGAGGGCCGTCAGACCCTACGAGCTCATCTACGCGATAGCCGACCACACGAAGGCCCTGACCTTCATGCTCGCCGACGGCGTGATTCCCTCCAACGTTAAAGCCGGCTATCTGGCGAGGCTCCTCATAAGGAAGAGCATAAGGCACCTCCGCGAGCTCGGACTGGAGATGCCCTTGGCGGAGATAGTTGCCATGCACATCAAGACCCTCTCCCCGACGTTCCCGGAGTTCAAGGAGATGGAGGAGGTAATCCTCGATATAGTCAACGTCGAGGAGAAGCGCTATCAGGAGACCCTCAGGCGCGGAAGCGACCTCGTGAAACGCGAGATTGCCAAGCTCAAGAAGTCCGGCAGGGACGAGATACCCCTCGAGAAGCTCATCCTGTTCTACGAGAGCCACGGCCTAACCCCTGAGATAGTCGCGGAAGTCGCCAAGGGTGAGGGGATTAAGGTTCACATCCCGGACAACTTCTACACCCTCGTCGCCAAGGACGCCGAGAAGACCGCGAAGGAGGAGGCCGCCAAATACGTCGTTGACTTCGAGCTCGTCAAGGACCTCCCGGACACAAGGACGCTCTACTACGAAGACCCCTTCATGAAGGAGTTCGATGCCGAGGTTCTCAAGGTCATAGACGACTGGGTGGTCCTCAACCAGACTGCCTTCTACCCGGAGGGCGGCGGTCAACCCTGCGACCTCGGTGAGCTGAACGGAGTGAAGGTTCTGGACGTCCAGAAGGTCGGAAAGGTTATTCTCCACAGGGTGGAGAAGCCCGAGGCCTTCAAGGAGGGTCAGACCGTCCACGGGAAGATCGACTGGGACAGGAGAATCCAGCACATGCGCCACCACACCGGAACCCACGTCCTCATGGGGGCTCTGGTTAGGGTTCTCGGCAAGCACGTCTGGCAGGCCGGTTCACAGCTCCACACCGACTGGGCCAGGCTTGATATAAGCCACTACAAGCGCATAAGCGAGGAGGAGCTCAGGGAAATCGAGCGCCTCGCCAACCGCGCCGTCATGGAGAACAGGAAGGTCACCTGGGAGTGGCTCCCGAGGACCGAGGCCGAGATGAAGTACGGCTTCAGGCTCTACCAGGGTGGAGTCGTCCCAGGAAGGGTCATCAGGGTTCTCAAGATCGAGGACTGGGACGTTCAGGCCTGCGGTGGAACGCACCTGCCCAACACAGGCCTAATAGGTCCGATCAAGATTCTGAGAACCGAGCGCATACAGGACGGCGTTGAGAGGATAATCTTCGCCGCCGGAGAGGCCGCGGTTGACTGGATGCAGGAGACCGAGAGGCTCCTCAAGAGAACCGCCGAGACCTTCCGCGTCCCGCCCGAGAAGGTGCCGGAGACTGCCGAGAGGTTCTTCAACGAGTGGAAGGAGGCGAGGAAGGAGGTCGAGAAGCTCAGGAAGGAGCTGGCCAAGCTCCTCGTCTATGAGCTTGAGAGCGAGGCCGAGAAGATCGGTGAGGTTGAGTTCATCGGGGCCGTGGTAGAGGGCACCATGGACGACCTCCGTGAGGCCGCCAACAAGCTCAGGAAGGAGGACAGGGTCATCGTCCTCATCAGCAGGGAGGGCCACTTCGTCGTTGCGGTTGGTGACGGCATCGACCTCAAAGCTGGGGAGCTGGCGAAGATAATAACCTCCGTCGCCGGCGGTGGCGGTGGCGGAAGGAAGGAGCTCGCCCAGGGCAGGATAAAGAACCCGCTCAAGGCCGAGGAAGCTATAGCCGAGTTGAAGAAGAGCCTCGGCTGATTCAAAACTTTTTTGGGTGGTTGGAATCAGGGTGAAGGCCCTAACCAAGGAAGCTGCAGAGATAGCCGGTGAAATGGGGCTCACGGCCGTTCCCGAGTATCGCACGGCCGACGGAACGAGGATAGACCTCGCGATATTGGACGATGGACGGAAGCTTCTCGCCATCGAGTTCGAGAACTCCTACAAGTGGATCCGCCAGAGGCTGCTCTACAACATTGTTAAGGCCTCTCGTGCCGGTTTCTCGGAGCTCTGGGTAGTGTATCCGTTTCAGGTGCCCTCCCTCGGCTGGATAAACGAGTACGCCATGGAGCTCGGCGTCGAGCTGAGAATCCTCGGGCCGGAGGAGTTCAGGGAGAAAATAAGGGGCATCAGAGCCCAGTAGGCTCGTCTATGAAGAAAACATCCACCCCAAACTTTTCTTTTACGACCTCCATCAGGGCCTTGACTCCCAAGGTTTCCGTCTTGTAGTGTCCGGCGACGGCAACGCTTATCCCCAGGTCTAGTGCGGTGAGGTAATCCGCGTGAGTAAATTCGCCGGTTACGAAAAGGTCAACGCCCTTCCTCTTACCCTCTTCGAGTGCAAAGGCTCCGGCGCCGGTTATGGCTCCAACGACCCTTATCTCCCTCTCCCCGAACTCGTAGGTTCTGACGGTCGTGCCGAGCCTCTCGGCCAGAACCTGGGCGACCTTTTCTATGGGCTGCGGCTCCTCGAACTCCCCGAGGAAGCCGATGGTTGTCCCCTTGTACTCTCCAAAGGGCTCCTTCGGCTCAAGACCGAGCAGTTTCAGAAGCTGAACGTTGTTCCCGACCTCGGGATGGGCGTCGAGGGGAACGTGTGCCGCGTAGAGGTTTATGCCTGCGTCAAAGAGCGCCTTCAGGCGCCTGTAATGGATTCCGGTGATGTAACTCAGCCCGCCCCATATCATGCCGTGGTGGACGATGAGCATGTCCGCCCTTCCCCTGGCGGCCCTCTCGATTGTTCTTAGCGTCGTATCGACGGCGAAAGCTACCCTCTCGACTTCCGCCTTCCCCTCCACCTGGAGGCCGTTGCTCGACTTGTCGGGATAGGCGAGGATGTTGAGATATTCATCGAGGAAGGCAACGAGCTCGTCGCGGTTCATGGTTATCACCCGGTTGTATTCGCTACTCCAATATGTCCGGCAAACCCTTTTAAAACCGAGCCTCAACTCCAGCCGAGAGGTGTTGAGATGGGTGAGGATTTCCGAAAGGCCGTCGAGGAGCTCGCGAGGGCCGTCATGAAAGGCGAGATAAAGAGCCGTGAGGAGCTCAACAGGTACAAGATAGCCGTATCCAGGAAGTATCATCTCTCGAAGATTCCCGGTAACTCTGACATCCTCAAGGCCATCCCGGAGGACAGGCGGGAGGAGTTCAGGGACCTGCTTAGGAGAAAGCCGACGAGAACGATAAGCGGCGTCGCCGTGGTTGCCATGATGACCAAGCCCTTCCCGTGTCCCCACGGGCGCTGCATCTACTGTCCCGGGGGACCGAGCGTCGGCTCCCCCCAGAGCTACACCGGAAAAGAACCTTCCGCCCTGAGGGCCGTTCAGAGCGCCTATCATCCATACATCATCATGATGCGTAGGTTAAAGCAGCTCACAGACATAGGGCACGACGTGGACAAGGTGGAGGTCATAATCCAGGGCGGAACCTTCCCGGCCGTTGATCTGGACTACCAAGAGTGGTTCGTCAAGTGCGCCTTCAAGGCGATGAACGACTTCCCGCACTTTAAGGATATCGAGAACCTTGAGGAGAAGCTCGTCAGGCTGATAGTGAAGAAGGATGAGTCCGTCTTTGAGGAGGACCCGAAGTTCAAGGAGGCATGGGAGAAAACCCACTCAAAGCCCTACTACTACCTCGAGGACGAGCAGAGGAAGAACGAGAGGGCCAAGGTCAGGATGGTAGGCCTTACCATCGAAACCCGCCCGGACTGGGCCTTCGAGAGGCACATAGACAGGATGCTGAAGCTCGGAACGACGAGGGTTGAACTTGGAGTGCAGACCATATTCAACTTCATCCACGAGAGAACCAGAAGGGGGCACGGCGTCGAGGAGATAGTTAAAGCCACTCAGCTTCTCCGCGACGCTGGACTGAAAATCAACTACCACATAATGCCCGGCCTGCCCGGAAGCAACTTTGAGAGGGACCTCTACACATTCAAGGCGATTTTCGAGGATCCCCGCTTCCGTCCGGACATGCTGAAGATATATCCAACGCTCGTTACCGCCGATGCTCCCCTCTACCGCTGGTGGAAGGAGGGCAAGTACCGCCCCTACCGTACTGAGGAGGCCGTTGAGCTTCTCGTCGAGGCCTACAAGCTCTTCCCGAAGTGGGTTCGTGTGATGAGGATCCAGCGCGATATACCCGTTCAGCTCATCGTTGATGGGGTGAAGCACTCCAATCTGGGCCAGCTCGTCTTCAACGAACTCGTGAAGAGGGGCATAAGGCCGAGGGAGATCCGCTTTAGGGAAGTCGGCCACATGATGGAGAAGTTTGGAGTCGAACCAGAGGTAGAGCACATCAAACTCCTCCGAGAGGACTATGGGGCGGCTGGAGGCAGGGAGATTTTCCTCAGCTTCGAGGACGTTAAGAACGACATTCTGATAGGCTTCCTCCGCCTCAGAATTCCGAGCGAGAAGGCCCACAGGAGGGAGATAAACTGCTGTCCCTCGGCGATAGTCAGGGAGCTCCACATTTACGGCCCGCTCGTGCCCATTGGGGGAAAGCCCCGCTACGAGTGGCAGCACCGCGGTTACGGAAGGGAACTCCTTGCGGAGGCCGAGAGGATTGCCCGCGAGGAATTCGATGTGAAGAAGATGCTCGTCATCAGCGGTGTCGGCGTCAGGAACTACTACAGAAAGTTCGGCTACCGGAAGAACGGGCCGTACGTGGCAAAGCGGCTCGATAAGGGCTACGCTGACTTCGAAACCCGCGGACACTTCGACGGCCACCTGAACACCTGAAAGGTGTTTCCTTTTTCCTCAACTTCGGCTTATTCCCATCACCCGGTTCGGAGGAAAAAACCTTTTCTCATCAGTAAAACTTTTAAGCACTGATGAACAATTGTGGACTGAGGTGAGCCGGAGTGGCGAAGGGTGGCAGGTCAAGAATATCTTACGAGACGACCTTTAGAGCCAAGGTTCTCATACTGGCGGTCATCTTTGGAATCGTTATATTCATGATAGTGTATTACCCCCTGCTGAGCCATCAGACCAACCCCTGGGGAGTTGCCGCCCCGAAGGGCCAGATAATACTGGCCCAAAACTTTTCAATCAACGGAGTTAACTACACCAATGCCGTGCCCTTCACATCGAAGAACAACGCCCTCGTCCTCAAGGGTAACGACGACGCCGGGGAGACCCTGACGGTCAGCGTTTCCACGCCCGGCTGGTGCGTTGACCTGTGGGTTTGGGGAGGCTCCTCAAAGGGCTGGGTGAGAAAGTACGACTGCGCGAGGGAGTTTCAGATGAGCCAGTACGCCTTCAAGAGACTCCCCACCCATGAGGCGAGGGAGATACTCTACTGGTACCTCGAGCCCGGATACATCCTCGTGTTCCACAAGGACGGGGAGGTTAACAAGTACGAGCTGGTCAACTTCACCGTAACCTACGGCGGGGAAACGGATTGGGGGGCATTCAAAGTGTCCATTGGAAAGTCGTGAGGTGGTATCATGAGGTTGTCCTACGAAACGGCGTTTCGGCTCAAGGTTCTCTTCATAGTCCTCGTTTTTGGGATTCTCATCTTCAGGATAGTTTACTATCCCCTCCTCACCCACAAAGTCGTTCCGTACGGCGTTGCCGCTCCGAAGGGCCAGATACTCCTCCTTGAGAACATAACACTCGGCAACTACACATGGGAGAACGCCGTTGACATGCAGGGACACCTGATACTGAAGGGAAACGATGACTACGGGGACTCCGTGTTCCTTAAGATTCAAACGCCCGGCTGGTGTGCCGACGTTGCCTTCTGGGATGGACAGAAGTTCATCGTGAGCGAGAAGTGCGTGAGGGAGCTGACGATCTCCAAGTACTTCTTCGTGGTAACCCCGGCCTTCTACTGGTACGTCGAGCCCGGATATCACCTAATCTTCTACAAGCCGGAAGGAAACCCGGAGAAGTACGAGCTGATTAACTTCACGGTGACATACGGCGAGAAAATCGACTGGGGCGCCTTCAAGGTCGCCTACGGAAAAAGCTAAAGGGGATTAAACCCCCGTTTCGGCTTCCTTTTTCATTGACCTTGCGCCGAGCGAGATGGCAATGAAGCTCGCCCCGGCGACGATCAGCTCCACCGCGACGAAGATTCCTATGACCCAGGGGCTCCACTCCGGCCAGTTGGCCAGTATCATGGCGCCGATGAAGAAGTCTATGACGCCGGAGAATATGACCAGTCCACCGTTCTGAACCTTGAAGCCCATCAGCACCTTGACGATACCGAAGATGAAGAACGCTCCACCGAGTATGAAGGTCAGTATCTGGGCCGATATCAGCGGCTCCTCGATCATGGTGACGCCCACCGCCAAGTAGAGAACCGCCAGCAGCAGCTGGAATATTCTCGTTCCCCCGGTCTCGCCGCGGCCGAAGAGTCCCGCGAATATGAGCATTATACCGCCGACTATCAGGAACACTCCGAAGACGGCTATGCTGGCGAGCGTTACGAACGGGAGCATTCCCAGACCGACGATACCGAGAACGGTCAACACTATACCGAGGATCAGATACCAGGGCCAGTGGGCCATGACGCTGGCCATCTGCTTCTTGGCCATCTCCTCCTTGTACTCCTCGTACTCCTCCGGGGTCATTGGTTTCTTCTCTCCCTCGACCCCAGAAGGTTCCTTAACTTCATCCATAGGTACTACCTCCAAAACGCTTTTTTGCAAATAAGGTATCCACTTCGAACCCATAAAAACCTTTCGTCGAATAGTTTTCGAAAATATTCCGATGCATTTTTAACCAGATCCCTGAATTGAATTCCATGAGGTTCGAACCGAGACCCTTCATCCAACCGGTGCCCTTCAGGTGTCTCTACTGCCTCGACTGCTGCCGCGGGAGACACGTGTACCTGACGCTGAGGGACATAGAGAGAATAGCGAGGGCCGGCCACGACCCACAGGACTTCGTGACGTTCTCCGTGGAGGGGAATAGAATCCGCTTCGTTCTGGCCGTGAGAGAATGGGACCTCGGCTGCGTCTTCCACGACCCCGAAACCGGGAAGTGCCGGATTCATGAGGTTAACCCGATAATCTGCAGGATATATCCCTTCATGGTTTCGCGCAAACCGCTCGGGGTCGAGGGCGAAAGGCCGTTCCAGTACAAGGGCCAGAGGCTCTGGCTCTACTACGATGCATCCTGTCCCGGGATAAACGCCGACGAGCCGGAGACCCTAATAACCCCAGAGGAGATCGCCGAGCTCGGCCTTGAATTCGAGAGGGAACTCGAGAGAACCGACATGGAGGGCCTCGCGAGGCTCATGGATGAGCTCGAAAGGTAGATATACCATAGGCGGCTATTTGGAAACATGAGGAACTGGAAGCTCCCCCTCCTGCTCGGTTGCTTCATCGTTCAATTGGTCATCAATCTGATTTTCTACGGCTTTCCGGCCATAATGTTCTCGGGGATAGTTCCGGAGTCCCTCTATCCAAAGATTGCTTGGAGTCTGCCCGTTCTCATCATTGTCTACTTTCTCCTGGCGATGGCGTCCCTCTACTACCTGGGAATCTCCCCGAGGCCAAAACGGGGCAGGCTACTCGGCTCGGCGTACTTCGCATTCGGCGCCCTCGGTTCAGCCTGGGTGATACTGCAAACCCTCACCAGTACGGAAACTCCCCTCCTCCCCATAGCCTTCGGCATCTGGTTCGTCTCATCCATCGGGGGAATTGTCTCCCTCTGGCTGCTGGAGGAGAAGGTTCCCGATGCCGTTGCCGCCGCGATAATAGCTTTCCTGGGCATCTCGGCCTTCATCAGTGCCGCAACGGCCCAGTGGGTGGTCACCGACTACTACATCCACGTCCACATGAACGAGAGCATCCCGAGGAACGCCACGATTGTCGTGGAGCACCCGGTTGAGATGCCTCCCCCGAACCTCACCAACTCAAGCTGAGCTAAGCCTTTTAAGGAATGCCTAAGACTCCCAACCGGTGGGTTCATGGAGGGCGAGCTGAGGTATAGGCGGGCCTCGTCCTGGGAGTACGATTTGATCCTTCGCGAGGCCGAGAAGTACGGCGAGCTGGAGCATCACTTCTTTGCGATAGTCGAGGGGAAGTTCCGCGACGTTTACGCCGTTAACGAGAGGGTGTGGGCCGAGATTGAGGGGATGAAGGTCAAGCCCTACGCCTACGGAACCTTTGTCGGCACGATAAAAGTGGACAAAAACCTGGTCGAGAAGTTCTACCCCAACGTCGAGTTCTTCTACTTCGTGAGGGTTGAGAAGAACTACGCGGTTCTCAGCCCGAAGGCGGGCTTCCTCTTCACCACCGGAAAGGACGTGCCGAGAAGCGGTGTGAGAAAATACAACTGGCAGGGAACGAAGAAGCTCGTTATCTACGACGAGAACGGGATCATCCTCGGCATCGGCAGGATAAACCCCGAGAGCAGGAGAAAGTTCATCCTGAACGTCACGGACATAGGGGAGTTCATAAGGAGGAAGCGGTAGCGCTGGTGGTGTGGAGAACAGAAAAAGAAAAAGTTCCCGGTTCTTAGTTCTTGCCGTTGTTGGTTCTCTCGAGCTTCTCCTCCCACGTGAGTATCATGTGGGTGAAGGTCTCGTCCTCTTCCTCTATTCCGCGCTTTATCTCGGAAACGTGGGCGTACTGGGCGCGGAGCTTGTCGAGGATGTAGTCAACGGCCTTCTCCGGGTCGGCGGTGGTTCCGCAGGTGTAGACGTCCAGGGCGGCGTAGCCCTTTTCGGGCCAGGTGTGTATCGAGATGTGGCTCTCGGCGACGATGACCATGCCGCTGACGCCCGTGGGCGAGAACTTAAAGAAATAGCTCGCCTTGACCTCCATTTTACCAACCTTGGCGGCCTCTAGGAATATCTCTCTTATCTTGTCAGCGTTACCGAGGATTTCGGGATCGCAACCTGCGGCCTCAACAACGTAGTGGAACCCGATCGTCTCTATCTCAGCCATGGCTCTCACCTCTTGTTGCTCCTATTACGAACCCTTTTTAAAGTTAAGCCCTAAAGTGGAGAGCTGTGAACGGACCGTTCTGGTGTTGAACTGCTCTTAATTGGCCTGGAATGCATTGAACGGTTATTTCCTGGTCGTTATCGAAATTTTCCGAAAGCTTATGGTGGTTTCCTCCCAAGCCCGATTTGAAGGCTCTTTCATGGATTAAATCCCTTCTCCGCCTCGTTTAATCCTGCTCACCGATGGCCTTTTTTAAGCGTGAACCACTAATTTTAAAACTCATACCTCCAACTAACGACAAGTTTACGAAAACTCACGAAGGGGTGAAGGTATGTCGAAGTCTAAACCGAAGTCCAAGCCCTCCACTAATTCCGTGAGGGCAAAGAAACAGGAAAAACTGAGCTTTCTAGCGCGGATGGAGTACAGGAAGATGATAATGTACCCCCTCGCGGTCTTCGTGATAGCACTGATACTTCTCGCGGTCAACTTTCCAACGCTTGGAATAGACCTCCGCGGCGGTGTGGTCGTCACCGCCTACGGGGTGGATGCGAATCCTGATGAACTCGGCAAGTACATAAGCGATAAAATCGGGGTGGACGTCAGGGTCGAGAGCTTCACAGGCGTGAAAGCCAGCGGTGTCAGGGTTTACGCCCCTATAGGCACCGATCCGCTCAAGATAATCGATGCCATGAAGGATGAGTATCCAAACGCCGAATACACCCACAGCGAGGTGCAGCCCACCTTTGGAGAGATAGCCCAACAGCAGGGAATAAGGGCGCTGGTGTTTGCGTTCCTCGCCATGGCGGTCGTGGTCTTTCTGTTCTTCAGGAACCTCGTGCCGTCCCTCACGATAATATTCTCCGCTCTCTCGGACATGACGATAGCCGTTGCCCTGATGGGCATCTTCGGAATCGAGCTCACCACCGCCACGATAGCGGCCCTGCTCATGCTCATTGGTTACACCGTCGACAGCAACATCCTCCTGACGACTAAGCTCCTCAGGAGAAAGGAGGACTCCATAGACAAAGCCTACCTCTCGGCCGTTTCAACGGGCTTCACCATGAGCACCACTACCCTCGGTGCCCTGCTGATCCTCTGGATAATCTCGACCTCACAGACCATAGACAACATCGCCATAGTCCTCATCTTCGGTCTGCTCGCGGACTTCATGAACACCTGGGTTCTCAACGCGGGCGTGCTCAAGTGGTACCTCACCAGGGAAGCTGCCAGGGGTGGTAAGGCATGAAGAGAAGAACCAAAAAGCTCCTCCGGAACTGGAGGATAATCCTGCTCACGCTCTTCCTCATAGGCTCGATAGCGACCCTTGCGCTCAAACCGCTCACCTTCGGTATAGACATAAGCGGCGGTGTTGCGCTCGTTGCCCAGACGGAACATCCCGTCGACACCAAGACCATGCAGCTCGTCGTCGATTCGCTGCAGAAGAGGCTGAACACCCTCGGTCTGAGGGACATAACAGTTGAGGCTCAGGGGGACCAGATAGTCCTCATCAAAGTTGCCAACGTCACGTCCCCCGAGGAAGCAAACCAGATAAAGAGCGTCATCGAGAGCCAGGGTGTCTTTTACATGGAGTTCACGGGGACGGTTTTCGGAACTGGCAGCGACGTCGAGTACGTTGGCATCTACAAGATAAACCCCGACAACAGCTGGAGCGTTCCCTTCAGAATCTCCAAGAGCGCCGCGGAGGAGTTCGCCGAGCTGGCCTACGGTAAGAAGGGCTGGCCCGTTGACATGTTCCTCGACCCGCCGGTCAACTCCCTGATGGTCGTTCCCGAGAGCGTTTACAAGGCAATGAACAGCTCGGAGTTCAACGCCGAGGCCCCGGAGGCGCCGACGCTCCTGGAGAGGATAGGCAAGGCCTTCAACATAAGCGTCGTCGCCTACGCCAACCAGAGCGCCGACGAGATAGCCAAGCTCGCCCAGGGCAAGGAGAAGATAGTCCTCGTTGACGTTCCAGGGGAGCTTCAGACCGAGCTTGAGGGGATGAACCTCACGGTCAGGTACGTTCCCAGGGCCCAGGGCGAGAGCGACCACGCACTCATAGTCAGGGTTCTCGGTCTCTACGGTCCGTACTCCCTCGGTGAGGGTCTCACGGTTGGAGAGCCCCAGCAGGACGTCCAGATAACCGGAAGCGCACCCGACAGGCTCACGGCCGAGCAGGAAGCCAGCACCATCTACACCGTCCTCAAGAGCGGTTCGCTTCCGGTCAAGCTCAGCGTCGTCGGCATGGAGTTCATCTCCCCGAGGCTCGGTGAGGGCTTCAGGACGCAGGCCGTCTATGCGGGCATAGGCGCGCTGATAACGGTTCTCCTCATCGTCTACTTCCACTACAGGAAGTGGAGGATAGCCATACCGGTTGCCTCCACCAGCCTCTTCGAGGCGATAATCATCCTGGGCTTCGCGGCGCTGATCAAGTGGAACCTCGACCTCCCGAGTATAGCAGGTATCATCGCGGCCATAGGTACCGGTGTCGACCAGCAGATAGTCATAACCGACGAGCTCCTCGGTGGGGAAAAGACCACGAAGATAAGCAGGCGTTCCAGCGTGCTCAAGAGGATGGGAAGGGCGTTCTTCGTCATCTTCGCCTCGGCGGCAACGACGATAGCTGCCATGAGCTTCCTGCTGGTCTACTTCGTCGGAACGCTCAAGGGATTCGCCTTCACGACGATACTGGGCGTGCTCATCGGAATCCTGATAACAAGGCCAGCCTACGCTGAAATAGCCAAATACCTCCTCGGTGAGGACTGATGTTCGTCGTTATAATGGGTGCCGGAAGGGTTGGCTACCTCGTGGCCAAGATGCTGGAGGAGGAGGGACACGACGTCACCATAATAGAGATGGACAAGGAGCGCGCCAAGGAGCTCTCCCTCCTCATCAACGGTCTGGTCATCGAGGGCGATGCCACCGATCCGAAAACGCTTGAGGAGGCCAACATAAAGCAGGCCGACGCCTTCGCGGCTTTGACGGGCAAGGACGATGCCAACCTGCTCGCCTGCATACTGGCGAAGCACCTCAACCCCAAGATCAAGACATCGCTCAGGATAAGCAACCCACAGAACAGGCGCATATTCGAGGAGGTCACCGACCTCAAGCGCTACTTCGACTTCGTGATTTCGCCTGAGGAAATAGCCGCGGAGTACATCAGCAGGAACATAGTCACGCCGGGCTTTGACAGGGTGCTCTTCCCGAAGGAGGGTGCCGAGATAGTCCGCTTCAGCATAAACGGGGACAGCGAGATAGCCGGCAAGCTGGTCAAGGACCTGAAGCTGCCGAGGGACGCGCTCATGGTGGCGGTTTACGACGAGAAGGGCAACCTCATAATTCCGTCAGGCGATACAAAGCTCCCGGAGCGCGGTCAGCTCATAATATTCGCCAAGAACAGCGTTCTGGACGATGTGAAGAAGCTCCTGGAAAAGAAAAAACCTGAGAACGAAAGTTAATATGACATTTTTTTCAACTTTCATGTCCATTTTTGTTCTTTCATCGTCAAATCCTCGGTTTGTGGGCCAAAAACTATTTAAACCGATTAGGGAAGCCAAAGGTGGCGTGAGGATCACCTGTTTTCGGTGTCATTGGGGGGCTAATCATGGAGGACGTCATCAAGCAGATTGTTGATGCAGAGAAGCAGGCCGAGGAGAGGATCGAGAGGGCCAAGGAGGAGGCCAAGGAGATAGTCCTCAAGGCCCGCGAAGAGGCCAAGCTTCTCGAAAAGAGCATAGTTGAAGAGGCCGAGAAAAACGCAGAATCCCTCATCGAGAAGGCCCGCCTCGAGGGCGAGGAGGAGGCCAGGAGAATACTCGAGGAGGGAAACTCCGAGATCGAGGAGCTCAAGGTCAAGGCCACGAACAACTTCGAGAAGGCCATCTCTGCGGGAATAGCACTCGTGAGAGGGAGCTGAAATGTTCAAGCCTGAAGAGATGGTCAGGGTAGAAGTCATTACGCTCAACCGCTACAAGGACAGCCTTCTAACGTATCTCCACGAGAACGGCATGGTTGAAATAAGGGAACTCGACGTCGAGATAGCCCAGAAGGATTCACCCAACGAGTACCACAGGAAGGCCGCCTCGTACAGCATAACCATCTCAAGGCTCGTTGATTTTCTGAAGGCCTACCGAAAGTCCACCGGGGGCGGCATAAAGGAGTTCATCTTTCCGAAGGAGAGGGCGAGGAAGAAGTACAGGTACGAGGGAATCGAGAAGCTCATCAAGGACGTTGAAGACTTTCTCAGCGCCGTCGAGCCGGAGATAAAGGCGGTTGAGGGCAAGATAACCGCCACCCAGACTGAAATCGAGAGGATAAAGGGCGACATAGCGATACTGGAGCTTCTCTCGGCGCTCAACCTTGACGTTTCATACCTCAAATCGACCGACATGCTCGAAATCGTCGTTGGAACCGTTGACAGGAACAAGTTCAAGCCCCTCGTTGAGGAGGTAACCAGGGCCACGGAGAACAGGGCGGTCATAGTTTCCAAGGATCTGAAGGACAAGGTTCTGGCCGTTTTCGTCTTCCTCAAAGCCGACTACGACAGGGCCAACCCGATTCTGGCCAAGTACTCCCTCGAGAGGCTGGAGGTTCCCGAGGGAGAAGGGACCCCGAGGGAGCTCATAGCGGTCTACGAGGAGAAGCTCCGTGCCAAGGAGGAGGAGCTTGAGAGCGCCAAGAAGGACGCGGAGATGCTTGCCGAGAAGTACTACGAGGACGTCGTCTTCTACCAGGAGCTCATGGAGAACGAGCGCGACAAGTCAACCGTGCTGCCGATGCTCGCCAGAACCAACATGACCTTCGCTTTAACCGGCTGGCTTCCAAGGAGCGATGTCCCCAGGGTCCTTGAGGGTATCAAGAGGGTGACCAACGGCACGGCCTACATCAACATCAGGGAGCCGACCGAGGAGGAGCTCGACGAGATTCCGATAAAGCTCAAGAACCCCGGCTGGGCGAGACCCTTCGAGATGCTCACCGAGATGTACGGCGTCCCCAAGTACAACGAGATAGACCCGACGCCGATAATAACCTTCACCTACTCGTTCTTCTTCGGATTCATGCTCACCGACTTCATGTACGGTCTCATAATAGCGATAATAGCCGCGCTCCTCGTCAAGGGACACAAGAAGTTCAACGACGGCACCTACAAGTTCGCCTACACCCTCCTGGTAAGCTCGTTCTTCACGATGGTGATGGGAGTTATCTTTGGCAGCTACTTCGGCAACGCCTTCGACCTCGCGGGATTCACAGTTCCGCGCGTCTGGGACACCTTCCAGGATGCCCTAGTGGTGCTTCAGCTGGCCCTGGCGATAGGTATAGCCCACCTCTTCACCGGCTACACCGTCGGCTTCATAGTCAAGCTCAGGAACGGCGAAACCAAGGATGCGATACTCGACCAGCTCTCGTGGATGCTCATAATACTCGGAATAACCTTCCTGTTCCTTGCCAGTAAGAACCAGTCCCTGAGCATGCCTGGCAAGGCGCTCTTCGGAGTTGGCCTGGTGCTCTTCATACTCAGCGAGCTCAAGAACGGTGCACTGGCGGTTCTCCTGGTCATCTCGGACTTCTTCGGCTTCGTGGGCAGCTGGCTCAGCTACGCGAGGCTCATGGCACTCGCCCTAGCGACCGCAGGAATAGCGATGGTCATCAACATCCTCGTGCAGATGGTCTGGGGCGTGAGCCTCGGCCCCGTTCCCATAGGCATACTCATCGGAATCATACTGTTTGCAGGCGGCCAGCTCTTTTCGGTCGCCATCAACGCCCTCGGAGCGTTCGTTCACTCGCTCCGTCTCCAGTACGTTGAATTTTTCGGTACGTTCTATTCAGGTGAAGGTAAACCCTTCCAGCCCTTCAGGGCAAAAAGAGAAGTTTCCGAGTTGGAGTTTGAAGCTTAAGGAGGTGCATGAAAGATGGACCCGATAGTTTACGTATCCCTCGGTGCGGCCCTTGCCGCAGGAATAGCTGGAGCAGCTTCGGCCTTTGGTGTCGGTATAGCCGGTGCCGCAGCGGCCGGAGTCGTCGCCGAGGATGAGAGGAACTTCAAGAACGCCCTCATCCTTGAGGGTCTGCCAATGACCCAGAGTATATACGGCCTCATTACGCTGTTCCTCATCCTGATGGTCTCCGGAATCCTCGGTGGCGGCTTCAAGTTCACCGACCCGAGCAGCATGGACAACATCGTTAAGAGCGCCATCCTCCTCGGTGCTGGTCTCACCGTCGGCCTCACCGGTCTCTCGGCAATACCGCAGGGAATCATCGCCAGCGCGAGCATCGGTGCAGTCGCCAAGAACCCGAAGACCTTCACCCAGGGAATCATATTCTCCGCTATGGCGGAGACCATGGCCATCTTCGGTCTCGTCGGCGCTCTGATCATGATAGTCACCGGAGTCGGCTTCTGACTCCCGCAAACTTTCTTTATAGGCCAAGGAGGAAGGAGGATGGATGGAGCAGAGCTGATCATCCAGGAGATAAACAGGGAAGCGGAGCAGAAGATACAGTACATACTCAACGAGGCCCAGAAGGAGGCAGAAAAGATTAAGGAAGAGGCGAGAAAGAGGGCCGAAGCGAGAGCCGAGTGGATACTCAGGAAGGCCCAGACCCAGGCCGAGACGGAGAAGCAGCGCATAATAGCCAACGCGAGGCTTGAGGTCAGAAAGAAGCGCCTTGAGGTTCAGGAGGAGCTCATCCAGGAGGTAATAACCGCCCTCAGGGAAAGGCTTGCTGAGCTTCCCGAGGAGGAGTACTTCCCGATGCTCGTTGACCTCACCGTCAAGGCCCTCGAAGAGCTCGGCGGGGAGGCTTGCATTATTCGCTCCAACGTTAAGACCCTGAAGCTCCTTGAGAGCAAGCTCGGGGAGTTCAGGAAGACCGTTGCGGCAAGGCTCGGAAGGGACGTGGAGATAAGCCTCGGTGAGCCGATATCGACCATAGGCGGCGTCCTGGTTGAGACCCCCGACAGCTCTGTTAGGGTGGACAACACCTTCGAGTCAAGGATAGAGAGGTTTGAGAGCGAGCTCAGGGCAGAGATAGCCAAGGCTCTCTTCGGGTGAGGTTAATGGAAGCAGGAGCCGTAAGCGGAATCCTCAACACGACGCTGGCTGTAGTATTCGTGTGGGTGGGATACAAGACGGCCAGGATAGTCTGGAAATACACTCCCTACTCGTACCCCAACGCCAGGATAAAGGCCATGGAAGCGAAGCTCCTCACCGAGCAGCGCTTCAACGAGCTGGCCGAGAGCAGAACGCTGCAGAACTTCGTCGTTAGCCTAGAGGACACCGACTACAAGGACTACCTCACCGACGTTTCGAGCTACACCGTCGAGGAGATAGAGAGAGCCCTGGAAAAGGCCCTTGCCGGGACCTACGAGCTGATGATTAAGATCCTCCCGAAGAGGGTTAGCCCGTTCTTCAGGTTCATGCTCGAGGAATGGGACGTCAGGAACATAGCCAGCGTGGTTAAGGCCAAGTTCGCCGGCGAGGTTGCGGGCGACTACGTCATGGAGATCGGTCCGATGCTCCCCAAGGTCAAGGCCATGGCAGAGGCAAAGACCATGGAGGAGATACTCGTAATCCTTGAGGGCACCCCCTACGAGGAACCCTACCAGAGACTGCTCCTCGGGGAGATATCGCTCCAGGAGTTTGAAACCGAGCTCTACAGGATGCACTACGGAAAGCTCCTCAGGTATGCTCTCTCGAGGAAGGACGACGAGCGCGTTATCCTCGAGGAGTTCGTCAGGCTCAAGATAGACAAGACCAACATACTCACCGTCCTCAGGGCAAAGTCGGCCGGAATGACCGCGGAGGAGATAAGGCCGCTGATAATCCCCGGCGGAAGCGTAAAGCTAGACCCGCTCCTCCACGTCGACGACCTGAGCATGGCTTTGGCCGAGCTGGACTCAACGAAGTACGGAAAGGTCATCAGGGACGTCAGGGAGGAGGTCGAGAGGGATCTCAGCGTCCTCGAGAGGGCCCTTGAGAGGCACATCCTCGAGAGGATGAACGAGCTCAACAGGTTCTACCCGCTCAGCGTTGCCGCACCGCTCAGTTACATCCTCCAGAGGGAGAGGGAACTCAGAAAGCTCAGGGCGATAGCGAAGCTCATCGAGGACGGCGTTCACCCTGATAGGATAAAGGAACTCGCGGGTGATGTTGCATGAAGATAGCCGTGCTTGGCGATAAGGACACCGCGCTCGGCTTCAGGCTGGCCGGTGCCCATGAGGTTTATTCCTTCGACGACACCCCGCTTGATATGGAGAGGCTCCGGAACAAGCTGAAGGAGCTCGTCGAGAGGGACGACATCGGAATAATCCTGATAACCGAGAGATTCGTTGGGAAGGTTGAACTTCCGGAGGTTACCGTTCCAATCATTCTTCAGGTGCCGGACAAGTCCGGCTCCAAGCTTGGTGAAGAGGCGATCAAGGAGATAGTTAGAAGGGCAATTGGTGTTGAGCTGAAGAGGTGAAGGGAAATGGGAAGGATAATTCGTGTTACCGGTCCGCTCGTCGTTGCCGACGAAATGAAGGGCTCCAAGATGTACGAAGTGGTTCGCGTCGGCGAAATGGGACTCATAGGAGAAATCATCCGCCTTGAGGGCGATAGAGCCGTCATCCAGGTCTACGAGGAGACCGCAGGTATAAGGCCCGGGGAGCCGGTCGAGGGAACCGGCGCCTCGCTGAGCGTTGAACTCGGTCCCGGACTGCTCACCGCAATGTACGACGGTATCCAGAGGCCGCTCGAGGTCCTCAGGGAGCTGAGTGGTGACTTCATCGCGAGGGGTCTCACCGCCCCCGCTCTGCCGAGGGACAAGAAGTGGCACTTCACGCCCAAGGTCAAGGTCGGGGACAAGGTCGTTGGCGGCGACGTCCTCGGTGTTGTTCCCGAGACCAGCATCATCGAGCACAGAATCCTCGTCCCGCCCTGGGTGGAGGGCGAGATAGTAGAGATAGTCGAGGAGGGCGACTACACCATCGAGGAGGTCATAGCCAAGGTCAAGAAGCCGGACGGGAGCATTGAGGAGCTCAAGATGTACCACCGCTGGCCCGTCCGTGTCAAGAGGCCCTACAAGAAGAAGCTCCCGCCCGAGGTTCCGCTCATCACCGGCCAGAGGACGATAGACACCTTCTTCAGCCAGGCGAAGGGTGGAACCGCGGCAATTCCCGGTCCGTTCGGTTCAGGAAAGACCGTCACCCAGCACCAGCTCGCCAAGTGGAGTGACGCGCAGGTCGTCGTTTACATAGGCTGTGGCGAGCGCGGAAACGAGATGACCGATGTCCTTGAGGAGTTTCCCAAGCTCAAGGACCCGAAGACCGGAAAGCCGCTCATGGAGAGGACGGTTCTCATAGCCAACACCTCGAACATGCCGGTCGCCGCGCGTGAGGCTTCAATCTACACCGGAATCACCATAGCGGAGTACTTCCGTGACCAGGGCTATGACGTGGCTTTGATGGCCGACTCGACGAGCAGGTGGGCGGAAGCGCTCCGTGAGATTTCTGGCCGTCTCGAGGAGATGCCCGGTGAGGAAGGTTACCCGGCATACCTCGCGAGCAAGATAGCGGAGTTCTACGAGCGTGCCGGTCGTGTCGTTACACTCGGAAGCGACGAGAGGATTGGAAGTGTTTCCGTCATCGGTGCGGTCTCACCGCCCGGTGGAGACTTCAGCGAGCCGGTCGTCCAGAACACCCTCCGCGTCGTCAAGGTCTTCTGGGCACTCGATGCCGACTTGGCCAGGAGGAGGCACTTCCCGGCCATCAACTGGCTGAGGAGCTACTCCCTCTACATCGACGCCATCCAGGACTGGTGGCACAAGAACGTTGACCCCGAGTGGAGGAAGATGCGCGACCAGGCAATGGCGCTCCTCCAGAAGGAGGCCGAACTTCAGGAAATCGTCCGTATCGTCGGTCCGGATGCGTTGCCGGACAGGGAGAAGGCCATACTCATCGTGACCAGGATGATACGTGAGGACTTCCTCCAGCAGGACGCCTTCGACGAGGTCGACACCTACTGCCCGCCGAAGAAGCAGGTCACCATGATGCGCGTTATGCTCAACTTCTACGACAAGACCATGGAGGCCGTCGACAGGGGAGTTCCGGTTGACGAGATAGCCAAGCTCCCGGTCAGGGAGAAGATAGGCCGTATGAAGTTCGAGCCCGAGATAGAGAAGGTCGCGGCGCTCATCGATGAGACGAACGAGCAGTTTGAGGAGCTCTTTAAGAAGTACGGAGCGTGATGCCGATGCCGGGAATGGAGTACTCAACCGTTAGCAAGATTTACGGGCCGCTCATGATCGTCCAGGGCGTCAAGGGCGTCGCCTACGGTGAGGTCGTTGAGATTGAGACCGAGAGCGGTGAGAAGAGGAAGGGACAGGTTCTCGAAGCCAGGGAGGACATGGCAATCGTCCAGGTCTTCGAGGGAACGCGCGACCTCGACGTCAAAACGACGCGCGTCCGCTTCACCGGTGAGACCCTCAAGGTCCCGGTCAGCATGGACATGCTCGGCAGGGTCTTCAACGGTATCGGAAAGCCGATCGACGGAGGCCCGGACATAATCCCCGAGGACAGGCGCGACGTCCACGGTGCTCCCCTCAACCCCGTCGCCCGTGCCTATCCTAGGGACTTCATCCAGACCGGTGTCTCCGCCATAGACGGAATGAACACCCTCATCCGCGGTCAGAAGCTGCCCATCTTCAGCGGTTCTGGATTGCCACACAACATGCTCGCTGCCCAGATAGCTAGGCAGGCTAAGGTCCTCGGTGAGGAGGAGCAGTTCGCCGTCGTCTTCGCGGCGATGGGTATCACCTACGAAGAAGCTAATTTCTTCAAGAAGAGCTTCGAGGAGACCGGTGCTATCGAGAGGGCGGTCCTCTTCCTGAACCTCGCCGACGACCCGGCCATCGAGCGTATCATCACCCCGCGTATGGCACTCACCGTTGCGGAATACCTCGCCTACGACTACGACATGCAGGTCCTGGTTATACTCACCGACATGACCAACTACGCCGAAGCTTTACGTGAGATTTCCGCCGCTCGTGAGGAGGTTCCCGGAAGGCGCGGTTATCCAGGTTACATGTACACCGACTTGGCGACAATCTACGAGCGTGCCGGCCGTGTCAGGGGCAGGAAGGGTTCCATCACCCAGGTGCCCATCCTGACGATGCCGGACGACGATATCACCCACCCGATTCCAGATTTGACCGGTTACATCACCGAGGGACAGATAGTTCTCAGCAGGGAGCTGCACAGGAAGGGTATCTACCCGCCCATTGACGTCCTTCCGAGCCTCAGCCGTCTGATGAAGGACGGTATCGGTAAGGGAATGACCAGGGAGGACCACCCGCAGCTCAGCCAGCAGCTCTACGCGGCATACGCCGAGGGACGCTCCCTGAGAGACCTCGTTGCAGTCGTCGGTGAAGAGGCCCTCAGCGAGACCGACAGGAAGTACCTCAAGTTCGCGGACAGGTTTGAGCGCGAATTCGTCGCCCAGAGGTACGACGAGGACAGGAGCATCTTTGAGACCCTCGACCTCGGCTGGGAGCTTCTCGCCGAGCTTCCGGAGAGCGAGCTCAAGCGTGTCAGGAAGGAATACATCCTCAAGTACCACCCGAAGTACAGGAAGAGGGAGGGCTGACCTCCCTTCAACCCTTAGGTGGTCGAGATGGCAGAGCTGCTCAACGTCAAGCCCACCCGTATGGAGCTCCTGAACCTCAAGAGGCGCATTAAGCTGGCCAAGAAAGGTCACAAACTCCTCAAGGACAAGCAGGACGCCCTCGTCATGGAGTTCTTCACGATATACGACGAGGCCCTGAGCCTCCGCGAGGAGCTGGGCATGAAGATGGCCGAGGCCTTCGCGGCCCTTCAGGCGGCGGAGATAGACGTCGGAACGCTGCGCCTCAGGGAGATAGGCCTCTCCGTGAAGCCCAACAGGGAGGTCGAGATAAGAAGGAGGAACGTAATGGGCGTTCCGGTTCCTCTCATCGAGGCAGAGTCCTTCAGGAGGAGCACGAACGAGCGCGGCTACGCACTGGTGTCGAGCTCGGCCAAGGTGGACCTCGCCGCCGAGAAGTTTGAGGAGGTTCTCGACCTAGCCGTCCGTCTCGCCGAAGTCGAGGAGACCCTCAAGAGGCTCGCGAAGGAGATAGAGGTCACCAAGAGGCGCGTCAATGCCCTCGAGTACATCATAATCCCGCGCATGGAGGCGACGGTGAAGTTCATCAAGCAGCGCCTCGACGAGATGGAGCGCGAGAACTTCTTCAGGCTCAAGAGGGTCAAGGCGTTGATCGAGGCCAGAACCCAGGCTGAGGGTTCGTGAAGCAACAACCCTTTTATTTCCAGTCTCCCTTTTCTTCTTGGTGGTGACATGACGGAAAAGCTGTTCTACAAGAACGCCTACCTCTGGGAGGCCGGCGCGAGGGTTGAGAGGGTCGAGAAAAGGGGCAAGAGAGTGAGAATCCTACTCGACAGGACGATTTTCTATCCGGAAGGTGGGGGCCAGCCCTCCGACAGGGGGATAATAGCCGGCGAGGGCTTCAGGATAACCGTCGAAAAGGTCGAGGGGAAGGACGAGATATGGCACGAGGGAAAACTTGAGGGCCGCCTTCCCGAGGCGGGCGAACCGGTGAGGCTAATCCTCGATGCCGAGTGGCGCTACGAGAACATGCGCCAGCACACGGGACAGCACATACTCTCGGCGGTTTTCAAGGAGCTCTACGACGCCAACACGACTGGCTTCCAGATATTCGAGGGATACAACAAGATAGAGATAGACTATCCGGGCGAGCTTACGTGGGAGATAATTCTTGATGTTGAGAGAACCGCCAACGGAATCGTCTGGTCGGACCTTCCGGTTGAGGTGGAAGTTTACGAGAATCTTCCCGATGAACTCAGAAAAAAGCTCCGGAAGGAGCTCTCCGATAAAGTCAAGCCCCCGATAAGGATAGTCTCAATTCCGGGGGTTGACGTCATTCCCTGCGGCGGAACGCACGTGAGGAGCACGAGAGAAGTTGGCATCATAAAGGTCGTTAACTTCTACCGGAAGAGCAGGAAGCTCTGGCGCATCGAGTTCGTCTGTGGAAACAGGGCTCTGAAATATCTGGACGAGCTTATGGCGGACTACTGGCAGAGTCTCGATGAGATGCCGAACAAGAATCGCCCGCTCGTCGAGCGCGTGAGGGAGCTCAGGGCCGAAATCGGGAGGCTTGAGGAGGAAAAGGACGGCCTTAGAAGGGAGCTCTGGAGATGGAAGGCCAAAGCCTTGCTGAACAACGCCGAGGAAATCGACGGGGTGAAGGTGGTCTCGTACATCGAAGACGCCCCCATGAAGGACGCCCAGGCCTTCGTGGTTTACCTCGTTGACAAGAACCCCAAGACGGTAGCCCTCGTGGCCGGCGAGAACTACGTGATATTCGCCAAGAACCGGGAGGTTGAGGGTCTCTCAATGAACGACCTCCTGAAGGCGGTTCTGTCCGAGGTCGGGGGCGGTGGCGGCGGCAGTGAAACCCTCGCGAGGGGTGGGGGGTTCAAGGTGTCACCGGAGGATGTCCTAAACCTCGCCCGCAGACTTGTCGGGGATTACATTGAGTGACGTTCTTTTCCCCTTGTTTTTCAGACTTTAGAACTTGTTGCGCATGGCTTTAATTAAAAGTAAAACTTTTTAAGCGTTGTCGAGAATTCTTACTGACGCTCGTTAGCGATGGTACGTGTCTCCCTGTTGGGGGGTCGGTGGTTGTCCCTGCGGAGAATAGTGCTTAGATACGCCATTGTAACCCTGTTCATTGCCCTCGTCCTCGGTTATGCAATAAAGGGGGTTGAGGAGAGGCTGGCTTATTACGAGGCCGTTGGCTTCTTTCAGTTCAATCCAAACGCCGGGAAGGTGATAGCTGCAGCGGAAAAGGTGGGCATGGACCCGATTGAGTACTACGTCAAATATATTGCCCCAAAGAACCATCCTGAGCTTGCCATGTCCTCCCTCCACGTGGGTTTGGATTACATGGCGATCATAGTGAAGAACCTCTTTGGACTCTCCACACAGGAGTCCGGGGGTCATCTCTACGGCTTTGAGAGACTGGGCTGGGATCACATCTACCGCACGTTGCTTTTCTTAGTCCTTGCGGATGTTTCCGTGGTGCTCTTGGCTCTCCTCCTGTCATTTAGGGCCGTGAGGAGCGAACGCTTCTACGGCTTCCTGCAGATGGCGGCGAGAACTTTCAACGGCATCCCTGTTTGGTTCTTCGTCGTCCTCTTCTTCCTGCTCATAATCTACTCCCCGATACCGTCGGACCTAGCGAACGGCATCAAGGGCTCGGGTTTGGGAATGCTCGTTTACTTCGCCTTCCCAGTTCTCTCGATACTTCTCGTCGCCTCGTGGGGGCTTGCCGAGGGGATAACCGTCGTCATGAAGGAGGAGTTCGACCAGCCCTACGTTGAGGCCAAGAGGGCAATGGGCCTCTCCGAGATGAGGGTCAAGAGGCACGTCATCCGGGCATCGATAGTCCCGGTGATGTACGTCTGGTTGCAGAACTTCATCGAGATACAGACGCTCATCCTGGTCGTGGATTACCTCTTCAGGCTCAACGGCCTGGGAACCCTGCTCGCATCGGCCCTCGTGATAACCCCAGACAACGTGTTCTTCTACTCCAGGACTTTTGCGTTTGTGGTCGTGGTTCTGGTGCTTTTGAACTTCTTGGTTTCAGTTGTGGTGGAGCTACTCGCGATACAGCTGGAGCCGAGGGGGACGGCATGAGGCGGAGAACGCTCGGTGCGCTGATACTGGCTACATTTCTCCTTTTCACCGCTGTTTCCTACGCCACCCTCGACAGGGAGAGGCTCACCAACTGGGACAACTACCTGTTCTGGCTTGATTATCCCAGGGGTGCCAGGCCCGTGTGGCTCGGCGATTCCTCCAAGTCGGTTGAATTCAGCGGGCAGGTTGAGTACCCCGTAACCGAAAAGGCACCGGTTAACCTGATACTCCACGGAAACGGTGAGGTTTCAATCACGATATTTCGGCCGGACGGTAAGGTAGTTCGCCTGAGCGCCGAAATAAACGGAACCACCAGCGTGAACTCAAACACCGAGCTGGCCCTCCAGGCTAGACGCTTTGCCATTGAGGACCTCGGTCTCAGGAGGGAGGATCTGGCCTTCATAACCCCGACGCAGGCCCTCTTCATGGACGAAAATAGAAATCCCCTGCCCGGAAAATACACCATCCAGATACACCCGAGGAGCGTCGAGGCACAGCTCATCGGAGATACCTATGCCCTCCTTGGAACCGACTACAAAGGCAGGGACCTCTGGGTTGGCTTCGTCGGCTCGACCGTGAACACGCTGATTCTCGCGCTCCTCACGACGGTTCTCGTCATCTTCCTGGGAATCCTCCTTGGAATAGGATCCGGCTACTACGAGACGAGGCTCGGTGATGCCGTATCGGTGATTCTCGAGGCCCTCAACTCGATCCCCTACCTACCACTGGCGATAGCGATAATATTCGTCCTCTCCTCCACGGGCTTTCACGGCAAGCTTGAGATGGGCGTGTTTGAGCTTGCACTAATACTCGCCCTCCTGCTCGTGGGCAAGTTTGCCAGTGCCGTTAAGGGCATCGTCATGCACGAGAAGGTTCAGGAGTACATAGAGTCGGCGAGGGTTCTCGGGGCGAGCGACCTGGGAATAATCCTCCGCCACATAATGAGGGCGGTCCTTCCCTACGCGCTCTCCTACTCCACCCTGCTCTTTGCCCAGATGATAGCGGTCATCTCGATACTGGGCCTCTTCCAGATAATCCCTGGAGCCAACTGGGGTTCCTTCGTGGCCGAGGCCTTCACCCAGAACGCCATCTATTCCCTCTGGTGGTGGCCGCTCTCGCCTTCGATGGCGATAGTTCTAGTGAGCGTGGGACTAACGCTCCTATCAGGTAAGTCTTAGTTATTTGCAGCTTATTCCAAGTTTTTCAAAGACGAGCTTCCTTTGCCACGTTGGGACAGTTGGCTTTGAGAGCTCTCTCTCGGCCTTCTCCCTGTCCATGAGACCGTAGCGGACGAGGGCGGCTATTCTCCTATGCTCGAAGCTATGGCCGTGCCTCTCCCAGTAGCGCTCCAGTGCGGGCCCGAGGACGAGACAGTTGGTTGTGTAGCCCGGCAGCTCCGGGAACTCGAAGGGGAGCCCCTTGAGAACCTCGATCCTCTCGCTCTCAGGCATTAGGGAGAGGAGTCTTATCTGGATTATTCCCCCTTTCATGAGCCTGTATGGGTGGTGGCCGAAGGGGAGCTCGTGGCCGGTTATGATGTAGCGGTAGCCGTTCTTAAGGGCGTATTTCCTCAGCTTCTCCATCGTTCTCTTCGAGCAGCGCCTGCACGGAGACTCCGCCTTCAGAAGGGCATCGCGGAAGATGTCGGAGTAGTCATAGCGGAGGATCTTAAAGGGAACTCCGAGGTGCTCGGCGATTCTCCCGGCGTTCTCCACCGCCTCCTCAGCCATGAGTCCGTGGTCTATCATAACCGCCTCAAGCTCCGGAACCTTGTAAACCTCTTTGGCCAGGTATAGGGCAACTACGCTGTCTTTGCCGCCGGAATAGGCAACGATTGCCCTCTCGACGTTTTCCATGAGCTCTTCGAGCTCCTTCCTTATCCCCTCGCGGTCGAAGGGATGCCTCAGGTAGACCTGGCACTCCCTGCAGAGGGGCTTTCCGTCTATGATGTCTATCTTTGCCGTCCTCTCGTCGTGGATGCAGAGCGAGCACTTGAGCATGGTCGAAGGAAAGAAAGGCCCCTTAAAAATGCTACCGTCCAAGTTTGGGTATCTTGGACTTGGCCTTTCCTATGGTTTCATCCGTCTTCTCCTTGCCCTTTCTCGTTGCAAAGAAGCCAACCGTCGCTATGGCGTTCTGGAGGAGTATTCCGCGGTTGTTCCTGGCTATGAACCAGCCGAAGAGCAGACCGAACGCCAGCCCCCCAAGCCAGAGCGAGAGAATGAACGTGTTGGCGCTCATTCCGTTTGGGCTGAGTGTTACGGAAAACGCCTTGTACGCCAGGGCGAAGGCCACCACGAAAACCGTTTCCAGCAGTATCGAAAGTTTGGTTGCAGTTCCAATGATGCCGAGCACCCTGCTCTCCTCGGTGTACTCGCCTATGAGCCTCTGGTCGTGGAGGCCGTAGACGAGGGTTTTGGTTATGTTTGCCCCGCTCCTGAAGGCCAGAAATCCGAACAGTGCCGCGGTCCATGCGGCCCCCCAGAGCTTCCAGAAGGCCCAGATGCCTACGGCTATCCAGACAACGGTGTAGATCCTTTCAACGCCCTTCTTTTCGTTTTCTGGGATATCTAGCCTCAGGGCCTTTCTCCAGGTCATTCCGGCGAGGCTTCCGAAGGCCCTCATGAGTATCAGGGATAGGTTGATGAACAGAAAAGCGGTTAGGAAGAAGAACGCGAGCATCTCCCGTATCATGTCCATCCCTCCGAAGGGCCTAAAATAAAAGTGGAGTTGGAATATTTAACGCTTGTCGCCTACCTCTCCAAGAAGCGCCTTTCTATGTCCCTAGCTATTGAAACAAACGCTATCGCCAGGAGTGCGAGAGCTACTCCCACAGGCAGAATGTGCCACCACGATACCCTGTAGGCGGTGTTCTCCCTTATGCTCTGGCTCATCAGTGTTCCCCAATTGAAGCCCGGAACGACGTTGAAAAAGCCGAGAAGTGTTATCAGAGCTATTATTCCTGGGACGGCGAGGGCAAGCTGATAGAGGGAGTAGGGAACGAGAACTTTTGAGATATGTTTCCGGAGAATCCACAGTGCGTTTCCACCAACGACCTTGGCTGATTCAACGTATTCCTTTCTCAGCTCCTCTTCCACCATCGAGCGGACGTTCCTTGAGACCTCACCCACACTCAAAACGCCGAGTATTATGGCCAGTAGCAGGGGATCGGTGAATATAGCGTAGGTGTTGTCTTCTATGTCGGAGGCTATTATTATCAGCCCTATCGCCGCCGGAAGAAGTGGTATGACCGTTATTATCTGGGATACCAGGTCAAAAAGGACTCCAAGCTTGCTTGAGATAACGCTCAGGGTTCCAAATACCAGTGCCAGTCCAATAGCAACGAATGCTCCGACGACCGAGATTACTATTGTTTCTCTCATACCCCAGAGAAAGCCTGCCCAGAGGTCCCTTCCAACGTTGTCCGTCCCCATGACTCCGTAACTCTTTCCAAGGATGTACACCTTGGGCATCTTCGAGCTTCCGGATTTTGGGGTGACCACTATTGCGTACGTTCCCTTTAATGTATCGGGGTTTGTTATGCAGTCCTCCTTGGGCTTTGAGAACACAGCATTTAGTGCGTTTTTAAAGATGATGTCTCCGGCGTTTATATCGGGACTGCACTTCTCGTGGGCTATTTCTATCAGCGCCCCTGATTTTCCCAGATTGAGTTCGTTGGGTATTGGACTGTCCCAGAGGACGTATTCTTCTCCGTCGGGGGAGACTATGGAAACCCTGTACGTTTCGAACGAATCCGTCATGACGATTATGTCCTGGGGAGCGGTGTCGTAGTGGAAGTTATAGGGAAATACATACGAACCGTTTTCCGCTCGTCCGTGAAGCCACTCCGTCTTGGGGAGTCCGGTAAGCCTCCCGAACCATTCGGGGGGCACATTTTTAGGATTGAGGCGCCAGTAGAGGGTGTTGTCCCAGTTGTAGATATCATCGGGATTAACCAAGGTCGGAGCAACAATCGACATCAATACGAGCGTGATTACTATGATGGCCGAGAGGAGGACGCTCCTTTCACGCAACATTCTGCCTCACCCTCGGGTCCAGTCTTAAATACAGAATTTCCATCACCGATGAGTTTACGAAGTACAGGAACGCCATGACCAGAGCGACAAAAAACAGTAGCTCCCCCTTGAAGACAAATGTGAAATCAACAATGTGAATCTTTCTTAAAGGATCCCACACGTAGTCGTACTGCCTTCCAGCGGACGTTGCAAAGACGTAGCCTATTCCGTTGACATTGAAGAGCTTTTCAACGGCCATTCCGTTTATCAGCAGGTTCAGGAAGTTATAGCTTGTGAAGGTCAAGAACGAGGGTAGAACCGTTCTCAGGAGCTTTTTCATTATTTTTCTGTCTGGCAGCCCCTTCAACACGTCCGCAAAGAAATGCTCTTCATGCATTTCCTTCTTTACGAGCGTTCTCACGTTGAAAGCGTAGATTACGACGTTGGCAAACGTTAGCGTGAGGACCGGAATCAGCAGGGCGTTGAGGTAAGTTCTGATTCCCAACTCGTCGTTGAGCCTCGCCCTGGCTATGTACGTCATGTAGTCTATCGTGGCTAAATTCGTTCTCCACCAAACAGTCCAGATAAGGACTATTGCCCAGAACCAGCCCGGAATCGCTGAGAACACCGGGGCAAGGGTGGTCAGGATTCTGTCCGATCGTTTTCCGTTGTATCCCGCCTTAAGCCCCCAGTAGAGGCCGAGGACGAACACGAGCGCCATTGTGAGAGCGAGTACAACCATCGTCGTGAGGATGGCCCCCTCGGGGCTTATTTTGTAGACCTCTATAAACTGCTTCCTGGACTCTCCTTCCTTGAACAGGGAGAGGGAATACTTGAAATACTCCGCAGTTTTGTTGAGGCCCTCCTTAAGTGTGAATGGCCTTGTCTGGATGAACGTGTGCCTGCTCCTCCACTCCCATACCCTGTGCTCTGCTCCGGCAATTATCATCCCGGTTATGATGATGGCAAGAAAAAGCACACCGATGTTACGAGCTATGTATTTAACAGCCCGTGACATTATATCACCTGAGAAGATACACAGGTTCGAGATTTAAACTTTTCGCATGCATGGCGTAATAAGTTGCCTGAAGATTAACTTAATCTTCCCTTTCCCTCTTCATCGCCGGTGCCACATCCCGAGCGACGCGCCTCGCGCTGAAGAGCGTCAGCGGGTCCATCGTCCGATACACCGCCAGCTGGCAGCCGCTTATGCGAACGTCTATGTGCTCCTTTGCCTCTATGGCCGCCTTCAGGTACTCCCTCACGCTCTCCGCCCTCTCGAAGTCGAGGCCAGCCTTTTTCAGCCGTTCCACGTTGAGTTCATGAATCGTGAGCGGCTGGAGCATCATTTCGTCTATTCCGAGGGAGGCGGCAAGCTCCGCTATCTTTGGTATGTCATCGTCATTGATGCCGGGCATGAATATCGTCCTTACAACCGAGCGGACGCTCTCATCTCTGCCCACTATCCTGAGGGCGTTGACGACGGCATCGAAGGTGTCCGCGTTGGTTATCATCAAATGCTTCTCCCTGCTCGCCGCGTCGAGGCTTATCATGACCAGGTCGAAGTCGAGCTTCTCCCACAGCTCCTCCGTCAGCAGTGAGCCGTTGGTCTGAAGGTCGAGTCTCGCCTTTGGAAACCTCTCCCTAAGCATTTTGTTCACTTCGACTATACGGGGGCTTATCAGCGGCTCGCCGTACTGAGAAACGGTTATCGCGTATGGATCATCCCAGCCGTAGTAGCCGGGCTTCGGAGCCTTCCCGAGTTTTACCGCAACGTTCGAGTAGCAGAAGATGCAGTCGTGGTTGCAGGCGGGGGTAAGTTCATAGCTCGGGTGGTGAACGGGATTTGGGTTGCTTAAATCAAGTCCCTGGCAGCCCTGACAGTGGGTGGGGAACTTCAAATCCATGACGAACTTCTTCAGGAGTCTGGCCTCCCTGTTCTCAAGAATCTGGGGCTCGACACCCATGCTTCTCGCAAACTCCTCCCAGCTCATCTTCCTCATTCTCTCACCGGCCGAAGCGGAGAAAAGGGGTTTAAAAAGCTCACTGGTCAGAGCAGTCCCCTCAGCTGGAAGCCGTCGAAGACCGGCCCGTCCCTGCAGACGAGGTACTTTCCGAGGTTGCAGGAGCCGCAGACGCCGATTCCGCACTTCATGTAGCGCTCGGCCGATACCTGGACGTTTTCGTAGTCCATGACCCCGAGGACGGCTCTCAGCATCGGCTCCGGGCCGCAGGCATAGACCCGGTCAAACTCTTCCTTCCTCTCGGCGAGAACCTCCGTCGGGAAGCCCTTTCTCCCCGCGGAGCCGTCGTCGGTGGTGATTACTACTTCGTCCACGTAGTTCTCGATGTCCATCAGCGCCAGCTCTTCCAGGTTTCTCGCGCCATAGATGAGGGTTATCCTTTTGAACTCACCCCGATGCTGCCTCGCGAAGGCGTAGAGCGGGGGAATTCCTATGCCGCCGCCCACGAGGGCTATCCTAGCTCCCGCAGGTTCGAAGCCCCTGCCGTATGGCCCGCGGATCCAGAGGTAATCTCCCTCTCCCAGCTCGAAGAGCCTGCTCGTGAAAGGTCCAACGCGCTTGACGACTATCAAATCGTTCCAGGCCAGGCTGAAGGGCTTCTCACCAACACCCGGGAGCCATGCCATTATGAACTGTCCCGCATTGAATTCGAGTTTTTTGTCGAAGCGAAAGGCTTTGACATCCTTAGCGACGTCCCAGACTTCTCTAATGCTCACCCTCTGCAGCATTTATCCTAACCCCCTGGGGCTTTCCGAAGATTTCATCGTCCTCCATAACGATTTCTCCATGGAGAATCGTCATTACGACCTTCCCCCTCAGTCTTCTGCCCTCCCACGGGCTCCATTTTGCCTTCGTGTAGAACTCCTCCGGCTTAACCACCCACTCTTCCTTGAGGTTCACCACCGTAAAGTCGGCATCTTTGCCAACTTCGAGACCCTTGTTGCGCATTCCAAATATCCTAATAGGATTATTGTGCATCTTCTCCACGATATCCGAAAGCTCCAGCATGCCCCTGTTAACCGCATCGAGGAGAAGGGCCACCTCAGTCTCCAATCCGGGAATTCCCGCTGCGCCGGATTCCTTATCCTCTGGCGTGTGGGGCGCGTGGTCGCTGGCTATGAGCGGAATCTTGGAGAAGTTCCTCCAGAGCGCCCTTCTGTGTTCCTCGTCCCTCAAAGGAGGATAAACCTTGAGGAGCGGGTTCCTCTCGTAGTCCTTCCTGCCAAGGAAGAGATGGTGCGGGGTTACCTCAAAGCTTACCCATGGGAGGTTCGCGGTCAGTATTGCATCTATTCCACCGGCGGTGGAGACATGGCAGATGTTAAGGGGCTTTCTGAATTTCTCGACGGCTTTCAGGGCGCGTTTTATGGCGGTTATCTCGGCCTCTGGCGGTCTTTCAGGTTTTTTCTGGATTATTCCCGCGTCTTCGGCATGAACGCTTACAACCCCTGGGACACAGCGATAGTCGCCCTCAAAATCCTCCGAGAAGAGACCTCCCGTCGAAGCACCCATGAAAATCTTGTAGAAATCCGCGTTCACCCTCTCGGCCTCTGTGCAGTTGTCTCTGACGAGAAAGCTCAGGGCGTAGTCCGAGTACGCTTTCCCCTTAAACAGCTCCCCCCTTCTCTGGAAAGTCCCGAAGTCGATTATGGGCGGATCTGTGTTGGGCATATCGAAAACCGTCGTTATCCCGCCGTGTATCGCCGCCATGGTTCCAGTTTTCACTGTTTCCTTTCTCTTCTGCTTAAAATCCCTCAGATGGACATGAACGTCTATGAGTCCCGGAAGGATGAGGTTTCCACGGCCGATTTTAATCTTTTCCTCTCCCTTCAATTCGCCGAGAGATATTCGAGAAATTTTCCCGGCAAGAATACCTACGCTTCCTTCTATCACTTTCCCATCCTTTAATAGCTTCCCTTTCAGGACAAGGTCGTACATAGCGCCCGCACTGGAATGGATGCTAGCCCATTTTAAGTTTTTTGATCATCTCAACTTTTGTCATTATGACAAAAAGCCTGCTAACGATTTTTGGGGCTTTCCCCAACTGTTTACTATCTTTGTATCGCCCTATCTGCCATATGTGCGGGGAGTTGAGTCTTCGCATTGTTTTTAACAACGCAATGCTGTAATTAACATGTCAAATGCTTCTACGTGGGTAATCATGGATTGTGGTGGCTCTGTTAAGCGCACTACTTTTACAAGAACGTAACCCTTAAATAGGCTTTCAATGTATATCTTCATGCCATTATACACCATATGTGGCAACATTGCCAAAAAGTGAAGGAGGCAGTGGAGTATGAAGAAGGCTTTGGGATTGTTTATTATGGGTTTGATGTTGTTTAGTTTGTTTGCTATCCACCCAGTTAGTGCAGCAGACTACACTCCGAAGGACATTCCGCTGAATAGCGACGAGGCCACGGCCCGTTTCAAGGCCGACCTCCAGTGGTACCTCAAGTACGGCCACTTCGTCATCAGCAACGGTCCGTACATGCTCGTCATGTACTCCCCGGAGAACCTCTACCTCAAGCTTGAGAAGTACACCGGCCCGAGGAAGATATTCACCGACACCCTTCCGAAGGACGGTCACTCAGACATTATCGAGTACCAGGGTGTCCAGAACCCTGAGAACGTAATTCTCCAGATCGCCAAGGGCGAGTACGACATGGGTATGTTCTCGTTCCCCGCTGGAAAGTACCAGGGTCTTGGTGAGGATGTTCTTGCCAACCTCGACCTGTACAAGAGCGCCAGCTCATACAACGAGCTGACTTTCAACACCTACCACGACCCGGACAAGGACGCTCCGCTCGTCACCGTCGGCGACAAGGTTTACTTCAACCCGTTCGCCATTAGAGAAGTCAGGTTCGCCATGAACTGGCTCGTCAGCAGGGACTACATCGTTCAGAACATCTACCAGGGAAGCGGTGCTCCAATGCTCGGATGCATAAGGCCCAGCCACCCGGCCGACAAGTACTTCGAGCCGGTCTACAAGGCCCTCGGCCTCAGCGGCGCCGGCAACGAGGAGATTGCCCTCAAGATAATCGGCAACGCCATGCAGGAGGCCGCCCAGCAGGTTGCCAAGTACGGGCACACCCTCGAGAAGAAGGAGGGAACCTGGTACTTCGACGGCGAGCCGGTTACCGTTAAGTTCATCATCCGTATCGAGGATGAGAGGCACGAGATTGGTCTCTACGTTGCAGACCTCCTTGAGAAGAAGGTTGGCTTCAAGGTTGACAGGCTCGAGTGGGACAGGCAGAAGGCCGGTCAGGTCGTCTTCGCCAAGCCGCCCAGCAACTACGAGTGGAACATCTACACCGGTGGATGGGGTACCAGCGGTATCCCGAGCGTCTGGATTGACGACTACACCGCTTGGTTCTACGCCGCCTGGTACGGATACGTTCCTGGCGCCGTTGATCCGAAGCACATAAACACCGTCACCGTTGAGGACGCCCTCAAGTACCTGGGCGACGGTGACGTTGACGCCGGTCTCGCCAAGATTGGTGCCGAGTACTACAAGAGCGGCGACAGCCTCGGCCCGATGCTCAAGTGGACCGAGGAGGAGCTCACCTTCCTCTTGACCTACTTCACCACCGCGGGCGCCAAGGGCACCCCATACATCCACGACGACCTCATACCTGACGAGCCGATCAAGATAACCACCAAGGAGCAGTACTGGGACCTCCAGAAGATAAGCATGCTCATAGGCATCCTCGAGAGCGAGAGGATCTTCATGATCGAGACCTGGGAGTTCTACCCGGCCAACAAGCAGAGGGTCGTTAAGATCACCCCGGAGGCAAGCACCGGTATCGGCCAGCGCTGGAGTGTCATGACGGCCGAGACTCCGGACAAGCACCTTAAGATCGCCCAGTTTGCCTCAACCGGTGCCATGTTCATGAGCGCCTTCAACGAGGTCGGTGGTTTGAGCGACGTCTACAGCGTCCGCGTCTGGAACCTCATCAGGGACTACGGTGCCACCACCAACTTCGACGGTATCGTAACCCCGTACAGGTGCAAGTGGGAGCTCGAGCGCGGCCACTTCACCGTTCCGGACGATGCGGTCATCTACAACCAGACCCAGGGATGGATCGCCGCCAACGCTGGTAAGGAGGCCGTCGTCAAGGTCAAGGTCACCTGCGACTTCGGCGAGTGGCACAACGGCGTTAAGGGCAACATCGACGACCTCAAGTACTACATCGCGTTCCTCTACACCTGGGCCTACCAGGACGGCCCCGACGACCCGTACTACGACAGCTCACTCGGTGGAACCGCTGGATCACTTTCCAACATCCTCGGATGGCAGTGGACCGATGACGGCTACGTCGTTTACGGTACCTACGAGCACCCGCTCGCCGACGACATGACCGCTGGCTTCTACGTGTTCTACCCGCACCACCCATGGGAGCTCTACTGGGCCATGGGCGAGCTCGTCGCCAACGCCAAGGAGTACGGCATTGACAAGACCTACTCCTTCAGCAGCGGTGCCGAGGGAGTCCTCTGGCTCGACCTCCTCACCAAAGAGCACGTCGACGACCTCGCCAAGGTCATGCTGAAGATCTCAGGCCTTACCTGGGACGACATAACCAAGACCACGACCACCCAGCCGCCCACCACGACCACCACGACCGGTGGCGAGACCACCACGACCACTGAGACTCCGGGCGGCGGAGGCAACACGACCACCTACGTCGTCGTCGGCCTGGTGATAATCATCATCGCTGCGGCCGCTTGGTACTTCACCAAGAAGAAGTGAAGTAGTTTCGTTCTTTCCCCTCTTTTTTGAAATTTTACCCATGTTTCTGACGGTTCTTTCCAAGCTTCATAGTGCACTTCTATGAAAATGTGCACATCTATGCAGTAAGATATATAAAGCCAGTTTTACAATGCTGAAAAAGATACATTAAACACGAGCAACCTACGTGGGGGTGGAAAAATGGGGTATCTAAAGTACCTGGTGTTTAGGATCCTGAACGCCATTCTCGTTCTACTGATAGTGACGTTTATTATCTCGGCACTCTTCGTCAAGGTTGCCGAGGAAAGCAACAGGTCCAAGATGTACGAAGAACTGATGATGTGGGAAAGAACCGAAGGTGCTAAAATCAAGCAGAGCCAGGGATTGGAGGCCTTTGAACAGGCTAAGGCCGCAAAGCAGGCGTCCCTTGAAGAGAAGTACGAGCTGAACATCCCCTACTGGCAGAAGGTCTATAATAAGGCCCTACGCACGTTGAAGCTGGATTTTGGAACGACGAGCATGCCAATCTTCGGAACCAACAACGTCTCTGACATCATCAAGGTCGCCGTTCCCAGGAGCATCCTGCTCTTCACGACCGCGACCATAATAGTTATCATACTGGGTATATTCCTCGGAGTCAGGGCCGCCAGGCACGCCGGCAGTGTCTTCGACAGGGGTCTCTCCATCTTCGCACTGCTCACCTACAGTCTGCCGATGTGGTGGACAGGAATGATGTTCCTCCTGATATTCGCATTCAAGCTCGGCTGGTTCCCGCTCAGCTCGATGTTTGACCCGCAGCTCACCGGTTGGGAGCACGTTAAGGACGTTATCTGGAAGCTCGCCCTTCCGGTCTTCACCTACGTCTTCGTCGTCTTCGGTGGCTGGGCTTGGACGACCAGGAACATCATGATCGGTACCCTCCAGGAGGACTTCATTATGGCCGCCAAGGCCAAGGGTGTCCCCGAGCACAAGATCATCTACGGCCACGCCCTCCGTGCCGCTGCCCCGCCGATAGTCACCATGATCATCTTCGCCCTCCTCGGTTCGCTCGGAGGTGCCATCATCAGTGAGCTCGTCTTCAACTACCCGGGAATGGGCAGGCTCTACTGGGTCGCCCTCCAGCAGAACGAGACCAACCTCCTCATAGGACTGACGTACTTCTTCACAGTGCTCTACCTTGCGGGAGTTGTCCTAGCGGACATGGTCTACGGATTCCTCGACCCGCGTGTCAAGGTCGGTGCTTCCGCCAAGATGTGAGGTGATTCACGATGAGATGGGTCGACGTCAAAGAAGGATTTAAGGAATTCCTTGAAGAGTTTAAGAGGGAGAAGACCGGCATAGCCGGTGTCGTTCTCCTCATCATCCTTGTCTTGGTTGCACTCACGGCTCCATACACCACCATGCCCGACCTCCCCGAGAAGTGGAGGAGCTCCGCCTACTGGGAGGACAACCCCAAGAACGTTCCTCCCGAGTGGTACAACATGTTCACCTCCCAGAAGCTCGTTCCACAGCAGGTTTACTACGCCAACAATCTCAAAATCAGCCACCCGAGCGATACCGTGACCATGATTGAGGCCGATTATCAGTTCCCAGATGGGTACTACCTCGGACCCCAGGGAATAATCATAAGGGGCCTGAACGTCACGCTGAACGCTCCATCTCAGGCACCAACCATGGACATATACCTCCTGAGGCCAGACGGAAAGACCATTCCGCTCCTCACCAACAAGCAGCTCAGCTCTAGCACCACCATCTCCATCGGTAGGGACAGCACCATCTCGGCCAATGTGTACATCTGGCTCGTGAACGTCACCGAGGGCAGGGAGATAACCATGTTCGAGGTTCCCCTCGAGACGATACTCATCAGCGACATGGTTGCTCCGATGTTCGCCAAGGTCGAGCCGGGAATGAACGTGAGCGACATAATAGGCAACCCACAGCCGCTCAACGGCCAGTACAAGCTCATACTCAAGATCAACAACCCCGCTCCCAAGTACAACCAGGTCGTCTACGACAACCTCAAGGTCACCTTCCTTGGAAGGAGCTATGGAACCATGGGTACCGACTACCTCGGCAGGGATCTCTGGGCCGGAATCATCTGGGGTAGCAGGGTCTCCCTCGTCATCGGTATACTCGTTTCAGTCCTCAGCACCGTCATAGGCCTCATCTACGGAGTCACCAGTGCCTACCTCGGAGGAAACGCCGACGAGTTCATGATGCGTATCAACGAGATATTCGCCTCAATACCGAGCCTGCCGATACTTATCCTCATAGGAGCCACACTCGGTCACGTAACCCTGATGTTCATAGTGCTGCTGTTGGTCATCTTCGGATGGATGGGAATAGCGAGGATTGCGAGAAGTATGGCACTCCAGATCAAGGAGCAGACGTACATCGAGGCCGCCAGGGCCCTTGGCGCCGGCAACGGAAGGATCATATTTAAGCACATCCTTCCGCAGCTGCTGCCGTACGCCTTCGCGGTTATAGCCCTCAGCGTTCCGGGTGCGGTTATCGCCGAGGCTTCCCTGAGCTTCCTCGGTATCGGTGACCCGAGCGCGGTAACGTGGGGACAGATACTCAACGCGGCACAGGCGCAGTCGGCAACAACCAAGGGTTACTGGTGGTGGGTCCTCCCGCCCGGGCTCGGTATCGCTGTCGTCGGCCTTACCTTCGTCCTCATCGGTACGGCCCTCGATAAGATACTCAACCCAAGGCTCAGGAGGCTGTGAGGTGGTATAAATGGCTAAGAATGTACTCGAAGTTAAGGACCTCAAGATGTATTACTTCACCAGCAAGGGTGTCGTCAAGGCCGTCGACAACCTCACCTTCAACCTCAAGAAGGGTGAAGTGCTTGGACTTGCCGGTGAGAGCGGATGCGGCAAGTCCTCCCTTGGTTTTACCCTTATGGGAATGCCAACCCCACCCGGCAAGATAGTCAGTGGAAGCGTGAAGATCGACGGAAGGGAGATAGTCGGCCTTCCCGAGGACGTCCTCAGGAAGGAGATTCGCTGGCAGAAGATATCCATGATATTCCAGGGTGCAATGAACGCCCTCAACCCGGTCTACACCGTCGGCTACCAGATGACCGAGCCGCTCATGCTCCACAAGGGAATGAGCAAGGAGGAGGCCCTTGACAGGGCCCAGAAATACCTCGAGCTCGTCGGTCTTGACCCCGAGATCGTCTACCGCTACCCGCACGAGCTCTCAGGTGGTATGAAGCAGCGTGTCATCATCGCAACCGCCCTCCTGCTTGAGCCTGAGGTCGTCATCGCGGACGAGCCGACAACGGCACTCGACGTCGTCGTTCAGGCGCAGATCATCAACCTCATGAAGAAGCTGAAGAAGGAGCTCGGCCTCTCGATGATATTCATCACCCACGACCTCAGCATCCTCGCCGAGATCAGCGACAGGGTCGCGATAATGTACGCCGGTAAGATAGTCGAGATAGGTGACAGCGAGAAGGTCTACTATGAACCGGCCCATCCCTACACCCAGAAGCTCCTCGCGGCAATACCGAGGCTCCACGAGGACGTTGAGAAGCTGGAGTTCATCCCTGGACAGCCGCCCAACCTCATCACGCCGCCGAAGGGATGCCGCTTCCACCCGAGGTGCCCCTACGCAATGCAGGTTTGTAAGGAGCAGGAACCCGAGCTGAAGGAAGTTGATAAGGACCACTATGCCGCATGCTGGCTGCTGTGAGGTGTGAGAAATGACCGAGCCGGTACTTAAAGTTGAGAACCTTAAGAAGTACTTCCCGATCAAGAGGGGATTCATAGACACGATCAAGGGTGCCCCGCAGAAGAAGGTCCACGCGGTGGACGGCATCAGCTTTGAGATATACAAGCAGCAGGTCTTCGCACTCGTCGGTGAGAGCGGTTGTGGTAAGTCCACCACCGGAAAGCTGATCGTCAAGCTCCTCGAGCCCACTGATGGCAGGATATACCTCGAGGGCAAGGACGTCACTGACATCAAGACCAAGGATGAGATCCTTGATTACAGAAGAAAGGTTCAGATAATCTTCCAGGACCCGTTCAGCTCGATGAATCCGAGGTTCAGGATATTCGACATCCTTGAGGAGCCGCTCCTCATACACGGCATAGGTGAAACCAAGGCCGAACGTGAGGAGCTCATCTACAAGGCCCTTGAGATGGTCAAGATAACCCCGCCGGAGGACTACGTCGGCAGGTTCCCGCACATGCTCTCTGGTGGTCAGAGACAGCGTGTCGCTATAGCCAGGGCCCTCATCCTCAACCCGACCTTCATCGTCGCCGACGAGCCGGTCTCGATGCTCGACGTTTCAATCCGTGCCGAGATCCTCGAGCTGATGAAGGAGCTCAAGGAGAAGATGGGCGTCACCTACCTCTACATCACCCACGACATGTCAACAGCGAGGTACTTCGCCGACTGGATGGCGGTCATGTACCTCGGAAGGATAGTCGAGATGGGGCCGGTCGAGAAGGTCATCGACAATCCGCTTCACCCGTACACCAGGGCACTGCTCGCGGCCGTTCCAGAGCCGAAGCCTGAGCGCAGGAACATCATCAAGGAGCTGCCGATCAGGGGTGAGGTGCCCAACGCCGTTGACATCCCGCCGGGATGCCGCTTCCACCCGAGGTGCATCTACGCCCAGAAGGGACTCTGCGACACCAAGCACCCGCAGCTCGTCGAGTACGAGCACAACCACTGGGCCGAGTGCCACCTCGTTGGCAAGTACTGACCCCTTCTTTTCTTTCTCTAGGTGATGCCGATGGGAACGCTCAGGGACGCTATGGGATATCCTCTTCTGAGGGCCGGACTGATAATGCTCATCCTTGCCCTGCTCATATCCATCGCGGGTTTCTACCGCGTTGATAAGTCCTACTCCGCGAGCGGGACCCTCGGGGAGGGCATGCACTACCTGGGGGACGACAAATTCGAGAGTGAGTACCTGTACCACAACAGAACCCTCGTTCTCTATTCCTCCAACGCGAACCTCTCCCTCCTCCAGGGAACCGAGATGACCAACTACACGCTGGTGAACCGCGAGATAACGCTCCATCCAACGGAGAGACCGGTGATATATGTTTTTAACGGGAGCGTGAATTATACTTACAGTGCAACCGCCGTTGACTACCCCTACGCGGTCTACTCCCTCTTTGCCTTCGTGCTGATGCTGGTGGGGGTCGTCATGGCGTTCCTGGGGTACTCCCAGTTCCTGAGGGACGTGAAGGAGGGTAAGAAATGAGGGAGCTTGATTACGGCGCCGTCGTTGAGAGAATAAAGGAGTTCATCCGTGAGAAGGTCGAAGAGGCCGGTGTGGGTGGAGTCGTCGTTGGTGTAAGCGGGGGCATAGACAGCGCCACCGTCGCATACCTCGCCGCAGAGGCCCTTGGGAGGGAGAGAGTTCTCGGCCTGATAATGCCCTACTACGAGAACCGCGACCTCGACGACGCCAAGCTCGTCTGTGAGAGCCTGGGGATTGACTACAAGGTGGTCAACATAAAGCCCATCGTGGACGAGTTCGAGAGGGCCGTTGGAGGACTCGACACAAAGAGCAGGGGAAACGTCATGGCCAGGACGAGGATGGTCCTGCTGTACGCCCACGCCAACGCCATGAACCGCCTCGTCCTCGGAACCAGCAACAGGAGCGAGGTTCTCACTGGATACTTCACGAAATGGGGCGACGGTGCCAGCGACTACGCTCCGCTCATAAACCTCTACAAGACCGAGGTCTGGGAGATAGCAAAGCTCCTCGGGGTTCCGGAGAGGATAATCGAAAAGAAGCCGTCGGCCGGCCTGTGGGAGGGGCAGACGGACGAGGACGAGCTCGGGATAAGCTACCGCCTCCTCGACGAGATACTCTGGCGTATGATCGACCTCGGAAAGGAAAAGGCTGAAATAGCAAGGGAGCTTGGAATTGACATCGAAACCGTCGAATACGTCGAGAGACTTGTGAAGGGCAGCGAACACAAGAGGCGCCTCCCGGTTGGTCCCGTCTTCTGAGGTGAGTCCATGAAGCGAGGTTACATTTTCGTTTTTCTAGCCGCTTCCATGTGGGGGACGCTGGGCATATTCGCCAAGTACCTCGACGGCTTCGGGCTGACCCCCTTCACCATGGTGTTCTACCGCGTTTTCTTCGCCATAGTTCTGCTGGCGGCCTACCTTCGCCTCAGGGGCATAGGGTTCTCCCTCGAGCGCTCCCGCCTTAGGTTCTACGCCCTCTACGGCTTCTTCAGCATCTTCCTCTTCTACACGCTGTACTTCTACACGGTAACGATATCGTCGGTGTCCTTCGCCGTTCTGCTCCTCTACACCGCCCCGGTGTATTCGATAATCCTGGGCAGACTTGTGTTCAACGAGCCCCTGATGAGGGAGAAAATCGCCGCCCTAGCGATGGTTATGCTGGGCGTTCTCCTAGTGAACTGGGGGGACATGCAGTTCTCCACCAAGGCACTGATATTTGGACTGCTGACCGGCCTGACCTACGCGCTCTACGGCGTTCTTGCGAAGTTCGCCGTCAGAGACGATGAGCCGGAGAAGGTACTCTTCTACACGCTCCTCTTCGGCATGCTGTACCTCCTGCCCTTCACGGACTTCTCGGTGCCCTCGGGCGCGGTTCCGTATCTCTTTGCCCTGGCGTTCTTTCCGACGTTCCTTGGATACGTACTCTACAACCATGCGCTGAGGGAGATTGAGGTCAGCAGGGCCAGCATAGTCGCCACGATTGAACCGGTGGTTGCGATAACACTGGCGTTCCTGCTCTTCGGTGAGACCCTCACCCTCGAACAGCTAATCGGGGCTGCCCTCATAATAGGCGGCTCGACGTTGGTGCACCTGAGGGAGAAAGAAAAGCCCGAGGAAACGGTCCTCGAGGAGGTGCTCGAAGAGATCCACTAGACGTGGAAGTACCTTTCCAGCTCCCACTCGGTTACCTTCTTTGTTCCCTCCGGGAGACCCTTGGCGCCGAGGTACTCTAGGTATCCCTCCCACTCGCGTTCCTTGTAAGCCATGAAGTTCCTGTACGCCCCGCCCAGGGCTTTCCTGACAACTTTATCTTCCTTCAGCCACTCCAGGGCCTCTCCGAGGCTTTTGGGGAGCGTGTCTATGCCGAGGCTCTCACGCCTGGAGTCGTCCATCTCGTAGACGTTCTCCTCCACGTAGGCTTCGGGTTCGATTTTCCTTTTTATACCGTCCAGCCCGGCCATCAGTATCGCGGCAAAGGCCAGGTAGGGGTTTGCGCTTGGGTCCGGGCAGCGGTACTCTATCCTGGCACCGTTGCCCCAGAACGCCGGAACCCTTATCAGTGTGCTCCTGTTCCTGTATCCCCAGCTTATGTACACCGGGGCCTCGTAGCCTGGAACGAGGCGCTTGTAGCTGTTCACCGTCGGGTTCGTTACCGCCGTCAGGGCTTTTGCATGGGCGAGTACACCCCCGAGGAAGTGGAGCGCCGTTTCGCTGAGTCCATCGTCGCCGATGAACGCGTTCTTCCCGTCCTTCCAGAGGCTTATGTGGAGGTGCATTCCGTTGCCGGGGAATCCGTAGAGGGGTTTGGGCATGAACGTGGCGTAGAGGCCGTGGGCCTCGGCGGTCGCCTTCACTATGTGCTTGAAGCTGATGATGTTGTCGGCCGCCTTGAGCGCCTCGTCATAGCGGAAGTCTATCTCGTGCTGGGCCTTCCCGACCTCGTGGTGGAGAACCTCCGGAACGAGCCCGAGGGCCGGCATGTGGAGCGCTATCTCCCTGCGTATACCCCTGGCTTTGTCGAGGGTCACCAGGTCGAAGTAGCCGCCGCTGTCGGGTATCTGAAGCTCCCAGGAGCCGTTCTTCCTGAAGAGGTAGAACTCGGGTTCTGGCCCTATGTACGCCTTGAATCCTGCCTTTTCAAGCTCTTCAAGGGTATCCCTGAGGACGCCCCTGGGGTCCGCGGGATAGGATTTATCTCCCTTGTATATGTATCCGTAGACCCTGGAGACGCCTTCCCATGGGACTTCGGCGTAGGTTGAGGGGTCCGCTTTGAAAATTAAATCGCTGTCCTCTATTCCCTCGAATCCCGGAATCGAGGAGCCATCGAAGGCTATGCCGCCCTCTATAGCTTCGTCGTATCTTCCTATGGGAACCTCCATGCCCTTCGGAACGCCGTTGATGTCCACGAAAATGAGCTGGATGAACATCATCCTCTTTGATTCAAGTCCGTGCCCCACGCCGGACATGCTCAAATCGTTCATCTTTATCACCTATTATTGCTTAAATGTTCAGCATTAACGCCATCTTATTGAACGATTAATCCAATAAAAGCCTTTTCACTGGATTTTTGTCATTATGACGACGGTGCGCTTGAATCCTCCCTCGATTGACAAGAAACTGTTATTTTATCTGCTCTTCCTGACGATTTTTAACAAATTAATGTTAAGCAAAGGTTTATTGGATTCGCGAGTAGGCACGAACATGCCGAAGGCAGAGGACATACTAAACAGGGAGATAGCCAGGGTGAACCTCCACCTTCCCGCCAGCAGGCCCACGCTGGGGGAGCTGCTCAACGAGGATGAGCCTAGGGTCAGACTGCGGGATGGGAGCTACCACTACTTCAAACGCTCCGAGCTGGAGTACCTTCTCTCCCTCCTCGATAGGGGCGAGGAGGAGCGTCTCAGGATACCGATAGTACTCGAGATAAGCACCCTCTACAGGGGGTACTTCAGGGTGAGGGGCCGTATTGAGGTTAAGGTTATGGACAAAATCCTCGGCACCTACGATATCCTGGAGGAGAAGGCGGAGGAGCTGTACCCCAGGTACCTCCTTCCGAAAATCAGAAAAGCCCTCCCGACGACAACGACCTACGCCTTCATAACGGAGTGATGGGTATGGACGAAGACCTCAAGGTTTTAAGGGACTACCTGGCCTTCACGGTTCCCCACGTCACGGTGCTTGCAGGAGCGCTCCTGGGGGTTCTCCTGATACTGGGGATTAACGTTAACACCGCCCTGGGAATATTCGCGATATTCTACGGCTTTATGCTCTTCGTGCTCGGTCTCGTCATAGGGCCCCACCTCTCCAGGCTCCTCTGGTACAGGCTCATGATGGCCGCCTTTGCCGGTTTGATGGTTGTGGGTGCCCTTATTCTGGTCTATGGAGAGTAGCCTTTATATGGGTGAAAACACAACTATTGGTGGTGGGAACGCATGAGAAAGACAGCGGTTGCGTTTATCCTTTTGATGCTGGTCATGGCGCTTCTCCCCCGGTCCTCGGCTCAGTTCGTCAGTTTCACGACGAACGATGAGATAACCCTGCTGCGCGGCGACTACAGCAGCGGGACGATAATGCTGACGAACGCCGGCGGCTTCAGCTTCAAGGTGGTCAGCTACCAGAAGTTCTGGGTCGAGGATGCGGACGGAAACAAGATTCCGGGCTTCAATCTAACTATCAAGCCAACGATATTCACCGACTGGACATCCCAGAAGACATACTCCGTGTCGTACAACATATCCTGCGTCTCCAACGTCTCCGGCGGAACCTACACCCTCTATCTGCGTTTTCTGGCGTACACCGCCGACAACTCGATGTACATAGTTCACGCCACGGTTCCGCTCCACATAATCGAGAGCGCCCTGAACTTCGGGGTTGCCGACGCCTACGTGAAGGAGAGGCCCGGCTCGTCCTACGCCCTCAACGGAGAAACCGTAGTGGTGTTCTCCCACGTCGACAACATCGGCCACTCGGACGTCACTGTTGAGGCCTCCGTTTCCCTGTCCTCGAACGGCAAGGTCTACTTCTTCGAGAACAGAACGCTGGCTATGAAGCCCGGGGACAACCTGGTACGTTTCGAGGTTCCCGTTGGCTACGACCTCCCGGAGGGAACGTACAGGCTGGAGTACCGCATCGGGTACGACGGCGGAAGCTACAGGTACTCCCGCGAAATCCCGGTTCGTTTCGGGGTTAAACTCGTTGGCCTCTCCCTCCAGTCGGACGTCGTGAAGCTCGGTGAAAAAAACAGGGCCTACCTCACCCTCCTGTCGGAGAGGACGGTTGGCCTCAACCTGACCGTGGAGACCTACAGGAACGGAAGCCTCGTCTCGAACACCACGACACCGGTTACCGTTAAGGGCGGCACGGACGTGATTGAGGCGGAACTTCCGACCAACGTATCAGGAAACCTGACCTCTGTCATAGAGCTGACCTTCGATGGGAGGGTCATTGGAAGCGGTAAGGTCTCCTACAAGGTGCAGGCCCCGCCGGTCATCCGCAACGTGACCTACGAGAGGGTCTCTGACGAGGAGGTCCTGTTTAAAATCACGATGGAGAACCCCAACTACGAGGAGGTTCAGGGCGAATTCGGATACAGAATCGTCGCCGATGGCAACGTCCTCTACAAGGATTCGCTCCAGAGCGTGCTGAAACCGGGAACCAACGAGGTCTCCCTGAAGTTCGAACTGCCCGTGGGGAAGGTCGTCGAGTACGAGTTTACCCTGAGCGCGATGGGCGAAACCAGCACGTCCAAGGGAGAGCTGTACCTGCAGCCCCCTGCGCCCCCAACGACAACCACTACCACCACGACCACCACCGCTTCGAACACCACGACGACAACCCCGTCGGGAGCCTCCGGAGGCCTGTGGATAGGCCTCGTCATCGTGGCCTTCCTCCTGCTCGTCGCCGGGGCTTTCTACTACACCCGCGAGGGCGGAAAATCCAAAAAACGCACCAGGCCCAAACCGAAGAGGCGCTCGCCCCTCGGAAGGTTCAGGAGGCCCAAGGAGCCCAAGTTCAAGGAGAACAAGGAACTCCCCAAGAAGAAGTGAATACCAAACTTTTTTATCCCTCCTTTTCTAACTCCCCTTCGGCGAGGGGGTCGGGGACTCTCGGGGCACTCCCGAGGAAGTTCCGCCCACCGCACCGGGGCCGCGGTGCCGCAAGGCACCTCCCGAGAGGGAGGGCAACGGCGCAGAAACGACACGTCCCGGCGGGCATGGGGATGAAAGCGGCGAAGGGCCCGGCGACGGTGCCCGAGCTAACCCGCAGACGACCCGTCGGGGACCGGTGAAACGGCCGTCCCGCGGGGTGCAAGGCCGAGGAAGGGGCGATGAGTTCCCGGTGGGAGCCCCGTGGTAGGCCGCTCAGTCGAATGTCCCCTTGAGACAGAAGGCGGGCTACGACCCCCTCGCCTTGATATCCAGCAGGGATGCAAGGAGTATCAGGGTCCCTCCAATCGCGGTTCTTATTCCCGGAACCTCCCCGAATATTAAAAAGGCGTAGACTATCGCGCTCATGGGGTCTAGGTAGCTCAGGAGTGCCGCCTCGTTGACCTCGACATCCTTGAGCCCGTCCATGTAGAGGAACAGCGCCAGAACTGTGTGAACCGCAACGAGAATGAAAATCGCCCACCAGGCAGGTTCTCCGGCGCCCGAGAGGGCCATAAACGGAGCGAGCACGAGCGATGCTATCGCGAGCTGGAGGAAAGTCAGCGTTTTGCCTTCGATTCCACGCAGGAACCTTCCGAGGTTCGGTATCAGGGCGTAGAAGAAGGCCGCCACCAGGGCGAGCAGAATCCCTATGAAGTCCCTGTCGCCCAGGTCAACGTTCTGGCCGCTCATGATCAGGATAAGCCCGGCGAAGGCAGTGCCTATAAGGAGCCAGCTCTTCAGGCTCAGTTTCTCCCCCAGGAACTTCCACGAGATAACCGTCGCTATTATCGGGGCCAGGTAGTAGACGAGAACCGCGTTGGCTATGGTGGTGTAGTTAAACGCCGTGAACAGGAAGACCCAGTTCAGGGCGAGGGAAACGCCCAGAGCCAAGAGGGGCTTCCACCTGGCCTTCAGGAGGGGGAGGAGTGATTGGAGCCATTCCCTCTTTCTCAGGAGGATGGCGAGGAGCAGGAGGGCGCCCAGAGACACTCTGAAGAAGGCGACCCCTAGGCCGGATAGGTTCGAGAAGCGTGCGAATATCCCCACGCTGCCCCATATCAGCATCGCCGTGGCTATCTTTATCCTTCCGTTCACAGTTCATCCCCGTGCTCTTCCAGCCACTCCCCGTAGGCTTCCCTGACCTCTTTCCTTCTGAATCTGGGAACCGCATCCTCGAATGGGTTGAACCGCTCAAGTTTTTTCTCGTCCGGGCCGATGTAGGTCGTTACGAGGCCGACTTTGGAATGGAGGCTCGATGGGAGGCGCAGGATTCTTTTAACATCAACAGTGACCCTTCCGTCAAAGTATGCCTTTGAGAACGTACTTGATGCATTGAGGAGTATCATGAGGCCACTTCTTTTTTCGCCCTTTCGTGGAGGTCTTTTAAGGGAGCCAGGAAAAGACACGTTGGGAGATTTCGCGTTTAGTACAAACTCCTTGTAGATCTTTTCTGTGTTCTCAAGGATGTCCTGAATCTGCTTTGGACTTAACCCAAAGTTCTCTAAGTGGTTTTTGTTAATTCTTTTTATGAAGTATCCAAACCTCAGCCGAAACACTCGGTGGTAGCCGGAGGAGAGCATTATCATATTACTTTCAATGTCCTTCTTGTAGTTTAACTCTTCTGCGGCACTGACGTAAGCCAGCACCTTCTCCCTGGCCTTTCCGTCAAGACCCAGTGCCCATTCATCCAGAACGCGGATGTGGTAGCCTCTCCCGGAGTATATCACGTGGACGTTCTCGAAGCCGAAGTCCTCCTTGAGAACCACCAGGGTGTCCCTCGCCAGTTCCTTTGCGTCCTCGAGGCATATCGGGCACACCTGGCCGTGCTCGTGAAGGTGGGAGCACCTCCTCAGCGGCAGGTCCTTCGCGTCTATGTCGAAGACGAGTTCGGCTCCCAGCCAGCCGCTCATGCCCTTGGGCTCCTCGTAGAGGGCGACGCTGGAGTATATCGCGTACGGGGCCGTTGCTCGTATGTAATCGCCCAGATCGCGAACATCAAGGAAGACGTTCTTTCTGTCGCTCGGTCCCTCTCCGGTGTGGTCGAAGCCGAACTCCCTGTTCTCCAAGGTTTCGACTATGAAGTCCGGGAGTTTCGCGGGGCTCCATTCCTTCGAGTAGTAGAGTTTCCGCTCCTTCAGCGTGGCCTCCCTGAACAGCTCAGCCATTCTCCTCACCGCCCTCGACGCTTTCCTTCTCGCCGGCTTTTCCTCTGTTTTCAAGGTAGAGACGTCTCAGATAGTACGTCAGCGGGTTCTTGATGTTCCTGCAGTGTCTGTCCGGCTTACAGAGCTGCGGGGCGTTTGCCCGTATCTTAGAGCAGTTTGGCGGGAAGTACCACGTGGAGTTTCCGCTGTCCTCGAGGGTTGGCTTGTCCGTCAGGCCGAAGCCGAGGTGATACCAGATGTTCTTGACCTCGTGGGGCTGGTCCTCGAAGAGTGGCGGGCTGCAGCGGTTGCCAGCCTCGATTATCACAGGAAGTATCTCCTTCTCAACGATGCTCAGGTCGCTCACGCAGTCCCTTATCCTGACGTCCCTCCTGGGGGGATTGGGGCACAGCCTCGCGTAGCTCAGGAAGCTCGTGAGGAGAACCGTTATAGCGTAGTTCCTCAGTCCGGATGGAACGCCCCCGAGGGCGATTTTAACGCACGGAGGGAAGAGGTCAAAGCGCAGCGGCTGAGCTTCTGCCGAGCCCATCCTTTCGAGCCTTTCCTTGAAGTGCTCCCTCGCGACCTCCCCGAGTCTCTCGTAGAGCCTGAGGTAGTACTCCGGAAGCTCGTCCCTCACCTCATAGAGCAGGTTCACCGCCCTTTCAAAGTTCCTCTCGAAGGACCTCTCCCACAGCCTCAGTCCCTGTTCCTCCGTGAGGTAGGCGTAGCCTCTCCTGATGTACACCTCCTTGAGGCTGCCGTCCCACAGCTCCAGAAGCTTTCCGAGGGGTATTTTGTACTTCAGCCTGAGCCTCTCCCTCTCCCCCGGTGGGAGTTCCTGGTGGTGGGTTCTCTCAAGTATCGTTCTGTCCCTGGTGGGTATCTCAGCTGTATCCACGCTCTCCAGGGCGATTGAGGTTCCCCTTATCCTCCCCGCCCGTCTAAGTCTCTCGGAGTATATCTTAGCGTTGCTCTCCTTTACGAGCTCCATCTCTATGCCGTAGGGTGAAAACGCAAGGGCTCCCAGAAGGGCGTAGAACGTCAGCAGGTCCTGAACGTCTCCAAGTCCGAGAATCTCCTCCGGAATCTCGCCCGATTTCACCCACGAGACCCTCTCTATGGCCTGGTCTATTCCCACGTAGGAGGGGATGATTGAGAGCAGTTCGCTTATTCCACCGAACTCCTCCTTGACGAGCCGCTTGGCTCTATCTCCGAAGGGATCAAGCATGGCTTCACCTCTCATCGATAGGTGGATGTTGGAGCATAAAACGGTTTCCGTGGTGGTTGTGGATTATACATTTCCCAACTACGGATTCTCCAAAAACCCTTAGGGCGGCCGTTTGTGGCGCTTGCAGCCCCAAATAGCGCGAACTTCCGAACAATCCCCGGGATATATCGATTTAAACGTGAGTGGCCACTTGCACCCCAAAAGTTTTATATCTCTTTGGTTCCAGATGTTATATTAGACAAAGGAGAGAGTTCGTAAAGATTTCACGGGTGATTTGGATGGTCATGAAATACACCGTCAAAAGAGTAAAAAGCGGTATCCCTGGTTTTGACGATTTAATCGAGGGTGGTTTTCCCGCGGGGACGACCGTCTTGGTTACAGGGCCAACTGGAAGCGGTAAGACTACTTTTGGAGTTCAGTTCGTCTACAAGGGTGCCGCTGAGCATAACGAACCCGGAGTCATAGTCACCCTTGAGGAGAGGGCGCAGGACCTTAGAAGGGAGATGCTTGCCTTCGGATGGGACCTTGAAAAGTACGAGAGGGAGAGGAAGATAGCCATAGTGGACGGCGTCAGCGCGGTTGTCGGGCTACCCTCCGAGGAGCAGTACGTTCTCGAGGGCAACCTCAACGCCGAGGACTTTCTCCGCTACATATACCGTGTCGTCAAGGCGATAAACGCCAAGAGGCTGGTGATAGACTCGATCCCCTCCATAGCCTTTAGACTCCAGGAGGAGGGCAAGATAAGGGAGGTTCTTCTCCAGCTCAACACGATACTCCTCGAGATGGGCGTCACCTCGATACTGACCACCGAGGCTCCCGACCCTAGCAGGGGTAGAATAAGCCGCTATGGAATGGAGGAGTACATAGCAAGGGGCGTCGTCCTCCTGGACTTCGTTGAGAAGGAGGTCGAACTGAAGCGCTACCTCCTCATCAGGAAGATGCGCGAGACCAAGCACTCCATGAAGAAGTACCCATTCGAGATCAACGAGGAAGGCATCGTCGTCTACCCGAGCGGCGAGGTCTACTGACCCTCTTCTTTTCCACCCCCACCGTTAATGGGGTAAGTTTTTAAGGTCCAATTCTTACTACCAAACATGGTGACAAATAAAAGACTGACAGTTGTTCTGTTGATTGGTTCGTTAGTGGTTCTGCTGGTCATGGCCCACATCGGCGCAACCACGGGAGGCTCCGACGAGTTCACCGGCGTCTGCGTGTACTCCTCGGGCTCCTTCTCGCTCCTGAGCGATGGACGGACCACGGTGGGAGTGTACGCATCCCTTCAGGAGGGTCGGGTTTACCGGGCCGTGGGGAGGATGTACAACACGACCTCTGGAGCAAGGCTCAGGGATGCCCGAATAGAGCCGGCCGAGCCGGACTTTCCCCTCTCCACCGTGGAGGGCGCCTACTGGCCGTCATCGGACCTTTACATATTGACGCCCGAGAGGGTGAGGCTGGCGGTCGCTCTCCCCGTGGAAAAGGGTCGAATCGTGAGGATCGAGGGCATCTGGTATCGAAACAGGTTCTATCCCCTCAGATACAGGGTTCTTGGGTTTCCGGGGAAGCCCAGAGAGAGCATGCCATGGGTCGTCGAGGGAACCGTGATTTACAACGGCTCAAGAACCGTGATCTGGAACGGAAGCGAGGAGGTTGTTCTCTACCTCCCCTACGGCACAAGCCTCGAAGTTGGGGAGCGCGTGAGGGTGGTGGGAATAGTCAGGTTCTACTCAAAGCTTTCCCTCATCGTTGATTCGCCCGATGATGTTGTCGTAACGGGCCGCGCGGAGCGGGTTCCGGTTTCAGAGGCGTCCATCGGGGACATCGCCGTCGGTAACTGCACCGTAATTGCAGCCGGTCGCTCCCTGAAGCTCGACTGCACAGGGTTGAGGCTCCACAACTTCCGGGCCAGGGTCGGTGACAGGATTCACTTTGAGGCCGTCAGGAGGAGGTCTTCACTCCACTGCCTGAAGTGCGAAGTCATCGAGCCCAGGGAAGGGCTGCCCAACGGGATATGCTCCTTCTCTGACGGGGCCTTTGCAAGGATAGCCGGATGGGTTGAATGGCTCAGGGTTTACAGGAACGGCTTTGGACTGGCGAACGTCACCAACGGCGACTGCTGGGTTCTCCTCAAACTCAGGAAGTCACTCAACGTCTCCCTCGAGGCTAACGAGCCAGTAACGGCCTACGGATTCTTCACCACCTACAGGAACATGCCCGCCTTTGAAGTTGCTTCGGGTGATGACCTTTGCTCCGGGAACTGCTGAGCGGAGTCCTCGCGGGAACCATTAGCGGTATCCTCCCCGGAATCCACGTGAACACCCTTGGAGCTTTTTTAGCGACCGCGGGGATAGGCGGGAACCTGCTGCTCTTCTCGATGGGTTTAACCCATACGTTCCTGGACGTCGTTCCGTCGGCTTTCCTCGGCGTTCCTGACGAGGGAACGGCCCTTGGAATCCTGCCGGCGCACAGGCTCGTTCTCCGCGGAAGGGCCATGGAGGTCGTTAGGATAGCGCTGTGGGCGAGCTTTCTGGCGGTTTTCATGACGATTCTCCTCTCCCCCGTCTATCCCGTGCTGGCGGGCGCTTACAATCCAAAAATTGGGAGGGCGGTCGTATGCTTTCTGGCCCTTCTCCTGATCCTCACCGAGAGGGGCCTGAAAAAGCTCCACGCGGCTCTGGTGTTCATTCTCTCCGGCCTTCTGGGAGTCCTAGCTTTCCGGCTCCCCCTGAGGCAGCCGTACTACCACCTATTCACGGGGCTCTTCGGTTTGCCTGTGCTCGTTATGGCGATCGTGAATGGGACCTGGAGCCTATCGGGAGGCGATGGAAAAATCAGAATGGACTTGAAACGCTTCATGGGCTTCTCCTTTCTGGGAACCCTCCTTGGGATGATGGCCTCGCTGATCCCAGCGTTCACCGCCTCTCAGGCGGCTCTGATTGGCTCTTTTCTCTCCAGGGACGAGCGCTCGTTTCTGACGGTCGTTTTTTCCGTCAACACCGCCAACTTCCTGTTTTCGTTCGTGAACTTCCTGGAAACCGGGAGGGTGAGAAACGGCATCGTGGCGCTCATGACCCCCGATGCCGTGGGATTCCTGCCGTACTACGCCCTGGCGGCCCTCTTCGTTTCCCTTCTGGTTCTGAGTTACGGCGAGCCGCTGGCGGCCATCATACTCAAGGCCCTGTCACGTGTGCCCTACAGGCTCCTGAACGGTACGGTTGTGGTTGCCCTCCTGCTTCTCTCCCTGTACTTCGACGGCCTCCTGGGACTCCTCGTCCTTACGGGGGGAGCCATGATAGGGCTTCTGGCAATGGCCCTCGGCGTCAAAAGAACGAACTGTATGGGGGTTCTCATGCTCCAAATAATAATCGGATAAGAAGAGGAATCAGGGAGATTTCTCCTTCAGAATCCTCTGGAGTTCGTTGTAGTCCGTTACTATTCTCTTGTCGTCCAGCGTAGTGAAGTACGCCTTCTTGACCCGAATCTTCTTCGTACTTACGTACTTCTTCTCGGGCGGATCGTAAGAACCGGGCTCGACGACCTCGTCTTCGATCGTGTACATGCCGAGGTCGGGTTGGCCGACGTATTTCCAGACTTCGTAGAAGACCTCCGGCTCAAGGTGGATTTCGCCGTCAATCTCTATCCAATCCGCCCCTATTTCCTCGAGAAACTCTTTCACTACCTCGAAGTGCATAGAATCACCGGCATAATATAGGACGCTAAGGGTTATATACCTATCGCCGAACTTCAACCGGTGGTGAGAGATGGCGAAGGTGATAGTTGACGCCCAGGCCGCGAGGGCGATAGGAAAAGGCGCGATGATAGTCTTCAAAAAGGGTGTTGTGAGAACCGAGGGCGAGTTTTCACCCGGCGACGTTGTCGAGGTGTACACTCGGGGCGGCAAGTTCCTTGGAAAGGGATTCGTCAACCCCAACTCCAACATCATGATCAGGCTCGTTACCAAGGACAGAGACGTTGAGATAAACAAGGAGCTCTTCCGCGAGAGGATTAGGAGGGCCAACGAGTACAGGAAAAAGGTCCTCGGCTACGACAGGGCATACCGTATGGTCTACGGCGAGGCGGACTACCTCCCCGGCCTTATAGTTGACCGCTTCAACGAGATAGCCTCGCTCCAGATTTCGAGCATCGGGATGGAGAAGTTCAAGCTCGACTTGGCCGAGGCCATCATGGAGGCTGAACCTGAAATCGAGACCGTCTTCGAGAAGAACACGGGGAGGAGCAGGCGCAGGGAGGGCCTGCCAGAAATCGAGCGCGTCCTCCTCGGCAAGGAGAAGTACAGGACGATAATCAAGGAGGGGAAGGCGAGATTCATCGTCGATATGCGCGGCCAGAAGACGGGCTTCTTCCTTGACCAGAGGGAGAACCGTATTGCCTTAGAGAAGTACGTTAAACCCGGAATGAGGGTTCTCGATGTATTCACCTACACTGGCGGCTTCGCGATACACGCCGCCGTCGCCGGGGCGGATGAAGTTGTCGCCGTCGACAAGTCCCCCTGGGCAATCAACATGGTGAAGGAGAACGCCAAGCTCAACGGCGTCGAGGATAGGATGAAGTACGTCGTTGGCTCGGCCTTCCCGATCATGGAGGAGATGATAAAGAGGGGCGAGAAGTTCGATATAGTGATCCTCGACCCACCTGCATTCGTCCAGCATGAGAAGGACCTCAAGCGCGGGCTTAGGGCATATTTCAACGTGAACTATGCCGGTTTACAGCTGGTGAAGGAGGGTGGCATACTCGTCACGGCATCGTGCTCCCAGCACGTTGACATGCAGGCCTTCAAGGATATGGTGATAGCGGCCGCGGCCAAGGCGGGCAAGTTCCTCAAGCTCATTGAACCCTACAGAACGCAGGCTCCCGACCACCCGATACTCATGGCCTCGAAGGACACAGAGTACCTCAAGGCGCTCTTCCTCTACGTTGAGGACATGAAGTAGCCGCTCCGTCCGTGGGCGTCTCAGCACTCACGCCGGTCTCAGAGGAGGTGCTTTCTCTTCATCGCGGCCGTTAAAGATTGGGGGTTCACAATTAATGCTTTTTCTACCCCCAACTTTATAGTGTTCACCGACAATCCTTAACCATGTCCCTCCGGGTGTTGGTCTTCGATAGCGGCGACCCAAAGTTCGACCTGGCCTTTGAGGAGGCCCTGGCCAGATTGCGGGCTAGGGATAAGATTCCCGACACCCTTCGCCTCTGGAGGACTTCACGCTCCGTCGTTCTCGGGTACTTCAGAAGCGCCGAGGAGGACGTCAATCTCGACGTGGCCAGTAATGAGGGAATCCCCCTCATCAGGCGCTTCAGCGGTGGGGGTACCGTGTACCTAGACCGGGGCTGCGTGAACTACTCAATAGTCATGAAGAGAGAGGTTGAGTTCCCCATATCGTACCTCTACGGGACCGTCCTCCAGGGCACGCTCACCGCCCTCGAGTCCCTGGGCCTCTCCCCTTACCTCAGGAACACGAACGACGTTGTCGTGAACGGAAGAAAGGTTTCGGGAACCGCCGCGAGCATCAGGTGGGGTGTTCTCTTTCTACACGGCTCTGTCCTGGTTGATGCGGATTTAATGACACTCCGGGCTCTACTCAGGGTCCCGGGGAGACTCAAGCCCTCCGTTGACCCTGTGAAGTACCGCGTGGCAAACCTCCTTGAGTTCGTTGAGGGACTCGATGTGGATAGTGTCATGGATGCTCTGATTGGAGGGTATTCCAAGGTGCTTTCGGAGGACGCTTACGTGGATGAGCCGTCGAAGGAGGAGCTTGACGTTGCCAGGATTCTCTACCGCTTCAAGTACTCTCACGAAGAATGGAACCTCAGGCTCCCCTCATCTCATCTGGCGAGTATTGAGGAAAACGTAGAAACGGAACTGAGAGGGCTGGGCCTCTAACCCTCGAAGAAACCCCTCTCCGCCGCGAGCCTGAGGGTTTTCCTGTAGTCTATCACCCTCGGTCCCGTTCTTGTGAGTCTGGCGGTTATCTCGCCCTCCATCTCGACCTCCCTCTCGCCATCGAGGGCGAAGAGGGTTGGAGTGGTGCGTATCTCAATCTCCTCCCCGAGGGCTACCTCCCTGACCTCACCTATAAGAACCCGCTTGAAGACTCCCGGTGCTATCGGAGCCTTTACCGGTCTGCCCTTTCCTATCTCAAGATACAGCCCGAAATCGTCCTCCTCCTTTACCTCCCTTAGGATTCCGGCGATGGAGCTGAGTCCGATGTTTGAGGGGGAGCAACGGCTGACCACGAGTTCCCGGAGATACTCCGGCTTCCACACGGCCTTTGAGCCGACAAAGGAGTGAGTCGTTGCGGCCGCGTCTACCAGGGCTATGTCCCTCAGCTCGCCGTTTTCGAAGAGCTCTATCCTCTTCGTCCTGTAGGTTCCTTCCTCCGGCGTTACGACTCCGGTCGCTATCGCCGCCACGGCTTCTCCGGCTATCGTGGCCTCTATCATGTATGGGAAGACGTTGTTGGTTCCAGTGGAGATGGGCATTATCGGCGTGTCCCCGCAGGCCTTCGCCACTATCCTGTTGGTTCCATCGCCACCTATCACCACGATGACCGACGCCTCCTCCCTGAGGTTTTCGGCCGCTTTGTAGGTGTCGCGCCAGTCCCCGAATATCTTCATATCCATCAGCTCGACCTCGATGCTCAGGTGCTCCTCCACGGCCCGCTTTGCGCCGGGGATTATCCCGAAGGTCTCGGGCATGCCGATTACCTTCTCCACCCCCAGCTCCTGGAGTATAAGGAGGAGCCTCTCGACTATGCTGACCTTCTCCATGTTGTCGAAGACGCTGGCGTGGGCGACCAGCCGCCTTATGTCCCTTCCGGATTCCGGATTGGCTATTATCCCGACGACTCCTTTCTTCATGCTTCAGCCCCTCACAGGTCTCCGAAGACTTCTTCGGGGTTTTCCAGGTAGTGCTTCACCCGTCCCAAGAACCTCGCTGCTGGAGCACCGTCTATCGCCCTGTGGTCGAAGCTCAGGGACAGGGTCATGACCCTGGCCTTTTTTATCTCTCCGTTCCTCACAACCGGTTTTTCGGCTATTCTATTGAGGCCCAGAATCGCCACTTGGGGTGGGTTTATTATCGGGGTGAACGAGTCAACCTCCAGCATTCCCAGGTTCGTGACCGTGAAGGTCCCCCCGACGAAGTCCTTTTCCTTCAGGAGGCCCTTCTTCGTCCGCTCCACGAGGTCGGAGTACTCATCGAGAAGTTCCTCAAGGCTTTTCTCGTCAACGTTCCTGATTACCGGAGTTATCAGTCCTATCGGGCTGTCTATGGCCACATTTATGTTGATGTCGTCGTAAACCGTTATCTTGTCCCCGTCCATCGTTGCGTTCACGTCTATGAAGTCCCTGATTGCCTTTGCCATGCACTTCAGCATGAGCACGGTGTAGGAGGGCTTCCTCCCGAGCTTTTCGGTAAGTTTTTTTCTCATCTCAACGAGCCCGTCCATCTCCACCTCCATGTTGATTGTGACGTGGACTGCCTCTCGGTAGCTCTCGGAGAGCCTTCCCGCTATCACCTTCCTTATCCCGATGAGCTTGACCTCTCTCAGAACCTTCGGGTAGAAGTGCTCTTTGATGTACCTCTCAAGGTCTTCGAGGGTTACCTCGCCACCCGGTCCGGAGCCCTCAAGCTTCGAGAGGTCTATCTCGTACTGCTCCGCTATCATCCTGACCTCTTCGTCCGTCATGCGATCACTCTTCCGCCTCTATTATGGCTATAACCTCCCCGACGGGCACTTCTGCACCCACGTCGTGGAGTATCTCCACCAGGCGGCCGTCTTCGGGTGCCTCTATCTCACTGGTGAGCTTCTCGGACTGAACTACCGCGATGACCTCTCCTTTCTTGACGTGTTCACCGGCTTTCTTTTTCCATTCCACGATTTCTCCCTTCTTCATGGTCATGCCGAGCTTCGGCATTATTACGTTTACTTTTTTCATAATATTACCTCCAAAATTTACAGATTACAAGGGCAATAGCTGGATTAACCTATATAATACTTGCGAAATACGTATATAGAGGTTTTTTCATTAGTATAGTGTTCAAATCTCTTCTTGGAAATAACCTGGTGAGTAATCTACGTTTTGAAGGAGGAAATGCCATGCCGGTTGAGGAAATACCTAGGGAAACCCTGCTGTGGATGTACGAGACCATGGTGAGGATAAGGGTCCACGAGGAAAGGGTTGCGGAACTCTTCGCCCAGGGCAAGGTACCAGGCTTTGTACACCTATACGTCGGGGAGGAGGCCGTCGCCGTCGGTGTGATGGCCAACCTCCGGAGGGAGGACTTCATAACGAGCACCCACAGGGGGCACGGCCACTACATAGCCAAGGGCGGAGACGTGAAGGCCTCGATGGCAGAGCTGTTCGGGAAGAAGACAGGAAGCGGAAAGGGAAAGGGCGGTTCGATGCACATAGCCGACCTCGACGTCGGCGAGCTGGGAGCCAACGGCATGGTTGGGGGAGGAATCCCACATGCCGTAGGCGCTGGCCTGGGAATAAAGCTCAACGGCCTCGATAACGTCGCCGTTGCCTTCTTCGGTGACGGTGCCTCGAACCAGCAGAACTTCCACGAGGGAATAAACCTCGCCGCCATCTGGAAGCTGCCCGTTGTATTCGTCTGTGAGAACAACCAGTACCAGATATCCCTCTCCTACGACAAACAGCAGACGATAAAGAGCGTGGCCGAGAGGGCCAAAGCCTATGGAATCCCCGGTGTAAGCGTTGACGGACAGGACGTTCTGGCGGTCTACGAAGTCGCCAAGGAGGCCATCGAACGCGCCAGAAGGGGCGAGGGCCCCACCCTGATAGAGGCCAAGACCTACAGGTTCAGGGGCCATTTCGAGGGCGACCCGCAGGTCTACAGGTCAAAGGAGGAAGTAGAGTGGTGGAAGAAGAACAAGGACCCTATAAAGCTCTTCGAAGAGAAGCTTCTCGCCAAGGGGATCGCCACGAGAGAAGAGCTCGATGCAATCTGGGAGAAGGCCCGGAAGGAAATCGAGGAGGCAGTTAAGTTCGCTGAAGAAAGCCCGTGGCCGTCGAAGGAGGAGCTCCTTGAAGACGTCTTCTCCACGCCCACCAAGGGGGTGCTCGTATGGCAGTGGTGAGGGAGATAACCTTCGCACAGGCGCTCAACGAGGCCTTGGACTACGAGATGGGAAAGGATGAAAAGGTCGTCGTGATGGGCGAGGACGTCGGACTCTACGGGGGAATCTACGGGGTGACGGCTGGGCTCTACGAGAAGTACGGGCCCGAGAGGGTCAGGGACACACCGATAGCAGAGAGCGGCTTCGTGGGCACCGCGGTTGGCGCCGCGGCGACGGGTCTGCTGAGGCCGGTCGTGGAGCTGATGTTCATAGACTTCCTCGGAGTTACCTATGACCAGATATACAACCAGGCCGCGAAGATGAGGTACATGTTCGGCGGAAAGGCGAGGATACCCATGGTTCTCAGAACAACGTGCGGTGCTGGCTTCTCAGCCGCTGCCCAGCACTCTCAGTCGCTCCATGCCCTCTTCATCCATGTTCCTGGACTCAAGGTTGTCATGCCGTCCACGCCCTACGATGCGAAGGGACTGCTGATCTCGGCGATAGAGGACGACGATCCGGTAATATTCATAGAGCACAAGGGGCTCTACGCGGTTAAGGGTCCGGTTCCGGAGGAGCCCTACTCGATACCCCTCGGCGAGGCGGACGTGAAGAGGGAAGGAAAGGACGTGACGATAGTGGCAACGGCCGCAATGGTCCACAAGTCCTTGGAAGTTGCAGAGAAGCTCGCGGAGGAAGGTGTGAGCGTCGAGGTCGTTGACCCACGGTCGCTTGTACCCCTAGACACAGACACTATCTTGAACTCCATCAAGAAGACCGGAAGGCTGGTCGTTGTTGACGAGGGCTACCCGAGGGCGGGCTTCGCCACGGACATAGCGGCACTCGCCGCCAGCAGGGCCTTTGAGCACCTGAAGGCGCCGGTCAAGATAATCACACCGCCGGCGACCCCCGTTCCATTCAGCCCAGCCCTCGAAAACGAGTGGATACCCTCCGCAGAGAGAATAGAGAACGCGGTCAGGGAGGTTCTCTGACCTTCCCTTTTTTTTGGAGGCGAAACTATGCTGAAGGCCGCTTTCATGTTCGTTGCACCTGAAGCAAACCCTAGAGAGCACAGAGCGATCATTAGGACTCCAATGGTGGAACTCCACGTTGTCGGCGTCAAAAACTACGACGAGGCCTGTGAAGTTGCAAAAAAGCTCGTTGAGGATGGGATTGCGGCAATAGAGCTGTGCGGAGGTTTTGGTCATATCGGTGTTGCCAGAGTCGTTGAGGCCGTAGGAGGAAAGGTTCCTGTGGGGGTCGTGAGGTTCGACGTTCACCCCGGTTTGGAGGGCAAAAGCGGGGATAGTATCTTCGGGTGATAGTCTTGGAGGAATGGACGTTCTACGTAACCGGGAAGTCCCTCTCGGACACGAAACTGCTCGCGAAGGTCAGGGATTTTGAGGTTCTCGTTGACGAACCCGCCGAGATAGGGGGAACGGATGAGGGGCCGAATCCCGTCGAGTACCTCCTCGTGGCGTTGGCTGGCTGCCTAAACGTTACCATCAGGGGAATCGCAGGGGAGAAAGGGATATCCGTGGAGTCGCTCGAGCTGGCCATCACCGGAAAGCTGAACCCTGCAAAGTTCCAGGGTGTCTCAGAAGAGGGACGTGCAGGCTTCACCGAAGTGACGGTCTCGGTTTATCTGAAGACCGATGCCCCTAAGGAAAAGATTGAGGAGCTTTTGAAGGAAGTAGAGGAGCGCTGTCCTGTCACTGACAACCTAAAAAACAAAACTCCGATTCGGATAGTGCTGAAGGAGTGATCTTTTCTTTTTGCTCTTGTCCAGCTAAAATCAACGGAAAAGGCAGGTGAGAGAATGGGAGTTGAGGAGATACCTAAGGAAACCCTGCTGGAGATATACAGGACTATGCACAAGATTAGGACGTACGAAGAGACGCTGGCGAAGTGGTACTACGAGGGAAAGAGTCCGCGCTTTGACATCTCGGCCGGTCCGATTCCCGGAGAGCTACATCTATCCTCAGGTCAGGAGTCGGCGGCCGTTGGCGTGTGCGTACACCTCAAGGACGAAGATGCGGTTATAGGAACCCACAGGGCCCACCACTTCGCGATAGCGAAGGGGGTCGACCTGAAGAAGATGACGGCCGAGATATTCGGCAAGGCCACCGGCCTATCGGGGGGCAAGGGCGGCCACATGCACCTCTTTGACGCGGCCAAAAACTTCAGCTGTAGCGGTATAGTCGGTGCGAGCTTCCCGCAGGCCGTTGGGGTTGGCATCGCGGCCAAGCTGAAGGGTGAGGACTACGTGGCGGTTGCAGTCGGCGGCGATGGGGCGGCCAACCAGGGAACTTTCCACGAGGCGCTCAACCTTGCAGCCGTCTGGAAGCTACCGGTTATATTCCTGATAGAGGACAACGGCTGGGCGATCTCCGTTCCGAAGGACAAGTCAACGGCCGTCGCCAAGAACAGCGAGAGGGCTAAGGCCTATGGTATTCCGGGGGTCAGCGTTGACGGTGCCGATGTTATAGCGGTCTACGAAGTTGCCAAGGAGGCCGTTGAAAGGGCGAGGCGCGGAGAGGGGCCGAGCCTCATAGAGGTCAGAACGTACAGGCTTAGAGGGCACTTCGAAGGTGACCCGCAGCTCTACAGACCGAAGGAGGACTTCGAGCTGGCGAAGGAGAAGGACCCGTTGGCCAACTTTAAGAAGTTGCTGCTCGAGAAGGGCATCGCCACGGAGGAAGAGCTGGCGAGGATCGAGGAAGCGAACGAGAAGGAAGTTCAGGAGGCCATAGACTTCGCCCTCAACAGCCCGTATCCTGAGCCGGAAGAAGCTCTGAAGGGCGTTTTTGCGGGGGGTGAGTGAAATGGCGAGGAAGCTTCCCATGTACAAGGCGATAGCCGAGGCGATAGCGCAGGAAATGGAGCGCGATGAGAACGTCTTCGTTATGGGCGAGGACATCGGTGCCTACGGTGGAATCTTCGGTGCAACTAACGGGCTCCTTGAGAAGTTCGGCCCCGAGAGGGTCAGGGACACGCCTATAAGCGAATCAGCTTTCATAGGCGCCGCCCTCGGAGCCGCATCGAAGGGCATGAGGCCGATAGTCGAGCTGATGTTCGTTGACTTCTTCGGTGTGGCGATGGATCAGATATACAACCACATCGCCAAGGCGCACTACATGTCGGGCGGACAGGTTAGGATGCCCATAGTCATAACCACAGCCATCGGCGGAGGCTACAGCGACGCGGCTCAGCACTCCCAGTGCCTCTACGGTCTGTTTGCCCACGTTCCGGGACTCAAGATAGTAATTCCATCCAACTCCTACGACGCCAAGGGACTCATGATATCCTCCATACGGGACGACAATCCGGTCATGTACTTCTTCCACAAGGGACTCATGGGGCTCGGATGGATGCCTTCCCCTGATGAAGCCGCGGTTGAAGTGCCCGAGGAGCCCTACACAGTCCCCATCGGTGAGGCCAAGGTCGTGAGGGAGGGTGACGATGTGACCATAGCGACGGTATCTCGCATGGTCTACGAGGCCCTGTGGGCGGCCGAAGAGCTCGAAAAGGACGGGATAAGCGCCGAGGTCATTGACCTGAGAACCCTCGTTCCCCTCGATAAGGAGACCCTCGTAAACTCCGTCAGGAAGACCGGAAGGCTTCTCGTCGTGGACGAGGACTACATGAGCTACGGGATGAGCGGCGAGATAATAGCCACCGTCGTCGAGAGGATAGGGAACGAGCTCAAAGCCCTGCCGAGGAGGATAGCCTACCCGGACGTTCCGGTTCCGTACAGCAGGGTGCTGGAGAGGTTCGTTCTTCCTGACAAGGAGAAGATAGTGAGAACAGTGAAGGACATGGTCGGGTGAGGGGCAGAATGGAGGTAGAGGTCAGGGTACCCCGGACGACGAAGGAGGAAAAGACCGGCGTCCTGCTGAGCTGGTACAAGAACGATGGCGATCCCGTCGAGGAGGGCGAGGAGATAGCGGAGGTCATGATAGAGAAAGTCACCGTGCACGTTAAGGCCCCGGCGAGCGGGAGGCTTAAGATCCTGGTGAAGGAGAACGAGGAGGTGGCTCAGGACCAGGTGATAGGCCTTATAGTGACCTGACCTTTCATTTTTTCAGTATCAAACTGTGCCTCCACCGCGTTCCAGCTTTAAAGCGGACGTCCCTCACGGAGTAGCCCAGTTCTTCTCCCTTTTCTGTTATGGCCTTTATCAGCGGCTTTTTGTTCGGAAGAAAGAGAGCTACCTTTCCCCGGGGCTTCAGGTATTCCAGAGCCTCCTCGATGAGCCTTACAGAGAAGGCCTCGCCGTGTTCACCCCCTCCAACACCTTCCCTCTCCGTTAGAACGCCTTTTGTTGGTCTCTCGTAGTAGGGCGGGGCGGAGAAGATGGCGTCAAAGCGCTCGCCCTCGGGAATTACCCCCCTGATTACCCCTCCGTCGCTCCTGATGAGCTTAACTCCGGCTCCGTTCCTCTCGATGTTCCTCCTCGCGTAATCAAAGAACTCCCCGTCGAGCTCCGTTGCGGTAACATCGCAGTTGAAGAGCTTCTCGGCCATGAGGGCCATCATGGCGGTGTGACCGGTTCCAATCTCCAGAACTCGCTCGCCGCCACGGATGAAGGTTTTCAGAAAGAGGTATCGGGAAACAGGCGTTGTCACGAGCCCGCGGGGATGGTACTCTATCTCCAGCCCGAAGACCGCCTTCGCTATAGCCCTGTTGTAGAGTATCCTCGCTTCTCTGTTTGAGAAGTCGAGCCTTCCGCGTTCGTCAAGGTAGTCCTTCAGCTCCGGAAACAGCTTCACGGCTTCTTTTACCGGCAGTCCGAGCTTTCCATCCTTCCATGCTGGCATGAAAAGAGTTGGGGGTGGGGGGCTTAAAAGCTCAACCCCTCGGGTCCATCAGCCTGCCCATGAAGAGTACCGCCCCCGTTTCCCTGTCCACTATGAGGAACAGGAACGGATGGTCTGCTTTGAATACTTTGTACTCCGGCTCTTCCCCGGGTGCGGAGGCGGCCGTAATTATAACCGCCGTCGCCGCGGCCGCCTCGGTACCGTTCTCGGCAACGCTTATGAAGGTCTTGTGTATCACGTCGCTTATGAAGAGCCTCTCGGCGTCGGTGATTCCCGAGAAGTTCGCCCCACCGCTGAAGGCCTCCCCCATGCCCATGTCGATGAGCGGCTTCTTCAGCGAGTAGCTCGCTTCAAACCTGAACTTGGGAACCGTCACGTCGACGAGCTCCGGCTTCATGCTCTCCCTGAGCTCCCGGATGAACTCCGGCGTGAGCTTTCCCTCGATGCCTGTGGGGGAGTTGTCCCGGGGCAGTATTATCAGCATACTCAGCCTTCCCCCTTCGTAGGGCATCTCGAGGGCCTGGAGCTCGTCGTTCTCGGTGTAGTTGAAGGTTCCCCTCTGGTGCATCATGGGCGCGATTACTTTTTCGCCCGAGGCGAGGGTGAAGCTCTCGTTGGCCGTGTCCCCCGGGTCGAACCTCCTCGACCAGTTAGCCCTGAAGTATATCGCGTTGGTTATCACGAGCCTTGTGTACTCGTTCAGCACTCCTTTCTGGATGAGGTCCTTTATCCTGCCCCTCGTCCGCTCCTCGGCCCAGCTGTTTATCTCCTCCGCCGCTCCGTCCGGGTCCCTAACGAAGTCCACGTTCCTCACGTCGCCCAGGTAAAACTCCCTGATTATCCAGAGGTACCGCTCGTTCACGGGGTAGCCCTTCTGCACCCAGAGCGCGTTGGCGGTGCTGAGGACGTAGGGCCCATTCGATGGATTAAGGGAGAGTATCAGGTATCTGAAGCCCGTCCACCTGGCCTCGTCGTCCCCGGGCAGGTGCAGGACCCTTTCCATCTCCTCCCGCGTGCTCCCGTTCGCCCCCTCGTAGGCCATCGCCAGGGCGACCTCCACGCTGTAGGGCGAGAAGAATACGTTCCCCCCATCTGCGCTCAGCTCGCGGTACAGGTCGAAGGTAAAAGCATTTAGGCCCTCAACAACCGCCTTTTCCTGCCCCTCTTTCAGAACGTCGTTCCCGGTCATCGGAGGGGTAAACGTCTCGCTTGAGGAGTTCTGGGGGATGGTTGACGTTCCGTTACCCCCGCCGGCTATGCAGCCGGACGCAACGACCATAAAGATGACCAGGACTGCCAGTACGTATCTCATGCGGTTCACCCTGGGTTATGTTGGGCGGGATGATATAAATGGCTGGCGATGGTTTCAATCGCGTTTGAAACAAAATGGGAAGAGGGGATCAGAGAAGAGCCAGGGCCGCCATGACCTTGGCGTCCTCGACTAGGTTCTTTATCCAGGCGTACTCGTTGGGCTGGTGGGCCATCTCGTCAAGCGTCGCCCAGACAACCGCTGGAATTCCGAGCTTTCTGAAGTATGCCGCGAAGGTTCCGCCGCCTATTCCTCCGACCTTGGCTTCCTTTCCGCGGAGCTTCCTGAGCGCCTCCTGGAGGAGCTTCACTATCTCGCTGTTCGGGTCGGTTGGCTCCGGGGCGTCCATGCGCTGGAGGATCTCGAACTCTATCTCCGGCAGAACCTTTCCATCGAACTCCTTTCTGTACTTCTCTTTGATCTCCTCGGCCAGCCTCTCGGCGTCTTTCAGAATTTCGTCTATGCTGTACCTCGGCAGAATCCTGCAGTCGAAAACTACTTCGTGCTCGCCGGGAGCTATGTTCGGGCTGTCGGCCGGGCCGTGAACCATCGTCGGCTCGAAGGTGCTCTCCGGTGGGTCGAAGAGCTCGTCTCTCTCGCCGTACTTCTCGTGGAGGAGTTTGTCGAGGTGGTAGGCGAAGTCAAGGGCGACGCGGTGGGCGTTCAGGCCTTTGTCGGGCATGCTGGCGTGAACCTGCTTGCCCCTAACCTTCACCCTGAGCCAGAGGATGCTCTTCTCGGCTACCTCGATGAAGGTTCCGTCCTCGTTTCCGCCGTCGGGCACCAGAACGAGGTCGTCTTTTCTGAACAGCTCCGGGTGCTCCCTCATGAGCCACTCGACGCCGTACTTGCTGCCGGTCTCCTCGTCGCTGACGAATGCCAGGATGACCGTTCTCTTCGGCCTTATCCCGAGGTTCATCATGGCCTTTACCGCGTAGAGTGAAGCCACCAAGCTCTGTCCGTTGTCCTCGCTTCCGCGCCCGTAGACCTTGCCGTCCTTGACGATCGGCTTGAAGGGCTCCGTGACCGTCCACTTGCTCATGTCCCCGGGCGGAACGACGTCTATGTGGGTAAGAATCCATATTCTCGGGCTCTTCTCGCCGTCCCGGCCGTAGTAGTAGGCCAAAATGCTCGGCCTGACGCCGTTCTTGGCCCTTTCATCGGGTGCGTTGTAGACCTCAACCTTGTCGAAGGGCCAGTCCTTGATTATCTCGAGCAGCTTCTGGGCCTTGTCGTACTCACCCTCATAGCCGTAGTCCGGGCTTATGGCGGGGATTTTAATCAGTTCGACGAGGGTGTTAACCATCTCGTCCTGGAGCTTCTCAATCTCCTTTGAGATTTTTTCAAGCTCTGTCATTCCTATCACCACCGTAGATTAGCTCGTTTCCGTTTTTAAACTCAACTAGGTACCTTTTCCCCAGTTCGAAAAGAAACGTTATCAGACGCTCGTAAAGAGGCTCAACTTCGTCCCCAAAGCGTGCCTTCAGGGCCTTTCCTATTTCTTTGACGGTTCTCCGCCCGTCGCAGAGCTCCCACGTGTAGGCCCCTATCTCATCGAGCTCTATCCTTCTGTGCTCGCCGTGGAGCTTCCTCGCCAGAAAGTCAAGCTTGGATTCCATCGGTATGAGAAGGTAGTACTTTCCCTCGATCTTCTTCAGCTCGACCTTCTCGTTGCGCACTGGCACGAGGTTCATGTATTCCTCCATGCTCATTCCTCCGGCGTTCAAAATTTAAAGGTTGGGAAAGGGAAAAGAAGAAATCACTTCTTCTTGCCGGTCATGTAGAGCCAGACCGCTATTCCGGCCAGAAGGACGACACCGAGGACGTTGCTGCTGAAGCCGAAGCTCGGTGCCACGCCTGCAACGATGAGGGCGGCGAAGAATATGCCCATGAGGGCCTCACCAGCGATGAGTCCGGCCGCGCCGAGGACTCCTGGGTCGGTCGGGCTCTCCTCGTCGCTGCCCCTGGCCTTGCCGACGAAGTGTCTGACGAGACCGCCGATGAATATCGGAACGCCGAGGCTGAGCGGCAGGTAGATACCGACCGCGACCGGCATGACAGGGGTCCTGAACTTGGAGCCCTTCATGGCGAGTATCTCGTCGAGGATTATGAGGATTATGGCTATTCCTGCGCCGATGTATATCATGTTCCACTCGAGGTTGCCGGTGAAGACACCCTCGGTGACCTTGGCCATGAGGAACGCCTGCGGGGCAGCCAAGGCGTTCTCCTTTGCCGTCGGGGTTCCGGCTATACCGTAGGCCTGGATGAGCAGGTTGAGCACCGGGGCCATGACGAGGGCCGCGAAGAAGGTTCCGACTATCTCGAAGACCTGCTGCCTCTTGGGGGTGGCGCCGACGAAGTAACCGGTGGCGAGGTCCTGCATAGTATCACCGGCTATAGCTGCAGCGGTACATATGACGGCCGCGACGAGTATGGTCGCTGCCATGCCCTCCATTCCGCTGAGGCCGAGCCCCTTGAGGACGAATGCCGTGAAGAGCAGGCTCATGATGGTGATTCCAGAGACCGGGTTGTTGGAGGAACCAACGACACCCGCGAGGTAGCCGGCTATCGAGCTTCCGAGGAAGCCGACTATGAGGAGTATCACCGCCATTATTGCCGCGATTCCGATGGAGCCGATGATGTGGAAGTAGAGCAGGAACAGCGGAACGACGAATGCTCCTATGAGCACCAGCACGTAGTTGAGCGGAAGGTCCTCCTCGGTCCTGAGTATGGCCTCTCCCGACTGCTTCCTCTTTGCAACCTCAAGGCCTGCCTTGATACCCCTCTTTATCGGGTTCCTGAGCTTGATGAGGCTCCAGAGACCACCGACGACCATCGCACCGACACCCATGTAACGGATCTTGGTGCTCCAGATGGTCCACGCGAGGTCAAGCGGGCTGAGGTCTGTGTGACCCATCTGGCCCGCGTAGAGCGGGATGGCTATGAACCAGGCTATGGCACCTCCGAGGAAGACGAGGAATGCTATGTTGAGGCCGACGATGTAACCGACGGCTATGAGCGCCGCTGAGAGGTCGCTTCCGAGGTAGTAAACGCGAGAACCGACCATCTTTGCGGCCTCGACGGTTCCAGACCAGAGGCCCGAGCTTCCGAAGAGCTTGAAGATGCCGCCGAAGATTCCACCGTAGAGTATCGGCTTGGCGTGGCTTCCGCCCCTGTCACCCGCTATGAGAACCTCTGCACAGGCGGTACCTTCAGGATATGGGAGCCTCTCCTCGACGATGAAAGCCCTCCTCAGCACGATGGTGAAGAGCGCACCGAGGGAACCGCCGAGCGCTGCTATCAGCGTCACGATGTAGTACGGGAAGGTCGTGTAGTAGCCGAGAACGACCAGCGCCGGGAACGTGAAGATTACTCCCGCCGCGAGCGACTCACCGGCTGAAGCGGCAGTCTGGACCATGTTGTTCTCCAGGATGTTTCTGTCCTTGAACGCGAAGAGTATGGCCATTGAGATGACTGCCGCTGGAATGCTGGCGCTTACCGTCATTCCCGCGTACATTCCAAGGTAGGCGTTCGCTGCGCCCATTACTATCGAAAGGACTATACCCAAAATAAAAGCCTTGACGGTGTATTCTGGGAGTGATTTTTCAGGTGGTATGTACGGTTTTAACTCCATAACCTACACCTCCCGAATGGTGGCGTAGTGAGTGAACACTTCTGATGTTAAAAATGTTTTGCTAAATCGGCATTTTTACAAGTTCTACAAAATATTTGTCATTGTAGTGTAACATTTAGTAATACAAGCAGATGTAGTCATGTATACCCTTGGACCAAATGTTATAATGTACTCATCTGATCCTAACTTATGTGTCAAAAAATTCATATTGGTCTCAGCGGCATGGGGTAATGCCTTATATACCCTCACTGTGATACCCCTACGTCTGCAAAAGAAATCGGGGGTGTATGGGTGATTGAGATAACCTTCCTCGGCAGTGGGGGCGGTAGGTTCATCACGATAACGCAGTTCCGCTCCACCGGGGGCTTCCACATCCGCGCCAGCAGGAACATCTACGTTGACCCGGGGCCTGGTGCACTGGTTCGCTCCTGGCGCTACAAACTCGACCCCAGAAAGCTCGATGCCATCTTCGTCTCCCACCGGCACGTTGACCACTGCAACGACGTTGAAGTTCTGATCGAGGCCATGACGGGTGGTGCACTCAAAAAGCGTGGCATGCTGATAGCCTCGAAGAGCGTCGTCTACGGCGACGATACTCATACTCCCGCGGTCAGCAAGTACCACATGGACGTCCTTGAGAGCATACACATTCCCGAACCTGGGAGCAAGATAGCAATCGGCGAGGAGGAGTTCATAATAACTCCAACCGTTCACTCCGACCCAACCACCATAGGCTTCCGCATGAAGACCCGCTGTGGGGATATATCGTACATCCCGGACACGGCCTACTTCGACGAGCTCTTGGAGTGGCATGACGGCTCAAGGCTGATAATCGCCGCCGTAACGAGGCCCAGGGACATGGGGATTCCATACCACCTGAGCACAGACGACGTCGTCACGATGCTCAAAAAGATGGAGGAAAAGCCTGAAACCCTGATCATGAGCCACATCGGCATGAAGATGCACTTCGCGAACCCCTACAAGGAAGCCAAGTACATCGAGACCGTCACCGGCGTCAAGACGTACGTCGCCAAAGAGGGCTTCAAGGTAATGGTGGAGAAGAACGAGATATCGGTGAGAACGCTGAGGCCGGCGAGGTTCGTTTGATTGTATTTGGCCGATACGGGGGTTCTTGCCTTCATTTTTCCTTTTCTCTCTTGTCCCTCGATTCCCCTCAGATTTTTAGAGTCGTTTTGATGCTCGAGACATGATCTACAAGTAAAAGAACAAAGGCTCAGCCCTTTCTCATGGCTTCCTCGGCGGCTTTTCTGACCGTTTCATAGGCCAGCTCGAAGAGCTCGTCGCGCCTCTTCTCGCTCGGCGCCTCGACGACGACGCGGATCTTCGGCTCCGTGCCGCTCGGCCTCACGAGGACCCACGAGCCGTCTTTCAGCTGGAAGCGGTATCCGGAGATCGTGAGAACTTCCTTCGTTTCATCCATGAGCCTCTCTTCGAGGACCTTGTAGGCCCTCTCCAGGGTAGCCTTCTTGAACTCGTCCGGGCACTTCACGTTCTTCTTTGTGAGGTAGTAGGTCGGTATCTCCTCCCGGATTATCTGGGAGAGCGGCTTTCCGCGCTCGTCTATGAGCTTTATGAGCAGCCCCATGGTCACGAAGCTGTCTATCCACGGCCCGAACTTCGGGTGGACCAGCTTCCACGGCTCCGCCGCGAATATGGCCCCATACTTCTTTATTCCATCGTGGGGCTGGCCGAGGGGAACCCTAACGACCCTCCCTCCAGCGTTCTCAACGACGTGGTCTATCCTTGAGCCCGTATCTATGGAAACGACCACCGTCCCCCCGCCGTGCTCCTCCACGTAGAGCTTCGCGAAAAGGGCTATGACGGTGTCCTCGTTCACGTACTGGCCCTTCTCATCGAAGATCGCTATCCTGTCGGCGTCTCCGTCCTGGGCGACGACGAGGTCAACGCCGAGCTCCCTCGCCAGCTCGCCGAGGTAGGCTATGTTCTCGTACCTCGGTTCGGGTTTTCTTCCAGGGAAGTGGCCGTCAACGTGGGCGTTCACGCTTATAACTCTCGCCCCCATCTCGCGGAGCAGGTATGGGGCAAGAACGCTTCCCGCGCCGTTGGCGCCGTCGTAGAGAACTTTGAGCTCAGTCTCGTGATTCACGAAGTCGAGAACGGCCCCAATGTACTCGTCGATCACATCGAGGGTTTTTACGGTCTTTATCTCATTCCATGCGGCCTTCCTGAAGTTTCCGGAGAAAACAAGTTCCTCAAGCTCCTTCTCCTGCTCCACATAGAACTCGGTTCCATCGCCATTGAATACCTTTATCCCGTTGTCGGTAGGCGGGTTGTGGCTCGCCGTAATCATCACGCCCGCGTCGCCGTTTTCCCTGGTCGCCCAAGCTAAAGCTGGCGTTGGGATTAAATCAGCATCGAGAACCTCCGTTCCCGTCGAGAGGAGTCCCGAGATGAGGGCGTTCTTGAGCATCACGCTGGATGTCCTTCCGTCCCTCGCAACGACGACGGTTTCTCCCTCGATGTACGTCCCCACTGCCTTTCCAATGTCCATCGCGAGATTCGGGGTGACCTTCTCCCACAGGGTGCCCCTAATTCCAGCGGTACCGAAGAGCCTCATATCACCACCATGACTACTTGGGAGGCGACTTAAATACCTTTAGCCACGTAGATTGCCAGCCCGCGGTAGTTCACCAGCCTCATCCCCCGGGGCATCGTATCGCCCGCCAGGGGCAGGATGTAGACGGGGAGTCCGAGCCTTTTTCCGAGGTTCAGGATTGGTCTCACTATCTCCGGCGTGGGTCTGACCGAGTAGAGGGCGTTGGCGTTCCTGTACAGCTCAAGCCTCGGGGTGAATAGGTCATCTCGAACCGCGTTTATACCCAGTTCCTCGGCCCTCTTAACCGACTCGGGGTTCCAGTCCACTGCCAGAACGTCGTATCCAAGCTCCTTTAATCTGAGTGCGACCTTGAACTGGAAGCCTATGCCCAGCTCCACAATCTTTCCCTTGGGCACTTCTCTCGCGAGAAACTCCGCGAAATTCTCAATGTGCATGGAAGAAAATGGGAGAGGAAGTTTAAAAAGCTTCAGAACACCGCTTTTCCGGTGTCTTTTTTGAAGACGTGGGCTTTGTTCATGTCGAAGACTACGTCGATCTCGTGTCCTTCCCTGACTTTTGACTCTGACCTGAATGCACCCAAAAACGTCACTTCCCCAACGTGAAGGTGCACAATTTTCTCGCTTCCCAGGTTCTCGATGATGTCAACCATTGCCCTAGTCATGTTCTCCCCCGGAATCTTGACCTGCGCGAACATTGCGTCATAAATGTCCTCCGGGCGAATTCCAAAGATGACCTCCTTTCCGATCAGGTTTTCTTCCCTCAAAACTTCAACCTGGTTCGGCAACAGTTTGAGCTTGAACTCTCCGAAGTCTGCAAAACCGTCCTCGGTGATTGTCGCGTCCATGAAGTTCATCGGCGGGCTTCCGATAAAGCCTGCAACGAAGGTGTTCGCCGGTTTGTCGTAAACTTCCTCTGGCGTGCCCACCTGTTGGAGGACTCCAGCGTTTATCACTGCGATCCTGTCGCCCATCGTCATTGCCTCGACTTGATCGTGGGTGACGTAGATGGTTGTGACCCCGAGTTGCTTCTGAAGTCTCTTTAATTCCGCGCGCATTTTCACCCTGAGTTTGGCGTCCAAGTTGCTGAGTGGCTCGTCCATGAGGAAAACCTGAGGTTTTCTCACGATTGCCCTGCCCAGGGCGACACGTTGCCTCTGGCCGCCGCTTAATTCTCTGGGCTTTCTCTTGAGGAGTTCGGTTAATCCGAGCATTTCGGCAACTTCTCTAACGCGCTGGTCAATCTCCTGCTTGGGGACTTTTCTCAGTTTAAGCGGGAAGGCAATGTTGTCGTAGACAGTCATGTGCGGGTATAGAGCGTAACTCTGGAAGACCATGGCGATGTCTCTATCCTTTGGTGGGATGAAGACACCTTTCTCCGGATCTGCGACGAGTTTATCCCCAATGTAGATTTGGCCTTTGGTTGGTTCTTCTAAACCGGAAATCATTCTCAGCGTCGTTGTTTTTCCGCAACCGCTCGGCCCGAGGAGGATCATGAACTCCCCATCCTTAACGTGAAGATTCATATCCTTAACAGCCGTGAAATCACCGAACTGCTTCCACACGCCGATGAGCTTTACTTCCGCCATGCTCTCACCCCTCAAAGGGAAAAGTAGGAGGTCAGCGCCTCCTCTTGAGGAGGAGCGGTATCAGGGCCAGGCCCGCTATGATGCCCGGACCGCAGATTCCTCCGCCCGGTGTGGTCGTGGTTGTTGAGCTCGAGCTGGTGGTCGTTGGAGCCGTGGTGGTTGTTTCGCTGGGAGTGGTTGTCGTCTCGCTCGAGGTAGTGGTGGTTTCCGTTGGGGTCTCCGTCGGCGTTGGCTGCTCACCGCCGGTTCCTTCAACGAGCGGTATCATGAGCACCGTCGCCAGGGTCTTCTTCTCAAGGTCGTAGCTGCTGAGCTGCTCCTCCTGAGTTGGCTTGAAGCCCTCCGGCACGAGTTCGTCAACGACCCTCGGTGCGAGGTTGTCTATGACCGCCTGCGGATCTGCTCCGCCCAGCTTCCACTGCTCTGCCTCAACAGCTACCGGCCTCCACTTGTCCGGACCGTAGCCGTCCTGGGAACCAACGATGACCGCGGTGTAGAGTCCGTAGTCGGATATGTTCAGGTACTTCTTCGGGACTTTTACTATTATGGCGTTCTTGACCGGGTCGGCCGAAATCTGCATCTCACCCTGGTAAACAGTTCCGTCAGGGAGGACTATCAGGTTTCCGTAGTCCCAGCCGGCTATTCTCAGCGCGAGGTCCCACGGGTGGTTCGGGTCGAGCTGGACGTTGCTTCCCGGCCCATCCGGGAACATCTTGATGGCGCTCGTGTTGCCGCCCTCCTTGAAGTCGAAGTAGGCCTCGATTATCTGGAGGCTGAAGCCGTTGGGTCCGTTCCACGGGTTGCCTCCAAGCTCTTTGAAGTAGAACTCCAGCGTCCAGTCGTCGCTTCCCTCGACCATCTTGAACTTGAGCAGGTCGAGGTGGCCCGGAACGAAGACCTTATCGGTGGCGTGGGTGTAGGTTCCCGGCCCGTGGTCGTCTCCCTCAGGGTCGTTCACGACTATGCCCTGCTTGAGAAGCGGCAGTGCCTTGACCGTGGCGAGCTTTATCTCGTTGGCGTCGTAGCTGCTCAACTGCTCCTCCTGGGTCGGTTTGAAGTTGACGGAAGCGAGGAGGTCCAAGACGCGCGGGGCAACGTTGTTGATTACAGCCTGTGGATCGGCACCTCCAACCTTCCACTGCTCGGCTTCGACTGCAACGGGCCTCCACTTGTCCGGACCGTAACCGTCCTGGCTTCCTGTGAGGACAACTCCCCAGAGACCGTAGTCCTCGTTTATCCCGATGTACTTCTTCGGGACTTTTACTATGATGGCATTCTTGACCGGATCGGCTGAAATCTGCATCTCACCCTGGTAAACAGTCCCGTTCGGCAGAACTATGAGGTTGCCGTAGTCCCAGCCCGCTATTCTGAAGGCGACGTCCCATGGATGGTCTGGATCGAGGTTAACGTTGGCTCCCGGTCCGTCGGGGAACATCTTGATGGCCGAACTGTTTCCGCCGTCCTTGAAGTCGAAGTAGGCCTCGATTATCTGCAAACTGAAGCCGTTCGGCCCGTTCCAGGGGTTACCTCCGAGGTCCTTGAAGTAGAACTCCATGACATAGCTGTCCGTCTGCTCGAGCATCCTAAAGCGGAGGAGGTCGAAGGCACCCTCAACGAAGACTTTGTCCGTCGGGTATGTGTACGTTCCAGGCCCGTGATCGTCGCCCTCCAGGTCCGTTATGTCTGCTATGACGACTCCCTTGACCTCGGTCGGGAGCTTGAGCTCCACCGGGGTGCTTATCACCTCAAGGTTTCCGTTCTTGACCGTCGAGACCGCGAAGTAGAAGTCAGAGGGGGTTTCTATGTAATCGAAGGGAAGGACAACTTCGATTCCCTCACTCGTCTCCTTAACTGCGGCATCCCCGAGCTTCTCGCCCTTCTCGTAGTCGGTCGCACCGTAGATTTCCGCCTTACCGTTTCGGTAAACGATGTGCTTGGTTATCATCAGGCCGACGCTGTCCTTTGAGAACGGGAACATGGAATAGCGCAACTCGCTCGGCTTCTCCTGGAGGAGCGTGAAGGTGTTTCCTGCCCTCTTGCCCTTCTCCCAGATGCTCACCTCGAACTTGTCCAGGCTGCCCTTAACGACGAAGTGCACCCCATCACCATCGAAGTAAACGCTCACGCCGCTTGAGCTTGGTGACATGCTGGAGAAGTTCTTTACCTCTCCCTCCTTGAGCCCGACCAGGCCCCTCGTGGTGTAGGGCTCGCCGTCCGGGAAGTAGTTTCCGAAGAGGTAGCTCGGCGGCTCGACTCCAGCCAATTTGTACATCTCATAGAGGTAGGTCTTCAGGTAGCGGTCGAAGGTGTAGTCCTGCCCGCTGTCCTGGTCGCTTCCGTACCACCAGAACCAGTCGCTCGCTTCAGCCCTCAGCAGGTACTCATAGGCCTTGTTCCAGTCGGCCTGGCTCATTTCCCCCTTGTTCTCCATCAGGGTCTTTCTCGCCAGGTAGAGCCAGTACCAGCCGTAGTTCTCCTGGGGCTCGCCTATCCACGTGGAGAGGGTTCCGTCTATCCAGCTGCTCTCGGGCCACTGCATCTCCTCCTTGACCCCTGTCATGTCGTAGAGCTCGCCGAGGCTCTGGGCTTTGAGGAGGGCGTTAACGTTGTCGCCCGTGAGGTTCAGCCTTTCCATCATCTGGGGCGTGAGCTTGTTGGCCTTGTCACCGTAGAGCTGGATGTACTCGCTCGGGGTGAGGGTTCTTATGAGGCCCTGCTCCTGGAGTTCGGTCAGCTTCTTGTAGAGCTCGGTGAGGAAGAGCTTGCCGTCGTACGGGTAGTGCTCCCACGGGTTCTCGCCGTCGAGCGTAACCACATAGACGAGGCTGCCATCGTAGTTCTGCTTCTGGAGCTTGAGGAGTTCGTTGACGAAGTCCTCAACGGCCTGGTACTGGTTCATTCCGCCGTAGGTGAAACCAACACGGTCGCTGAGCGCGTGGTCACGCGGGAAGAGGTAGATCTTCTTTCCATTGAACTCGGCCACCCAGGGCTTGTAGTAGTTCTCGACGGTTCCCTCGATTCCGAGCTTTCCGAGAACCAGCTGGTCGGTCATGACCCACTCCCAGCCGTTGTCGGCGAGTATTTCGAGGGTCTTGTCGTTGAGGGCGCTCTCAGCCGCCCATCCCCCCTTTGGAACCGCGGTTCCGCCGCCAAGGTACTGTTTGTACAGCTCGTCCGCCTTCTTGACCTGGTCGTTGAAGTCGCTCTCCCATCCGAAGTCGTTGAGTATCGGGCCTATCGGGTGCGCGTAGGGAACTACCGTAACCTCGACGTTGCCGTTTCCGAGGAGGAGGTTTATCTCCTCGTGCTCCTCGAAGGTGTGGTTGAGGAGCCACATCTGGGCGTCAAGAACGGTTTTGACGTCCGCCCTTGTATAGCCGCCCTCGTCAACCTTGTCGTAGAGGGCCTTGAGCTCGGGGTGGGTCATTATGTAGTTGTAGTCTATCCAGGCGAGGTTGAAGAGCACGGCGAGGTCTATGTAGTCCTGCTCTGTGAACTCGTTCGTAACTGCCACCTTCTGCTCCTCAAGTGGCAGATTGGCGTACTTTGCCTTCGCCTGAAGCATCTTGTTCTTCAGCTCGGTGTAGCGGTTCCAGAAGTCCCTTATCGGGTTGCCGTTGGGGTCGGTTATCGGCTCGCCGTTCCAGGGGATGGTGTGGTCGAAGAACCCTCCCGGTGCCTGGAGCATGAACCACTTCTCGTCAACCGTCAGGGGTTCTCCGTTGGCTATCTTCTCGGTGACTATCTGATAGTTGTCCTTGGCACCGTTCATGTAGTCCGCCAGCTGGGCTATGAGGGAGCCCGATAAATCAATCGTGGCGTGAACGTCCGGATACTGGCTGAGGTAATAGGCCATCTTCCAGTAGTTGTTCGCCGCGTGAAGCCTGACCCACGGTCTTGTATATATCCCCTGAATCGGGTCGTAGTAGTAGGGCTGGTGCTGGTGCCACACTATTATGACGTTGAGCGGCTTCGGCTCCGCCGCTCCAACGGTCTTAACGTTCGCTCCAACGATGCTTCCAAGCATCAAAATTGCAATAAAGAGGGCAACCACCCGTCTCATGATATCACCTCATTCCTTCAGGCCTCCGATCGTGAGGCCGCTCCTTATGTAGTTCTGGGCGAGCATGAACATCACGAACACCGGCAGGGCGAATAGCAGCGCAGCCGCTGCGAAGTAGCTCCAGTCTATTCCCCTGCCTATGCCGCCCATGAGCAGGTATATCCACACGGAAAGCGGCTGGTTCTTCTCCGTCAGGAGGAGGCTTGCCAGGATGAACTCGGTCCAGCCGCCTATGAAGGCGAATATTGCAACGGTCGCTATTCCAGGCAGTGCCATCGGAAGGAGCACGTGCCGGATTATCTGGAGGTAGCTGGCGCCGTCGACCAGGGCTGCCTCGTCGAAGTCCGGGCTGATTGAGTCTATGTAGCCCTTCAGGAGCCAGGTGTTGAAGGGAACGCCACCCGCGGCGTAGATGAAGGACAGCACCGGCAGCTTGTCGTATAGACCGAGCTTGACGATCATACCGTAGAGAGCTATCAAGCCCGCTATGCCGAGACCCCCGGCGACCTGGGTGAACATCAGGTAGAAGTACAGCACGTGGTCCCTTCCGAAGAACTTCATGCGCGAGAAGGCATACGCTGCCGGGACGACGAAGATGAGGGTCAGCAGTACCGCCAGGCCGGCTATTATGAGGCTGTTCTTGAGGTAGCCGAAGAACAATGAATTGACGAACATCCCTATATGGGTGAAGGTTACCTTTCCGGAGTTCCTGACTACGATGTAGTCCCTCCCGGTCGGTCCCTTGAGGAGTATCCCCGAGAAGGACGTTCCGTCGAGCTCGCCGCTCGTAAGCTCAAGGTTTCTGACGAGTCCAAAGCCGATGCTCCCGTCGTCGTTGACCTTGGTGAGTACGAAAAGTCCCTTAACGTTCCCCTTCAGCTGTCCCTGCACGTTTTCGCCCGCGGAGACCTCGAAGACCGCACTGGACAGCGGTATCTCAAAGGTAAGCCCCGTGAAAGGTCCGTATTTGACCTTCCCTATGAGCTTGCCGTTGATAACGTAGAGCTTCCCGTCCTCTATGTGGGCCGCCCCTTCGATGGTTCCCGTGAAGTTCTCGCTTATCCTGCTGCCCTTGAAGCCGAAGAGCACATCCCTGTAGGAGTCGAGGCTAACGTTCTGGGGTATGAGCCGGAACTCCGTTGTGGCCAGGGTCGAGCCCGGCGTTATTGAGACCACGAATATGTAGTAGACCGGGAAGAGTATTATGAACATGACGAACACTGCCAGTGCCGTGAGCACGAGGCTCCTCAGAGCCTCACCCTTTCTCATGCCCCTCATCCTTTGGCACCCTCCTGGAGCTTGGTTATCCTAACGTTGACGTACATGTAGACCGCCAGAACGAGGGTCGCTATTATCATGACTGCCGCTGCCCTTCCGTAGTGGGGCGTTGCGCCGAAGGCCTTCCTGAAACCGTAGAGCAGTATGAACTTGTCCTCGAAGAGACCGGCGTTGTAGATATAGGGCACCATGAAGTACTGGAAGCTTGCCGCGCTGGTGAGTATCGTCGCGAAGGCTATCGGTTTTCCAACTATGGGCAGAACCACGTGCCTTATTCTCTGCCAGTAGCTGGCGCCGTCTATTATCGCCGCCTCGACAAGCGTATCTGGAACCGACTGGAGTGCGGCGGTTATGACGGTTATCATGAACGGGTACGCCAGCCATACCTCGATGATGTTCAGGGCCAGAAACGCCCAGAGCGGATCGTTAATCCAGTTTGGGAGCGTTTGAACCCCCAGGGATTTGAGCATCTGGTTTATGGGTCCAAAAATGGGGTCAAACATGAACTTCCACACGGTGACGGAGAAGAGCAGGGGCAATGCCCAGGGAATTATCAAAAGCGAGCGGTATATCATCTTGCCCTTCACGTACTTGTTGTTGTAGAGCAGACTGAGGAAGATTCCGGCGAGGACCTTGAGGGTGACGCTCGTCAGCACGAACAGCCACGTCCAGAGGAAGGCGCTCCTGAACTTCTCATCGCTCAGTATCCACCTGAAGTTGTCCAGCCCCACGAAGGTCAGCTTCGGAGCCTGCGGCGCCTGAATCGGGAAGTTTCCGAGCTGGGCGTTAGTGAAGGCGAGGTATATCGAGTAGATTATCGGCCACAGGTTGAAGAAGAGGAACGCTGCTATTCCTGGCAGGATTAGAAACAGGGCAATCGTTGTGGTCTTTTTCATCCTCATCCCTCCAAAAAGGTAGGAAAAGGGAAAGGACTTCAGCCTCCGATGTTGTTCAGAATCTCCTGCTGGTACTTCTCGAGTATGGCAGGTATGTCAGCGTTCTCTGGGTCCTGGAGTATCTCGTTGATGGCCCCGTCAACGCCGCCCCAGACGGCGCCCATCTTCGGGCTCTTCGGCATGAGGTAGGCGTGCTGGACGGCCTGTCCGAAGCCGTAGATGACCGGGTCGTTCTGGATGTCCGGGTCGTTGAGCACCGGCGTGAGAACCGGGATGTAGCCGAGCTGGAGCGAGAGCTCCTTGATGACCTCGGGGCTGGTGGTGAACCACTTGACGAACTTCCAGGCGGCCTCCTTGTTCTTGATTCCCGCGGCGAAGTAGATGTCCTTGACTCCACCGTAGGGCCTCGGCCAGTACTCCTTGCCGTCCTTGGTTATGGGCGGGAGCGGGACGACGCCGAAGTTGATTCCCGCGTCCTTGACGCTTCCAATGCTCCACGGGCCGTTGACCATCATTGGAGCGCGGCCCTCGAGGAATATGCTCTGCTGGGTGTTGTAGTCAGCGGTCGGGGCCATGTACGGCCAGATGTTCTGGAAGAAGAACTCAAAGCCCCCTATGGTCTCCGGCTGGTCGAGGCCGGGCTGCTCGGTCTTGTCGTCAAAGTAGTAACCTCCGAAGGCCTGGGCCCAAGCCGAGAGGAAGTAGGCGTTGAGCGGATACGCTATTCCGTACTTCTCGTTGTCGGGGTCGTTGTACTGCTCCATTATCGCCTTCATCTCGTCGAAGGTCTTGGGCGGCTCGCTCACCATGTCCTTGTTGTAGATGATCGCGACGGTCTCGGCCGCGAAGGGCATGGCGTAGAAGTGGCCCTTGTACTGCATGGCCTCCTGGGCCATCGGAGCGAACTCGTTGAGGATGTCATCGGTAACGTAATCGTCAACAGGCTCTAGAAGTCCCGCATCGGCGAACTTTCCAATCCAGTCGTGGGCCCATATGAAGAGGTCCGGTCCCTGGCCGGCAGGAATTGCGGCCTTAAGGGCATCCTCAAGGTTGGGCTTCTGCTCGAAGACTATCTCGACGTCCGGGCACATGGCCATGTACTCCTCGGCCAGGCTCTGGAAGACCTGAAGCTCGTTGGGCTGCATGGCGTGCCATATGACGACCGTTCCGCTGCCGCACTCTGTTTCGGGCGGCGTTGTCGTTGTAGTCGTTGGAGTGGTTGTTGTTTCGCTCGGCGTGGTCGTTGTCTCGCTTGGGCTTGAAGTGGTCGTTTCACTGGGGCTGCTGGTGGTCGTGCTGCTCGGGCTCTCTCCTCCAGGGGAGATACAGCCGCTGGCCACGACGCTCAAAACCAAAACTCCAACCAAAAGCAGGGCAAATAATCCCTTCTTCATATCCTTATCACCCGCCTAGATTTTGGGTGATATAGTATCATCGGCAGTGATATATATACCTTGCGCTTTCCTGTTCAACCTTGTTGGGCATGAGCACGATGGGGCCTCAATGAAAAGATAGGTTCATTTGGTCAGCACGATGAACGACCATGGCGCCAGTTCTATGCGTTTGCTTCCGTTCTTCGCTGGGGTGTACTTCTCGGGGATTTCGATCGCTGCCCTCTCCCCCGAGTAGTTTATTCCCACGAGAACGCTATCGTCGCCGTGAACCCTCTCGTAGAGAAGGAGTCCGTTTTTGAAAGATATGGGCCTGAACTCACCCCGCTGGAGGGCTCGGCTCTCCCGCCTGAGCCTGATTAGCTCCTTCGTGGCCTTCAGTAGGCTGAGATTCCACTCTCCCTCGTCCCACTTCATCGGTGTCCTTCCGGCGCTCAGGCCCTCGCCGCCGCCGTTTAGGCCAATCTCATCGCCGTAGAATATAGAGGGAATTCCCCTGTACGTCATCAGAAAGGCCAGCGCGCAGAGGTATTTCTTTTCATCGCCGACTAAATCGATGAAGCGCTCTGTGTCGTGGTTGTCGAGGAAGTTGTACATCGCGTACTCCGCGGGCCCCAGGTGAACGCTCAGCAGCTCCAGCCCGTTGAGAAACTCCTCCGTGGTTATTTCGCCCTCCACGAAGAAGCGCAGAATGAGCTCGTAGAGTGGGTAGTTCATGGTGCCGTGAAAGACGTCAAAGAGCCAGAGCCTCGCGTCGTCCATGACCTCCCCAACGAGGTATGCATTTCCCGGCATGGCTTTTCTTATCTCCCTCCAGAGCTCGGGAGGAACGCCGTGGGCGACATCAAGGCGCCAGCCGTCAGCGCCCCTCTCGAGCCAGTGTCGCATAACATCTTCTACTAACTGTCTAACCTCCGGGTTGTCGTGGTTCAGCCTCGGCATCAGCCAGACGGAGTAGAAGCTCTCGTAGTTCCATTTCAGCCCCTTGAGCTTCCTGTACCTCTCCGGCCAAGGCTCGCTCGATTTCAGAACCTCCAGGAATTCCTCAGAGACAACAGGGAAGCCGGTAACCCTGTAGAAGTCCCGGTACCGGCTCTTTTCTCCGTTCAGGATGACGTCTTGGAAGTAGGGATGGAAGAAGCTCGTGTGGTGGAAAACCCCGTCGAGAATCAGCCTGATGTCCCTCTTTTTGAGCTCCTCCACAAGCTTCCTGAAAACTCCCCATCCGCCGAGCTTTCTGTCGACCCTGAAGTAGTCCGTAACGTCGTAGCGATGGTACGTCATGGACTCGAATATCGGGGTGAGGTAGAGCGCGTTTACGCCGAGACCCTCGATGTGGTCGAGCCTCTTTATTATCCCGGCCAAGTCTCCGCCGTGGAATCCCTCGCCCCTGAATGCCCTCCCCCTGGGCGTCCCAGGCAGGCCTCTATCGAACCGGTCGGGCATTATCTGGTAGAAAACCCGACCAAAAACCCATTCCGGAGTCTCGGACTTGTAGGGTTCGGCATCAAACGGGCCGTATTCGATGGTTTTTCCTTCGCATTCTACGAGGAAGGAATACTCGATTGGTCCCTCACCGGGTAGAACTGCCTCGAAGTACTCGAAGAGGTCATCGTGCGCCTTGAGCCTCATCTCGATTTCCTTGTCTCCGGTTCTTAGAACAACCCTTGGAGCCTTTCCCCTCAGTGCGCGGAAAACCACGTGGGTTCTCCCGGCGAAGGAGTAAAGATAGGTGGCGCTCGGCCTGTGGAAGAATTTCCCCTTCCCGATTATTCTCGCCACGCTTACTTTCTTCTCGAACTTGTACGAGAGGCGTCGGTAGGTTGCCTTCTCCGGATTTTCCGGGTCGGGCAGGAACTCCCCGTCCACCGAAAAGCCGTAGTGCCAGATTCCCTCGGGGAGCTCCAGCTTTACGCTCCATCTTTCCCCTTTCTGCCTCATTCGAAAGCTTCCCTCGTTGAAGGCGTTGAAGCTTCCCAAGAGATAGGTGTAGCTTCCCTTCGCGGGTATTGAGAACTCCACCTCGGCGACCCTGCCGAAGCGGTCGTCCGGTTTGAACCCGAAAATTTTATACACCTTCCCCACCCAAGTATCACTACTGATGAATAAACTATTGCGAGTGAAACTTAAAAGTTTGGAGGTCTCGGTATGAAGGAAGAGGAAATCATTGAAAAGCTTCAGAAGCTTGGTCTCACCAAGTACGAGAGCCTGGCGTACATAACCCTTCTCAAGCTCGGCCCGAGCAAGGCCACGGACATAACGAAGGAGAGCGGCATTCCCCACACGAGGGTTTACGACGTCCTGAGCTCCCTCCACAGAAAGGGATTCGTTGACGTCATGCACGGCTCTCCGAGGCTCTACAAGCCGGTTAACCCCGGGGTGGTCCTTGAGAAGATAAAGGAGGACTTTATAGAGGACATCGAGAACCTCAAGGTGGCTTTTCTCGACCTCTACCGTGAGGTTCACGGGGAGGAGCTGCCCGAGATTTGGACTATTCAGGGGTTCGACAACACCGTTGAGAGGGCCGAGTACGTCATAAGAACCGCCAAGCACGAAGTTCTCATAAACACGCCCTTCGAGTTCCTCAAGCTCCTCAAGGGCGAGATACGCGCAAGGAAGGACATAGTGTTCGTAATCATAAGCAACTTCGAGGAGATACCCGACTGGCTGAAGAGGGACAACATAATACTCGCCAGAACCGGCGGCGCCCCCTGGCTCATGGCCAGCTGGATAATCGGCGACCTAAACTACGCCCTCTTCTTCGGCGCCCTTCCGAGGGACAAGAGGCGCGAGAAGTTCTACTCCTTCTGGGCGAAGAGTCCCAAGATAATCCAGAACTACATGCACTGGTTCTACACCATTTACTTCGACAACAGTGAGATGGTTAAGCCAATCAACTACGAATCCCTGCCTAAGCCGCTCTCGCTCGTGAACATAAGGACCCTGATAACCCTCCTGAAGTTCGTTGAGCTCCCCAAGAGGGCGGAGATAGTCGGAAGGCTCGTGGACACCAAGGAGCCGGTAACCCTGGACGGGGAGATAATCGCCTACGAGTACACGCCGCTGATGGCCAACGTGACGGCCAGAGCCGACGGCAGAGAGTGGAAGGTCGGTGGCATAGGCAGCTACTTCGAGGACATCGAGGGGGAGAAGTTCATCCTCCTCGAGTGAAGTTCTCCTTTTCAATTCATTGATTCACGGGAGTTGGTGATGCCAATGCGGATTCTTATCCTTGGGTTTGAGTATTTGCCCGTTAAGGTTGGCGGCCTCGCCGAGGCTGTGACGAGCATAGCCGAGGGACTCGTTGAACTGGGAAACGAGGTCGTCGTTTTCACCCCCGACCACGGTAGAAACCTCGGTGAAGTCGCCGGCTCCTTCAGGGTCTTGGCCTTTGGGGAGCCTGTCACTGTAACCGTCAGGAAGAGGGAGCAGAACGGGGTGGTTGTCTACTCCCTCGGCGGGGGGCTTCTTAGTGAGGCCGATGTTTACGGCCCGAGCTGGGACGATCTGCTCAGGAAAACCGTTCTCTTTGGAAAGGCGAGCGTCGGACTGATGAACGAGCTTATCGAAACCTTCAAGCCGGATGTAATCCACTCCCACGACTGGCACACCGTCTTCGCCTTCGGCCTCTTGAAGAAGTACTTCGGTATAAGGGGCGTTTTCACGGTTCACAGGCTCAACAAGGCCAGGATTCCGGGCCACTACTTCCACGACGCGAATCTCGGCGAGCTTGCACCGTATCCGGACATAGACCCCGAGCACACCGCCGGGTACATAGCGGACGTCGTAACGACCGTCAGCAGGAGCTATCTGTGGGAGGAGTGGGATTTCTTCAGGCACTTCGAGGGCAAGGTTACGCACGTCTTCAACGGCATAGACTGCTCCTTCTGGAACGAGGAGCTCATGGAGACGAAGGACCTCCCCAGAGAGGAGAGACGGAGGCGCGTCTTGGAGCGCTTCGGTCTGAGCGATGGGAAGGCTTTCATGTTCATAGGGCGCTTTGACAAGGCCCAGAAGGGGGTTGACACCCTTCTAAGGGCGATAGAGGTTCTCTCGGCGGATCCGGCCTTTAGGGAGATGAGGTTCATCATAATCGGCAAGGGCCATCCCGAGCTTGAGGCGTGGGCGAAGGCCGTGCAGAACCGCTTCCCCGAGAACGTCAGGGTAATTACCGAGCTCCTCAGCAGGGAGACCGTTCGCGAACTGTACGGCTCGGTGGACTTCGTGATAATCCCGTCGTACTTCGAGCCCTTCGGTCTGGTGCAGCTTGAGGCCATGTGTCTCGGCGCGGTTCCCATAGGCAGCGCCGTAGGTGGGATAAATGACACGATAATAGACCTCAACTCCGATCCGGAGAACGCCACGGGACTGCTCGTTCCCCCGAGGGACGCCTTTGCCCTCGCCAGGGCGATGGTTCTCGCCAAGGAGCTGGACGATGCGACCTTGAGAAAGCTCAGGGAGAACGGGAAAAAGAGGGCAAGGAAGGACTTCACGTGGGAGAATGCCTGCAGGAGATACATGAAGGTTTACGAGGGGGCCGTTGACAAGGCCGTTCCTTTCCTCCGCTAACGCCAGCCGTACTCGGCTAAAAATTTCTTTTTCAGCCTTTTTATCGTTCCGGAAACACCGAGGGTTCTGAAGATGGCCCTTGAGCCGTTTATGTGGGTGACCAGCGTCAGGGCGAAGCGCAGCTCCTCCACGTGCTTCCTGTCGACTCTTACAATTCCTGTCTGGCTCTTCTCGTCGAACTTGATGAACCAGGGTTTTGCCCTCGCCGAGCCGAGGGTTCCCAGCGTTGAGAGGCTCGCGTCCCATATGGCCCTCTTTATCTCATCCTTCTTAAACGGCCTCTCCCCGATGACCTGAAAGGCTATGTAGCGGTGCTTGTCCCTCAGGGTGGGCGGCAGGTACTTCGGCTTTTCCCTCATAGGCATCTGGACAACTTTGCCCGCCAACCTTTTTAAGCTCTCCCCCGCGTTTAGGGTTAGCGAGGTGAGTCGATGGTCTGGGAGACGCCTTACTTTTCGTACGCTGTGAGAGAGCTCCCCAGGGGCTGCCAGCTCTGCGTTAGGGGTGAGAAGCTCGTCCTCTTCACGACGGGGGTCTGCCCGAGGGACTGCTTCTACTGCCCGCTGAGCGAGATGAGAAGGGGAGACGTTGTCTACGCCAACGAGAGACCCGTCAAAAGCCTGGACGACGTGATCGAAGAGGCCCTTCTGATGGAGGCCAAGGGGGCAGGCGTTACGGGCGGAGACCCGCTGGCGAGGCTTGACAGGACGGCTGAGTATATACGGGTTCTCAAGGAGGCCTTCGGCGAGGACTTCCATGTTCACCTCTACACCACCGGAGCTTTGGCCACGAAGAAAAACCTCGAAAAGCTCTACGATGCCGGCCTGGATGAGATACGCTTTCATCCTGATCTCTTCAACCCGAACTCGAAGCTCTTCAAAGTCGAGATTGAGAATATGAAAAACGCCTTCGACTTCGAGTGGGACGTCGGCGGCGAGATTCCATCGATTCCGGGGCAGTTCGAGAGGATGAGGTGGTATGCCGAGTTTCTCGATAATCTCGGAGCGAAGTTCCTCAACGTGAACGAGCTTGAGTTCAGCGAGACGAACCTGAGGGCTATTCTCGACAGGGGCTACAGGCCGATAAGCGACGAGAGCGCCGCCATAAAGGGTTCCCTTGAGCTGGGCCTGAAGCTCCTTGAATGGGGCGAGGAGAACACCTCGCTGAGCTACCACCTGTGCACGGCCAAGCTGAAGGACGCCGTCCAGCTCAAGAACAGGCTGAGGAGGATGGCCAAGAACGTGGCCAGACCCTATATGGAGATAACCGAGGACGGGACGCTCCGGTTTGGCATAGCTGAATACGACGACCTCGACGAGCTCTACGCGCTCCTCGTGGAGGAGGCGGAGGTTCCGCCGGAGTGGCTGTATATCAACAGGGCGAAGGGCAGGATAGAGATGCCGGAGGAGGTCGCTGTCGAGCTGGCTGAGGCAATAGAGGGCGATGTGAGGTTCTTCATCGTCGAGGAGTACCCGACCTTTGAGGGGATTGAGGTCGAGAGGATCCCGCTGCCTTGAATTTCTCTTGGTTTGTTCTTTTGAGTTGTTACTTATGGGGGCGTAAGTAACTTACGGGGGCATAAGTTCAGGCACCAAGTGCGATCCTGAGGTCTACTGAGGTAATACAGAAGAAGGAAATGAGAGGGCCTCAGCCCTCGACCTTCTCAATCCCTATCTTTGCCTGAACCTCGGGCCACTCGACGATGTAGCCCTTAGCCTGGCCGAAGATTACTTCCACAGCTCTCGTCTCCCTCATTATGTAGTTGAGGTTCTCCTCGAGCAGTTCGCGGTTCTCGTCGGTGGTCTCTATGGTGACGACTATCCTGTCGTTGACGTCGAGGTCGAGCCTCTTCCTCATCTCCTGTATCCTTCTGACGAACTCCCTGGCGAGTCCCTCGGCGAGGAGCTCCCTCGTGAGGGTCTTGTCCACGAAGACCCTTCCGCCCTCGAACTCTTCGCTCACGAAGAAGTCCGGCAGCTTCTCCTCTATGCTCAGGTGCTCCCTCGTGAGGTGGAAGGTCTTGCCCTCGATTTCCACGTCCATCTCGCCGGCCTCGTAGAGTTCCCTGCCGTGCTCGGCTATCCACTGGGACACGAGCCTGGCGTCGCCCTTGAACTCTGGGCCAACTTTCGCGAAGTTGGGCTTGATGAGGAGCTCGCGCTCGACTTTGCCGACGATTACTTCCTTGGCGTTGAGCTGGTCGCGCAGGATTCTGTTGAGCCTCTCGACGGCTTTTGCAACGGTCTCGTCCTCGGTCTCGACGATTATCCTCCTGACGGGGTAGCGGAGCTTTATCCTGGCCCTCTGCCTTGCTGAAGAGCCGGCCTCGACTATCCTCCTGACGTACTCCATCTCCCTCTCAAGCTCCTCGTCCCTTGCCTCTTCCTCGACCTCCGGCCAGTCGAGCATGTGGACGCTCTCCACGCCGAGGAACGGCCTGAGCATGTTCTGGTATATCTCCTCCGCTATGTACGGGGTAAACGGTGCCATGAGCCTCAGCAGGACGTCGAAGACCTTCCAGACGGTGTAATAAGCTGCCAACTTGTCCGGGTCGTCTCCTTCAACCCACATGCGCTTCCTGATGAGCCTCACGTACCACCTGCTTAGATCCTCAACGACGAAGTGGTATATCGCTCTCGTCGCCTTTGTGAGCCTGAAGGTCTCTATGCCCTCGGTGACGTCTCCCACGAGGCTGTTGACCCTGCTGAGTATCCACCTGTCCTCCTCGCGGAACGGCAGTTCCTCGGGCTTGAGCTTCGTCGGGTCAAAGTTGTCGAGGCTCATGTAGGTGGCGCTGAGAACGTAGACGTTCCAGAGTATGTTGAGCATCCTCTTGACTTGCTCAAGGCCCTTCCAGCTGAAGCGCAGGTTCTCCCACGGGTTGGTGGCCCAGAGCATGTAGAACCTGAAGGGGTCTCTTCCCTCCTTCTGGACGACCTCCTCAGGCCTTATGATGTTGCCGAGGCTCTTGCTCATCTTGTCGCCCTTTTCGTCGAGGACGTAGCCGTGCATAGCCACGTGCCTGTAGGGGACGGTGTCGAAGGCTATAACCGAGGCAGCCTGCTGGGAGTAGAACCACTTGGTGACTTGGTCCTCACCCTCAACTATGAAGTCCGCCGGCCAGAGCTTCCTGAAGTTCTCTTCCGTTCTCGGGTAGTCGAGGGAAGCCCAGCTCGCTATTCCGCTGTCGAACCAGACGTCAACGACGTCCTTTACACGGCGCATCTCCTTGTCGTTGACCTTTATGACAAAGGCATCGACGTAGGGCCTGTGGAGGTCCTCCGGGCCGAGCTTCTCCTCTATGACCTTGAGCTTCTCCTCGTAGTCCTCAGGGAGGTCTATCCTCTCGCCGTTAACCTCTATCGCAACGCTGAGCTCTACCAGCTCCTTGAAGCTTCCAACGACGTGTATCTCGCCGTCCTCGCTCTCCCATATCGGGAGAGGTATTCCCCAGTAGCGCTGCCTGCTTATGACCCAGTCGCCGGAATTCATGACGCCGTTGTCGTAGCGCACCTTGACCCAGTCTGGGTACCAGGTCACCTTCTCGTCGTTCTCCTTGATTATGAGGTCCTTCACCTTGCTGACCTTGAGGAACCACTGGTCTGTTGCACGGAATATGAGCGGGGTCTTACAGCGCCAGCAGTGTGGGTACTTGTGCTCTATCGTTCCGGCCTTCACGAGGTAGCCCTTCTCGCGAAGGTGCTCTATTATCTCCGGATCGGCGTCCTTGACGTAGGTTCCCTTCCAGTAGCCCTCGGTGTAGCGTCCCTCGTCGTCGACCGGGCTGTAGACCGGCAGGCCGTACTGTCTTCCTATCTCGAAGTCCTCCTCACCGTGACCTGGGGCGGTGTGGACAAGGCCGGTACCTTCTCCCAACGTCACGTGCTCGCCGAGGATTACGCGGTGTGCCCACTCGTACTTCTCGCGGAACTCCTTCTGGGTTGGATACTCGTCCATGAGGACGTGGACGTAGCGGAGCCCCTCAAGCTCCTCTCCCTTGAACTCCTCAACTATCTCGCCCTTAACTCCAGCTTCGCTCAAAACCCTTTCAACGAGGGCCTTCGCTATTATCCAGTACTCCTCTCCGTTCTCGGTCTCGACCCTAACCTTGGCGTAGTCGTAGTCTGCGTGAACGGTGACGGCAAGGTTGGCCGGGAGAGTCCACGGTGTCGTCGTCCAGATGAGAAGGTACTCGTTCTCCTTCCCCTCGACCGGGAACTTGACGTATATGCTCGGGTCCTCCCTTATCTTGTACTCGCCGCGGACCTCGTGTTCAGCCAAAGCCGTCTCACAGCGCGGGCACCAGTGGAGGACGCGCTTGTCCTTCTCCAGAAGTCCCTTCTCGTGGGCCCTCTTGAGCGTGAACCAGCCTGATTCGATGTACTCGTTCTTTATGGTCATGTAGGGGTTGTCCCAGTCCATCCAGACGCCGAGCATCTTGAACTGCTCCGTCATGACCTTGAGGTTGTTGAGAGCGAACTCCTTGCACTTCCTTATGAACTCGTCAACGCCTATCTCGGTCTCTATGTCCTTCTTTATCTTGAGCCCGAGCGCCTGCTCGACTTTGACCTCTATCGGGAGGCCGTGCATGTCGAAGCCCGGCTGTCTGCGGACGTTGTAGCCCTGCATGGTTCTGAACCTTATCACCATGTCCTTGATTATCTTGTTCCAGGCCGTTCCGAGGTGTATTGCACCGCTGACGTACGGGGGCCCGTCGAGGAAGTAGTACTTCGGTCCCTTTGCCCTGTTTTCCTTCACCTTCTCATAGGTGTTGTTCTCCTCCCAAAAGCGCTCGACCTTTTCCTCAAGCTTCCCTGGGTTATACTCCCTAAACTCCGGTTCCTTTATCATGTCAAAACCCTCCAGAAATGATCTTTAGGATGGACTACCCTAGAACAGGGGGACTCAAGCCGCGAAACGGGCGAAGCGAAGGATAAAACACTCCCCCCTCATGGGCATCGGGGCAAAATTGGGAACTTCCCTTATAAGGTTTTTGGGTGGGGTGTGCCCTCCCCGACCGACCCCAGGTCACTTCTCCCCGGGGCGTGAGGGGGAGGGCCCGGCTGAATTTAAGGTGAGGGTGATTTAAACCTGGCGCTCCTCCTCGGGCTCGCCTTTACGCCTGCTCTCGTTCTTTATGACCTGAATCACGTAGTCTATGAACTTCCTGACCTCCTCGAGGTCCTCCTCCGGAATATCCTGGATTTTCTTGTTCTTCGTCTTGTACGTCAGCAGCTTGAGGAGGGCCAGCCTTCCCAGCGCGGTCTTTGTTCCTATCTCTCCCTCCTTCCAGTCGTGCCAGATGGCGTTGGCTATGCCGTAGAACTCCGGGATGCTGTCGAGCCCGGGGTCACCGACGTCTATGACCTCCTTTCCGAGGTACTTGTAGCGCTTCTCCTTGTCCTCCTTCGAAAACTCCTTAGTCCTCTCCTTGATGTACGCGTGCACCATGGCCATCACCTCCGGGAGATAATTTTCCCCAAGAATTTATTAACTTTTTGTTTCTAAATCTTTCCCAAAGGCTTATATTCACGCTTAAATTGAAATATTATAAAGGGCCGTGGCGGGAACTGGCATGGGCATTGAGAATCTGATAGCCAAACTGCTTGCCTCCGGTGCTGACCTGAGCACGAGGAGTGCCGTCAGGGCGGTTCTGTCTCTCATGGGCGAGGATGAGGAGCTGGCCGACCAGATATACATCGAACTCAAAAACAGGGCCTACGCCGAGGATTTTGCAAAAGTTCCCCCTGAGAAGAGGGCTGTCTTCATTCCCCAGTGCCTCAGAAACTTCCGGGAGTGCCAAGCCGAGCTTGGGGAGTACGGCTTTGAGTGCGTGAAGTGCGGGTGCTGTCCGGTTGGTTCAATAATCGAGCTCGGTGAGAGGCTTGGTTACAAGCAGTTCTACATAGCCCCCGGAGGGAGCCTCGTCAAGAAGATTCTCAAGTCAAAGGTTCCGAAGGGAGAGATCAAGGCGGCGGTTGGAATCGCCTGCTGGCCGGAGCTTGCTGAGGCTGCCGAGAAGCTCTCCCATCTCAGAATCCCCCTCCAGGCAGTGCCTCTCCTTCGTGCCGGTTGCATCAGCACTCTCGTGGACGTCAAGCGCGTGGAGCAGACCCTCAGTCTTGGCATAGGGTCTGGGGTGCGGGGGAGTAAGGTGCCCTCCATCGAGTCCAACCCTACCCCTGGTTTCTAATCTCGTTCCAGATTCCCGCCATTATCAGCGCCGCACCCAGGTAGCCTTTGGCGCTTAGGATTTCCCCTATCGTTATGAACGCCGCTATGTGGCCGAATATTGGTTCCGCGGAGTAAATCAGCGCCGCCTTGTGCGCCCTCGTGTTCCTCTGGTGCTTCACCTGGAGTGTGAACGCTATCACCGTGGCGAAGATGGAGGTGTAGAGCACCCCTGCCCACGGCAGCGGGTCCGTGGGGAAGGTGAACGGCTCGGCTACGAGGGCGAAAACCAGCGAAAAGACGAAGTTCCATGTTATCTGCCAGAAGGCTAAGCTTAGGTAGTCCCTTTCCCCGAACTTCTGGACTAGGACTATCTGGAAGGCGAAGCTGAGGGCGCAGAGGACGGTGAGCATGTCACCGTAGTTGAAGTTCAGGCTCGCCCCCGAGATGAGGTAGAGGCCGGTTAGCGCTATTGCGAGTGAGGCGGCGTCCCTGAGCTTGAGCCTGTCCCTAAGCAGGAAGTAGGCTATGAAGGGCGTGAAGACGACGTAGAGGGACGTTATGAAGGCCGAGTTCGAGGCTGTGGTGTATTTGAGCCCGACTATCTGGAAGCCGTGACCGAAGAAGAGGGTAAGCCCGAGGATGAAGCCCTCCTTGAACGTTTCTCTCCTGAGGACCTTCGAGCGGAAGAGTATGAGCATCAGGAGGGACGCTATTCCGAAGCGATACGCTAGGAAGAGAATCGGGGGGAGGTAGTCGAGACTAACCTTCATAGCGGGGAACGTGAAGCCCCATATCGCAGTGATGCCGAGAAGCACTAGTTCGGAGCGGTTCATCGCATGGATTAAGGGAGAGGATTTAAAAGATTATTCACCTGGCCCGTTGACGCAGGACATGTTCATCGCCAGAAGGCTTTCCACGTACCCTGACTCGAGGTTTTCCTTTATTTTGTCGGCCAGTGCTTTGAACTCCTCGAGGGTGAGAGGTCTTTTGGTCTTCAGCCACTTGATCTTCCCGTCGTTCTTGTCAAGGATCACTATCTCCCCTTCCGTGATGAGGGGCACGTAGTTCATCTTTATCCCGTACAGCTCCTCGGCGAAAGCTAGCTTTGCCCTCATGAGCTCGAGGTAGTTGGCCAAGTCTTCGCCCAGAATCTTCCTGAATTCGCGCTCCATCTTCCCACCGTTGGAATCTTAATGCACAGGTTTATTAATCTATCGGACATATCTGGGTAAAAATGCCCTCCAATTTCTCCGAAACCCAAATAAGTGTCCGCGATGTATCACTCTCGGTGAGACAATGCGGATGAAGTACGCGCACCACTTCCACGCCTACCAGCCCGGTGATATCGTCTACGTTAAGGACGGCGACGGCTCAAAGCCGATAGAGTACGAGGAGAGGAAGAGCCCCGTCGCGATAAAGATCCGTGGAGAGGAGGTCAGGGGCGAGAACTGGACGAGGGCGATGCTCTATTCCTACGAGCACATAGCCGACACCCTCTCGCGCATGAAGGGGGTGAGCATGGACATAGAACCTTTCACGTTTCTGATGCTCCTCCGTTACCATAAGGGTGCATTTGAAGAGACCGTCGAGCTTCTCAGGAGGTTTGACGCCGTCCCCACAACGCCGTTCCACCCGATAGTTCCCCACCTCGACGAGTTCGAGCAGAGGATTCTGGCGAGGGTTTCCTTCGACTTCTACTCCCCGCTGATTGGGGACAAGCCCGTAATCGGCTACTGGCTTCCTGAGGCTGTGATAACGAGAAGAACCGCTCAAATAATTGAATCCTTAACGGACAAAAAGCTGGTATTTCTCCTCGATGAGAGACAGCTCCTTTACGACTTTCCCCAGGCGAAGCACTCCTGCAACCGCTATTCAAATTCCTTCGTCTTCGGAAGGGAGTGGGGCATAAGCGACGCCTTTGCCTTCAACACCCTCGACGTTCAGGGTTTGGTCTCGGCGACCCTATCCTACCGCGATGACCACAAGGAGAACCTCGGCGTTCCCTATCTAATCTTCACCGCCAGCGACCTTGAGAGCCTCCTCGGAAATCCGGCACAGCTCGACCGCTTCACCGCCTGGATGGAGGGGCTTGAGAGTAACGGCGTGGAGAGGATTTCCGCCATGGAGTTTGTGAGGAGGAAGCTCTCGGGCGAGTTCAAGCGCCTCGACGGCGAGTGCTCCTTCGAGATGGGGGTTAAGGACTACTCCTCCTGGAGCGACTACTTCGATTTAAGCCTCGACGGAAAGACGAGCGATTCCCGGTGGCTCGGCTACCGCAGGGCCGACGGGAAGGTTTTTGAGAGGAGAGTGAACGGCAGGAAAATCTCCCAGCTCTGGAAGGTGGCCTTCACCAGGCTCTTCGAGGAGCTCAACAGAACCATCCGCCTCGGCGTCCTGAAGGGCCTCGTGGAGCTTGGGGCCAATGCTAAGGAGTTCCTCGTCCGCTACGCGAGGGTTTTCTTCAGGGACTACTACGACTACTTCGGCATGGAAACGTCTCCCGATTACGTGCTTGAGCCTGCCAACGGCGAGGGGAAGGCCTTCAAGCTCGGCAGGATTTACTATCTTGCCCTCCTCGCCAACCACTCCTGCCCGCGCTTCTGGGAGAACTTAGATACACGCGTCGCCTTCGGCAACGTCTCGGTCATGGCGAAGGCCCTCATTGAGCTGATGGAGTACTTCGACGGCAGTGAACTTCAGAGCCTCTTCATCGAGGCCTATCTAAGGCTCCTCAACTTTGAGAACCTCTACCACCTCTGGAACCTCGGAGCAATGCCCTCCCTGCAGGGCTGGGAGACGGGCGAGAAAGCGTGGCTCGATGCGTTAAAGCCCGAGGTTCCCAACAGCGGCTACAACGTCGTGGCGAGGGCGGCCCTCTACGTTGGAGAGCGCGACCTGCGGGGTGAGCTGAGGAACCTGATAGGGCACTACAACCTCGACTGGGCCGTTGCGGATACCGGCCACATCCCGGGCGAGGTTCACGGTGACTGGGAGAATCGCAGGTGGTGTGAACACAGGGGATGATGTACTGTCCTTCCCGGGACGTTTGGTTATTTAATTTTGTTAGCCTAATCTTTAAAACTGGGCCAACCCCATACAGAAACGACCCAGAGATGGAGGGATGGGATTGGAGGAGAAGAAACGTCGTGAGGAGGAGTTGTCCATCCTTGGTCCCGTGTTGATGAAGCTCGGTGGGAAGGAGTACCTGAGGCTCAAGCGCATACTCGAGGACGCGGAGAAGAAAGGGGTGGGTAAGAAAACCCTCCTGCTAGCCCTTCAGATTCCACTTCTCTCTGCTCAGGAAGAGGTAGGCCTCGTCCTCCAGCTCCTTCGGGACGTAGTCTAGCATTATCTTGGCGTTCCTGATGTTTTCCCTAACGCTTTTCCCCATGGCAACCTGGTTCTTCTCCAGGAGTTCGAGGATAACCTCTGCTATGTCTTCCTTCACGGTCTTTTCCGCGAAGAGCCTCTTCCCGATGATCCACACCCTTTCGTTCTTCCTGTAGAAGTCCTGGCCCCTCTCGGTGAAGAACTCGGGTCCGGGCTTTATCCTCACCTTTTCCCTTTCCCTCCTGTCCACCTCGAGCATTATGAAGGCTTTGCTGCCCTCGTGCCCAACGTTCCAGCCGAGGACTTTGAAACCCTCCCTTGAGAGGGCCTTCTCAAAGCCCCGGGCGCTCCTCTCCAGCTGGGGGAGCAGAATGTCCTCCACAAGGTCAGGGGCCCCAAAGACCAGCGTCACGAGGTGGGTTCCCTTCCGCCTGAGTTCCGCGAGATAGCTTCCACTTTTCTTAGCTCTCCCAAAGAAGAACCCCTCGGATGGCTTCTCCAGGAACTGATGTGCCTTGAAGTAGAAAACCCCATAGCGCTCCCAGCTCAGGTTTGCCGCGACATTTCTCCTAGGGTCAACGGGGTCGATGACTATCAGAGGCCTATCCGCCTCGGCCTCGCGCCTAACGGTTCTCATGGCTACCTCGTGTTCATGCTTGAGCCAGTTTCCGGGGTCTATTATCTTCCGTCTCAGCATGAAATCGGCGTTTTTGAGGACTTCGAGGAATGAGCCGTACCTGATGACGAGGATCTCGGCAAGGTAGCCGGAGAAGCCGCGGATGTATATCTCGCTCCCGTAGGCGTTTATACCCTTCAAAAAGCGCTTGAGCAGTCTGACCTCGTTGTTCCTGCCCTCGAGGTTCTTAATGACCCAGCGGTTGTGGAGTATCGAGCGGTCCACGGCCGTCTTCACGTCCCTCCAGCTCTCCACGTCGTAGCATGGGACTATGTCGACCTTTACGCCCTTATATCTCGCCCTCACGTAGGGATGCTCGGCGTAGGCGATTTCGTAGGAGCCGAGCCTCTCGGCGATGGCCCTGCCGAGTTCCAGACCCTTCTCCCTGAGCTCTTCCAGTGGGGTATCGAGGGGAAAAGCTAGGAAGAGGTCAACGTCGTGGTCTCCGGCTAAATACGTATCCTTCGCGAGCGAGCCGACGAAGTATGGCTTAACGTCGAGGCCCAGGCTTTCGGTGGTCTCCTCAGCTATACCCCTCAGTTCTCCCATCAGGCCTTCCACGAAGGCCCTCTCCTCGTCCGTCGGGCGTATTCTCTGGAGAACTTTTTGAAGCACGGCCTCGACGTCCATTTTCACACCTCACTCGGCCAGCTCGAACCTCGCAACGGTTTCGTAGATCGGCCCCTTCGGCGTCAGCGTGCTCTTCTTCAGCTCTATGGCCTCAACATCGAACTCTCCGAAGTCCTCGTTGGCAAGGTCTTTGAGCGCCATCGCCAGCTCCAGTTTGTCCCTCACGAACTTGACGCGGCCGATGGTTATGTGGGCCACGAAGTCCTTCTCCTTCTTGAAGCCCAGCCTTCTCATCTCCCGCTCAACGTCGGCCGCTATCGCCTTTATCCCCTCGTCGTTCTCTATTCCAGCCCAGATTACGCGGACGTAGTTCGGGTTCGGAAAGACTCCTATCCCCTTAACCCTGGCGCGGTGCTTCTTGTGCTTCTTCGCTATCTCCTCCAGGGCCCTCTTGACTTCCTCTGCGGTGACTTCGTCGATCTCTCCGAGGAACTTGAGCGTGACGTGGAAGTTCTCGCGCTCGACAAACTTTATTTTGGCCGATTTGCTCCCTATCCTCTCCTGGGCCTTCAGAAGGTTGTCGCGGACTTCGTCGTTAACCTCAATGGCTATGAACGCCCTCATATCACCACCGAGAAAAGTTGGGGGAGGAGGTTAAAGAGGTTACTCCCTGACAACGACCGGGAACTCCTCCCAGGGGAAGACTATCCACTTGTCGGTGCGGAAAACGTAGAAGTCGGGAACCACCTTCGTCCAGGGCTTCATGCTGAGGCAGGCGATTCTGACGTCTTCCGCGCCGGCCTTCTTGACCTCCTCGATGACGACTTCGAGGGTCTTCCCCGTGTCGCTGACGTCGTCGACTATGACGACCTTCTTGCCCTCCAGCGAGCCGTGGAGGGGTATCGTTATGACCGGCTTCTCCATCCTCTCGTCGATGTCCTTGTAGAACTTGACGTCGATGACCTTGACCTCTAGGTCACCGAGGATGTGGCTGAGTCTCACTGCCGGAATCAGGCCACCCCTCGCGACTCCGACTATGACATCGGGCACAAAGTTCTTTCTAAGTTCGTCCGCGAGCGAGAATATTGCCCTGTCCACCTGCCACCAGGTGAGGTAAACTTTGTCCATCTCAACACCTCCGAATAGCGTGAGCTCTGAAGGCCACAACTTAAGGCTTTCGGCTGATGGGTAGAAGTTAAAGTCCTTCGCTTAAAAAGCCTCCGTTGGCAGAAAAATGTTAAAAGCATTGAATGAAAATATGAACTTGGGAGGCCTATGAGGGAGGGCATAGGTAGCGTGGTTGCTGTGTATCCCCTTCTCCTGGTGATTTTTACAGCGTATGTGATATTTGTCCCAACTGCGGAGAGATGGCCGGACGTTGGAAACTTTATGCTATGGGCCGTTCTTGCTGTTGTAATTGTGTACGTCGTTAATTCATTAAGGGACGATAAGCTTCACGGGGAACTCGCGGCAAAGTTTCGTAACAGTGAAAGAACTATGATTACTGGGGCGATTCTTACCTTCTTGTGGGCAATCCTTCCTATCCCTGCCAGATACTCGTTGCCCGTTCTTTGGACGTTGATCGCCTTTTCATTCTACAGGACTTATAAAATACGCCTCGAAGAAATGGGGTATAAAGGCTGAGGATGACCTCAGCTTATCACACACTTGCTCCAGCCGCAGCGCGGGCAGGTTGCACAGCCGCTCTCCATCCTCAGCTCGACGAGTTCTCCGTCCTGCTCGTAGCAGACCGGGCAGTAGGCAACGCCGAGGAGCTCCCTTATCTTCTCCTCGGGCACGTCCGGCTTCTCCGCGTGGTGCGGGTGCTCGTGCATCGGTTTTGCCGCGACGGGCCTGCTTATAGAGAAGGTTATGCCAACGCTCTCTGTTTTCTCCTTCCCGTTGGTGCCGTTGAGTATCGCCTCAACGTTGATGAACTTGGAGAGCCAGGGCTCGGCCTCAACAACTGCTTTGAGCTTCTCCACGGCGTACTTGCTCGGCTTGGCCTTGACGCGCTGCTTCTTCTCACCCTCGACGCTGTAGACCTGCACCGAGAGCGAGCCGTCGCGGTAGACGGTTATGCCCTTACAGCCGAGCTTGTAGGCGAGTAGATAGGCAGCTTTGACGTCCTCAACCGTTGCGTCGTTGGGCATGTTTATGGTCTTGCTCGCGCTGTCGGTCAGCCAGAGCTGGATGTTCGCCTGGGCCAGTATGTGGTCGAGCCAGTGGATGTCCATGGATGTGACGAAGATCCTCTGCATGTCCTCTGGAATCTCCTCAAGGCCCTGGATCGAGCCGTAGTTGTCGCTTATCTTCCTGAGTATCTCGTCGCTCCACAGGCCGCGCTTCTTCAGCTCGGCCTCGAAGACGGGGTCGACGTAGTAGAACTCTCCAACGGTAACGCTCTTCTTGTAGACGAGCGCGAATATCGGCTCGATTCCGCTGGATGTGTCGGCTATCATTGAAACTGAGCCCGTCGGCGGGCAGGTCGTGGTCATTCCGTTCCTGACCCCAAACCTCTTGACTTCCTCGGCCAGCTCGTCCCAGGGAAGGCTCCAAATCTCGCGGTGGTAGTAGCCTTCGACCGGGAGTTCGCCGTCTTTGTATGCAGACTTCTCGTAGAGCGGGAAGGGTCCGCGCTTTTTGGCGGCCTCGACTGAGTATTTGTAGGCGTAGAACGTGAGGTACTCGGTGGCCTTCCTCATGAAGTCGTAGCCCTCTTTGCTGTTGTATGCTATGCCGAGCTTGAATAGCGCATCGGCGAGACCCATTATTCCAACCCCGATGCGCCTCGTCAGCTTGGTGTTGCGGTCTATCTCCGGCAGCGGGAACTTGTTGACGTCTATGGCGTTGTCGAGGTACTTGGCGACCTTCTGAATGACATAGGCGTACTCGTCCCAGTCGAAGTATGGCTTGCCTTCCTCGTCGTACTTCACGAACTTTGCGAGGTTTATGCTCGCTAAATTGCACGATTCGTAGTCGTAGAGCGGCTCTTCTCCGCATGGGTTGGTCGCACGGATTTTTTCGCCCTTTGCGGGCTCAAGAACGTTCCTCTTGTTGATAACGTCGAAGAACACCACACCGGGGTCTGCCTTCGCCCATGCCATGTAGGCGAGCTCCTCGAATAGGCTCTTGGGGTCTATCTCCTTGACCCTCTCGCCGGTCCTCGGGTTGACGAGCGGGTAGCGCTTGCCTTCTCTAAGGGCCTCCCAGAAGTCGGCCCATATTCCGACGCTGATGTTGAAGTTGCTGAGCACGTTGGTCCCGATGTTCTTCTCCTTGGCGTGGATGAACTTCTCTATGTCCGGGTGCCAGACCTCGAGGATGCCCATGTTCGCTCCGCGCCTTACGCCGCCCTGCTTGATGACGTCGCTGACGGCGTCGATGAGGTGCATGAAGGAAACGGGACCGCTCGCGGCTCCGGTGGTGGTTCCTACGAGGTCTCCCTCCGGGCGGAGCTTCGAGAAGTTCAAACCGGTTCCGCCGCCCATCTTCTGTATCATGGCAACGTCATGGGCCGCCTTCATTATGCTCTCCATGTCGTCCTCTATCGGCACGACGAAGCACGCCGAGAGCATGCCGAGCGGCCTGCCGGAGTTGATGAGCGCCGGCGTGTTCGGCATGAATACCTGGCTCGTCATCAGCCTGAAGTACTCCTCCACCTCGTCCTCGTAGCGGTCGAAGGCGCCGTTTTCGAGCATCTTTATTACATCGTCTATTGGAACCTTCATCTGGCCCTTCTCGGCCAGCTCGCGGTAGAGGTTGAGGAGCCTCTCGAAGTGGTACCTGTTGAGCTTGAACCTTCCGATGGAGAGCTTCCCCTCGTACTCGTCGAGGGTTCTCAAGTACTCCTCCACCCTGCTCAAGTCCTGCTCATGGTTTCCGTCCCTATCAAAAATCCTCTCGTCGTAGAGCAGGTCAGGGATGACCGAGAGAACGGCGACGCGCTCGAAGAGCTCCCTGGGGCTCTCAATTATCTCTCCCTTCTCGTTCTTTATCAGGTAGCGGGAAGCCAGAACGCGGAGGGCGTTGATGGAGAAGCGCTTGTCTATCTCGTCCAGCTTGTCCTTGTTGAGGATTTTCTTCTTCTCTTCACGAATCTCGGCCTTCTTCTTGCGGTAGAGGATGTAGGCCTTTGCAACATCGAAGAGGCCTGCGCGCATGAGTTCAAGCTCGACTATATCCTGAATGTTCTCTATGTGTGGGGTTTGACCGTCGTAGAGTTCGTTGACCCTCCTGACGACCCTTCTAACCACCTTGTTGAGGAGCTTCTCGTCGCGGACGCCGACTTCAAGCATTGCCCTTTGTATAGCCCATTTTATACGGTCTTTATCGAACGGGACAATTCTGCCGTCCCTTTTCATCACTTTTTCAACCGGCATATAAACACCCCTGACATACAGCTGTTTATCGTTGCCCCCATTAGTAGAAGCATCAGCAGAACTCTATGCCGGCCACTCCTACATATACCTTACCCCGTTGGAAGTTGCCGGGGTGACGAATTTATGCCCCGAACTTTGCCTCCCGGGTAAAGGGGTAGAAAAGGGGAATGTCGGATAATTTATCCAAATGTCAAAGGCCCTCGTAGACCAACTTGAGCCTGTAGGCATGTTTGAGCTCCTCCCCAGCCATCATTTTGAAGATGTGCCCCAAAGATCCGTCCAGTATCTGGGAGAGCCTCGTGTAGAGCTCGTAGGCGTGTTTCTCCCTCACGAGGGCTTCGAGGACCAGCTCCTCAAGGGTCTTCGGCTTCGCCCTCTCGTCGCTCAGCATGGGTTCCAGGGAGAGGGATTCGAGGTAGTCTATGACCGCGGTTTCCTCCAGCGTTCCCTCTGAGAGCATCTTTTCAAGGGTTTTCCTGTGCCTCAGCTCCTCTTCGGCCATCAACTGGAATGTCTCGACGAGTTCGGGCCTCTCGAAGGTGGCGAAGGTCTCACCGAGCTTGTGAAGGTTGTAGAGCTCGTTCTCCTGCCATATCAGTCTCTCCAGGAGTTCTTGGAGCCTCATTCCGATGCCTCCATGAAGGTCTTCAGGTAGTCGAGCAGTTCCTTAACGCTGGGGAGGACGAGGTCGGGCTTTATCCTGGTTTCTTCAACGTCTTTCAGCGTGTTTACACCGGTTAGAACCATTACCGCCTTCATACCGAAGCGCTTGGCGAAGACCATGTCTGTGTCAAGTCTGTCACCGATCATCCAGATCTCATCAACGCCATCGAGCTTGCTCCTCGCTACCTCGTAGGCCGGTTCGTTGGGTTTGCCTATTATCAATGGCTCGACGTCCGTTGAGGCCTTCAGCGCGGCTATTATTGAGCCCGCGCCGGGGTAGATGCCCTCCTCGGCGGGATACGTTGTGTCCGGGTTGGTGCCGATGAACCTCGCGCCGTTCCTTATCGCCAGCGTGGCGTATTTGAGCTTCTCGTAGGTTAAACCGGGGTCGAGGCCGACGACGACGTATTTTACTTCCCTCCAGGCTCCTTCTCTGGCTTCGTCGACGTCAACGATTCCCCAGCCTAGGCGCTCCATCTCCCTGTGAAGCCCCTCGCCGCCGATGACGAAAACCTTCCCGGGCTCGAAGTGCCTCTCCATGTAGAGCCTCGTGGCGAGGCCCGAGGTGAGTATGACATCCTCCGGGACGTCGATGCCCATCGAGAGGAGCTTCTCGCGGTACATAGAGGGGTCTTTGGTGGAGTTGTTGGTTAGAAAGATGAATGGAACGCCCGCCTCCTTCAGAAGGTTTATCAGTTCCCTCGCTCCATCAACGGGCTCGTTTCCCCGGTACAGAACACCGTCCATGTCAAAGATGAGGGCGATTTTTCTCCGCATGGAAAAAGAATGGATGGAGGGTTTAAAAGTTCACTGCTCCGCGTTGAGCTTCATGTTGACGAGAACCCTGTCGGTCTGGCACTCGTTGCCGGCTTCCTTCGAGAACTCCACCGTCATCGTGACCCTGAGCGTTTCGCCCTCCTTGAGCGGCCTGTCTATGAGTTCTATTTCCTCTCCGCTGAGTTCCTTCAGGCTCTTTCCCTTTACCGAATCGACTGTCCATGAATCGTTGCCGAGGTAAACCTTCAGCTCCTTCACTATCAGGTATTCGCTGAGCTCCCCGACATCGGTCGTGTTGTCGACGGCCTTCTCCGCGGGACTCATCGTACCGTCCTCGAGGTCGCTGACGTGGAGAACCATCGTCAACCTGGAGACGTCTATGTCCCCGCGGTTCTTGACGTAGAAGCTGAAGGTTCTCTCGTCGCCCGGCTTGAGGTTCGAGAACTCGAAGAGTTTGGCATCGTTGTAGAACCTGCTCCCGTCCTTGCTTATGGCTATGTCGAACTCCCCGGAGCTTATCTCGTTGTTCTCCGAGAGGGCAACGTCGGTGAAGAGGGACCTGGCCGGCCCGGCGAGTATCAGGAGGGCCACAAGGAGGCCAATCGCTACAACTTTCACATGTTTCATATTACACCACCCAAGATAGTATTCTCGGAAGGATTACGCAGAAAGAGCTTATAAAATTTTCTCTCAAAATGGTAAAAATTGGGTCACGGTTTTACGTTGACGTTGAGCTTGAGGGACTGTATCGTCCCGTTAACAGCCTTCAGGATGAGGTTCTTGGCTTCAGTTTCCGCGTAGTTGCCGTCGGGTGGGGCAGGGGGCAGTTCCGGCGGTTCGTCCTTGAAGAGCAGGAACCACACCTGCCATTTTCCGGGCTTGTCTATGCTGAAGGTGTAGTTTGTCTCGAACTGGGGCGTCCAGTTGCCCTCGATGTTGACCGGAACGTTCGGCAGAGTCACGTTGAACCAGCCGGGCATCGGGTACATCTCGTGAATTATAGTCGTGTTGGTGGTGTTGTCCCACGTTAGGTTGACCAGCCATATCTGGACGTAGTAGGTTACGTTGCGGTGCTCGTGGTTGACTATGCCGATGATAACCGTCCCGTTCTGGCCGACTTTGAGGTCCGTCGGATAGTTGTCGGCTATTCCGTCCGGGCCGAGGATGTAGAACTCGGTGAAGGCCTCGCTGGGCTTTGGGTGCGTTACCACGTAGGCGAGGGTTCCGATGGATGTGATGATGGCGATTATCAGGATCACCGTTAGGGCCTTGTCGAGCTGACTTGAGCTTTCCCATTCGAGTTCTTCCTTGAGCCGTTTGACTGTTATCCAGGGTATCCACGGCTCGAAGGCCTTCGAACGGCGGTATATGGCTATTATCGCGAAGGCAACGTTGAATATTGTGAGGCTGACGAGTATTGGAATGAGCCTTATGCCCCAGGGGGTGTAGTTCAATCCGAGGCCTATGAGCGGGACTATCGCTATGCTCAGGCCGAAGCTGAGGGCGAGCCTTTCGAGGTTGTCCAGCTCCTTCTTTTCGGGGAATAGGGCGGTTATGAAGACGTAGCCTGGGAAGAAGAGTACGAAGGCCAGGCCGAGGGCCTTTCTCGCTAGACTGTCCGGAGCGTAGAATATGAGTAGGTCTAGGATTATTGAGAGCACTATGATTGTGAGCAGATCCCAGTGTTTCTTCCAGTTCATTTCATCCACCCGGTGATGATACTGCTGTTTCTTTCGACTTTAAAGCTTTATCTCGCCTCTGCAGAATTTCCAGAGGGGCACGAATCTGATCTTTTGACCTTCGATGGTTTCTTCTTCCTCGTAATCGTAGGTCACTACAGTGGTGCTTTTTGTTGGAACTAGTTTTGATGCCTTAATGAGTCCGTTGACTTCTCGTTTCCATGTGTCTGGTCCTTCGACTGTGTAGGATACTTGGATGAGGTTGAAGCCGTTTCCTTCTCTAACTGCGAAGTCAACTTCCCAGGTGGGGGTTTTAATGTAATAGACTTCCTTTTCAAGTCTTCTTAGGTGGAGGTATGTGAGGTTTTCCATGAGCCTCCCAAGCTCGCTCTTGGCTCTGGGGGTTGATGCTGTGATTATGCCGTTATCGATGATGTAGATTTTTGGGAGGCTTTTCTCGCTTTCCTTGATGGGGCCGAGTTTCTTGAGGGGGAAGACGAAGAATGCGTCCTGTAGGTATCTGAGGTAGTCGGATAGGGTGTTTCTGCTGACATCTACGCCGGTTCCCTTCATGTACTTCGCGGTTCTGCTGAGGGAAATTTCTCGAGCAAAAGAGCCGGTTAGGAGCTTGATAAACAGTTTCAGTGCGCGGAGGTTCTTGACGCCGTGCCTTTCCACGATATCCCTGTAGAGCATGACTCCGAGGTATTCCTCCAGCAGTTTTCTTTTTATTAGCCTGTTTTCTTCGAGGGCAACTTCAGGAAAGCCGCCCCAGAGGAGGTATTCTCCCATAGTCTTTTTAATTGCTGCTCGCTTTTTTGTTGATGCTCCAGGTTCAACCCCTTTGGCGTTAATGAACTCGTTGAAGCTGAAGGGAAACAGTTCAAAGTGAATTCCTCTGCCCCTGAGCTGGGTTGCTACTTCGCGCGAGAGCAGTTTTGAGGATGAACCGGATATGAAAACCGTGAATCCCATGCTAACTGCCCGTTTCACGAAGAGTTCCCACTTGTTTACTTCTTGGATTTCGTCTAATAGGAGGATGCCGCTTTTTTCTCCGAACTCCATGTGGAATAGGTCCAGGAGCGTGGAGAGTGTTTTGGTGTTTGGGGGGTACAGTCTGTCATCATCAAGGGGTATGTAGAGGGCTGGTTTTCCTTGGGAAAGCAGGTCCTTGTACATCTGGAGCAGATAGAATGTTTTTCCGGCTCTTCTTGGCCCTATAAGTGCTATGGCCTTGGGGAGGCTGGGAATGGGTATTTTGAGCTCTCTTTGGACTCCAGAAACTTTAACCTCCCTGTAGTCCTCGACGACTTCTCTTACCGTTTCAATCATGGCATTTGTTATGATGCAAGAATTTAAAAAAGTTGCTATTTTTAGAGTGCAAGTTTATCCACCAGTGATGATCGAGTACACCTTTCCCATTACGATTATCGCGAATATAACTATTAGGAGCTCGACGAGAGGCTTCACGCTCTCCTTCTGCTCCCTGCTGAGGAAGAGACTTCCCACCTCTATCGTTATCAGGAGGCCTATCAGCGTGAGGGTTAGGAATACGCCGACGCTCTTGGCGGCGAGTGCCGCTATGAGGACCCAGAGTGAGAGGAAGAGGAGCATGTAGTCCTCTACATCCATTCCTGGACTCCCCCGAGTTTTCTCGCGGTTATCTCGATGCCGTAGTCCTTTGCCTCCACCCTCTCCGTGAGCAGCAGCTCCCCCGTGGCCTTCGCGAGGGCCAGGAGCACGGAGGCGCAGAGGGGGCAGGGTGTTTTCTCGCAGTTCTCGGGCTCGCACTTGATATCGGGCTGGATGATGATTCTGAGCCCCTCACCCTTCTCTTCAATGTAAACCTTCTTTGCCAGCCCCAGTGCCCTTAGGACCGAACCCGCGGCGCTTTCGACCGTTGGTATGCCGGAGGAATCGAGGGGACCTTCAAGGTGTTCCTCGTACTTCTCGACGAGTGATGCTCCGAAGGGGCCGAGGAAGAGTCCCATTGCCTTTTCGTTTGGGACGTCTGTTAGGAAGACCGTTTTCTCATCCAGTCTCGCCAGATCTAACTCGAAGTTCTCGTGGAGGGGGATGAAGACTCCTCCCCTCGGGAGGTTCTCGTAGGGGGGTATGTAGACGGCGTTTCCGTTGAGGGCCAGGTTCTCGGAGAACGATGAGAAGACTCCGGCGTAGGGCTCCATGAGGTTCTCAATGGCTTCTTTTTTCACGTATTTGGATGATTTGAACGTGAAGACCACTGCCCCCAGGAACGCCCCGGCTATTCCTATGTTCATCAGGCTAGTGTTTGTGCTGAGGAAGCCGTGGAGTGCAAGTGCACCGCCGCCTAGCACCAGTGCAGCGCTAACTAGGTCCTTGATCTCCATCTTTACCCCGACTTCACAACGACCACTAACCTTATAAAAGATTTCCCCCGAGAAGGCCTTGATTGATATGAGGGGCTTAATTCCGTTGTTCTTGGTCTCGCTGCTCGTAACGGCGGGTTTACAGGTGGTTTCCGCCTCTGGAACCAATTACTACTCGGCTAGTTCGAACGATCATGGTGCCTACGTTTATTTCACGTCTCTCATATCCGACTTCGAGGCCCTCTACGATCAGGTTCTGGCCGAAAATGACTCGGCTTTAAACGTCTCCTCGCGGCTTTACGGGATTACAAACTCCACCTACGAGACGCTCATAGTCTATTCCTCAATCGGGATAAACGATAAAGTTCTCTCCCTGGCGTCCGAGTTTCAAAAGCTCGGTGAGTGCTCTTTCTACGTATCCTCAGGCAGCCTATCCTTCCGGAGGGGCATGGAGGAGGGTGATTACGTTTCGGCCAGAAACGCCCTCCTGCTGATGGAAACTGGCCTTTCCTCCTGTCGGGAGGCGGTTAACTCGATCTCGTCGGTGGAACTTGTCGGGGAGAACAACGAGAGCCTGAGGTTCGATGTAACCGGTTTATCCTCCAAGCTCGATGGGGTTGAAGACCTAATCGGGGAGTACAGACGTGCCCTCGATGCCGCGGAGGTGCCTTCGAACTTCTCGGTCTTCATCTCCAAGGAATCGCCTATGGTTCTGGACAACGTCACGATATTCGGATACGCCCCCAACATGAGCTCGGTTCTCCTCGTGGTGAACGGAACCCTCTACACGCCCGAGCTCGGCAACGGTACCTTCCGCCTCGTGTACTCCTTTCCCCGAACGGGCACCTACGAGATCTATGCGGTGGGTGTTAACTCCAGCGGCTCCTTCAGGTCGAACGTTCTCCTGGTTAACGTGACCAGAATTCCGACGAGGATAATCGCGGAGGAGAGCCGCGGCGAGGCGGTTACGGTTTCGGGATATCTCCTCGACTACTGGAGCAGAGGGGTAGATAGAGTGCCGCTAAAGCTTGTCGTTGGCGGTGAGGCTTACCCCCTCGTGACTGACCCCGAGGGGTTCTTCAACGCCACGGTTAACGTTTCCTCCGAGGTGAACGCGACCGTACTGTTCGCTGGAACCTCCCTCTATGCTCCCTCAAACGTCACCCTGCTTCTCCTTCCGGCCAAGCTGAGGCCCACCATAAGGCTCTTCTACGAGGGTGGGAGCGTCAAGGCCGGCGATACGGTCACGATAACGGGAACCGTTACCCCTGACCTATCGATCCCGCTCGTGATCTACGTTGATGACTCTCCTTACACCACAATCACCGCCCGCGGGGACTTCTCCTTCCAGGTTCAGCTTGGCGAGGGAACGCACGAGGTGTACGCGTACTTCCCGGGCAGCGATGAGCTCCAGGCGAGTGGATCCAACGTGATTCAGATAACCGCGGCTCCTATCAGTTACACCACCAGGATTCTGCTGTTGCTGGCCTTCCTTCTCCTTGCGGGGCTTGGATACAAGTTCCTGACCCGGGAGAAGGTGCAGCCTGCGGTGGAAGAGGTGGCCGGGGAAAGGCCAGTGGAGGCTGAATTCGGTGAAGCTCCCCCGGACGTCCTTGGAGCCTACAGGGTGGTCTACCGCTTCCTCAGGAGACTCTATTCGTTGCCCGGTTCGATCACCCCCAGGGAAATGCTCTCGAGGCTCAGGGGTGAGCCCTTCTACAACGACCTGGAAAAGCTGACGGTGATGCACGAGAGGGGTCTCTACGCGAGGATGAGGTTCGGGATTTCAGAGGCTCTCGGTGCAGTCAAGAGGGCCTCCCGCGTGATAATAACCGCCATCGTGAGGGATGAGCTTTGAACAAGGTGGCCTACGCGATACTGCTGATAATCGGGGTTTCCCTCCTGGTCATGCCCATGTCCGTCCCCCGCTTTAAGAGCGATGCCGCATACAGCGTGCTCAACACGGAATGGAACGGCCTGTCGAGCTTTGGAAAGCTCCTCTACAAGAGCGGGGAGATAACCCCGGTTCTCGTTCCCTACGATTCCCTCGGTCTCGGGAAGATGAACGGCACCCTCATCGTGGTGGGCCCCGATGTGGACTTCTCTCAGAGGGAAATAGAACAGGTTAGGACGTTCCTTGAAGGTGGAGGGACGCTCATACTGGCCGATGATTTCGGCACCGGCAATGAGTTGCTTGAAGGGTTGGGACTTCCCCAGCGCTTCTCGAAGAAGCCCGTGACGGGCCTGACCTACCTCAAGAACTACGAGTTCCCGGTAACGAGGGAAATAACCGACGACGCACTCTCGACGGGGGTTAACTACCTCGTGATGAGCAGGCCCGCGGTCGTCCTCAACGCCCAGAACCCCGCTGTCTACACGAGCAACGCTTCAATGCTCAACGGCGAATACGGTGCCTTTCCGCTAATGGACGTTGTTTCCTATGGAAAGGGCAGGGTGATCCTTATATCGGATCCCGACATCTTCACCAACGCCCTCTTCCCCCAGAACGAGCCGTTCCTCCGGAACCTCATTGGCTCGCTCCCCAAGAAGACCTTCTACGTAGACGAGGCTCATCATGCAGACTTCAATCCCTACTCAACGGGAACCATCGTCATCAGGCGGGCGGTCAACAGGGAGCTGGTGTTCTACTACGTGCTGTTCATAGCTGCTCTGGCTTTCTTCATCGAGAGCGGCCTCTTTGGCCTCCTGCTGGATAAGCTATTCGCCCTCTTGGGCCGCTTCTTCCGGGAGGAACGGCAGGGCCTCGACGAGATTATATCGAGGCTTGAGGAAAGCGGCCTCGATGGGGATAAGTTAAAAAAGATACTCCAAGAAATCGAGACTGGGTCGAAGCTGGGTGGTGGTCATGGACGGTAGGGAATTCATGGGGAGACTGAAGAAAGAGGTGGGCAAGGCCGTCGTTGGTAAGGAGGACGTGATAGAGCTCCTCACGATAGCCCTCCTCTCCGAGGGGCACGTGCTCATCGAGGGAATCCCGGGTGTGGCGAAGACGACCATAGCCAAGGCCTTCTCGAGGGCCATAGGGTTAAGCTTCTCAAGGATACAGCTCACCCCGGACCTTCTTCCGGCGGATATAATCGGCGTCTTCTACTACGACCAGAAAACAGGGGAATGGACGACGAAGAAGGGCCCGATATTTGCCAACGTTGTCCTGGCGGACGAGGTAAACAGGGCCCAGCCAAAGACCCAGAGTGCACTCCTGGAGGCAATGCAGGAGATGCAGGTAACCATCGAGGGCACCACTTTTCCCCTCCCCAGGCCGTTCCTCGTGATAGCCACGATGAACCCCTTGGAACATGAGGGCGTTTACGTTCTCCCTGAGGCCCAGCTTGACAGGTTCATGCTGAAGATCGAGATAGGGTTCCCCAGCAAGGACGAGGAGATGGCGCTCCTCAGGAGGAAGAGCCTCGGGGACTTCTCCGACGTCGAGCCTATAGTCACCCACGAGGAGCTAGTTGGGCTCATATCCGAAGTGAAGAAGGTTGAGGCCAGCGACGAGATACTGGAGTACATCTACTCGATAATCTCCGCCACAAGGAGCGATGAGAGACTTCTCTTCGGAGCCTCGCCGAGGGCTGGAGAGCACCTCCTCTACGCCGCCAAGTCATCGGCTTTCCTCGACGGCAGGAGTTACATCATCCCAGACGACGTCAAGAAGGTCGCTCTACCCGTGCTCACCCACAGGCTCGTCCTCAAGGTTGAGTACGAACTCGAGGGTGTGAAGGTCAGGGACGTTGTGGAGGATATCCTCAGAGAAACCGAGGTCCCGGTGTAGTCGATGACAAGGGAGGACTTTCTCTTCATCCTTGCCTTCCTCCTCATGGTCGAAGGTTATCTGGCCGAGACGGTGTTCCCGGCGGTTCTGGGCATGCTGATAATCCTCTACATCTACGGGGTTAGGAGCGTCGTGGATCTCTCAATCGAGGGTGAGGTAATCCTGCGGGAGGCAAAACTCGAGGAGGGGAAGTGGCAGGTAGCGGAACTTCACGTTAGGAACCTGGGCGGAGATGCAGTTGTGAAGCCCCTTGTGAAACATGAGGATTTTGAGGTCGAGGGTATTGAGCCGTTTTTCCTTCCTTCTGGGGAGGAGCGCCTCATCGAGTACCGCTTCAGGCCCCTCAGGAAGGGGAAGTTTGCCATTGGCCCGGTTGAGGTAATCGCTGAGGATCCGCGTGGGCTGTACGTTGAGAGGTTCTCCATAGGTCCTGAGGTAGAGGTTAACGTCTATCCCTCCGTGGAGAGCATAAAGGACGCCGCCAGGGTGGAGCACAACCTCCGCCTGGCCGAGATCTACCGGAAGGGCCAGCTCTTTGGAGCGGAGGGTCTCGACATCAAAGATCTGAGGGAGTACCAGCACGGCGACGACTTCAAGAGGATAGACTGGAAGGCCAGCGTGAGGCTCGGCGAGCTTATAGTCAGGGAGTTCATAAAGGAGGAGAACGCCGACGTTTACATATTCCTCGACAACACGAGGGAGATGCGCAAAGGGCTTAAGATGGCAAAGATAGACTACGCCGCGGTTCTGGCACTCCAAGTGGCCTCAAACCTCGTGAGGCGCTACCGCGTGGGACTGGTTGTCTACGACGATGTCAGCGCCGATATCGTGAGCGCTGGAAAAGGCCCCGCCCAGCTTGAGGCAATTAGGAGGAAACTCGGCCTTAAGGGTGAAAAAGGAGCCATGAGCCTCCGCTTCGAGACTGGCTTCTCGATCGGTGAGAAGGCGCAGGAGTTCCTCAGGAAGGTCCTTCCGCTGAGGAAGGGCAGGCAAGGACCCCTTGGGATCTTCGAGGCCCTGAGCCTGCTCAAGAATCCCTCCTTTATAATACTCATCACGGACCTCAGCAATCCAACCCAGACCTACCGCGCCGTGGCGAGGGCATTGAGAAGCCACAGGGTGCTGATACTCTCCCCGAATCCGGTTCTCTTCTACAGCGGCGAGCTGGACGAAACGACGCTCAGGAGACTGTACCGCGCGTACAGTGAGAGGGAAGGGCTCCTAAGGAAGTTCAACGCTCTAGCTCCTACCATAGACCTCGGCCCGAGCGACTACATAAGGGAACTGGCGAGGGTGGTGTGAATGATAGGTGTCGTGGCATCGATACTTGCGGGCTTTGTTGCCGGAACGTACATCACGCTGCTCGCTCCACTCGTCTACATCCTCGCCCTGAAGAACCGAGACCTTGGACTCGTGGCGTATTTGATATACATCCTCTACCTTGGAGGTTCCGTTGAGGCTTCGACACTCTACTCGTACTCCGGACTCGTGACGACACTGGCGCTTTCCCTGGCGTCGATACTGCTCCTCGACGACGTTCTTAAGAGAAAACCCACATTCGGGAGGGTAGAACTCCTGACGACCCTCTTCATGGTGGTCGGTCTAGTGGTGCCGGAGGCGTTCCTGGCAGGGGTTATGTTCTACTTCCTGCTCAGGTTCAGGCTGGGCGTTGGGATTTTCGCGTTCCTGGTCGCAATGGTTTCCGTCTTTCTGATCTTCCGTTCGTCCCTCGATTTCCCAGGCTCTGCGGCAACTCAGGCCTTGGTGGTGTCAGCGTTTGGAATATTTCTGGCCGTTTCGAGCCTCGTTTGGAAAAATCTTAAAAAGAGGGAGATGTTCAGATTATACCGGAACTTCGGGCATTAGACTAACCCTTAGTTTCATTCAACTAACTCGGTGATACCATGCGGACTCTGATAGTGATTCCGGCTTACAACGAGGAACTGATGAATACTCTACCTTGTGTCTGTCATTTGGAGGCGTGGTAGATGCCAGAGAAAAAATTAGACTCTCAAAACATTACGATACTGATACCCACGAAGAACGAAGAAGGGGCTATTGGCGAAGTTATAGATGGTTTTAAGGAGCTTGGCTACACCAACATTTTTGTTATAGACGGCCACAGCACCGACAGGACAAGGGAGATAGCAGAGAAAAAGGGTGCCACTGTCGTTCTCCAGAGCGGTAAGGGTAAAGGCCAAGCCGTTGCAGAGGCATTCAAGATGATTGATACCGACGTAGTTGTCATGATAGATGGGGATGGAACCTACGATCCTAAAGACGTTGAGAGGCTCATTCAGCCGATTGAAAGGGGAATAGCTGAACATGTTATTGGGAATCGGCTGGAAAACTTTGAGAAGGGCGCCTTTACAAAGTTGAATCTCGTTGGAAATAAAGTTTTCAATTTTCTCTTCCGTTTCATGTATGGTGTGGAGGTTCACGACCTCCTTACGGGGTATAGGGCCCTTACTAGGGAAGTTTATAAGAGTGCTGAGCTTGAGAAACATGGTTTCGAGGTTGAGACCGAACTGACAGTTGAAACGATTGCCAAGGGCTTCCGCATTGCAGAGGTTCCGATAAGCTATCGTAAGAGAAAGGGGAAGGCCAACCTCCACCCCATAAAGGATGGCTGGAGAATAGGGAAAACGATAATAGAGTTGATGGTGAGGTACAATCCTGGCAAATACCTATATCTCTTAGGTTTCCTCTTCTTGATGATTGGACTTGTTACGGGATTCTACGTTGTTGAGGAGTGGCAAAGAGGAGTTACCCACTACCTACTTGCCCCGCTCACGTCGATTTTTGTTATAACTGGAATTAACCTTGTTATATTCGGTTTCGTCCTAGGGTACATCTTCAAGAGCATGGCAGGGTTAAAACGGGAGTTAAGGAGTATTCAATACTGTACCAAAAGTCGAGAATCAGAACGAGAAAACAGGTGATGTGATGCAAAAGCCCAAGATTGCAATAGTTGGTCTGCGGGGAATTCCATCAAAATATGGGGGGACAGAGACATTTGTAGAAGAGCTAACTACCAGATTAAAGGACAGATTTCAATTCTACGTTATGCACGAGGACACCAAATTCTTCGAAGATGAATATGATGGGATAATAAGAGTGCATTCTCCCGCAGTTGAGAGCAAAAGCACGAGTATACCTTCCATCAATGATTTTCTTAACGCCGCATATACTCTATCAAAACACAGGGAAGAAATTGAACTGTTGTACTTTCTCGGACCCGATAGCTCGGTAGCAGCTATCTTAGCAAAGCTAGCAAAGAAAAAAATCCTTATAAATCCTGACGGCGTTGAATGGAGGCGTTTAATAAAAAGGAGCCAATTTGTACCTTTCCACATCTTCCCGGTGTATCTTGCGACGATGGTTTACATGTACCTGATGGAATACCTGTCCTGTAAGCTACCAGATATCGTGGTAGCGGATTCCATTGGGATCAAGAAACATCTTGAAAAACGCCATAATCCAAGAATGGTCGTCTACATCGCCTACGGTGCGAGGGAGCTTCTCCCTTCGACTCTTTCCACAGATGAAGAAAGGAATATTCTTGAGAAATTTGATGTGGAGCCCAACGGCTATTACCTGACGGTTGCTAGGATTGTGGCGGAAAACAACATTCACATGGAGATCGAAGGATTCCGCAAAGCCAAGTCTGCCAAGAAGCTTGTTATAGTCGGAAATTTCAATAGGAAAGACCCGTACACGAGATACCTCTTCAAACTGAAAGGTGACAGGGAGGATATACTTCTCCTCGACCCAATATATGACAGAGAAGTCCTTGGAGTCTTGAGGAAGAACTGCTTTGCTTACATTCATGCCTACGAAGTTGGGGGAACGAATCCCTCCCTGCTTGAGCAGATGCTGTTTAAGAGGCCGATACTGGCATATGATGTGCCGTTTAATAAAGAGGTTCTTCAGGAAGGGGGGGTATACTTTAAAGATGTTGAAGATTTAGCTGACAAAATGGAGATGCTTGAAAAAGGAGAGCTTGATTTAAGGAATATAAGGAAGACACAGGTCACGAGGATAAGGAGGCAATATAATTGGGAGAAGGTTGTAGGGGAATATGAGAGAGTGTTTAGGGTGTTGATTGGGAGGGGGTAGTAGTGAATATAGTTTCTTGTGATATTCTTATTAATCCCCTTAGGATACATAAAAATGAAGGAGCTTCCGAGTATTTAGTTAGAGTTATTAGTCATGTTTGTGGAGATAGCCCTAACTTGTTTGTTATTACTCCAACGGATGCTGTTGATGTGCCATTTGCAAGTACTATATTTCAATTTAATCCTCTTGGAGGAATTGGCATTGCCTTTTTAGAAGTCAATATAAGCTACTGGAAGTCGGTATTTAAGTTAATAAAGGAAACAATGGTCAAGTGCAATAACACTATACTTTTTCATAATTTCCATTTCGGATCAATTGGATCAATTATTCTTTCTAAAATCTTAAAAACAAGACTCGTTTATATAGCTCATGATGTTGAGGTGGACAGATATGCTCAGGACAGTATATCAATTGAAGAACAAAAAGTCGTGTCTGTACTTAAAATTCTGACAAAAGTGTATGAATTTTTTGCCACTCGCGCCGACAGGATAATATCTATTTCTCATAGTGACAAGCGTAGGCTATCAGAGTTATACGGTCTCCCCTTGGAAAAAATTACCGTAATCTCCCCAAAAATCTCAGATAGTAGAATTTCCCCCAAAAATGAAAAAAGGATCATGACTAAAAGATCTGATATAGCAGTTGTTTTCCATGGCTCATACAAATACCTGCCAAATAAAGAGGCTATGGAAATTATCCGGGGAGGTATATCCAAGAATATATCTTACGAAAATGTTCAATTTTTAGTTTTTGGTTCTGGCTCTCCGAAGGTTCATGAAGGAAAGTTTAGGTCATTGGGATTTGTTGATAATATTTACGAACTCTTATCCTCCTGCGATATAGCGATTGTCCCCTTGAAACGGGGCGCAGGAGTTAAGCTTAAGATGCTGGATTATATGGCTGCGGGATTGCCGATAGTGACGACTAAAAAAGGGACCGAGGGGTTAGATTTAGTGAATGGCAAGCATGCAATAATCGTGGATGATGTAGATGAAGGATTTGTAAAAGCAATTGAATACTTGATAGAGAATCCAAAAATAAGAAGAAAGTTGGGGCACAATGCAAGAAACTTAGCCAACATGAAATATTTTGAGGGGGAACAATAATGAGAAAAGACTTGTGGAAATTATTAATAGTAATTCTCCTCCTTATCAATACAATAACTATATGGACGTATCTCCTAAGAAAATATTATATAATATACTACAACCTTCAAATATACAATCTAATATCCCTTGTAACCTTTGTGCTTGTTGTGATGGGGATAATTGTTCATAAAAGAGACATTAAAGGCACTGGCATACTACTTGCGGGTGTTATGGGGATCTCTCTTCTTCTTGCTGTTCCACTTTCTTTTTATCCTTATGTAGTTAATAACCCCGACGTAATAAAAATGTTGCAATTGACTTCCCTCCTACTAAACAGAGAGTTTGAACTAGCGAGGCACATTGACTATAGTGCATTTCCAGGATTCTCATACATTGTTGGTACAATTAGCGTCATTATTGGGATGCCACTGAGAGTAAAACTTGCATCGCTCGTGTATATTCTTTCCTCTTTTGTCTTCCTGTTGACAGTAATTGCTCTTGGTAAGTACTCGAACTGGATTGGTATGTATCTTTTAGTTTTGTTTTCTTCAGGCTTTATATACTCCTTCGATTATCTTTCGCCTCAGCTGTTTGGTCAGATTCTGCTTATAACTTCCTTAATTATGATACTAAATAACAAACTCACAAATAACACCCGCTTTGTAATAATATTTCTGAGTTATTGCGGAGCAATCTTAACACATCCGGAAAGTACATTAATGTTACTTGTTGCGTTTTCACTGTATTTCGGGATCACTACTTTTACTACTGGAAAATCTGTGAGTATTACATTGATGGGAACAGTATTGTTACTCATCACGCTTATTGCGTATGCTACATTCTTTGTATCCTCAAGCGGTCCAGGATATATTTTAAAGACTGCTATGGCCTTTCTTCTGAATATAAACGAAATCATACTATACCTGTTTACACGAGGAAGCAAATCTGTTGTCACGTCTGCTTCAATAAAACCTCAGTCTATTATCGTGCTTTCTCAAGCTAATATTTTATATAACGCCTCTCTACTATTGCTCGCTATTTATGTTTTCTGGAAGCACAGAAGGGAATTCCTTGGTTATGGGATTTTAATGTTTTCCTTTATTATTTCTGCTGGCATATTCCTATTTATATTTGGTTTTTCATCTGGGCAGTTTGTTGGCAGATCCGCATTTGGTGTCTCTTTAATTCTGGCTATTTTAGTTGCTCGATATATAATAAAAAGGCAGGACAAAATAACAATACTCTTTACAATATTTTCAGTACTCATACTTCTTTTTGCAACATTTCCAGCTCGTGTCGCGCCACAAGAATGGAACGTTCATGCAGAAAATTATTATCCACCAGTATACTTTATCGTAAATCATTACACTAGAGAATACAAAACGATATACTATTTTTTATATCCCAACGTTGGTGTATCCATTCGAGAGGCAAACTATGTTATCCTACCTACTGGGCAAAAAGTATATGTCTCTGGAATGGGGAGGTACCTTGGATGGGATGCAGAAAAGATCATTCGTAGATTAACAGTTCAAAATAGTATTGTATATTCAAACGGATTATCTAGTATAATAATTTCAGAGCTTAAGTAATAAACAATCGGGGGGATATACGGTGAGATACACAAACAAATTGGCAACAATTAAAAGATACTACAAAGATTTCAACTGGTGGAAAAATACGTTCATATGGTATATAAGCCCCTTAGTTTACAGAAAAAACGAAGGATTTTCTGTAACATCGGAATACTGGGATTATTTAATAATTCTTGATGCGTGCCGTTTTGATATTTTTAAGGAAGAAATCAAAAAAACAGGGCTATATAATCAAGGTACACTTGAATACCGGATCTCCAGTGGATCAATGACAGCAGAGTTTCTACTAGAAAATTTTGAAAAAGGAGAATTCAAAGATATCGTGTACATAACTGCTAATCCCTTTGTTGACATGCTTCTTAAAGGGAAATTCTATAGGATAATCCCCGTCTGGAAGGATGGATGGGACAGCAAGCTGAATACTGTACACCCCAAAACAGTTTATCAGTACACATTAAGAGCATTAGAGAAGTACCCAGAGAAGAGATTTATAATACATTTCATGCAGCCACATTTCCCATATTTGACCTTTAGGCCACCTGGCGATACAGGATTTTCAAAACATAGAGAAGCCGCTCTAGCGGGGCAATCACAGTGGAGAGACAAAACTATCTGGGATCTCGTTATGGACGGCACAGTTCCTCTGGGCAAAGTCAAGGAAGCATACAGAGACAACCTTCGAATAGCACTAAAATACGTAGAATTGCTGGTACCTCATTTAGCGGGGAGGATAATAATCACTTCTGATCATGGGGAAGCATTCGGAGAGAAACTTCATCCGCTAATTCCGCTAAAAATTTATGGACATCCAAGACATGTACGGATACCTGCATTGATAAAAGTTCCTTGGTTTGTTATAAGTAAACCTCCTAAAAGAAAATGGTCCTCAACAGAGGAGATGAAGCTAAAAAGAACCATTAGCGCATTAAGACTAAAGGGTAAAATCTAAACAAACCTTCCCAAAATCTTCTTTACAACCTTCAACTCAACCCCCAATCTTTTCTCTATTACCAAAAGCAACTCAACATCTTCCATATCAATGCTCCCGCTCAGGAGAACCAGGAGCAGGTACACCCCAGTGAACACTACTAAAATAGGAATCGCACACCAGATACTTGAAACTCTCAAGTGCAATCCCAGAACCAGCCCCAGCAGAACAAAACCAATAACCAGCGACTTAAGATAGCTCTGGCCAAGGGGATGAATCCCAGTCTTCTGATAAAGCCTGAGGGAATTTAAAACGTTCATGGCAAAATATGAAGCGGTAGTTGCGACAGCCGCACCCTCAATACCATAGTGGGGTATCAGAAGGATGTTTAATGCCACATTTATTCCAGCTGAGATTAAAGTAGAATACATTATGAAATTGCTCTCCCTGATAACAATTAAACTCCAACCGTTCAGCCCCAAAAGCGTATGGAACATAAAGCCCAAAGCTAGAATTTGAAGCGCTGGAGCCGCCGAAATATATTTGGCTCCAAAGAAGAGGTTTATAGTGGCCGCAGGAAATAGAAAGATCAAAGCAAACAGCGGAAAAGTGCCCAGAAATATCCATTTAGTCAGAATTTGATACACCCTATTAAGCTCATTAATTTTTCCATGGGTATAAAGAACGGTGGCCAAAGGCGGAAAAATCAATCCTGCAGAATTCAAAAATATTGGCAAGAGCTTGGCGATCGGAGCGGCACCGTTATACAGACCAACAACATCAGAACCCAAGTAGTAACCGAGCATCAGAGTATCCGTCCACGTCATTACAAAACCAGCAATACCCGTCAGCATGAGGGGGATTGAGAATTTAACCAGCTCTTTCCCAAGATTTGAACTTAGGGAAATCCTGAATTTAAGCAGGTCATCTTTCCGGATACTAAACATTAAAGCCAGAAATGTCAAACCCCAAGCAGCAACGTGGGCACCAAAAACAAACGCAAACGGCAACTCCAAAAACGCTCCAACAACAACAAAGGCCATAAAAAGCATCGGATAAATTATGTTCTGGAAATATACCTGCTCCCTGACCCTTCCAAAGCCCCTCGATATCGAGATAATGACTCCGGTCAGTGCCCAGAAGGGAAGGGCAAAGACCGCGATTCTCAGCGCTCCCACCAATCTCTCATCGCCGAAGAGCCGAGAGATGCTTTCCACACCGGCGAAGAGGATGGCCGTCCAGACCAAGCTGTTTACCGCCACAATCATTAGTGCTGTTGAGGTCAAATCCCCGACCTTTGATGGCTCTCTCTCTTTGTAAAAAGCAACTTCCCTAGGCAGAGCATTCTGAAAGCCGAGCGTAGCTATGACGAGGACAATGCTCAAAACGGTTAATGCTAGGTTAAAAACCCCGTACTCTCCAGTAGAAAAATATCTTGCTATTACTGCCCTGCTCAGGAATCCAAAGAACATCGAGATAATAGTTCCTGCAAAGACAATCCCCGTCCCTCTGGCGATCTTTTGCAAAATCTGACTTGCCTCGCTCATTGTAGGCACCCGAAATGTAGCAACCCTTTCATGACAGGCCTATTATTCAGCATTCAAAGGGAGGTGTCCGGTCTCCCTTAGATACTCTTCCAATCCCTTTCTCCACTCAGGCATTCTTATGCCAAGTTCGTGAAGTCTCATGTTCTCCAACGCTGAAAACCTCGGCCTTCTAGCCAGCCTGCTTAACTCACTCGACTTAATTGCCCTTATTCTAACCTCCCAGCCCAGGATTTCGAATATCGCCCTAGTGAACTCGTACCACGAACAGTAACCCTCGTTCACCATGTGATAGATGGCCCATTCTGGCTGGATCTTCAAAAACTCCTTCAGAGTTCTGGCGACGTCCCTCGTATATGTTGGACTCATGAACTGGTCGTCGACTATCCTCAGCTCCTCCCCGCGCTTCGCCCTCTTGATGACCCAGTTCGCAAAGTTTCCACCCTTTCCGCTCGCTCCAGCTTTTCCATACAGGCTTGCGACTCGGATAATGTAGTACTTCTTAGAATAATTCTTTGTGAGGATTTCGCCTACGTACTTGCTTGCCCCATAAACGTTTATCGGATTCGGAACATCCTCTTCAGTGTAGGGTTCTCCCTTTTCTCCATCAAAGACGTAGTCCGTGCTGATGTACACATTGATGGCATCAATCTCGCTAGCAACCCTCGCAACGTTCAGAGCGCCAATAGCATTGACCACAAAAGCCTTCTCCGGATAAAGCTCTGCATCATCAACCCTAACATATGCGGCAGTGTTGATAATAACGTCGGGCCTCAACTCTCTCAGAACCTTCAGTGTCTCTGGAATCGTGACGTCTAAGTCAGCGTGAGTTAGAGGAATCACTTCAAACGAGAGGTCTTCCCCCAAAACCCTCACTAAGTCGCTTCCAAGCTGGCCGGTGGCACCGATTATTGCAACTCTCATTGAATCACCTCAGAAAGTCCATCCCTTTTCGATGGCCTCCCTCAGTGTTGGCCATTTCCTGTCCTTCTCAGAGACTGTGGGCTCATCAATCGGCCAGTCTATCCCTATCTCTGGGTCGTTCCAGATTATTCCGCCTTCATAGTCGGGGGCATAAACGTTGTCCACTTTGTAAACCACCTCTGCAACATCGCTCAGTACTAGGAATCCATGGGCAAAACCCCTCGGGATGTAGAGTTGGTATTTGTTGTGCTCCGAAAGTATCGCTCCAACCCACCTGCCAAAGGTCGGTGAATCCCTCCTCAAATCCACGGCAACGTCATAGATGACACCCCTAACAGCTCTCACAATCTTCGCCTGGGCGTAAGGTTCGCGCTGGAAGTGCAGACCTCTGAGCACGCCGTAGTTGGATTTCGAGTGGTTATCCTGGACGAATTCTCCTTTGATTCCGGCCCTTTCAAAATCCAGTTTCTTGTAAGTTTCCATGAAAAAGCCCCGCTCATCCCTGAAGACCTTTGGCTTGATTAAAATAACATCGGGAATTTCTAGCCTTTTAAACTCAAAGGGCATCATCACCACCCAGCTTCCAAGGCGTTGGGTGGAGAACCTTCTCGTTCACTAACGCCCTCCACCATGCCTCATTTTCGAGGTACCACTCCACGGTTAGTTTGATGCCTTTCTCAAAGTTGTACCGTGGACGCCACTTGAGATCCCGTGTTATCTTCCAAGAATCAAGCGAGTAACGGAGGTCATGGCCGGGTCTGTCCTCAACGAACTCGATGAGGGACTCATTCTTCCCAAGGAGCTTTAAAATCGTTTTAACGACCTTGATGTTGGTCTTTTCCTCGCCGGCCGAAATGTTGTATACCTCCCGTGGCTCACCTTTGAGGAGAACTGCTTCAACCCCTCTAACGTGGTCTTCGACGTAGATCCAGTCCCTCACGTTCTGGCCGGTGCCGTATATTGGAATCTTAAGACCCATGCTGGCCCTGATTATCGTCTTGGGGATTAGCTTTTCCGGAAACTGGTACGGGCCGTAGTTATTGGTGCACCTCGTTATGGACGCGTTAAGGGTGTAAGTTCTCGCCCAACCAAGGACGAGAGAATCCGCCGCCGCCTTGCTGGCAGAGTACGGGGAGGATGGCATTAAGGCGTCCCTCTCGGTGAAAGAGCCCTCAAGGATGTCACCGTATACCTCGTCCGTGCTTATGTGAACGAACCTGACCTCGGGATTGGATCTCCTGATGGCCTCCAGTATCGTGTAGACACCGATGACGTTGCTTCTCAGAAAGTGCTCGGGGCTGGAGATGCTCCTATCCACGTGACTCTCGGCGGCGAAGTTCACAACTGCATCGACTTTCTTCACGAGCGCCTTCATCAGCTCGAAGTCCGTTATGTCTCCCTTAATGAATGTATATCTAGGATCGCCTTCAATGTCTCTCAAATTCTCTGGATTTGAGCCGTAGCCGAGCTTATCGAGGTTGATTATCTCCCACTCCTCGTGCTTTTCCAAGGCATAGCGTATGAAGTTGCTCCCTATGAACCCCATTCCACCGGTCACTAAGAGCCTCATCGTTCCACCTCATAGGATTATGCGGGAGTTGTCTCCCACAACGAGCTTTCTACCGAATGGGTGGGAAGTACCATTTATTATCTTCACGCCTCTTCCAATGAGGCTTTCTACTATCCTTCCGGCGTTTCGTATCTCACTTCCCTCTAGTATAATGGAGTCCTCAATTTCGGTATTCTCAATGATGCAATTGTCGCCGACGCTAGTGTAAGGCCCAATATAGGAGTTCCTTATTACGACGTTCTTTCCTATTACAACGGGCCCTTTAATTACGGTATTGTCGTCTATCTCCGTTCCCTCTTCGATTACGACTCTCCCATGGATTCTTGCCCCTGTTTTTACCTTTATGTCTGCTTGTATGTCGTCTAGAATGAGTCTGTTGGCGTCGAGTATGTCCTCCGGCTTGCCAGTGTCCTTCCACCAGCCCGTTACCTTTGTCCAGCCAACGCGATAGCCATTGTCAATGAGCCATTGGATTGCGTCGGTTATCTCAAGCTCGTTCCTCCAAGAGGGCTTGATGTTTTCAACTGCCTCATGGATGACGGGCTTGAAGAAGTATATTCCCACCAAGGCAAGGTTGCTTGGTGGCACCTTGGGCTTTTCGACGAGCCTTTTGATGGTCTTCCCATCTTCGTTCAGTTCGGCCACTCCGAACTGCTGGGGATTGGACACCTCTTGAAGGAGTATGCTGGCATCAAAGTTTCCTTCTTTGAAGTGTTTCAGGTGCTTCACTATTCCTTCTCTAAGGATATTGTCGCCGAGATACATGACAAAGTCATCGTCATCGAGATAGTCCCTTGCGACCTTTATAGCATGTGCCAAGCCTTTTGGCTCTCCTTGATAAATGAACTCTATCTCCGCATCCCATTCAACGCTTTTTATAGTCTCCTTCACCTGCTCTGCGTTGGGCCCTACGATTATTCCAATCTCATGGATGCCAGCTTCAATGACGTCTTCGATGGCATAGAATAGGACTGGTTTGTTCGCTACAGGGATTAGTTGTTTCTGCTGTGAGTACGTTAAGGGTCTCAAACGGGTCCCGTGACCTCCCGAGAGAATAAGGGCTTTCATGATTAATCACCGCGGTCAATATTACATTAAAAAATAAAAAGTTTATCGTCATGTTCTTATCAGACACTACTTGATATTGATTTGTTAACGAAGGCATGAAAATTCCCAAAGATGAATACCTGACTCAACCGGGTAGGTTGAACTTATGTGTCCAATGCTTAGAAGCCGCGTGAATGTTTCACGCGGCTTTGTAGGGGATTAAAAAGGTACCCTCATTATAATCGGGTAGTATTCACTTGCAGTTATGCAAATTAACTCAACTCAATCTCAAAAACACTCTCGACCCTTGAACCATTAAGATAAGCCCGATTTGGGTTGTTTTAATTAACTAAAATGTGAGTCAACTGAGAGTAAAACATGAGTCAACCAAGTAAACAAAAAGAAAAGGAGCTCTGGTTAGGCTCCGTAGTAAACTCAAGTTTTACAACATTGGAGGAAACAAATGAAATTATTGAGCCAACTGGGAGTTAATAATGTTCAAAAGACTATCGATAAGTTTTACTCGTTTGAAGTTCTTTAGACCCATAAAATACCCCTTATTGGCCACAAGATTATTCCGAAGGGTAATAACATCCACTTCTCTCGGATCTGAGAGCAGAAAAACCTTGAGGGCCCTTTTGGCATTTTCAAAGGCAACTCTCTCCGCAGGAGGACCATATTTATTACGGTCCGAGTTGAGGGCATGTTGAACGGATAAGTATACCACCACTGTGCTTAACTCCTTAATCCTGCTCCTAAAGGTGGTTTCAGTTTCATTAATCTGTCTCTTTAGTTCGGCTTTCTCATCATAATACTCACGTAAAAACCGTAGAAAAATCTTTCCTACGCGGTCAAGTTTCCGTTCTAGCTCACCCACCCTTTTTTCTAGTTCATCTAAGAGCTCAAATATTGTAACCGATGGAAGATCTTTAAGTTCTAGATATTTGTCATAAATCTCCTGAACCTTATCTGCTGGAACTTGTAGCTCCATAACCACTTCAACCGGAGACTTTCCTTCCTCAAACCGTCTAAAAACAGCCGCTTCAAGTTCCCCCTCACTCTTAAATCTCCCTAACTCAAGTTCCTTTTTAATCTTAGAAACATAGGATCGGGTAACGCCCAGTTTATTCTCTATCTCCGAAGGAGTCTTCCCCTCACGCAAAAGTTTTATTATTTCGGCCTTTTTGGATTTTCTGGTAGCATTACCCGACATATTAGCACTTACGTTGTCGATGCTTAAATATTTTTTGCAGAATGCATTCTGATGCCCACAGGGAAATTATAGGCACGTGCGGTATAGTATAATGCCAGGACTCATCACACACCCAGGAGGGTGAACAACCCAATCAACAGTATTATTACATTTATAGCCGTTTTAAGCCTCCCCCTGTCCGCGATCCGGTTCACATGAGTGCCTAGATAAACGCCGGGAACCGTTCCGAGGATAAGGGTTCCTGCAAGACCGTAATCAACCCCCCCAATGCCCGCGTAGTTCAGAAAACTGAAGGCAGAGAGCGCAAGCCCGTAGACTATCGTAACCCCAACCACATCCTTTGGATCGAGCCTGGCAACGTTCATCAGGGTGAAGCTAACTATGACCCCCGCTCCAACTGATGTGAATTGGACGGTCAAACCCACAATAAATCCAAGGAGATAAACGTATACCCACCTCGGCCTCACAGGAACATGGAATTCGCCCCTAAGGAGGCTTAGAACCGCGCTGACAATGAGTATTGTCCCGAGTAACAGGGTAAGGTGATCGTTGAGGGCGTTTCTGTCTATCTCACGGAGGATCATTCCTCCCGAGATTATCGCGGGAATGCTTCCTACCAAAAGACGGAGCACTATGTCATACCTTATCTTTCCTTTCCTCCTGTGAAAGAAAATGCCGAAGACCCTCGTGACGGTGGCGTAGAGCAGGTCGGTTCCCACGGCAGTTAGGGGCTCCACGCCGAGGAAGATTAAGGAAGGGGTCATCAAAGCCCCGCCACCGACCCCCGTTAGGCCCACGAGAAAACCGACGAGAAAGCCCAGCCCAACGAAGGTCAGCGGATTCAATGTCCTACCCTCCGGTTCACGGCAGGTAGCCGAGCTCCCTGGCCTTCGATATTACTGCCTCGACCTCTTCTTCTGGTGTCATTTTGGAGCTGTCCACAGTAACCTCTGGATTCTCGGGCTCCTCGTAGACGCCATCGTAGCCGGTGAGACCCTTTATCTCGCCCCTCAGGGCTTTGGCGTACAACCCCTTCGGGTCGCGCTGAATCCTGACCTCCAGCGGGGCGTAGACATAGACCTCGATGAAGTTTCCTATCTCCTTCCTCGCGTACTCCCTGACCGCTTTGTAGGGTGAAATCAGTGAAACTATGGCTACCACACCGTTCCTGCTGAGGAGCTTGGCCATGTGGATGACAACGCGGTTGTGCATCTCCCTCGCTTCCTTTGAAAAGCCCAGCTCTGGATAGAGCGTTTTCCTTATGGTGTCCCCGTCAAGTATCTCAACGCGATAGCCCATCTCCCTGAGCTTTCTGGCGAGCTTAACGGCCAGAGTAGTCTTTCCGGCACCGCTCGGTCCCGTGAGCCATATTGTAAAGCCGTTTTCAAGGTTCTTCAGCCCATCCATTCCACCCACCTCGTTTCAGCCGGGTTGATTGGAATGTGGAATATTGAAAGTCAGAGGATGCTCCTCCCGTGCATTCCCGCGAGAGGCTCTTCTATGCCGAAGAGTCTGAGCATGGTCGGGGCGAAGTCATAGATGGTCAGTTGCGTTGCTTTACTCTCGTCGAAGCCCGGCAGGTACATTGAGAACACTCCGAACTCGGAGTGATTGGCATCGTCGGGCCCGGTATCGTTCTCGGGCAGGTAGTTGCTTGGATGTCCAACCGTTCCGGCGGCACGCCAGTTGAGGTTGTCGAAGTAGACCATTATGTCCGGCTTGCTTCCCTTTGTCACCGGGTAGATGTCCTCCGGGTAGAACACCTTAGTGTCCCACTTCTCGCCGTTCGGGCCGCGTATTGACTTTATCTGCTCGGCAACCTCGTCCCTCACCTTCTCGAACCTGGAGAGGGGTATCTTTCCTTCCTTCTCCCTACCGAGCACGTTGAGGAAGACCCTTGAGTAGTAGCCGCCCCAGCCCCAGGCAGTCGTTTCTTTCCAGTCCACTTCGAGGCTCTCGAAGCGCTTGACCTTTCCGTCGTGGAGAACCTCGGGGTTCCTGACCTTCAGCAGGCCCTCCTCGGCCAGCCACTGGTTCACCGCGAAGTTGCCGTGCATGGCCTTTATTCCGTGGTCGGAGACTATAAATACTGCCGTCTCGTCGAGGTCCACGAGCTTGAGCGTCTCGCCTATCTCCCTGTCCAGGAGCCTGTAGTAGTCCGGAATGACGTTCTCGTATTTGTTCCCCTTCCCTGGGTAGAGGTGGTGGTTCGGGTCAAAGTAGCGCCAGAATGCATGATGAAGCCTGTCGAGGCCAATCTCGACGAAGTGGAAGTAGTCCCACTCCTTCTCGCTCAGGAGATAGCGGATTACCTCGAAGCGCTTCTCCGTCATCTCCCAGATGCCGTCCCTAACCTCGTCTTTGGCCTCTCTCCTGAAGGGAACGTCGAAGATGTACTCGCCAACCAGGCGCTCAATCTCACCCTTGAGCTCCTTTGGGTAGGTATAGTCAACGCTGGCATCCGGCGTTATGAAGCAGCTCACGAGGTGACCGTTTATTGGCTTTGGCGGGTATGTCGGCGGGACGCCAACGATTATCGACTTCTTTCCCCGCTCGCCGAGGTAGTCCCAGAGAGTCGGCTCCCTGACCTTCCTGCTGTGGGCTATCCAGTAGTCGGTGTATGAGTGGCCGGTCCTGTGCCTGAAGCCGTAGAGACCGAGCTCACCCGGCGTCTTTCCGGTTACCATCACCATCCACATCGGGATGGTTATCGCCGGGATTCCCGTTTGCATCGGGCCGTAGACCGACTTTTCAAGGAGCCTCTTCACGTTGGGGATGTCGTCGATGAAGCGGTTGAACAGCAGCTCCGGAGGGGCGGAGTCGAGGCCTATGACGAGCACCTTCTTCGTCCGCTCCATTCCCTCCTTAACTTTCCTTTCAAACTCCATTTCCTTCACCTCAGGTACTCTTCAACGATTTTAAGAGCGTCTTCGATTTTATCCCTCTCGCAGACGCAGCCGAGGACTTCTCTCTTGCCGCCGGCGTTAGTTTCGAGTGCCTTAATGCGTTCGATGACCTCGGCCATGTTTATCCTCTCCGCTTCCTTCCCGGAGATTCTGAAGTACAACTGGGCCTTTCCGTGGAAGTCCTCGTTGATGACTATCGCGCCTGAATAGCCCAGCTCCCACACGAGCTTCCGAGCGACCTTCGAGATTATGTTGAATGGGCTCTCGAAGTGAACGATAGCGAAGCCGTTCCGCTCCTCGGCGTTTGAAACTGCCCCCTCGATGGCCTCCCTTATGGCTTCTGCCTTCTTCACCCACGGCTCGTATTCGAGGAGCTCCCTAACGGGGTGGTTCAAAAGCACTTTAACGGCTCCCTCAACCGCCTCCCGATCCATGGCGATGTAGTTGGAGTCTATGAGCTCGACGAGCCTCAGAGCCTCTTCCCGCGAGATTCCCTCTTTCCCTAGGAGCTCCTTAACCTTCTCCAGCTCAAAGGCCTTCTCGCCCACATCCCCAACGACGCCGAGGGCGCTCCAGGCGTTCCATATTCCGAAGTGCTCCGAGACGACGAGGGAGTTAGCCGGCCAGTACTCCCCCTCCAGCGAGGGGTTCACCTGCTCCACGAGCGGATTCTTGATCCTCGGCTGGGTGTGGTGGTCGATGAAGAGCGTCGGAACCCTGACCTTCTCGACCTCCTCCGGAACGTTGAAGTCAAGAACGTAGAGCCTCTCGGTCCTCTCAAGGGCCCTCCATATTCTCTCGTCGAAGCTGAACTCACCTATCTGGGCCGTCATGTTGGTGAACTCCTCCAGAGAGAGCGCCCTGACCAGCAGGGCCGCCGACGCTATCCCATCCGTGTCCCAGTGGTGGACGATTAGATTCACCTAACTCACCCCACAAAAAATAATGAAATCACTCCACGAAGGGATTCTCAAAGCTCCTCACGACCTCGAAGACTTCTGGGCGCATCATGTACTCCGGCGGCTGTTCTCCAGTCATTATCATCTTTCTGAGCTTAGTGCCACTTATGTGGACGTGGAATTCTTTGTCATGGGGGCAGATCTTCGCGTTGACCATGCCGCCGCACTTCCTGCAGTAGAAGGACTCGCGGATGAACATCGGGGTTATTCCCAGGTCCGGGAACTCTCCAAAGAGGTCCCATGCCTCGTAGGGGCCGTAGTAGTCTCCAACGCCCGCATGGTCCCTTCCGACTATGAAGTGCGTCGCACCGAAGTTCTTCCTCATTATCGCGTGGTGAATGGCTTCCCTGGGCCCAGCATAGCGCATCTCGTAGCGGACGGTCGCTAGCGTCGCAGCATCCTTAGGATAGTAGTGCTCGAAGAGCGTCTCATAGGCCTTGATTATGACTTCGTCCCTGTAGTCGCCCTTCTTCTTCCTTCCGAGAACAGGGTTGATGAAGAGGCCATCGACGAAGGTAAGGGCAGCTTTCTGGACATACTCATGGCCGAGATGGGGCACGTTTCTGGTCTGGAAGGCAACTATCGTCTTCCACCCGCGCTCCTTGAAGAGAACCCTAGTCTCTACAGGCCTGAGAGTGTACTTGGCGAAGGGGTTCGGGAGCTCGTTGAGGAGCTCTATCTCCCCACCGACGAGGTAGTCCCCCATGTTCATGACCCTGGCGACTCCCGGGTGGTTGAGATCATCTGTCTTGAAGACCTTTACCGCAAATTCCCTCTTGTCGTAGGTGTAAATCTCCTCCACATGCATCCTCGCTATCGGCAGATCGTCGTAGTACAGCAGTATCGCATCGCCTTCGTCGAAGGTCTTCTCCCTCACGTCGAGCACTATCGGAATCGTCCAGGGCGTGTCGTCGCTCAGGCGCATGTGATCGAGGACGCTCTCGAAGTCGTCGCTCGTCAGGAAGCCCTTGAGCGGTGAGTAAACGCCGTGGGCAATGTTCTCAAGGTCTATGGCCCTTCCATGCTCAATCTGGACGTGGGGGTATTCTTTCTGCTCGCTCAGAATCCTCTCACGGGTTCTCTCGGCAACGAGCCTTCTGACGAGCCTTCCGCCGTGCGGCTTTGAAACCATGGTATCACCTCAAAAAGGAAAGACCTCAGTCAAGGTAACCGAGGGCGCGAAGCCTCTCCTTGACCTTCTCTTCCTCCTCCTCGGTGAAGACTTCCTCCTTCTCCTCCTCTTCGAGGCTCGCCAGAACCTCGCGGAGGACGTAGGTGACGTAGTCCGAAACCGAAGTGAATCCAGTGCCCTCTATCCTGACCTTAATCTTGTCGTAGAGGGGTTTGGGTATGGAGACGGTGGTGTATTTCTTCTCCTCAGCCATCGCAAACACCTCCAGTCTTAATGATATTTAATTACATTTAATTAAACGATGAGCAGGGAATATAAAGATTTCGAAAAATAAGTGAAACTTGGAACATTAACCCCCGCTACCAGTACCAGATAGTACATCCGAGATCCGGAAGACCCCCCTGTCAAGTACTGCTCTTCTCTGGGTGTAAATGTATCTAATAACAACGCTTCCGTTGATGTCTACAGGGAGAACGAACTCCTCCTTCCCTTTAACACCGTACCACTTCTTGAACAGCAGCGTGCCGTTATCTAGATATCCATAAATTCCAATTCCCGTCCCGGTGTTGTTGGTGAACCTGAGCAGAACGGATCCGTTTTCCGAAGTAACAACCACGTTTGGATGCTCAAACCGGAATATCTTGATATACCCGCCGTCCGAATAAACCTCCGTGAAGTTTGGATGGTCATTCGTAAACATCAGCTTGGCGAGGGGTGTCTCAAAGGCTTTCCCGTTCATCAACACGGCGTAGCCATAGTTGAGGTTAAGGTAAACGTAGGCATCGGCGTTCGGCTTGCCTGTGAGAGTCACATTCTCCACGGATTTCCCTCTCTCAACGAAGACTTCGCGGGGGATCAGTATCGCGCCACCAGTGTTAACCTGGACACTCCAGGAGCCCTCTTTGGGAACTGCCATGATGGAGTAGGGTCCCGCTGAGAACAAAAGCATTCCTCCCATGGATGACACTAGCGGCATAGGTACCATCGCATACTCTCTGGGAGAAGCGTCTGCCGTCTCAAGTACAGCCTCAAACTTCATAATGGTATCATAGGAGACTATGACGTAATCTACACCCAGATTCATGAGATCTTTGTTTGTTTTAATCCCGAGATAGTATTGAGCCACCCATTTACTGACTCCTCCCTGGGCTACAGGCGCTCTCCCAGCGAAGTAAGTGACCCAGTGCCCCTGGTCCCACCACGTCAAAACTATATCATTTATATTTGAGTGCTCCCCGAGGTAGGTAAGGGCGTTATCCCATCCTTCATTTGTAATTGGTCTTATTCCTTTTGTTGTCCAGAAGCCTTGAAACGCAGTTGTGAGGGGAATTGAAAGTAGAATGATGGTGAGGACAACTGTGCCAAATTTTTTGGACTCGACTTTTGGTGATGTCATCTCGTATGCCCTCATGAGTCCTATTCCAGCCATAACTGCGACTGCAAGTGAGCCAATAAAGAGGAACCTCGTCCACAATATCACCATGGGAATTGCAATTAACGCCAGCCCTAGGAGTACAAAGTCTCGTATTGTTGTCTTTCTAGGAAGGAACGTCAGGAAGAAGGCTGGCGTAATGAAAATAGCTATTCCATATGCTTTCCAGAGATCGTTGAGTGTTGTTCTTTGGGTCTCCACAATTTCCCATGTTGGAAACAGCTCTTTTACTAAATTGTCTATTCTTCCATAATACTTGATCCCAATCCAGAAAAAGATGATAACTCCAATCCCAACGATTATCGCTTTTTGTTTCGTCTCTTTTATAAATCTTGAAAGAATGAACAGCAGGATTATTGCTACAATGGAGCTGGGAACTGCATACTTCAGATATACCAGGAGAAATGCATCCTTGATGAACCCGAACTGAAGCCCGAACTCCTCAGCAAACTTCTGTCCTAACCACTCTGTTTCTCCGACCATGCCGTATCCAAAGCGTCCTCCAAACGCATTGGCTAGAATCGCTCCAACAATCGTGGCAATTACGAGCATAATAGCATCGATAAATTCTCTCTTTCTTTCAAGCAAAAATGCTCCAACTGCAAGGAAGAGGGCACTGCCAAGCAGAAATCCGAATATCGGGTAATACGCCTGCCAGAAGATGGCGGAGAAACCACTAGCGAGGGCAGGTATTAGGTAGAACACTAGCCTCTTGTATCTCCATTCCTCACTCTTCTTGGAGAGTGCTAATGCAATCCCAAACAGCGCCACACTGTACCAGAAGAGCATGTAGTTGTCTCCTCTGTAATAGCCTGCCATCGAGCGGAAGACGTGGCCGAAAAGAACCGCCAGAAAGAACGCCGAAAGAAAAGCCTCCTTTTTCCCATAGAGTTTCAGCATGACAAGATACGTGAATACTACGGTAAGAACCCCAAAAATAACCGGCGTTATTCTAAATGAGTTGTAGAGGGAAACCCCAAAGACCGAGAGAAACTTGTAAACGTAAGCCGGGGTCATCCAGAGGCCGAGGGGATGGAAGTGATGTATCTGGAATCCCCAGGGTCCAGTGGCGTAGGGGAAGAAATTCACCCACTCCCCCTTCTCCAGCGCATACCTGATGTAGGCTAAGTGAAAATACGGATCATAGCCGAGGAGGTACTTAAATCGCATCGGGAGGAGTCTAATGGCCGAAGCTATAGCGATGAGAATCGGGAGGGCATACTTTGGGGTTAATATCAGCTCGTAGGCTTTCAGCAGCTTTGCCTTAACCTCTTGAACTTCCATCCTCCCTCACTCCCCCCTCTGTATCTTGGCGTGCCCTCCAACGAGGCTCTTTCTCAGCTCGAGGTTCCTTATCTCGCACTTCTCGTCGATAATGGAGCGCCATATCGTGGAGTTCCTTATGACAGTGCTCCTGAAGACTATGGAGTCGCTTATGTCGGAGTTCTCTATGACGCAGTCCTCACCGATGTAGGCGTAGGGACCGATCATCGACCGTCCTAGTATCTTTGCCCCCCTCTTTATGACCACCGGCGGGATTATCTTCGCGTAGGGGCTTATCTGGATCTCCTCCACGTGACTCTCCTTCAGGAGCGTCTTCAGGGCCTCTAGATAGCTGTCCGCACTTCCTATGTCATACCAGTACTCTGAAAAGCGGTAGGCCCTTATCTCCTCCCCTTTTCCGAGGAGCCACTGGAGGAAGTAGCCGGGGGAGTCGCGGTTTCCGTTGGAGAGGTACTCATCTATGCGCTCCATAATCCCCTTGGGGAAAACGTAGACGCCGGTGCTCACGAGGGTTGATCTCGGCTCGGCGGGCTTTTCCTGGAAAGAGATGACCCTCTCCCCCTCGAGAACCACGACACCGTAGCGCTTGGCCAGCTCCAGATCGCCCACATCGTAGACTGCTATGAGCGTCTTCCCGTCGTAAGAGTTCAAGAATTCCCGCAGTGAGAACGAGAAGAGGTTGTCTCCGGCTATGACCAGGTAGTCGTCGGGACCGAGCTCATCCAGCGCCTTTTTCAGCGCTCCTATGGTTCCGAGCTTCTCATCTTCGTGGAGGGTCTCCTCGACTATCATCCCGACGCCGTATTTTTCGGCGTACGGCCTGAAGTGAGCCTCAAAGAACCGATTGGTTGATACGTACGTCTCCAGGCCTAACCCATCGACCTTTTCTAGGATGTACTCCAGTATCACCCTGTCCCCGACGGGGAGAAGGGCCTTTGGGTTGTCCTTCGTTATTGGCCAGAGCCGGGTTGCGTAACCTCCCGCCATGATTAGAACTTTCATTCCTCCCACCTTACCAGTTTTCACGCTGAAAATGATACGCCCAAATGTATTTAAATTATTTCGTTTCATCAAGGGTGGTGGTAGGAATGAAGGTTCTGGTTACGGGCGGTGCAGGGTTCATAGGCTCCCATCTGGTTGACAGGTTAATGGAAGATGGTCACGAAGTCAGGGTTCTCGATGACCTGAGCGCTGGCACCCTCGACAATATGAAGCGCTGGTTGAATCACGAGAGGTTTGAGTTCATAGAGGGGGATATGAGGGACGCTGAAACCGTTGAGAAGGCCGTTGATGGAACGAGGTTGTTTTTCACCTCGCCGCAAATCTGGAGGTTAGAATAGGCTATCAGAGCCCGGAACTGCTCTACGAGACCAACGTTTTAATAACGTATAACCTCCTGAACGCCATGAAGGATTCCGGCGTTAAATACCTCGTCTTCACCTCCTCATCGACCGTCTACGGGGACGCCTCCACATCTTCGAAGCGTTTAAGAAGGAGAACAAGCGGGTCGACTTCTACAACCTCGGCAACGACGACTGGATAACCGTTAGGGAGATAGTCGAGATAGTCAGCGAGGAAATGAAGCTAAAGCCTGTCTTCAGATTCACCGGAGGCGTCGACGGCGGCCGCGGCTGGAAGGGCGACGTCAAGTTCATGCGCCTGAGCATAGAGAAGGCGAAGAAAACGGGCTGGAGGCCAAAGCTTGACAGCTATGAGGCCGTAAGAAGAACGGTTGGGGAGCTCCTGCAAACGGCTAAGGCAGAAGAATAGTGAGGAGCACCATGCGAAAGGGGCCGGAGTGAAGTTCCACTCCTTTCAAACCGTCCCCTACAATTGTAGCCTCACGTTCCGTTATGGTCCATGAAACCACTCGGGTCCGGTTTGTCTTGGGGTGAAGCTTTCGCTTCAGTCTCTTCCGCACAGCACTCCTCAAAGGCTTATAGGTGCTTTAACTATATAAAGCTTTGCTTTTATCTAGTGCAAAATTTTTTAGCAACTTTTCGAAATAACTTCAAGAAACCATCGCCTCAATACAGATGTTGCAGTTTTATGAAGGATTGAGGGCCTCACTCAGCGTGCAGACGTGGTTCCACACTTCGGAGTTATCCCACAGCTTACCGAAAACTTTTTAAATCCTCCCGGCTCCCTAATTTCGGACGCGCCCCGGTGGTGTAGCCCGGTCAATCATGCGGGACTCTCGATCCCGCGACCCGGGTTCAAATCCCGGCCGGGGCACCAAAATCCTTCTCGTGGGCCCGTGGCTCAGCCTGGTCAGAGCGCCCGCCTGATAAGCGGGAGGTCCGGGGTTCGAATCCCCGCGGGCCCACCAGAAAACAAACTTTTGCAGAGTTTGATCAAAAGGTCGTGATTCTTTTCTGAGATGTTTCTTTGAGAGGGTTTGCCTTTTTGAATGTGCTTTTCAGTTAGGGATTCCTTTTGAGGTTGCCTTGTTTGAGTGGGTTTACTTCCCCCGCGCTCCGTTGGAGCGCTTTAATGGTTTAAACCCGCGTTTTTGAGGGGTTTTGAATCGTGAATTCCTGCTTATAAATGCCTGCGGGGAGTACAAACATTCTCAAGTTGCATCTTTGATAAGGAATCACAAGCTTTGATAAAACTTTTCGCCAGAAAAGTTTCTTTGGTGAAGCTTTTTTCAAAAGCCTCAGCGCTGGCGGAAGGTTTGCGTATAATTCTAAAGGCACTGTTCTTCAGAGATTATAAGACAGAAACTCCAGGTTAATATCCGCCAACAAATTTAGACTCTAGTCTGCTCAAGTCGACTAGACCATAAGGTTTTTATTCTGTTTGAACAGACTAGACTGTGGTGAGGGTCTTGGACGAGAAATTCCTAGAAACTTTTGTGAGACGCACCGTTGATACCGCAGATAAAGCCCTCAAAAAGTACGCTTTTGCTCCCAATGGGGAAAAACGCCCAGAACGAAAGCTCCTCCCAAAACTGTCTCAAGAGGTTGAGTCTTTTCTTCAGGGTGGAGAAAATCGGGTTCTTGTCCTCTACGGCCTCCGCGGTGTCGGGAAGACAACGATGCTGGCTCAGATTTACTTTGACCTTTTATCTAGAGTCCCCCGCGAGCGGCTGATTTACCTCTCCCTGGACAGACTCTATCCTTTAGGCATCAGTCTAAACGACTTCATAATGGCCTATGAGCGCCTGATTGGCGAGAGGGTGGAAGAGTTTAGTGCGCCTACCTTCCTGTTCATCGACGAGGCCCATTACGATAGGAACTTTGGGACCACGGTGAAGGCACTTCACGACTCCGCGAACAACCTGATGATAATCGTTACAGGTTCTTCTTCCCTCCCATTGAAGCTCGACCCTGACCTAACACGCCGCGCCAAGAAGCTCAGAGTACCACCGCTCACTTTCACTGAGTACCTCCTCCTGAAGAAGGGAGTTCACATTCCGGAGAAGTTAAGTGATGCCCTGAAAGACGCTTTTCTTACCTGTAATTTTACCGGAATCGAAAGCATACTGGGCGACGTTCTCCTGAAGTTCAGCGAGAAGGATGTTGAAGACTATCTCGTTCATGGTTCTCTGCCCATCTACCTGAACTCCGAAAATCCCCTGGAGGATGCTTATGAGATTCTCCGGAAAATCATCGAAGTTGACCTCAGATACGAGGGGCTGAGTGAAACAACCCGCGAGAAGGCCCTCGGCCTGCTCCTCCTGATGGCTTCCGGGGAGAGCCTGACCTATGACACAATCACATCAACGCTTGGAGTATCCAGGGATGCCGTGGCCAAACTCCTGGAGAAGCTCGAAGACCTTGAAGTGATATTCCCCGTCAGGGCCTACGGCTCTATAGGCAAGGTCGCAAGAAAGACTCCCAAATACAAGTTCCTCGCCTCAATACTCAGAAGCGCGGTGCTCTATGAATTTGGCCTCTTTGAGAGGGACAGTAAGACAATGGGCATGCTCCTTGAGGACGTGGTGGCGTTCTACCTGCACATCTTGGCAAGGGAAAAGCGACTCCGCCTTCACTACGATGCCCAGAAGGGAGGGGCCGACTTCATCTTAAGTGGAAGGAAAATAGGCGTTGTCGTTGAAGTTGGATGGGGGAAGAAGGGAATTAGACAGGTTCTCAGAACTATGAAAAAGACCGACCTGAACTGTGGTGTGGTCGTCCATAACGGAAAGCTCGAAAACAAAAATGGCGTGTGGTTTGTCCCCCGTGAACTGTTCCTCCTGATGCTTTGAGCTTTTTCGTAGTTCCCTTTATCAACCTGTATGAGAGGAGGCTAGTGTTGCTAAGATTTGGTTAAGTCCCGCAATCCTATATACATCTTTGGACACCCCCATAATGGGGGACCTCTCATTTCTCCGAGAAATTGCCCACTGGAGTAAACCTCCAGAGGGAGGGGGCGGGGCCCCCAATACTCTAAAAAAGGAGGGTGCAGGGGCGAAGCCCTGCATTCCACCATATCAAGATGAACGATTGTGCAGTATCGTAAGTTCCACCCCCTGTAACTAGTTACACCCCTTTAACTTCTTTCTGAAAATTTTATTGAGATCCTGACTGGACTAGTCAGTAACCGGAGAAAATTACTGACCAGAGATGACCCAGAGAAAGGTTTATAAGTCAACCCCCGCAATGCCCACCAGTGATTAAAAACCACCTTTCTCGGAGGTGTTCGCAGTGGAAGCCAAGTTCGAGATACCCGTATGCACATCATGCGGAAAGGAGATAACCCCAAGGGAGCACGCCACTCACTTCGTCTGCCCGAACTGTGGCGAGGAGATAATCTGGCGCTGCGAAAGCTGCAGGGTCCTAAGCGTCCCCTACAAGTGCCCCAAGTGCGGCTGGGAGGGGCCGTGAAAGTTAGGAGGTGAAAAGAATGGCTGACTTCAACCTTGTTGGCGTTATAAAGGTCATGCCGACCGACCCCGAGGTCAACCTCGACGAGCTCGAGGAGAAGCTCAAGGCCGTCATCCCCGAGAAGTTCGGCCTCGCCAAGGTCGAGCGCGAGCCGATCGCCTTCGGTCTCGTCGCCCTCAAGTTCTACGTTCTCGGAAAGGACGCCGAGGGCTACTCCTACGACGAGGTTACCGAGCTCTTCAGGCAGGTCGAGAACGTCGAGAGCGCGGAAGTTGAGACCGTTTCGAGGATCTGAGGGCTCCGCCCTCTTTTTGACATTAATTCCCACTCAACTGTTCTGTTAAACTCCTAAAAGAGAAAGAGTAGGATTCAGAGCCCCAAGCTCAAACTCAGCTTCGGCCTCTTCCACTCGTCCAGAACCGAGCGAAGCTCCTCGTTCTCCACCTTGGAGTAGAGCTCGTCAAAGCGCTCCTTGGCCTCCTCATCTCCAGCCTTCCACCGCGCCAGCTCCGCGATAGCCCTGAAGAAGTAAGCGGTGTCGTCCTCGAAGAGTTCCGCAAAGGACTCCATGTTCTCCGCGACAACGCCGTAGGAACCCTCGTTGAAGAGCCCCTCGATGAAATCAACCAGCGTGTCGAAGACCAGGCCAAAAATATCGTCGCTTACATTGATAGCCTTGACGAGAGCGTCCCGTATAGCTCTGAAGGCCTTCTCGTACTCCTCCCTTCCGGCGAATATCTCCGCCTCCACCAGCCTGGCGTTTATCTCAATCTCGTCCTCCCTAGGGCTCCTGAGAACCTCGTTTATCAGCGCCTCGGCCGCGTCATAGTCTCCGAGCTCGTACCTGAAGTGCGCCAGATCGAGGAGGCTTATCATGTGGTTCTTCTCATCGCCGAGCCTCTCGAAGATGTCCCTAGCGCGCTCCATCAGCTCTATCGCCCTCTCTGTGTTGCCCATCTCGTCGTAGTTCACAGCCATGTTAGCCAGCGTGAGCGCTATCTCCCTCTCGTTCTTGAGAACATCCTCCTCGAGCCTGAGCAGCTCCTCGTAGGTCTCTATCGCCTTCTCAGGCATGCCGAAGTGCTCGTAGGCGTCGGCCAGGTAATAGAGAGCAGTCGCGTACTCCTCGGGCTCGGCCTTCTTGGCCTCGGCCACTTTCCTGTAAAGGCCTATTCCGGCCTCGATGTCGTCTAGATGGGCGTAAACGTGGGCAATCTCGTGGAGCAGGTCGTAAGGGTCTTCGCACTCAACCGATACTTCCCCGAGCCGCTCGAGTTCCCTTTTAAGTTCCTCCTCGCTCTCGATTGAATCAATGTAATCATCAAAGAGCTCCAGCAGTTTCTCACAGTTCTTCTCGGCTAGGGCATTCTCCCATTCGACTTTAACGTCGGCCATTTCTTATCACCGGACTTCGGTTGGCTGGACGAGTTAAAAAGGTATGGTTGTCGGAAGCTGTGTTTTATAGTCAAATATTGATTTGGCATTTTGTATTGATGACAATCATTTGTCGATACTTGTTTTAATGGCTCCCTGCGTTGTCAGTTTGTCTGTCTAATTATCAACGAATATCTGTCAAATCTGTCATTTAGCACCAAATTGTGGGGGAATTTCGCAGGGCTGACTATTAGTTCAAGGGGAATGGTTATATCCTGCGTTTGTTTCCCTTGTTATTGGATAAATTATCCAGGTGAGCAGTATGGAGATAGTGAAAAAGGATGTAATCCATGAGTACGCGGGCTGGAGCAGTCTGGATGTTCTGGAGAACGCAAACCGCTATCCCGGTCCGACCGGCTTCTTCGCCTACGTGATGGAGGAGGCATTGAAGGAGAGCATCTCGCTCGTCCCAAAGGAGGGCAGGGAGGCCCACTTCTCGGGTGACGTTTACATCCACAAGCTCCCCTACAGCCTCTACATTCCCTACTGCACCGGCCACAGCACGGCGCGGCTCCTTGAGACGGGGCTGAAAACGCCGACGATAGTTTCTCGGCCTGCCAGGCACTTCGACACCTACGTTGACCACATTGCGAACTACCTCATAACGATGCAGCACTACTTCAGCGGCGCCCAAGCCCTGAGCTCGGTCGAATGGTACGCCGGGCCCTTCATCAGGAGAGAAAACTTCGACAGGCGTAAAATCAGACAGCAGATTCAGCGATTGGTTTACAACCTCAACTACCCGAGCAGGGTTGGAATGCAGACGCCTTTCACAAACTTCACCGTAACTTTAGACGCTCCGAAGAAGATGCTCGAAGGGGACCACGCGGTCTACGCTGGAGAGAAAGTCGAAGCACTCGGCGAGTACGAGAGGGAAGCGAAGGAGTTCCTTATCGCTCTAACCGAAATCCTCCGCGAGGGCGATGCACTTCGCCAGCCATTCACCTTCCCTATTCCGACGCTGATGGTTACAGCCAAGATGCTCTGGGACGACCCGGAGGTCTTTGAGGCTGTTTTTAAGACCGCTTCAAAGCGCGGGAGCTTCTACTGGTTGAACACGAACGTCGTAGACCCAGACGCGAGCTACGCGATGTGCTGCCGCCTAAATATCGACAAAAGTGAGTTTATGTACGCTTTTGGCTTCAATGCAGAAGATACCAAAGAGCAGTGGCTTAAAGAAGTTGAGAGGGGGCGCTTCGGTGGGCTCTGGGCGATGCCCGACGTCACCGGCTCGGTGAACGTCACCACCGTGAACCTCCCGAGGCTGGCTTTAAAGGCCAACGGCGATGACGATAAGTTCTGGGAGGAGTACGAGAAGGTTCTTGACGTTGTTAGAGCCACAACCGACTGGTTCAGGGAGCGCTACGTGAGGCTGATTACCTCTTACAGGCACATGTACAGCATGATTCACACCTACCTGAAGGAGTTCCCGGGCAGCCACTTCAACACCGTCGGAATCCTCGGCCTTCCCGAAGCTGCTTCGATTTACCTCAACGAGCCCAACCTCTGGGAAGAAGGCTCAAGAAGGGAGTGGATGAAAGCGGCGGAGCTGATGAAGGAGATGGTCGAGTTCGCGACGACAAAGGCGAGGGAGTGGATGCGCGAGAGCGGGACGCCCTGGAACGTTGAGGAAGTACCCGGTGAGAGCGCCGCGGCGAAGCTCGCTATAAAAGACCTGCATGAGTTCCGGGAGCTTGAAGGGTACCTCAGCGATCCGGAGAACCCTATTTACTCGACTAGCATAGCGCCCTACTACGGTTCCCTCGAACTGGCCGACAGGATAAGGGTCGAGGAAAAGGTTCAGAGGAGCTTCACGGGTGGAGTTATGATGCACATCTTCCTCGGCGAGGAGCCGGATCCGGAGGCGTTAGCCAAGCTCACGAAGAGGCTCATGAGGACGGAGCTCGTCTACTGGAGCTACACCCCAGCGGTTACTGTCTGCAACGAGTGTGGACACTCGACGACCGGTCTGCACACCCACTGCCCGCGCTGTGGAAGCGAGAACGTTGAGGTCTGGAGCAGGATAATTGGATATTACAGACCGCTCAAGAACTGGAACCCCTTCAGGAAGAAGGAGTTCTGGACGAGGAGGCACTACTCCTCATGATTTCTTTTCTGGGGTGGTCCTATGCTCACGAGCGGCTGGAAGAGCGTCAGCATGGTGGACGTCCACGGCAGGGTAACCTTCACGCTCTGGCTCTGCAGGTGCAACCTTAAATGTCCGTTTTGTCACAACTGGCGTATAGCGGAAGGCCTTGACTGCTTCACCCTCGATAGAAAAGCCCTTCTTGACGAGCTTGAAGCGAGTTCCTTCCTAGTGGACTACTTCCACGTCACCGGAGGGGAGCCACTGATGCAGTGGAGGGAGCTGAGTTCGCTCTTCGCTGAGGTGAAGCTCCTCGACGTGCCGGTGAGTTTGAACACGAACCTAACCCTCATTGGTCCGCTGGAGAGGTTTTTAAAGGCCGGCCTCGTTGACCACATAGCGACGGACCTTAAAGCACCGCCCGAACTCTACGGTCTCCCCGAAAAGCCCGCAAAAAAGCTCTGGGAGCTCTTCCTGAGGGGCCTTGATGTGGTTTCCGACTACGGGGTTCCGCTGGAGCTGAGGATTCCTGTGGCGAAGGGCCTAAACGCGTGGCCCTACGTCGAAGAGGGGATCAAAAGGGCCAGCACTAACTTCTACGTCGTCCTGAACCCTCTCGTGGGAAAACCTCTGACCAACCCGAGGGACGAGGAGTGGTGTTCCGCCCACTGCTGGCCGGACGGAGAGGTCAAGGAACTCAAGAGAAAACTCGAAGAGCTCGGCGTCGAGGTTCACGTGAATCAGTTTTTCGAGTTCCCCAGTGGACATACGGGCGGAAAAATTCCCGGCCGGGCTTAACCGGCCCTCTCTTGACTTCCTTAGCCATTATAATGTCCTCATTACTCCCAGAAGCTGACCGAAAATTTTATAAATAACCTAAAGGAACCATAAACCGGAAACACTAATTGTAACTAAAACTCCTCCGTCGACAAAAACAAAAAAGGGCGGAGGTGAGCGGAGATGGCCCAGCTCGCTGGACAGCCGGTTGTTATTCTGCCTGAGGGAACCCAGAGGTACGTTGGAAGGGATGCCCAGAGGCTTAACATTCTGGCTGCTAGGATTATTGCTGAAACCGTCAGGACCACCCTCGGTCCGAAGGGCATGGATAAAATGCTCGTCGACAGCCTCGGAGACATCGTCATCACCAACGACGGTGCCACCATCCTCGACGAGATGGACATCCAGCACCCGGCTGCCAAGATGATGGTTGAGGTTGCCAAGACCCAGGACAAGGAGGCCGGTGATGGAACCACTACCGCCGTCGTTATCGCTGGCGAGCTCCTCAGGAAGGCCGAGGAGCTCCTCGACCAGAACATCCACCCGAGCATAGTCATCAAGGGTTACGCCCTGGCCGCCGAGAAGGCCCAGGAGATACTCGATGAGATAGCCAAGGACGTCGACGTTGATGACGTTGAGATGCTCAAGAAGGCCGCCGTCACCGCCATTACCGGAAAGGCCGCCGAGGAGGAGCGCGAGTACCTCGCCAACATCGCCGTCGAGGCCGTCAAGCAGGTCGCCGAGAAGGTCGACGGCACCTACAAGGTCGACCTCGACAACATCAAGTTCGAGAAGAAGGAGGGCGGCAGCGTCAAGGACACCAGGCTCATAAGGGGCGTCGTCATCGACAAGGAGGTCGTTCACCCAGGCATGCCGAAGAGGATTGAGAACGCCAAGATCGCGCTCATCAACGAGGCCCTCGAGGTCAAGGAGACCGAGACCGACGCCGAGATCAGGATCACCAGCCCGGAGCAGCTCCAGGCCTTCCTCGAGCAGGAGGAGAAGATGCTCCGCGAGATGGTCGAGAAGATCAAGGAGGTCGGCGCCAACGTCGTCTTCGTCCAGAAGGGTATCGACGACCTCGCCCAGCACTACCTCGCCAAGTATGGCATAATGGCCGTTAGGAGGGTCAAGAAGAGCGACATGGAGAAGCTCGCCAAGGCCACCGGCGCCAAGATCGTCACCAACGTCCGCGACCTCACCAGCGAGGACCTCGGTGAGGCCGAGCTCGTCGAGCAGAGGAAGGTCGCCGGCGAGAACATGATCTTCGTTGAGGGCTGCAAGAACCCGAAGGCGGTCACCATACTCATCAGGGGCGGTACCGAGCACGTCGTCGACGAGGTCGAGAGGGCTCTCGAGGATGCCGTCAAGGTCGTCAAGGACATCGTCGAGGACGGCAAGATACTCGCCGCCGGCGGTGCTCCTGAGATTGAGCTCAGCATCAAGCTCGACGAGTACGCTAAGGAGGTCGGCGGCAAGGAGGCTCTCGCCATCGAGAACTTCGCTGAGGCCCTCAAGGTCATACCGAGGACCCTGGCAGAGAACGCCGGTCTCGACCCGATCGAGACCCTCGTGAAGGTCATAGCAGCGCACAAGGAGAAGGGACCGACCATCGGCGTCGACGTCTTCGAGGGCGAGCCGGCCGACATGATGGAGCGCGGCGTTATAGCGCCGGTCAGGGTCACCAAGCAGGCCATCAAGAGTGCCAGCGAGGCTGCCATAATGATCCTCAGGATCGACGACGTCATCGCCGCCAGCAAGCTCGAGAAGGAGAAGGAAGGCAAGGGCGGAAGCGAGGACTTCGGTAGCGACCTTGACTGAAGGCGCTGGATTTAGCTCTCTTAACTTTTCTCATTCCTAATTCTCCAAGCTTTTAGGTTCCTGTGACCCCATAACAACAGTTTTTTAAACGAGGTTTCCTCTTCTGGATGACCAAACTGGAATTGGAGGGAGTCCTTGTGAGGGTCATAGGCGTCGACCCTGGAACCAAGAGCTTCGATGTCATAGGCCTTGAGGACGGAAGGATAAAGCTTGATTTAACCTTTCCGAGCGAGGTTGTTGCGGAGGATCCAGGAAGGATAGTAAAGGCCATCGAGGACTTCAACGCCGAGGTCATAATCGGTCCCTCTGGCTACGGGGTTCCGCTGAAGCACATAAGCGAGCTGACCGAGAGGGACCGCTTCGAGATGACGCTCGTGAGAGAGGAGGAAATGAAGGAAATCCCCGTTCTCCTCGGCCTCCAGGAGATGGTCGGCCAGATGGCCGAGAAGGGCATGAACGTCTGGTTTATTCCTGGGGTCATTCACCTTCCGACCGTCCCGGAGTGGAGGAAGTACAACAAGGTGGACATGGGGACGGCGGACAAGATGGCGATAACCGTGCTCGGCATCTACGACCAGGCGAAGAGGCTTGGACTTGAGTGCAGCGAGGTTTCCTTCGTCCTCCTCGAGGTGGGCTTCGGCTACAACTACGCGGGGGCGGTGAAGAGAGGAAAAATCGTTGACGGCATCGGCGGGACGATATTCCCCGGCCCGGCGTACGTGAACAGCGGTGCCCTCGACGGAGAGGTCGCCTACCTGATGGGAAGGATAAAGAAGTGGCACCTCTTCTGGGGAGGGGCAACGGTGATAGCGGCCAACGAGATACTCCCGCCTGAGGAGTTCGCCAAGCGGCTCGACGAGAAGCCCTTTTCAAAGGCCTGGGAGGCTATGAAGGACGGCTTCATTAAAGCTGTTGCCTCAGAACTTGCCGTCGTTGGGAAGGCCAGGGAGATAATCCTCTCCGGCCGGTTGATGCGCATAGACGAGCTGAGGAAGGACGTGGAGGATACCTTCGAGGAGCTCTTTGAGATTTCGATCGTCAGGCAGAGGGGCCTTGAGGGCAGGGCCAAAGAGGCCGCCCAGGGAAGCGCCATAATCGGCGACGGCCTCGCTGGAGGTCAGTTCAGGGAGCTCGTGGAGCACGTGGAGATAAAGAAGAGCCGTGGAAGCGTCCTCGATTACGTAAAGCTCCCGCTCGATGTTTAAGGTGACTGGTGGGCGTTCTCTATCTTTTCAACCTCTTCCCCCAGCCTCTTGAGCTTCCCCTTGAAGCGCCTTACCTGGGAGTTGGCAATTCCAACTATTCTCTCGATGTAGGCCTCATCGACCCAGAGCTCCCCATCGGTACCGAGCGGAACGTCCATCCTCTCGGTGGAGCGTATCTCAACGAGGAGCTTCTTGTGGCTCACGCTCTTGATGTTCGAGTACTTGAAGCCCAGGCCGATGGCGAGGTTGAGCAGTTTTACAGCGTCCTCCATGGTTCTCGCCCCGACGTGAAGAATCGGGCTCCTGATCAGGAACCAGAGCTGGCCCTTTTCGTGTCTCCCGATAGCCTCAAGGACTTCCTCGACTTTGACGGTTCTGTGCCACTTGCCGAGCCAGACCGAGTTCACCTTGTCTCCGAAGTGGGGCATCTCCATGACCGAAATCCTGCCCGAGCACGAGGAGGTGGTGAAGTAGTTCTCAAGGGAGTTTATTTTATCGAGCAGTGGGATTATGTCATCATCCACCTTGCCCTCGGCTAAGGCCCGCCTGAGGCCTTCCATCGCCCTCGCCTTCTGCTCATCGAAGTTCTTGGTGTAGAGGAACATCCATCACACCCCCAGTTTTCTGGCATCGACCACAGTCTCCCTCTCACCCACAAACTCCACCAGCCGTTTATAAGTTGGATGGGCACTCAAAGTCGAGGAATCGCCTATCAAAATCAGCTTCCTCTTAGCCCTCGTCAGCGAGACGTTCAAGCGCCTCAAATCCTTCAGGAATCCCAGCTCGCCCTTCCCGTTGGAGCGGACGAAGGACAGGAGGATTACCTCCTTTTCCCTCCCCTGGTATCCATCCACAGTCTTCACCTCGACTTCCTCCGGCAGGAGCGAGCGTATCAGGTCGCGCTGGTCGTCGTAGGGGGTAATCACTCCAATCCACTCGGGCTTAACCCCGAGCTTTAACAGCCTCTCAACTGTTTCCTTAACCAGCCTCGCCTCGAGCGGGTTCTCCCTGCTCTCGCTCCCATAGCGCTGCCTCTCGAAGCGGTCTTCCCTCCCAGAGGTGTCCACGAAGACCAGGACGTTATCTGGCCTGAGGACTTCGTCCCATGAACCATTGCGCGTGGGGCTTTTAACCCCGAGGTCTGCGAGGGTTATCGCCCTAATGCTCTCATCCGCTTCTATTCTACCGCCGTAGAACTCCCTGCTCGGGAACTCCATCAGGCGTTCGTTCATTCTGTACTGGACTGTGAGCATCTCGCTCTTCCTGGGATAGCGCTCAATCAGGCCCTCGAAGAGCGTATTGCCTAACTCCTTCGCCTTCTCGCTGAGTATCGTCGGGGGCAGCTGCTTGTGGTCTCCGGCCAAAACGAACCGCCTCGCGCGGTTGATGGGTATGAGGACGCTTGGGATGGTTGCCTGGGTGGCCTCGTCTATTACCGCGACATCGTATGAGCCGTAGTCAACGACATCCAGTCCAGCCGAGGAGTTCGTCGTCAAGACAACGTCCGCCTCTCGGATGATTTCCCTCGCGATTCTCTCCTCAAGCTTTCTGGCATCGTCGAAGGTCTTCTGAACCTGCCGGTTGATTTTTATCCACTCCGCCATCTCCCTGATCAGCCTTGCCGGAACGCCCCTCGTCCCGATGCCCTTTGAGGCCAGCCTGAGGATCTCCTTGTCGCTCAGCCCGCGCCTGTACTTCGGCGAGGGCTTAGTGAACGTGTCGCGCTTTTCCGCTAAATTCTGGCCAATAACCCTCAGATCTCTCAGCTCACCGTAGAGCTCATGCTGAGTTATGAGGTAAGCTAGAGTCGTCTCGTGGAGGCTCTTTGAGACCCTGCTCGGGTGGCCAACGCGGACGACCTTCAAACCGGAGTCAACGAGTCTCTCCACGAGGTTGTCCACGGCAACGTTGCTCTCCGCCGTTGCCAGAACCCTGTTGCCCCTCTCCACCTCCTGCCTTGTCAGCTCGGCCAGAGTTCTCGTCTTGCCTGTTCCAAACGGACCGTGGATAAGGAAGAAGTCAGGGCTTCCAAGGGCTTTGGCAACCGCCTTCCTCTGGCTCCCGTTCAGACTCCTATCAAAGGGCGTGAACTCAAGGGCCTCACTTTCTTCCGGCTCCCTCAGACCGAGGTAGAGCTCCAGAGCCTTCCTCCCGCTCTCACGAAGGGCCTCAAGGTTCTCAAGCCAGCGCTTGAAGGTTATGTCGTTGGCGTAGAGGTCGATGCGAGCACCCTTTAATGCCCACTCCGGAACGGTTTCAAGGGCGACCGTTATGAACCGCTTTCCCTTCTCGACGACCGTTCCAACCAGGTCGCTCTTCAGCGGGTCTCTCCTGCTGACAACCACCAGATCGCCAACGCTTATCTCGGTCTTTATCTCTCTATCGCGGCCGTATTTCACCAAAAAGTAGCCCAGCTCCTCCCCGACGACCTTCCCGTTGAGTCCCAGAACGGCCCTCCCGACCTTCTCCCTCTCGCGACCGGAAAGACGCTTCATCTCGGCGCGCATCGCCTCTATCTCGGCCTTACGCTCAATCTCAACGAGTACCTTGAGGCGAGAGATGAACTTCTCCAGTTTTTCGTCCATTTTTCCTCCCGATGAGCGAAGAGAAGAGCCGTTTAAAAGGTTGAGGGTGGTCAGCCCATGCGAGTTTCCTCACCGATCGGACGAAACTTCCCTCATCATCCCAGAAGGAGTAGGGAAGAGGGGTTAAAAAGCTAAGCCCTCTCGGAAGAAATCACCGAGACTATGTCCCTGTGGAAGGACCTCAACGCCTTCCAGTGCCGCTCGTCAATCTCGTCGCTCCACGAGACCCTCTTGTAGAACCTTTCCAGGTCGTCAAGCAAGTACTCCAAGTATTCCCTGCGTCCACCCTCCACACCGATGCCGTTGCTCAAGAGCTTGCCCCTCAGAAACGGCATGACCTCCGACGGCCGACCGAGAGCCGCCCAGAAGAGACCTTCCTTCAGGATTTCACCCAACAGCTCCTCAAAACCAAAGCTCCTAACCTTAGCCCTAGAGATGGGTTTGGTACTCCCCCCTCATGGTAATCACCGATTCTAGGAGTGTTCGGGAGTATTTGTGCTTTTTGGCGGAACCTTTGGCCATCTGTCAAGAAAGGCAAAAATTAAGGCTAACCTCTGGACGAATATCCAACTTATTCTTCATTCAATGTCATATTGTTAACGCAGTAGCCGAGTTATGCCGTCTGGAGCGGAAACCCTTAAAAACCCCTGCCAGGTTCATGTTAAAAAGGACGCGGAGGCGCGAGAAAAATGGGGAAATTTGAACACAAACTTGTTAATGCGATTAAGGGATACACCTTTGACGACGTTCTTCTGATACCACAGGCGACCGAAGTCGAGCCCAAGGACGTTGACGTCTCAACCAGGATAACGCCGAACGTGAAGCTCAACATACCGATTCTGAGCGCTGCCATGGACACCGTCACCGAGTGGGAGATGGCTGTTGCAATGGCCAGGGAAGGCGGCATCGGCGTCATCCACAGGAACATGAGCATTGAGGCACAGGCCGAGATGGTGAGGAAAGTCAAGCGCGCCGAGCGCCTCATAGTCGAGGACGTCATCACCATAGGCCCCGATGAAACCCTTGACTACGCGCTCTTCCTCATGGAGAGAAACGACATCGACGGCCTTCCGGTCGTTGGTGAGGACGGTAGAATAGTCGGCATCGTTACCAAGAAGGACATAGCGGCCAAAGAGGGCAGCCTCGTCAGGGAGGTCATGACCGGCGAGGTCATAACCGTCGGAGAGGACGTCTCGGTCGAGGAGGCCCTCGAGACGATGGTTGCCAACCGGATAGCCCGCCTCCCGGTGGTCGATGGGAACGGCCGCCTCGTGGGAATAATCACGATGAGCGACCTCATGATGAGGAAGAAGTACAGGAACGCCGTTCGGGACGAGAACGGAGACCTGATAGTTGCGGCCGCCGTTGGTCCCTTCGACATCGAGCGCGCCAAGGCCCTCGACAGGGCAGGTGTTGATGTAATCGTCGTTGACACAGCCCACGCCCACAACCTCAAGGCCATAAGGGCCATGAAGGAGATCAGGAAAGCCGTCGATGCCGATTTAATCGTTGGAAACATCGCCAACCCCAAAGCGGTTGACGACCTCACCTTCGCCGATGCCCTGAAGGTCGGAATAGGGCCAGGAAGTATATGTACAACGAGGGTCGTCGCCGGCGTAGGCGTCCCGCAGGTCACCGCCATAGCGCTCGTGGCAGACAGAGCCCAGGAGTACGGGCTCCACGTCATAGCCGACGGTGGAATCCGTTACTCCGGCGACATAGTCAAGGCGATAGCGGCGGGAGCTGACGCTGTCATGCTCGGCTCTCTCCTGGCCGGAACGAAGGAGGCCCCGGGCAAGGAGGTCGTCATCAACGGACGGCGCTATAAACAGTACCGTGGCATGGGCTCCCTCGGTGCCATGATGAAAGGAGGAGCGGAGCGCTACTACCAGAAGGGCCATATGAAGACCAAGAAGTTCGTTCCGGAGGGGGTTGAGGGAGTCGTCCCCTACAAGGGAAGCGTGAGTGACGTCCTATATCAGCTCGTTGGAGGTCTCCGCTCGGGAATGGGCTACGTAGGGGCTTCAAGCATAGCCGAACTCAAGGAGAAGGGCGAGTTCGTGATCATAACGCAGGCTGGCGTCAAGGAAAGCCACCCGCACGACATATTCATCACCAACGAGGCGCCGAACTATCCGGTCGGAAAGTGATTTCCCTTCCCTCTTTTTGAAAACCTTATAAGGCGTTTCTCCCAGTCCAGCCTGGGGAGAGCTATGACCAGCGTTGGAATCGTTGGAAGCGGTGCCGCGGGCCTGACCGCCGCGGTGGCCCTGGCGAGACGGGGCTTCGACGTGACGGTCATCGGTAGGGGAATAAAGGAGAGCAACTCCTACCTTGCCCAGGCAGGAGTAGCCTTTCCAATCCTCGACGGTGATTCCCCCAAGGCTCATGTTCTCGACACGATCAAGGCAGGCAAGTATCTCAACGATGAGGAGACCGTATGGAGCGTAATCTCAAAGGCAAGCGAGGCCTACGCTTTCCTTCTCTCAATAGGGCTGGAGTTCGAGACCAACGAGACCGAGGGAGGGCACTCCTTCCACCGCGTCTTCACCGTGAGGAACGAGACCGGAAAGCACCTCATGAAAGTTTTATATATAGCCGCCAAGGAGGCGGGCGTTCACTTCGTCGAGGGCATTGCCGAGGAGCTGGCTGTGAGAGAGGGCAGGGCCTACGGGATCTTTCTCGACGGAGAGCTTCTTACGTTCGATGCCACTATTATAGCCACCGGCGGCTTTGCCTCACTCTTCAAGTACACCGCCGGTTCGCCCCTCAACCTTGGGGTCCTAATAGGCGATTCCATAATGAAAGGCTCCCCCGCGAGGGATCTGGAGTTCGTCCAGTTTCACCCCACCGGTTACATCGGTAAGAACGGCGTTTTCCTCGTCAGCGAGGCCGTTAGGGGAGCGGGAGCAAAGCTGGTGACGGAAAATGGGGAACGCTTCGTTAACGAGCTTTCCACGAGGGACATCGTCGCTAGGGCGATATACAACCAGATGAAAGCCGGCAGGAGAGTTTTCCTTGACGCGACTGACATAGAGGATTTCAAGAAAATCTTCCCGCAGATATACGCTTTCCTGAGGAAGGACGGCATCGATCCGGCTAAAGACTTAATCCCGGTCTCCCCGATAGCCCACTACACCATCGGCGGGATAGCGGTCGACCTCTGGTACAGGACGGCAATCAAGAACCTCTACGCTGTAGGTGAAGCGATGAGCAACGGTTTCCACGGAGCGAACAGATTGGCGAGCAACTCCCTCCTTGAGTGCCTCGTTTCCGGCCTTGAAGTTGCAAGAACCATAGCGAGGGAGGGGCCAAGGCTCGGTGAGATTCGGGAGATTCCGTATCGCTTCGATTCACTGGGAGACGTTGACACCCTCCGGGAGATACTGTGGAACCATGCAGGCATCGTGAGGAGCGGTTCCTCCCTGATGGACGGCCTGAAAAGGCTCGATTCGGTTGAGGCGGACCCGAGGTTAAAGCTGCTCGCGAGAGGAGTCCTTGAGTGTGCTCTCGCGAGAGAAGAAAGCCGGGGCGCTCACTACCGTGAGGACTTTCCAGCTATGAGCAAATCCTTCGAGAGATCGAGCTTCTTCGACGGAAGGTGCAGGCTCTAACCACAGGTGGCCAACAACCTTTTAATCTTCCTCCTCTACCACCATCCAAGCGAGGTGAGATTATGGAGAAGGAGACGCTCATAGCTGAGATTGAACGCCTGAAGGAAGAGCGCAACGCTATAATAATGGCCCACAACTACCAGCCACCTGAAATCCAGAATATAGCCGACTTCCTTGGTGACAGCCTTGAGCTCGCGAGGAAAGCTGTGGACGTTGATGCCGACGTCATAGTCTTCGCGGGAGTAGACTTCATGGCCGAGACCGCGAAGATCCTCAATCCCAAAAAGACCGTCCTGCTCCCGAGCAAAAGGGCCACCTGCGCCATGGCCAACATGCTGAAGGTCGAGCACATCCTTAGGGCCAAGGAGCGGTACCCGGACGCTCCAGTGGTTCTCTACGTGAACACCACCGCCGAGACGAAGGCCTACGCCGACGTAACGGTAACTTCAGCCAACGCGGTCAGAATAGTTGAGAAGCTCGATTCCGACGTCATACTCTTTGGACCGGACAAGAACCTGGCTCACCACGTCGCCAAGGTCACCGGAAAGAAGGTCATCCCCGTCCCCGAGTACGGACACTGCTATGTCCACAGGAAGTTCACCCTTGAAGACGTCGAGCGCGCGAGGAAGCTCTACCCCAACGCCAAGCTGATGGTTCACCCGGAGTGCGAGCCGGAAGTGCAGGAAAAAGCTGACATAATAGTCTCCACGGGCGGAATGATAAAGCGTGCCCCCGAGCACGACGAGTGGGTCGTCTTCACCGAGCACGAGATGGTTTACAGGCTTAAGAAGCTCTATCCCCACATCAAGTTCCACCCCGCCAGGGAAGACGCCGTCTGTGTCGGCATGAAGGCTATAACTCTAAACCACGTCTACGAGTCGCTCAGGGACATGAAGTACCAGGTTGAAGTGCCTGAGGAGATAGCGGAGAAGGCCAGGAAGGCCATCGAAAGGATGCTGGAGATGAGTTAAGTTCAGAGGGAAAGATTTCGTAGTTTTTGTTAAGTATGGAGGGAAACTTATGATCTCTCTTTCATATCTGCTCAAGTTCCTTGAGGAGGACACTCCCTTCGGCGACGTCACGAGTGAGGCTGTGATTCCTGAAGGAATCAGGGCCAAGGCAGTGATAATTGCGAAGCAGGAAGGAATAATAGCGGGCGTTGAGGAAGCCAAAGCTCTGTTCGAGCACTTCTGGGTTGAAGTTGGGGTCAGGAAGCGTGATGGAGAGGAAGTGAAGAAGGGAGACACCATCCTCGAGCTTGAGGGCGACGCCCGCTCGATACTCCTCGTCGAGAGGACGGCTTTGAACATTATGGGCAGGATGAGTGGCATAGCGACCGAGGTCAGGAAGCTGGTCGAGAAAGTTAAGGCCGTAAACCCGAAGGTTCGTGTTGCAGGGACAAGAAAGACCCTCCTCAAGCCGATAGACAAGAGGGCGATACTCATCGGCGGCGGCGAGCCCCATCGTTTTTCCCTCAGCGACGCGATACTCATAAAGGACAATCACCTCGCTTTAGTCCCGCTGGAGGAGGCCATAAGGCGCGCTAAGGCTTTCAGCGTTTACAAGGTCGTCGAGGTTGAGGTCGAGAGCCTTGAGGATGCACTAAAAGCAGCAAAAGCCGGGGCGGACGTGGTGATGCTCGACAACATGAGTCCGGCCGAGATAGCTGAGACGGTGGAGGCTCTAAAGCGCGAGGGTCTTCGCGATAGGGTGAAAATCGAGGTCTCCGGTGGGATAACCCCTGAAAACATCGAGGAGTACGCGGCGCTCGACATCGACGTCATAAGCCTCGGCTACATCACGCACTCCGTCAAGAACTTCGATGTCAGCCTTGAGATAATTGGAAAGCTCTGAACGGAAGACTTTCACTTTTTCCAATTCCCTTGGACCCTCTTGGCGTTCCCCGTTTTCTGTCCCTCCAAAAGATGTTAACCTTCGCGATTATCTCCAACATAGGTCTTTGGTTTGAACACTTTTTCATCAAATTTCTTCCAGAAAGCTTTTTATTTTTGCCGCTTAGATGCTCACAGGTGGTAACGTGGACGAACCCAAGACGGTCGTGTGCCCCTACTGCGGCTTTGGTTGCAGGCTTCTCGTTGATCCCAGGACGATGAGGGTTAAACCCCACCGAGGCGAGCCTAACAGGGGCAAGCTCTGCCCCAAGGGTCTCCACGCGACTGAGTTCGTTCTTTCCGGGGACAGGCTCAAGCGCCCCCTGAAGCGTGAGGGTTCTAGGATAAGGCCGATAAGCTGGGGAGGGGCCATCGAGGAGATAGCGGGTAAACTCCTTGAAATCCGCGAGCTGTACGGGGCGGATGCCGTCGCCTTCATAGCTTCATCCAAGGTCAGCAACGAGGAGAACTACCTCCTTCAGAAGATCGCGCGGCTTTTCGGCACCAACAACATAGACAACTGCGCAAGGCTCTGCCACGAGGCGAGCGTTCACGCCCTCAAGATGACCGTTGGGGCGGGAGCACAGACCAACCCCTACGAAGACCTGGAGAGATTCGGAGTTATATTCATCTGGGGTTACAATCCCGCCGAGACCCACCCCGTTGTCATGGACTACATCCTGAGGGCCAAGAAAAGGGGGGCGAGGGTGATCGTCGTTGACGTCAGGGAAACCAGGACGATGGCCTTCGCGGACTACAGTCTCGTCATCCGCCCGGGGACGGACATAGCCCTCGCGAATACTCTGATGAACATCATAATCCGGGAGGAGCTCTACGATGAGGAGTTCATAAAGACCAGAACCGTTGGCTTCTCCGAGATAAGGATGGCTGTGAGGAAGTACACGCCGGAGTACGCGGAAAAGGTAACCGGAATTCCGGCTGAGACGATCAGAGAAGTTGCGAGGACCTTTGCCCTCGCCGGAAGCGGCGCGATAATGTGGGGTATGGGTTTGACACAGCACGTTTCAGGCGTTGAGAACATTATGGCCGTTATAGACCTCGCCCTGCTCCTCGGCTACATCGGCGAAAAGGGCGGCCTCTACCCGATGCGCGGTCAGAACAACGTTCAGGGAGCGGCATACATGGGAGCGCTGAGTGAGTTTCTGCCGGGCTACGTCCCCTTGACCGATGAGAGGTTCAGGAAGCGTGTGGCAAAGATATGGGGCGTGGAAGACCTCCCAACGGAGCGCGGGCTTTACCTCACAGAGCTCTGGGAGGCGATAGAGAGCAACGATATTAAAGCGCTCTACATAGTCGGGGAAAACCCTGCCGTCAGCGAGGCGGACTTCGTCCGGGTGAGGAATGCCCTCAGAAAGCTCGACCTCCTCGTCGTTCAGGATATCTTCATGACGAGAACTGCCCGCTACGCCCACTACGTTCTGCCGGCTTCGGCCTTCTGCGAGAAGGAAGGCTCGTACATGAACAGCGAGAGGAGGATTCAGTGGAGCCACAAGGTCTGCGAGCCGATGGGTGATTCGAAGCCCGACTGGGAGATACTGACCATGCTCGGCAGGGCCCTCGGTTTGCCGGGATTCAACTACTCCAGCGTTGAAGAGATCACCGCCGAGTATTTCCGCCTCTTCCCTTCGCTGGAGGAAAGGAGCGTTGACGAGCTGAAGGCGGGCGATGGGGTATTCCTTCCGAAGAAGAGGCTCCACACCTGGGAGTTCGCAACCCCCGACGGAAAGGCCAGGTTCATCGCGGTGGAGCAGGTGCAACCGTGGGAGAGGCCGGACTACGAGTACCCCTTCATCCTCACCACAATCAGACTGATAAGCCACTACAACACCGGTGAAATGACTCTCAGGAGTCCCTCGCTCGTCAGGCTGATGGGAGAGCCCAGGGTGCTGGTAAACAGGAACGACGCGGAGAGGCTTGGAATCCACGACGGCGACTGGGTAGAGATTGAGACGAGGCGCGGAAAGATTAGAATGAGGGCCAGGCTCGGCGGTGTTCCATCGGGCGTAGTTGCGGTTCCCTTCCACTTCAAGGCGAACAAAATAACGAGCCCAGCTCTAAACAAAGCGGGAACACCGGAGCTCAAGTTCTCCGCGGCGAGACTGAGAAAGCTCAGAAGCGGAAAGCCCACTCCGGATACTCACCGGTGAGGCATGCCAGACAGAGGTCTCTCCTCCCAACGGCCTTTTTCAGCCCCTCAACGCTGAGGTAAGCCAGGCTGTCGGCCCCTATGGATTCCCTCACCTTCTCAACGCTTCCAAACGCCGCTATGAGTTCGTGCCTCGTCGGAATGTCCACCCCCATGTAGCACGGGTACCTTATCGGTGGGGAGGCTATCCTAACGTGAACCTCCCTCGCGCCGGCTTTTCTGAGCATGGCGACGATGCGCTTCATAGTCGTCCCCCTGACGATTGAATCGTCAACCAGCACGACGCTCTTCCCATCTATTACCTCCCTCACCGGCGAGAGCTTGAGCTTGACCTTCAGCTCGCGGTAGAACTGGCCTGGGGTTATGAAGGTCCTTCCTATGTAGCGGTTCTTTATGAGACCCTCCGAGTAGGGAATCCCGCTGATCCTGGAGAATCCAAGCGCCGCAGCCCTTCCAGAGTCCGGCACGGCTATGACGACGTCTCCGTCGGCCGGACTCTCTTTAGCCAGCTCCTGCCCCATCCTGACCCTCGCAGTATAGACGTTTACACCGTCTATCGTGCTGTCCGGACGGGCGAAGTAGATGTACTCAAAAACGCAGCCGTGGTGCTTCCCCGTTTCTATTATCCGGCTCTCTATCCCATCCTCCGAGAGCAGAAAGACCTCCCCCGGCCTGACGTCCCTTACCTCCTCAACGTAGAGCCTCAACGCAGAATCCTCCGAGGCGAAATAGTGACCGTCTCCAGTCCCGTAGCTGAGTGGCCTGAAGCCGACAGGGTCCCTCGCCACGAGTATCTTCCCGTCGAAGAGAAAAGCCACGGAATATGCTCCCTTCACCTCCCTGAAAACTTCCCTCATAGCCTCGAACTCGTCCCCGGTCTCGCGGAGGTGCCAGAGAAAAGAGATTCCTAACAGCTCGGAATCAACAGAGTGCCCGAACTTAACTCCCAGCCGTTCGTAATGCCTCCGGAGGGGAAGGAAATTCGTGAGGGTTCCATTATGGGCGACGGCTATTCTCTTTCCGCAGCAGCCCGTCTCCAGCGGCTGGATCTCGGTGAGGGAGCCGGAGGTCGAGTACCGGACATGGGCTATGGCGACGTTGGATTTCAGCTTTGCTATCTCACCGTTCTTGAAGACCTCCGAAACGAGCCCCCGGCCAGCTACCGTTTTTATCCTGTGCTTCCAGACGCTTATTCCCGCGCTCTCCTGCCCCCTGTGCTGCAGTGCTATCAGCGCGTAGTAGGCTTTTCTGGGCGCGTTCTCGGTAACCGCTGCAAAGACACCGCACTTCTCCCTCATAATGAATCCCGCCGACTTATTGACGTAAGCATGTTAATAATTATGGATTCGACGCCGTACTTTATCCTTTTTATGTTTAAAAGCTTTGCCCATTGATTACCATTTTTATGCCAAAATAAGCCTTAAATATGGTAAGATTTTACACAAAAATGGTGAAGTCCATGCAGGTTTACGAAGGCAAGGCCAAGAAAGTTATCCCGCTTGACGATGGAAAGGTCATCATGGAGTTTAAGGACGATGCAACGGCCTTTGATGGCAAGAAGAAGGCCCAGTTTAAGGGCAAAGGCTGGCTCAATGCCCAGATTAGCGCGGTTCTCTTCAAGGTTCTCGAGGAGAAATGTGTTAAGACGCACTTCATCGGCGTCGCCGGAGACAACAGGCTCATCGTTGAGAGGCTCAAGATGTATCCGCTTGAGGTCGTTGTAAGGAATGTCGTTGCCGGTAGCCTGAAGAAGCGCCTTCCCATTGAGGAAGGAAGGGAACTGCCGGAGCCAATAGTCGAGCTCTATTATAAAGACGACAGCCTCGGTGATCCTATGATAAACCACCACCACGCAAAGGTTCTCGGGATAAGCGAGGGCGAGATAAAGGAGATGGAGCGCATAGCCCTTAAAGTAAACGAGATTCTCAAGGAGTACTTTGCCGAGCGCGGGATAATCCTAGTCGACTTCAAGCTGGAGTTTGGAAAGAACGAGAGAGGCGAGATTATCCTCGGTGACGAGATAAGCCCAGACACCTGCCGCTTCTGGGACGCTAAGACGAAGAAGAGCCTTGACAAGGACGTCTTTCGCTTCGACAAGGGCGACCTGATAAACGCCTACGAGGAGCTCTACCACCGTCTCACTGGGGAGGCTTGAAGCTGGACTCGTAGGTTACGAGAACTGTGTAGCAGCCCTTTTCGTCTTCTTCTATTACTATTCTCCTCAGCCGGATTCCGTACTCGCTTACAGCCCTTTCCACCAGCTCCGGCAGGTTCTCAAGGAATGCCTTCTTCTTTACCGTGAGCTCCATGGGATCACCAAGAAAAGTTTGGGAAGGGGCTTAAAGTCTTACCCCGTAGTTCTTCACGACTATCCCTTCTTTTTCCGTGACGGTTCCAAGCTCAAAGGCCTCAGAGTGCCTGTCGAGGACATCAAGTGCGTTCTCCTTCTCCTCCCCCGGCACTATAGCAACCATGCCAACACCCATGTTGAAAACCCTGAACATCTCCTCCAGGGGGACGCCGTTTTCGTGGATGAGCTTGAATATTCCCTCGATGGGGGGCATCTCAATGGAGAAGCCGTAATTCGTGAGGCGCTTCAGGTTGGTCAGGCCCCCACCGGTTATGTGTGCCAGCCCGTGAACCTCGACGCTCTCGATCAGCTCAAGAACTGCCTTCACATAAATCCTCGTCGGCTCCAAAAGCCACTCCCAGAGCTTTCTTCCCTCGTATTCGTACTCGAGGCCATACTTCGGGATGAGGAGCTTTCTTGCCAGTGTCAGACCGTTGGAGTGTATCCCCGAGCTCGAAATCCCTATAACGGCATCATCGGGCTTTATCTTCTCGCCGGTTATTACCTTTCCTTTCTGGACGGTACCTATGGCAGTTCCTGCCAAATCGAAGCCGTTTATCAGGTCGGGCATCACTGCGGTTTCTCCCCCGACTATCGCTATTCCCGCTTCCTCTGCCCCCTCGTAGAGTCCCTTGGCTATCTCATCGAACACCCTCTCGTCCGGCCCCTTCACGGCGAGGTAGTCAACGAGCGCCACCGGTTCGGCCCCAACGCAGAGCAGGTCGTTCACGTTCATCGCTATCATATCAATCCCTATCGTGTCGAACTTGCCGACGGCTTCCGCTACCAGAACCTTCGTCCCGACTCCGTCAGTCGTCATGGCGAGGTAGAATTCGCCAAAATCCATAAGCGCCGCGTAGTGGCCTATCTCACTCGGCTCTCCAAGTTTTCCCCTCCTGAACTGGAATGTTTCCTTCGCGAGCCCTATGATTCCCCTGAGGGCCCTTGCGGTTTTCTCGTCGTCAACTCCAGCCTGCGCGTAGGTCAGCATGAGCATCACCGGGGGGAGTTCTATCGAGGGCTTAAAAGGTTTGTCATTTTTCTGCTTAAAAAGGCTTAAATATTATGAATTTTTAACATTTTAACGTCAAAACCTGAGGTGATGTTCATGATCAAGCCCCGTGATGAGCTCGGAACGGCCACAACGGATTCTGCCCAGAAGATAGTCCTCCTCGGAAGCGGCGAGCTGGGAAAGGAGATAGCGATTGAGGCTCAGAGACTCGGCGTGGAAGTTATCGCCGTTGATCGCTACGCCGACGCTCCGGCGATGCAGATCGCCCACCGCTCCTACGTCGGAGACATGCGCAAAGCGGACTTCCTCTTCTCGGTCGTCGAGAGGGAAAAGCCCGACGCGATAATCCCGGAGATCGAGGCCATAAATCTGGATGCTCTATTTGAGCTGGAGAAGGACGGCTACTTCGTCGTTCCGAATGCCAAGGCCACGTGGATTGCCATGCATCGCGAAAGGACGAGGGAAACCCTCGCGAAGGAAGCCAAGGTTCCAACTTCCCGCTACGCCTACGCGACCACTCTCGACGAACTCTACGAGGCCTGTGAGAGGATAGGTTATCCCTGCCACACGAAGGCGATAATGAGTTCCTCAGGAAAGGGCTCCTACTTCGTGAAAGGCCCGGAAGATGTTTCGAAGGCCTGGGAAGTGGCCAAGAAGAAGGCTCGCGGTAGCGCGGACAAGATAATCGTCGAGGAGCACATAGACTTCGATGTCGAGATTACCGAGTTGGCGGTCAGACACTACGACGAGAACGGTGAGGTAGTCACGACCTTCCCGAGACCGGTCGGCCACTACCAGATTGACGGCGACTATCACGCGAGCTGGCAGCCGGCAGAGATAAGCGAAAAGGCCGAACGCGAGGTTTACCGCATAGCAAAGCGCATCACCGACGTCCTCGGCGGTCTTGGACTGTTTGGCGTCGAGATGTTCGTGAAGGGCGACAGGGTCTGGGCCAACGAGGTCTCGCCAAGGCCCCATGACACGGGCATGGTGACTTTAGCTTCCCACCCGACGGGTTTCTCCGAGTTCGGACTGCACCTCAGGGCGGTTCTCGGCCTTCCGATTCCCGGCGAGTGGGTTGAAGACTACCGCCTGTTCCCAATCCTAACGCCAGCTGCCACCCACGTCATCAAGGCCAACGTTTCCGGCTACTCCCCACGGTTCCGCGGCCTGGCTAAGGCCATGAGCGTCCCCAACTCGACGATTCGCCTCTTTGGAAAGCCGGAGGCGTACCCAGGTAGAAGACTGGGTGTTGCGCTTGCTTGGGATAAGGAGGTTGGAGAGGCAAAGAGGCGTGCCGAGATGGTGGCACACATGGTCGAGCTTAGGACCAAGGGTTCAGAGTGGCACTCCCAGGATTACGAGAGGAGGAAACACATAATTTGATTAACATCTTGTTACAGTTCGACGAAAGAAGGAAAGGCTTAAAAAGGCTAAAATGTTCCAAAATGTGTGCTTAAATCAGACGTTTCTAAAATAAAGTGAGGGTCGAATAAGAGATTGTCTCGATGCGGGCTCATGCCCGCATCTTTTCCCTGTACTCTTCGAGCTTTTCCCTCAGCTCCTCGTTCTTTACCGCGAGGATTTCAATCGCCAGTAATGCCGCGTTCTTCCCGTTGTCTATTCCCACGGCTGCAACTGGGACTCCAGGGGGCATTTGGGCTATGCTAAGGAGGGCGTCGAGGCCGTTGAGCTTCGCCGAAACGGGAACTCCTATAACTGGCCTAACCGTGTGGGCCGCGATAACCCCTGGAAGGGCCGCACTTAACCCTGCTATCGCTATGAACACCTCGTAATCCTTTTTGGCCAGTTCCTCAACCTTTTTTGGGTTTCTGTGAGCCGAGGCGACTTCAACGTCGTACTCAACGCCGAACTCGTCGAGAACAGCAGTAACCTTCTCCGCTATCTGGGAGTCGCTCTTGCTTCCCATCACCACGAGCACCTTCATGGACTTCACCGGAGGGAGTTTACTTCGGTCTTTATAAATTTTGCCATTTTAATGTAAAAACAAAGCTTAAAAGCTGAAGTTTTTGACAAGTAAATGGTGAAGCTCATGAAGGTTCTGCTCGTTGGAGGCGGCGGTAGGGAGAACGCCATCGGTGAGGCGCTCGTGAGAAGCGGCGCCGAGCTGTACGTCGTTTCGAAGCACAGAAATCCTGGGCTGGCGAGGCTCGCGAAAGGCTACGGTCTGGCTGGGGAGACGGATATCAAGAAAGTTATTGAATTCGCCAAGATGTGGGGGATAGAGCTTGCCTTTATCGGCCCTGAGACCCCCCTCGAGAAAGGCATCGTTGATTCCTTCGAGAGTGAGGGCATCCCTGCGGTTGGACCGACTAAGGAGGCGGCCCAGCTAGAGACCAACAAGGCCTTCGCCCGCTCCCTCATGGAGGAGTATGAGATTCCAGGCAGGAAGCTCTTCCGCGTCTTTGAGGACGTTTCTGAGATGCGCTCGTGGATAGACGACTTCGGAAGGCCGGTCGTTGTGAAGCCCCTCGGTCTCACCGGTGGGAAGGGCGTTAAGGTGGTCGGCTATCAGCTGCAGGATAACGAAGAGGCCAAGGCTTACGCCGAGGAGCTCATCCAGAAGGACGGGAAGGTTCTAATTGAGGAAAGAACCGACGGCGTCGAGTTCACCTTCCAGGTCTTCACTGACGGAAAGCGTGTCCTTCCGATGCCCCTCGCCCAGGACTATCCTCACGCTTACGAGAGTGATGAAGGCCCCATCACCGGCGGCATGGGGAGCTACTCATGTTCGAGCCACGTTCTCCCCTTCGTTCCGAGGGAGGACTACGAAAAGGCCCTTGAAACACTGAAAGCGACCGTTGAAGCCATGAGGAAGAATGGAACGCCCTACAAGGGAATCCTGTACGGCCAGTTCATGCTCTCCAAAGACGGTCCTGTCATAATCGAGTACAACGCCCGCTTCGGCGACCCGGAGGCAATGAACGTTCTCCCTCTCCTTAAGACGAGTCTGCTTGAGATAGCTGAGGGAATCGTTGACGGTAACCTTGGAAGGGCGAGGTTTGAGAACAAAGCCACCGTTGTCAAGTACCTCGCTCCAAGGGGCTATCCCCTGAACCCGATTAAGGGAGTTAAAGTTCAGGTGGACGAGAAGGCCATCACCAAAACCGGGGCGAAGCTCTACTACGCCTCCATTGATGAAAACTTCACGCTCCTCGGCTCCCGCGCCATAGCAGTCGTTGGAGTCGCCGATACGCTCGAAGAGGCGGAGAAGATAGCCCAGAATGCCATCGGTCACGTGAAAGGTGAGCTGTTCTATCGCAGGGACGTCGGCACGAAGGAGAGCGTTGAGAAGAGGATTGGCCTGATGCGGGAGTTTGGAAAGGAGTTCGAGCCGAATTCATGCTGAGGTGGTTGAGATGATAAGCCGTGAGGAGATTTTGAGCGTTCTTGAAAGCTACGATCCGGAGAAAATCACTGTCGGAGTTATTGGAAGCCACTCCGCGCTGGACATAGCCGACGGTGCAAAGGAGGAAGGTCTTCCGGTTCTCGTTGTTGCCCAAAGGGGCAGGCACAGAACCTACGCCGAGTACTTCAAGCTTCGGAAGACGAGGGACGGTCTGAGCAAGGGCTTCATCGACAAGGTTATTGTCCTTGAGAAGTTTGCCCAGATCATTGATGTCCAGGAGGAGCTGGTCAAGAGAAACGTCATCTTCGTGCCGAACCGCTCCTTCGTGGTCTACACGGGCATTGATAGAGTTGAGAACGACTTCAGAGTTCCCCTCTTCGGCAGCAGAAACCTCCTCAGAAGCGAGGAGAGAAGCGAGGAGAAGAGCTACTACTGGCTCCTTGAGAAGGCCGGGCTTCCCTATCCGGAGCCCGTTAAGCCAGAGGAGATTGACGAGATAGGCCTCGTCATCGTCAAGCTCCCGCACGCGAAGAAGAGGCTCGAAAGGGGATTCTTCACAGCTGCTTCCTACAATGAGTTCCGCGAGAAGGCTGAGAAGCTCATCAAGCTCGGCGTAATCACCGAGGAAGACCTCACCAGGGCCAGAATCGAGCGCTACATCATCGGGCCGGTCTTCAACTTCGACTTCTTCTATTCACCGATCGACGGGGAGATTGAGCTTTTGGGCATAGACTGGCGCTTTGAGACCAGCTTAGACGGTCACGTGCGCCTTCCTGCTTCCCAGCAGCTTACCCTGCCGGGGCACCAGTTCGAGCCGGAATACACCGTCACAGGTCATGCATCCTCAACGCTCCGCGAGTCTCTCCTTGAGAAGGTCTTCGACATGGCCGAGCGCTATGTGAAGGCCACCCAGGACTATTATTCCCCTGGAATCATCGGGCCCTTCACCCTCCAGACGGCCGTTGACAAGGATCTGAACTTCTACATCTACGACGTGGCTCCAAGAACCGGCGGCGGAACCAACATTCACATGGCGATGGGTCATCCCTACGGCAACGCCCTCTGGAGGAAGCCGATGAGCACCGGAAGGAGGGTTGCCCTTGAGATAAAGCGCGCAATCGAGCTCGACGAGCTTGAGAAAGTCCTCACATGAGGTGGTTGGAATGAGATGGAAGGTTACCGTCATCGTTCGTCTTAAGGAAGGACTGAACGACCCCGAGGGAAGGGTCATAGGAAACGCCCTCAGAAACCTCGGATACGCCGTGGATAATCTTCGCGTTCCCAAGTACTTCGAGTTCGAGCTGGAGAGTGAAGAACCGGAAAAGGAAGTAGAGGGGATGTGCAAAAAGCTCCTCGCTAACCCGCTCATCCACGACTACGAGTACAGCATAGAGCCGGTGAGCTGAGATGGTCCGCTTCGCCGTGATCGTATTCCCCGGAACGAACTGCGACTTCGAGACAGAGAGGGCAATAAGAAAGGCCGGTGCCGAGGCCGAGCGCGTCTGGTACAGAGCCAACCTCAAGGACTTTGACGGGGTTGTTCTGCCAGGTGGCTTCAGCTACGCTGATTATCTCCGCGCTGGGGCGATAGCCGCTCGTCAGGAGATAATGGAGGAGGTCAAGGAGTTCGCCCGAGAGGGAAGGCCCATCCTTGGGATATGTAACGGCTTCCAGGTTCTGACGGAGGCAGATCTCCTTCCGGGAGCACTGAGGCCGAACAGAATCCCGCGCTTCCTCTGCAAGTGGGTTCATCTTCGCGTTAACGACGTCGAGACGCCGTTCACTTTCCTCTACGAGCCGGGAGAGGTCATAAGAATGCCGATAGCCCATGCGGAGGGCAACTACTACATTGACGACCCGTCGAAGGTCAGAGTAGTTTTCCAGTACAGCGACGAGAAAGGAAACGTGAGCGAAGAAGCCAATCCCAACGGCTCGGTTCTCAACATAGCGGCGATAGCCAACGAGGGGGGCAACGTCCTCGGAACCATGCCCCACCCGGAGCGTGCGAGTGATCGCTTTTTAGGCAGTGAAGACGGCCTGAGGCTGTTCAAAAGCATGGTTGAGTGGGCGAGGAGGTGATTCTGTGTTTCCGCACGAGGAGAAGCTCATCCGTGAAAGGCTCGGCAGGGAGCCGAACGAAGTTGAGTGGGCGATGCTCGAAGTTATGTGGAGCGAGCACGCTTCCTACAAGTCGAGCAGACCGTGGCTCAAGCTCCTGCCGACCGAGAACGAGCATGTCATTTTGGGCCCCGGTGAGGACGCCGGGATAGTGAAGTTCGACGACGAAACGTGGGTAGTCGTTGGAATCGAGAGCCACAACCATCCAAGCGCGGTCGAGCCCTACGGGGGAGCGGCCACTGGAGTCGGGGGAATAGTGAGGGACATACTCTGCATGGGTGCAAGGCCGATAGCGCTCCTCGATCCGATACGCTTCGGTCCGCTGGAGAAGGAGAGAAACCGATACCTCTTCGAATATGTCGTCAAGGGCATAGCCGACTACGGCAACAGGATAGGTGTTCCGACGGTTGGGGGCGAGACGGAGTTCGATGAGAGCCTCGACAACTACACGCTCGTCAACGTCGCCTGCGTCGGGATAATGAGGCCGGAACACCTCGTCCACAGCTACGTAACTGAAGCCGGTCTGAAGCTCATCCTCGTCGGCAACAGAACCGGTAGGGACGGCATCCACGGAGTCACCTTCGCGAGCGAAGAACTCGGAGAGAACGCGGAGGAGGAAGACCGCTCCGCCGTCCAGATTCCCGACCCCTTCACCGAGAAGCTCCTCATCGAGGCGACGCTGGAGGCAGTTTATACGGGCAAAGTCAAGGCGCTCAAAGACCTTGGTGGCGGTGGTTTGACCTGCGCTGCCTCCGAGATGGCTGGAAAGAAGGGCTTTGGTGCGATTATTCATGCCGACAGGGTTCCGCTCCGCGAGCCGGGAATGACCCCAACGGAGGTCATGATTTCCGAGAGCCAGGAGAGGATGCTCTTTGCGGTTAGTGAGGCTGATGTTAGCTTCCTTGGGGCAATCTTCGAGAAGTACGGCCTCGAATGGACGGTTGTCGGGGAGGTCATCGAGGAGCCGAGGTTCATCGTCTACTGGAGGAGCGAAAAGGTCGCGGACCTTCCGGTGGAGCTCCTGGCGGACGTTCCCACGATAGAATGGGAGCTGAAACCTTACAGCATCGAAAAGCCTGCTGAGACACCGGACGTTTCTTTTGGAGATGCTCTTGGCCTCGTCTGGAGCAGTCCGAACGTCGTAAGCAAGCGCTGGATATGGCAGCAGTACGACCACGAGGTTCAGGGGAGGACGGTCCTCAAGCCAGGAGCGGATTCTGCTGTGCTCAAGCTCAGCGAGGAATACGGCTTAGTTTTCGTGGCCGACGGAAACCCCAGCCACAGCTACTTCAACCCCTACCACGGCGCGATGGGGGCCGTTGCTGAAGTCGTTAGAAACCTCGTGAGCGTCGGGGCTGAACCATTGGCTCTGGTGGACAACCTCAACTTCGCATCGCCCGAGAGACCGGAGGTTTACTGGAGTTTCGCCGAGACCGTTAGGGGATTGGCCGATGCGGCCAAAGCCTTCGGTTTAGCGTACGTCAGCGGGAACGTCAGCTTCTACAATGAGGTCGTTGACAGGCCGATAAAGCCAACTCCAGTGGTTGCCGGTCTCGGGAAGGTTAAGCTTGAGAAGATTCCCAAGATGGGACTGAGCGACGGACTGCTCATAGGTGTCGTCGGGATAACGAAGGCGGAACTCGGCGGCTCGGAGTTGTTTGCGAGACTCGGCGTCGAAGGCGGCTTTGCCCCGCGTGTGAACCTCGACGAGGAGAAGGCTAACGCCGAGGGAATCCTGACGGCGATAAAGAAGGGCCTCGTTAGGGCGGTACACGATGTTGGCAGGGGCGGAATAGCCGTTGCCCTGGGGGAGATGGCCATCACCGGAAACACCGGCTTTGTGGTTGACCTCTCGAAGGTTCCGGCGGAAGTCCAAAACCCGATCGAGGTCGCCTTCAGCGAGAGTCATGGACGCTACATAGTTGCCTTCCCCGAGGAAAACCTTGACGAGCTCAGGGCCACCTTCAGGCACTTCGCGGTCATCGGAAAGGCGGGGGAAAGTGATGCAGTCTTCCACTGGGACGGAAAGGAGCTCCTCCGGAAGCCCCTCGAAGAGATTAGAGCAATTCACGAGTCCCTGCCCAAGCTGATGGGTGAGGAGAAATGAGAATAGCGACCTATGCTTCACACTCGGCCCTTCAGATTTTGAAGGGGGCAAAGGGGGAGGGCTTTGAGACGATAGCCTTTGGGAACCCCCGCGTTAAGCCCCTCTACACGCGCTACTTCCCGGTGGCGGACTACTTCATTGAGGGGAGCTATCCAGAGGAAGAGCTGCTCAGCTTGGATGCCGTCGTTATACCCACCGGCTCGTTCGTCGCCCACCTTGGAGTTGGGCTGGTGGAGAAAATGCGCGTCCCCTACTACGGCAACAAAGAAGTCCTGAAGTGGGAGAGCGACAGAACACTTGAGAGGAGGTGGCTTGAGAAGGCGAAGCTTCGCCTTCCGAGGGTTTACGAGGACCCAGACGACATAGACGGGCCGGTCATAGTCAAGCCCCACGGGGCGAAGGGTGGAAAGGGCTACTTCTTGGCCAAGGGCCCCGAGGACTTCTGGAGAAAGGCAGAAAGACTGAACATCAGGGACAAGGAGGATCTGGCCGGGATTCAGATACAGGAGTACGTCCTCGGCGTTCCTGTTTATCCCCACTACTTCTACTCGAAGCTCAACCGCGAGCTGGAGCTGATGAGCATTGACAGAAGGTATGAGTCCAACGCCGACGCGATAGGCAGGATCCCGGCCAAAGAGCAGCTCGACCTTGAACCCAACACCAACTACACGGTGATAGGCAACATCCCGATAGTCCTGAGGGAGAGCCTGCTGATGGACGTCATCGAGGCCGGGGAGCGGACGGTTAAAGCTGCCGAGGAGCTCATGGGCGGTCTCTGGGGCCCATTCTGTCTGGAGGGAGTCTTCACCGAGGAGCTTGAGTTCGTCGTCTTCGAGATTTCCGCCAGGATAGTCGCTGGAACGAACCCCTTCGTTCACGGCTCCCCCTACAGCTGGCTCCGCTATGATTATCCGGTCAGCACCGGAAGGAGGATAGCGATGGAGCTGAGACAGGCTAGTGAGGAGGAAAGGCTCGACGAAATTTTGACGTGAAACTGTTTAATTCCCGCTCGGATAGGTTTATAAATTGACGTCCGAATGGTTGGCAAAAAGGTGGTGCTCATGTGGGAGAGGTTCATCGAGGAGAAGGTTGAGGAGATTAGGGAAACGGTCGGCGATGGTAAGGCAATAATAGCACTCTCCGGCGGCGTTGACAGCTCGGTCGCTGCGGTGCTTGCTCACAAGGCCATAGGCGATAAGCTCCACGCGGTCTTCGTCAACACCGGCTTCATGAGGAAGGGCGAACCTGAATTCGTCGTCAGGACATTCAGGGACGAGTTCGGTCTCAACCTGCACTACATCGATGCCGGCGAGAGGTTCTTCAGCGAGCTCAAGGGCGTCACAGACCCCGAGGAGAAGAGGAAGATAATCGGCAGGGTCTTTATCGAGGTCTTCGAGGAGGTCGCGAGGGAGATTGACGCCCAGTTCCTCATCCAGGGAACGATAGCCCCGGACTGGATCGAGAGCAAGGGGAAAATCAAGAGCCACCACAACGTTGGCGGACTGCCGGAGAGGCTCAACCTCAAGCTGATAGAGCCGCTCCGCGACCTCTACAAGGACGAGGTCAGGGAGCTTGGCAGGGAGCTCGGCCTCCCGGAGAAGATATACAACCGCATGCCCTTCCCGGGGCCCGGCCTTGCCGTCCGCGTCCTTGGAGAGGTCACGCCGGAGAAGGTTGCCATTGTTAGAGAAGCTAATGCTATAGTCGAGGAGGAGATCGAGAAGGCGGGACTGAAGCCCTGGCAGGCATTCGCTGTTCTGCTGGGAGTGAAGACCGTTGGCGTTCAGGGCGATATAAGGGCCTACAAAGAAACAATCGCCGTCCGCGTCGTTGAGAGCCTCGACGGCATGACCGCCAATGCCATGAACGTTCCCTTCGAGGTCCTGCAGAGGATAGCCTTCAGGATAACCAGCGAGATTCCTGAGGTTGGAAGGGTGCTCTACGATATCACCAACAAGCCCCCGGCGACGATTGAGTTCGAGTGAGGTGGTGGTATGATAATCATAATGGACAACGGCGGGCAGTACGTTCACAGGATTTGGAGGACTCTGAGATACCTCGGTGTCGAGGCCAAGATAATCCCCAACACGACACCGCTTGAGGAGATAAAGGCCATGAAGCCAAAGGGCATAATCTTCTCAGGCGGCCCGGACATCGAGAAGACCGGCAACTGCTCCGCCATCTTGGAGCACTACGACGAGTTTAGCGTCCCCGTCCTTGGCATCTGTCTTGGCCACCAGCTGATAGCGAAGCACTTCGGTGGAAAGGTCGGAAGGGGCGAAAAGGCCGAATACAGCCTCGTTGAGGTGGAGATACTGGAGGAGAACGACATCTTCCGGGGACTTCCGAAGAGGCTCAAGGTCTGGGAGAGCCACATGGACGAGGTGAAGGAGCTTCCCGAGGGCTTCAGGCTCTTGGCCAGAAGTGAGACCTGCCCGGTCGAGGCCATGAAGCACGAGAGCCTTCCCCTCTACGGCGTTCAGTTCCACCCCGAGGTCTTCCACACCGAGCGTGGGGCAGACATTTACCGCAACTTCGCGGAGCTCTGCGGGGAGCTCAGATAGTCGGTCCTCTCCCCATCTTTTGTCGGCAACGGGTTCTCTCATCCTCGCTCCTCCATCACGTTGGGGCCACTATGAAAATTCTTGCTGGTTACGACTAAAGATTGCAAATTAGAAAACTTTTTAAAGTTTAGTTCTTACTATCTTTGGTGATAGTTTGGGGCACACGGTCTACTACCGCACCAAGATTGATAGATGGGAGGAGTTCAGGGGGTTCCTAAAGAAGATCTGCGAAGGGCTCGGTTTCGGTTTCCTTGAGGGCGAAGATGCAGTCATAATCTTTCCGGAATGCCACGGTGTCGAGCCCTTGGAGATAAAGAAGAGGGGTAAGGGGTTCGTCAAGACGAACCTCGTCGAGCCCTGTCACTCGATTTATCTGCTCGTTCTTCATTCGGTTTCTTCATTCGGCTCTGTCGAGCTCTGGGAGGACTGATCCGTGAGGTAGACCTCTATTATCTTGACCGGAACCGCTCCCTTGAGCTTTCTGTCCTCCACGATAAGCTTCACCACCCTGCCAATCTCTAGGTCTTCCACGGCATCGACCCAGTAGTGGCCGGGCTTGACGTTTGCCGCTATGTCGTCGTGCACAAAGACCCTGACGACATCGCCTTTGATCTCTTCAACAATGCCGTAGGTGTAGTCCCTCCCGTATCTCTGCTTGAAGTACCACCTGAATGCCATGACGACTGCAAAGGCCACAAGGAGATATGCGTAGTAATAGTAGATGCTCGTGGCTATCCTGCGTATCATCAGGTACCCGAGGAAAACTGCAAAGGAAATTGCCGATATTGCATAGTAGAAGAACCTGTACGGCTCGTGCTCAACAAAGAACTCTCTGTTTCTGACCAGGGTATAGCGAAGATAGAGGAAGTACACCACTGCCACTCCCACAAGCCACAGTGGACTAGCCTTGATGAAGAGCAGGCCGAGGTTCACAATAAGGTAAAGAAGAAATGCCAGTTGGAGCTTGAGGCTGAGGTACTCATGAGTTGTGAGCCTCTTTTTCACGAGCCTGCTCAGGTACTTAAAGCTCGGCGGTTCCTTTGAGGGGGAGGGATTGATGAAATCTATGATGCCGTGGATCGCTGAATCCACAGACTCACCGATTCCGTAGAGGATGTCTTCCACCGACATGATTTCACCCCTTCAGCAGGTCCTCTGCTCCTGTAGGTCCGAGTATCGCAATGGCCGTCTGGTTATCCATAAAGAACGGCACTATGCTTAAGTCTCCAGTCAGTGCACTTGTGCCGTAGGAAATGCCCCAGACACGGTAGCCGGGCGTCTTTGTCATGCTTCCGAAGTAGTAGTTGAGGAAGTAGTAGTCAACGCTCGTCTGCCCTTCTTCGACTGATATTCCAAAGTTGTTGAATATGTCAAAGAGCTTTCTGTCGTAGTCTGCATTGGGCACCATAAAGCTGACGAGACCTATCGGATAGTACTCTCCACCGTACTTCAGTCCGAGCTCGTCCTGTATGCTCTTTGCTAGTTGGAAGTACTTGTTGTGGTTTACCCTGCTGTTTTCAAGGCGCTCGAAGAACGATACGCCCGTGTAGGTTCCAAAGTACTTCTGGTCTATTATGCACGATATCAGCGGCTGGAGGTCATAGGCTCTCCCTGCTGTTATTTGTATTTGTGCATTTTGAGTTGGTCTTTGTTCTATTTGAGTTGATATTGTGACTGTTGGAGGAATCTGTGTATATTTACGAACACGTATCCAGTCAATGTACCCATGCCTTGTATCTGAATCTGTATCCGCAGCGATCTGCAGATGGAACCTTGTTAGAGGGGGCGACACTCCACTAGTTAACCAGCTATTTGAATAAGAATCCCAAAATTGTATCTGAGTGCCAGTATAAATCACTTGAAAACCTTGCCACTCTGTGGACCTTATTTGATTCCCAACAGCAGGATACGAGTCGTATACTCTTAGGGATTTATAGTTCCAAGAGTACCCATCATAGTCATACCCATCGTACCATGCATAAATAGCGGAATTGCTGAGCCATGGTGTGGTTTGTTGTGGTACTAGACCGATGGTTAAATCGGTATCATACAGGTATACATTCCTCCCTCTGTAATAAGTGTATCCTCCAAGCCTCCAAACACCTTCAATAATCACATTCGGAACAAAACTTTTGAGAGTATTTATGTAGTATTGGTTGTTCCAGTTGCCCCACATCTTGATGTACCCATTTTCAATTGAATAATAATCTGTATTCGTTGTCCATTTTGTTGTGTCCAGTGAATTTCCGTCAAACTCATCATAAAAATCAAATACCCTACTTGCATTTCCTAGTGTCTCTATACCGCTTGAATCAAAATATATACTAAGCGTTACTTGGGAATTTGCTGGGATTGTGACATTAACCCATATCAGTGCCTCTTTGTCCGATGTATCCCAATTTTCAACCCAAAAGTTTACAGGATTGCAATTTGAGTCGTAGATCTCCAGTATAGGGATGTTATTCCCATCGGGATCCGCAGTGTCAAAAAACGTGTTTAATGTATTTGGATCTGTGATGTGGGAGCTGTCAATGTAAATGGGAACTTGGAAGTTCGTTAGATCGTCCCCTCTGCTATTTTGGATAGTTACGTTAAGTCTGTTCCCCAATAAAGAGCACCAAGTGGCTCTTTCCGCTTCCCCACTAACATTTTCAAAAATAAGAACTCCAACGTCATCGTCGTTGAAGACCTCTAGTGGCGAAATTGGGACGCCGTTTAAAGTAGTGTTTACAATGACGGGGGAGGATATGCTGGTTATATTGCCGTTGCGCAGTACGTATCCATCGGCACCGTCCCCAGGATATGTGTTTCCGTAGAAGATATGACCGGAATCCCAGGCCGTTGAGGAGTACTTTCCAAGGACGTGATCATCCTCACTCGTTCCGTTTCCATAGAGGGTCTTAATGGGCCTTTCTATGATCTCGGGGAAGGTATATTCACAGGGCTCAATTGAGCGGTAGTATCTGCCGTATGTTAGTGCAGAGAATATGGGATCTTCAAGGTTTTCGATTGAAATTGTTGAATATACGTAGTTTTCCCTTGGTATGGGGCCGGTATAAACAACCTTTCCGGAGACGTCTGAAATCGTTACATCTCTTATCTTGGCCCGTATGACTATCCTAAAGGCGTCCAATGGAGCAACGGTTAGTTCGATGTTGCTCCTGAGGAAATTGCTCCTCTCAGAAGAACTCATGGTCCTAATCTCGCCGAGTGTTTTATTTGCTATCCTGAGCTCGTATCCTTGCTGCCTCAGCTTCTGAGAGATGTTACCGAGCCAGCCTAGAACCGTTTGATCCTTCATCAGCCGTTCGGAGTAGTTGCTCGCAACCTGTGTGGACTGGCCAAACAAAACTAGGTCACGTATTGTGGCGTTTGCCATGCCGTTTGGGTCATTTGGGTCCAAAAAGTCCCGTGTGTTTGCAATGTAATCTACAACGGTGACTATAGCTCTTTTTCCGGATATCTCGAGGGTTCTTTGAAAGTCCAGCTCAACGTACGAGACTACCCTGTACGTTTTCTCAACCTGCGTTCTCTCGCTCTGGCTCATTATTATCTGAGACGAGACGTCCTCGTACGTCGCTAAGAGTAGCATCAGGGGTATGAGCAGGAGGATGACCGTTGAATTCATTAGGAACGCTCGCCGTTTTCTCATCAGCTCTCCCTCCAGACTCTGAGTGTTATGGTGATGGGCTGGAACAGGCCTGGTATGTTGCCCATGGAGACGAAGACTATGTTAACCGTTGGCGGTAGCTGCACCAGTATCGGGTCGGCCTGGGTCCCGTCTCCGCCCAGGTTGTTGAACAGCCTTATTATTGCGTCGTCGACTGCGTATCTGCCCCTACCGTCGAGGAGGTCCTGGGCAGTGACATCGCAGTAGGGGGAATCTCCCGCGGTCACATAGTGAGGCGAGTTGTCCCCAACCCAGTAGTACGTTATATTGTAGCCGGAACACCCGGGTCTCAGAAGGGCTGGGAATACATTGCCGTAGCCTGCGAAACCCTGAATGACGTATGTGAGCTCTCCATATCCATATTTTGGTTGTAGTCTGTAATAGTTCCCTAATGATATCGTGATGCTGTTATCCCCTGGGGCGATCGCATTGGGGAGCGGGTCATATTTGTAGTCAAAGCTGTCTTTGGAATATCCAATCTGGGCAAAATGTGTAAACGGATTTGAGGGGTTACATGTTATATCTCCGCCTCCATCGTAGCAGTAAATATATGTTGGGGCTACTAGTAGAGGGTTACTAATCTGCATAGTTTGGTAGGGGGTTGTACCTGCATAGTATCTCCATGGGAATTGGAATCTTACCCACAGAGGAGTTGTTCCTTGGGGCACGTTAAAGTTTATTGCCACAGAGTCGGTCCAATCTTGATTCGGAAGGCTTATGGGCTCTGTTATATCTATGGTGTATGAAGTGAGGAGAACCCCGGGCGTGTAATCGGCTTCTATGAATGACAAATCCCTGATTAGACGTATCCTCTTTGAATATTCCAAATCTTTGGAACTTTCATCCCCATTACCGCCGATGAAAAATTTAAGGACGACCCACTTGCCTGAGATTTGTGAATAATTGTATCCCGCACCACTTAGAGCCTGGGATATTGTTGCATTTGTCCAGTAACATGTTTTGATTTCTGTGGTGATATTGTATTGGCAATAAGTTGGGCTAACATTAACCTCATTGGTAAACACAAATCTCAGCGTGATATTATCGGTGGGACTTATGTTCTCTGCAGCCACTTGAATGTTCATGCCAGTTAATATGCCCGGCACCATTAAGAACTTCCAGTATTCTATCCCATAGTTTGAGGTGACATCATCGAGATAAAACTTTTTGGGGAATTTTAACGTTGAGGGAGTCGATGTTTTGTACTTTACGGTCACATATTGAGCTGCATCTTCGCCCCCCCGGTAATACCACTCTCTGGTACGTCTATTATAATAGTAGTTATCGTTGTAGTTCTGAACTTCGAACACAACTTCTTGGCCGTTACTAATAGCATCTTGGACTACTTCAACTAGATTACATGAATCTCCATTGGTGGAGTCTCTGACTAAGTCATTCGCTTCAACAAGACTCCACTGGTCATACTGATTTCCGGTTATCTCTCCGGTGCATGTGACTGGGTTCCCATTAACATACAAGCGATATGTACTATCAACCCATGCTCCTTCAATAAACCATTTTACCTCCTCTATCACGGCATCTCTAGGAATAGTACCTGCGGGTATTACGTACTTTATTGTCACGTGTTCATCAGAGTCTGGAGCTGCAGACTCAATGTATCCGCCCCTTATCGTGTATGTGTTCTCCTTGCTCCCCAGCTTGTTGAGGAATGCCCTCGCCATGTAGCCCCTCGGTGTCTGGTTGAAGGCGTAGCCGCTGAGTATAAGGGTCGCTGGGGTAACGTCCTGGGCGGCGGAGTAGTTGGAGCCGACCTTACGGAGGTACGGGCTTGTGTAGTTGTTTATCAGGAGTTCGTAGTTGTAGTCCTTGAGGGTGCTGTTTAGTATGTACCCCAGTATAACTTCTGCCTTGTGGGTAAGGTTTGCTCCTGGAAAGAGCGGGGCTGTCGCCCAGTAAGTGGCAACGATATCTATAGGGGACATGTCCGGACTAACGAGGGCAAGATTCAGTGTTCCGTCGTCTGTCCAGTTCTTTATCACTCCTGGTGGGACGAACGTCCAAAGAGGCTGTGTTCTCATCGTTGTGAGGGAATCCTCTGCCAGGTACTTAGATTGGGAGCGCATGTAGGTGGAGTACACCTGCGTGCTTGGATTGATTTGGGTTATGCTTACCACGAACATGGTGACTAGGAGAAGTGCAAGTATCGCATCCAGAGTGAATATGAATCCTCGCCTCTTCATGAGTCATCCCACACCCACAGTTTTATAACGGTCGTCCTGAAGGAGGGTTTCATAAGGAGACCTATGTTGTCAAGATCGTTTATCGTGATGTTACTTCCGAAGGAGTTCTCATACACCCAAAGTTCTACAGGTTTTTCGCTGGTTTCATCGTTGAACTCCGAAAACAGTGCCCTCCATGGAATTTTGATGGAGGTTGTGTCCCCAGCATAAAACTCGGCGTAGGTTCTTTCGTTGGTCTTCTATGCTATGGTGGCATTCAAAGCATCTCCAGGAGAGCCCCTCTGGATTAGAATCCCCCTGAGGACGGTTCCATCGATCGCAACAAGGGTCAGGTTTCCAACACTGTTTTCGGGTACTTGGACTTCGAGATACGCATAGCCCGGGACGTCGTGGATTAAGGTCCCCACGAGAATTGGAATCGGCTGTGTTGTTCCCACTACCCATGTTTTTTCGTATATCAGGTTCGAACTGACAACTCTTCTTGAGATGTACTCCACCCATGGAGAACGGGATTTTGAGGCATTTATGGTACTCTCATCCTCGACAACGGTTCCGTTTATCACAGCAATCCTTAGGGAGGCGGTGGTTAGGTTGGCCGCTGGTATGACCACGTGCTTTATGGCGAGATTCCCCGCACTATTTCCGTGTATCATCAGTTTCACATGTCCATGTCCACCAATGTGTAGTGTACATGCGCCATCCGAAGAACCGAAGCTGTAATGATAGTTGCTCTGTGCGTCTACCAGTTTCACTGCTACGTATGACCCTGGCGGGATTATCCCCACCTGGGTATTTCCCGAAACCAAGACCTGGGCCTCGTCAACTGTTATAAATTCCAGGACGTCCCCTTTGTCCATCGTAAGGGGGTTTCCCGTTGGGGAGGGTTCGCCGTTAAGAAGGACACTGTCGCACTTCACCCGGAACGCCTTATTTCCTGAGTTGTCCGTTGAGAGTGCTATTTTGATGTTTTGTAACTCACTCGTGAGGTTCATGAGTATCTCCTCTGGAAACTCACCGGAGACCGTTATGTTTGTCGTGGTTAGGTAGAATTCAAGCTGGAAATCCTTAGAGTCCGCTATGCTGTAGAGGTTTGTAACTACGGATGAGACGTTGATAAAGTTGCCCAGCGCCTGAATTTTCTGAGAGCTTATTGCAAAGGGGTACGAATTGTCCCTGAGACCCAAAAGTACGATATTCGTGGGATTCTCCGTCCAGTTGTCGGGGGTTCCAGGGTTCTTCACGAGTATATCCAGCATGTTGTCGCCCACGTTGGCCCTCTCATACCAGCCCAGCACTGTGGTTATCTCCCCCTTTAGGGCGTTGGACGTCGTGGTTATCGTGCCAAGCAGGAGTATGATTATCACCATGGACAGCATCGCATCGAGTGAAAGCAGCTGACCGCGCCTCATCTTCTCACCACATCAACGTTTATCTCAATCTCTCTTCCCCGGAGGTACAGCTTTCCGTTCTCCCTAACGACGTTGGTCTTGGAGACTAGGTCGTCCTCTATGTACTGCTTTATGTTAGCCTCAATGGTGGCCTCCGGAAGCCCGGCCCCCGCGTAGGTTATGGTGATGTTGATCTGCATCTTGCCGTTTACGTCCGCACTGCGAACGCCGGCGAGCTGGAAAGCCCTGTACGTGTAGTTGCTCGCCGTTATTATGGCGTTGAGGGGAGAATATATGCTTTCGTTGCTAACAACGCCGGTATTTAGGTATGCGCACGCGTCGGAAGCCGAAGTGCGGACGTAGGATACCGCGGACATCGCGGTGTTCTCATTCAGGTACGATGGGGTCACCACGAGGACTCCCGCTAGGATTATCGCCAGGATGAACAGAACCTCTATGGCGCTCTGGGCCCTACGGCGAGAGGACGACATCGAGTCTCCCCTCCGTTTCGTTGTACGTCGCCACTATGCCGAAATCCCTCTTCGTGTCGGTAAGCGTTACCGAGCTGTTCTCGTATATTGGAACCGGGCTCCTCTGAACGACGGTGTAGCCCCTTCCTCCCAGACTCGCGTTGACAACAATGCTATCAGGAGTAATCAGGCTGACAGTAACCTTGTCTCCTGAGTCCAGCTTTATCGGCAGCTCCTTCCTTACCGCGAATCCGTCTCCCGCCGCGTAAACCTTCACCACTGAGTCCCTGACGTCCACGGAGAATGCCTTCAGCTTTGCGATCGTGTCAAAGGTCTCGGAATGGGCCCTCTCGCTGTCCGCAATGTAGACTAGGTTGAGCATCGTGATGGTTATCAGGGTCACTGCGAAGAGAAAGTCAAGGCTTATCTGTCCCCGTTTCATCTTCATCCACCGGGGTTTATGTTTATGTGAAGCTCACCGGTCGTTGAGTTGAACATCCATGAGTTGGGGTTGTCGGGGTTCCACTCAACGACTATCTCCAGCGTTGCCGGGAGGGTCGCGGGGTCGAGATCCAGCCCGTAGACCGTGGATGATCCAAAGGTGACGCTTCCGGACGGCGACCATACGGATGAGTTGGTGTACAGAACCGCCTGGTACATCGCCCTGCTCCAGAAGACGTTCTTGTTCCCGCCGCTGAGAACGGCGGTAACGTTGGTTCCGGTTACGGTGACGTACGTGCCGTTGCCTTCGGCGCTGTAGTTTCCGTAGGTTATAAACACGGAAGCGTTATTGACGTTCAGCCCTTTCCGGAGCATCTCGGGGTCTCGCAGGTACGTCAGTCTCACATAGGTGGTTGACTTGGCTCCAGGGCCCTGGGCGTAAACCTGTGATATCGTGTTGGAGATAGCATTGGCGAGGTTCTTCTCCTCAAGGCTTATCTGAATTCGAAGGGTCTCGGTTGAGGTTGAGCCCTCCCTGAACGTGATGTTGTTTACGGAGTAAAGCAGGAGTATGAGCATCATTCCAAAGATTAACATGAACTCAAGTGAAACCTGACCACGCTTTTTTATCCGCATATCTCTCCCCTCAGTATGGTATATCTCCGAACATCTATTTAATCGTTACTCTCCGATTTTCCAGCGTTTACGACGGCGAAAAGGCCGGTTCCGACCCTTTTAGTCTCAACGCCGAAGTAATCTCCGCTGAATATCTTGAACTTGTACCTCTCAGGATGAAGGGAGTGTTTCTCTATCAGCTCGGCCAGTTCGTCGATGAAGAACTGCGTCAGCTCATAGTAGATTAAATCAAGCTTCTCACGGGTGGAGTCCCTGATCAGGAGAACCGCTGGCAGTATTGCAAGCCCGATGATGAAGTACGGCTGGCCAGTGAAGAAGGACGCGAGTGCAGTTGCACCTATCGTCGCACCTATTGCGGCGTACAGGCCCTTCTCCCGCTTCTTCGCCTCTTTAATCTCCTTGACCTTCTGCTCCCAGATGTCGAGCAGCGCAGGATTGTAGAAATCAAAGGCTGTGTGGCGCTTTCCCTTGGCTATCCTCTCCCGGATGAGGTCGTCCCAGTCGTCCTTGTAGTAGATGACCTCCCCGTGGAGCTTCGCCCTCTCGGCATCGAGGGAGGAGATAATTCGAATGATGTCCTCGGCGCTCTCGTGGGCAATGTGGGCGTAGACCTCCTTCTCGTTGAGGTCGAGGGCCACCTCGACGGAGTCCTTTATCGGCTCAGTCATCCCTCTCCCTCCGGAGCCTCTTGCTTATACCTTCGATGTCCGGGTACTCTCCGTCGGGGATTCCCTTCAGCTCGCTCCCGCCCTTGGCGTAGACGTCGTCGAAGTCAGGCAGGCCGCTTAGGAGCTCCTTCTTTTTGTTCTCCGCTTCCTCTTTTGCCTCCATGAAGGACTGGGCGTACTGCTTGGCGGTGATGATTATGTCCTCGATGCTCTTGCTCTCGTAGATGCCGCTGAGGAGGGTTACAACCTCCACCTCCCTCTCGCGCGGGTCCGGATAGAAGCCGCGGAATATCTGCTTGCCCCTTATCTTGTTGGTGAGATAGTTGAGCGCCTCGAATATGTCTGCGGCCTTCAGCATCTCCGGCGGCCCGTGAATCGCAACCAGCCCGTACAGCGCCGATTCGATGTTTGCCTCGAGGTACAGGCCTTCGCTCTCGAACGACTTGATGATGAGCCTTGAGAGGCTCTTTACCTTGCCCGCGTCGGCCTTGGCGTAGCCGACCGTTGCAAAGCTTCCGAAGGCCTTGAGAACGAACTTCAGGTCGCTCGCGTCCAGCGTCTGTTCGCCGGGAACGTCAACCAGGGCTAAGAGCGACGCTATCCTCTCGACTATCGTGTAGTTAATCCTCTCGTAGGCCTTGCTTATGTCGTCGCCCCCTTCCTTGAGCTTGTTGTTGTCTATGGCTATTATCGAGTCCGCGATCTTCGAGAGCTTGTCGATGGTTATCGCCGCGTTGATGGTGGGCCTTATCCCCTCCTCCTTGAGGGGGAGTGCGCCGATGGCCACCACCAAGGAGTCTGGGTACTCCTCTTTGAGCGCCTCGGCCAGGACGGGCGTTCCTCCGGCGCCCGTTCCGCCGCCGAAGCCAAAGGTCAGGAAGAAGATGTCGATATCCTCGTAGCCGATTATTGAACCTATCTTACGCATGACGAGGGGCAAATCGCGCTTCATGGCCTCCCTGCCGAGTATCGGGTTCGCGTTGACCCCCTTGCCGCCGGTCAGGCTCTCACCTATGAGTATCCTCCGCTCCTGGGAAACGTGCTTGAGGTACTCCAGGTCGCCCCGGGAGGTGTTTATGGCCAGAGCCTCAAAATCAACCAGAGCGAAGAGGTCGGCTATCTTCGTTCCGCACTGGCCGACCCCTATGATTAGAGCCCTCACCTCTTAATCACCCCACGACTATTACCCGCACCTTACCGTTTTCGTTGAGGAGAACCATCGCGTCTCCCCTGATGTACCTTATGAAGCCTGTGGTGAAGACCTCCTTGGCAATTTCGGCGTTCTCCTGCTCGTAGAATACGAACAGGACGACTCCCTTGGGGGTCTTGCCAGGAATTAGAATGACCGCCTTGTCAACGGGCACCGTGACGTTGCCGACGGTGACGGTTTCGTTTGTAAGGTGGAACTTCAGGTATGGGTTGTACGGTCTCACGAAGTACTCGCCGTAGTGGGTCATGACTATGTAGCTGCCCTCGCCTATCGTGGTTGTGTTGAGGGCTATGAAGCCGCCGCTGAAGAGGTCGTTGAGCATGTCTATCGTCTCGTTTACCGTGGCACCGTCCATGTGGGGTGCGATTATTCCGAACACATTGCTGTCGAGGGCGCCCCTTACATCGTAGAGGCTCACCGGCGGAACGTACTGGAAGCGGGAGAGGTAGTTTACTGCGCTGGCGATTTCTATCGTTTTGTTGTCTATGGCCCCGGAGTCCCTGGCGTTCATGACGAATTCAAGCGTCTCGTTGGTGTAGTTGTACCCGTAGTTGATCAGAAGGTCCGTTGCCCTGAGGGTGAGCTCGACGGTCGGCGTTCCCGGGAACTCCCTGTTCTTCTCCCAGACGTAGTAGGTCTTCCAGTACGGCCAGCCGCCCTCGATCCTCTGGTCAATGAGCCAGTCTATGTGGGGCTGGAGCTCTTCCTGGGAGGCTATTCTCTCCAGGGCCTCCAGGACGGTTATGGTCGTCAGCACGTCCGGCTTGAGCATGTATGAGTAGTACTTCGTCGTTACGTGGGTTCCCCATCCGTCGTTGCTTATGCCCAGGAGCCATTCCTTGGCCTTCTGAATCAGGGAGTCGTTTGCTGGGACTCCGAGCTCACGGAGGGCTTTGATGGCCAGTGCGGTCTCGTAGGGCTGTGGACCGAGAACGGTGTTGCCCCAGAGGCCGTAGTCGAGCTGAACGCTGCGTATCAGCTCCTCCGCCTGAGCCTTTTCCTCGGCGGTCAGGTTGTTGTACATGAGGAGCGTCTTCAGTGCGTAGTAGTAGCCGACGGACATCCTGCGCTCCTGCCTCATCCAGGCCGCGTCCCTCTCGAAGGCCTCTCTCGTCCACGCGAGGGCCTTTTCAATGCTCTCCTTCTCGGGATAGCACGCCTGGATGCTCATAAGTGCGTAGTAAGTGGCCTTCTCGTCGGAGGGCTCGTTGGGTCCGAGACCCCATCCCCCGTCGGGGTTCTGTATGTTCTTCAGCTCCTGGCATGGCATCTCGTAGGGGTTCTTTACCTCTTTCGCAGGTGGAAGCTCGAACGGTGTTGAGAAAGCCATGAGGGCGTAGGAGGTGGTGGCTATGAGCTCCGTCGATGAGAAGAGGTCTGGAGTGTTCATCCAGTAAACGAGGTCGTTCGTGCTCTTGCTGTACGATTCCAGCTTGATGAGTATCCTCGCCGTGTCGAAGTCTATGGGTGTGTGAAGTACGAGGGCGTACGTTAGCATGGCGCGCTCCTTCATCTTGAGGTTCTCGTCGTTGAGAAGGATTTCCTTGACGCTTTCAATGGTCTCGTTATCGACGGGATAACCTGTGCTGTGGTAGGCTATGAGCTTCAGGGCGAGGGCCTCGTACTCGGATATCTCGCAGGTTGTGGTGTTCTCCACGTATTTTATCGCGTCCCTAACGACTTTGCTGTTGTAGTTGTATCCGCTCTCTCCAAGGGCCCATATCGCCACGAGGGTTGGATAGCACGAGGTCGGGGTTCCCGGCACGTAGCCCCATCCGCCCTTGTTCTCCGCGGAGAGGAGGTATGAAACTCCCCGGTTGATGGCGTCCCTTACGCTCTCTACCTGCAGTGCCCCGAGGATTGGGTCTGCCTTCTCTAGGGCGATAACTGCGTAAGCCGTGTCGAGGACGTTGCTGGTCTCGCCGGGGTACAGGCCCCATCCCCCGTCAGGGTTCTGATACTTGAGAAGCGTCGTCACGAGGTTGTTCAGGTCTGGAGCCATGTCCCACTCCAGATCGTTGCTGGCCTCGGAGAGCGCCATTATAGCGAGGCTTATTTCCCTCGTCTGCTGGCTTGACTTGGCCGCATCCTTGAGAAACCTTGCGGAGCCGTCTATCGTTCCGGCGCTAACGGCTGGAATCAGCATGAGAACAATCATTACTAGAGCCAGAACCTTCTTCATCACCTTACACCCCTAAGCTCATTCTAAGCGGCCAGAATAAATAAACTTTTTCCATAATAGGAAGAAGAAGGGACTCAATGTTTTATAAAGCGCCCTTCCCTTCCGCTGCCCCGGGGATCAACGTCGTCGCGCATTATGAGAACGACCCTGCTCGGCTCGTACTCGTCCTCGATGTGATATCCGGGCAGATTCTTGACGAGTTCCTCCGCGAAGGCCTTTATCTCCTCGTGGCGCGGCATGTTGTTGATGGTGAGCCTGTTGCGCGAATAGCCGACGAACATGTACGCCTTCGCCTCGACGAACATCGGGTTGGCGAGCTTTATCAGCTTCGCGTAGCCCTCGGGGTTGTGCATGTTCTCGCCCTTGACGAGGGTCAGCCTCACGACGGTCCTAGTGGGGAGACCGTTCATCATTTCAAGGAAGGTCTTTATCCTGTCCCATCCGTCGGGAATCATCGGGACGTTGACCCTGTTGTATGTCTCGACGTCGGGAGCCGTCAGCGAGACGTAGAGCTGGCTCGGCAGCTTGTCCTCCTTTATCATCTCCTCGAGCCTCTCCGGAACGGTTCCGTTGGTGACGATGAAGGTCGTGAAACCGCGCTTGTGGAACTCCTCCACCAGGTCGCCCATGTACGGATAGAGCATCGGCTCGCCGGATAGGCTTATCGCTGCGTGCTTTGGATTCCACGCCTCCTCGAACTTCTTCATGTTTATGCCGGGCATCCCCTTGTAGCCGACGAGGAGCTTCCTCTGGGCTTTGATGCTCTCCTCGACGATGAACGCTGGATCGTCCCACGGCTCCGGGAGCTCCGTGCCGAGGAAGCCCTCCATCGGGCGCCAGCAGAATATGCAGTTGTGGGTGCACCACGCCGTAACAGGCGTCATCTGCAGGCAGCGGTGGGAGTGTATGTTGTAGAACTTCTGCTTGTAGCAGAAGCGGTCGTGCTTTATGCTCTCCTTTAGCCAGTGGCAGAGCTTGACCGAGCTGTGCCTGCCCACGAGCGCGTAGTGCTGCTTCCTGAAGAGACTTGCAATCTCCTCCGGCATGTTCGGGTTGGACTTGAACGTTAACGCCATTAGCCTCACCTAATTCATCTCTCTGGGTTGGCTTTGAACGAGCCTTTTAAAAAGGTGATGGGTCGGGGGTGGGAAATTTTATCGTCGAAAAATACTTCGGCAATGTGCGAAAACTTTAAAAGCTAATCGTCGCTTTTTCCTTCATGTTCGAAAGAGTGAAGCCAGAACCCGCGCTGAATGCAAGGGAGATTAAAATTGACTTCTTCGAGGACGAGGTTGAGCCAGTGGAGAGGCCCAGGGTCAAATTCCTCTTCGAGGTCAAACGCAATCACTCGGCTTAGCGTTTATCAGGACGATATCCTCGAAAAATACGTGCCTCTTAGCTACTATTTTTCCCCTCAGTCCGGCTTTTTCCAGCCTCCTCAGCGTTTCTTCCACCCCGGTTATCGAGCTCTGGACTATCTGGACGGTTCCACCCGGCTTGAGATACTCCGGAACTTCTTGGATGAACCTGTCGAGGACTTCTCTACCATCCTTGCCCCCAACCAGCGCCAGGTCTATCGGCTCCTCCGGCTCGCCGGGCAGGTAGGGGGCGTTGAACGTTACCACGTCGAACTTTCCTTCGACCCTCTCGAAGAGGTCGCTCAGGCGAAATTCGACGTTTTTGATGCCGTTTATCCTCGCGTTTTCCCTTGCCAGCTCGACCGCGAGCGGATTGATATCCACTCCCAGAACGAAGCGGGCTTTTCTGGCCATCAGAAGTGCTATAAGCCCCGTTCCTGTACCGACGTCAAGGGCCGTATCTCCTTCCCTGACCGCGAGATTTTCAGCTAAGAGAAAGGTATCCTCGGCCGGTTCATAGACCTGTGGGTGGAGCTTGAGCCTGATGCCGTAGTAGACTGGCATGGTACCATCTACCGCAACGTCCTTTTGAGGTTAACCCTTAGGGGATGTAGAAAAGCCGGAGGAAGGAGAAAAATCACTTCCTCTTCCACTCGGTGTAGCCGCAGCGGCCGCAGCTCCAGCGGTCCTTGTGCTCGGCCATGAAGACGCCTGGACCGCAGCGCGGGCAGAACTTGTTCTTCCTCTTGACCTTACCGCCCTGAACCTCGTACATCTTCCACTTCTGCCCCATTTCACTCCTCCTCCTTCGTGATTATTCCATCCCTTATGAGGACGTATTCCGGCTCGATGTAGAGCATCCTCTCCTTGCTCTCGTAGGCCTTGGCGTAGCCCTTGCTGATCCTGCTACCGAAGTAGCTCCTTATGTACTGGACGACTACCGTCTCGGGGTCGAGGTCGAGCATCGCCACGAGCTTGCCCTTGACGTCGGCCCTGCTCGGGGTGGCCTCTCCCTCGTGGATGACATCGAAGTATATCTCCTTTCTTCCGAGGAGCTTGTTCTCCTTAATCTCGGTAACCTTAATCTCCATCGCGAACCACCTCCATCTTCGACATGAGCTTCCCGCACTTGAGCTTGCATTCGGGTGTTACCCTTATAAGCACTACTCCCTCATCCGGCTGGCCGTAGAGCACGATGCTCCCGACGGGGGCGTAGAGCACGGCCGGAATGGCCGCCAGGTCTTCCTCTCCATACACCTTTATGTAAACCCTCCGGCCCCTTTCGGCCAGTCCAAACCCCTTTTTGATGGCGTTTAATAAAGCTTTCGTTATTGTTCCGGCGGGGTTCTGGACGGTCATAACCACCGCGCCGGTCTCTATGTCCGGCGTGTACTCCCGCCTCTTCGTCCTGTGGTCGTATATGGCCAGGCTCGGCTTTATGCCGACCTTGAGGACGTTCTCGGTGACCACGTCGCCGACTGTGACGACGTAACGCGCTTTTTCAAGCTCTCCCTTAACCCTAAGGTACGGCTCGGGAATCTCGCCCCGGACGAGCTCGCCCAAGGGCTCCTTCAGCTCCCGTCTGAGTTCGGGCGTTAGTACGAACAGCATCATCTAACCCTTATGGCGTACTTTCCGGGCACCGTAACGCCCAGCTTCTGCGCTATCCTCGACTTCTCTGGGTCCGTGATTATGACGAGATCGAACCACTCGTCGCTCAAGTCTCTGCTCCCGCAGACGGGACAGCGGTCTTCGGTAGTTATGTAGTGGCAGTGTCTGCACGCCCTCTCCTTCGTCATGCCTCAGCCTCCTTGCGCTTCTCCTTCTCTATCCAGTCCCTCTTTCCGAGACCGGGCTGACGCATGGTAAGGCCTATCTTGTTCTCCCTGATAACGCGGCTCTTGATGCTTATGGCGATGACCCTTGCCCTGACCTCGTCCCCGAGCTTGAGGATTCTCTTGGTCTCCTTGCCGAGGAACTGCTTGTTCTTTTCATCGAAGACGACGTAGTCGTCCATGAGCTGGCTGATGTGGACGAGACCGTCCATCGGGCCTATCCTGATGAACGCACCGTACGGGGCGACGTCTATGACCTCACCCTCAACGACCTCGTGCATCTCGGGCTTCCAGACGAGAACGTCGAAGACCACCTCGTGGTAGGTGGCACCGTCGCCGGGCACGATGACGCCCTGGCCGATGTCCTCGACGTCCATAATCGCAAGGATAACTCCCTCGTCCCTATCGTAGATGCCCTCGTAGGTCTCGCGGAGGACGAGCTTTGCCGCCTCCTTTGGATCCATCGTGAACATCCTGGGCGGGATTCTCACAACGTCCCTAATCTTGAGGAGCTTGTACATGCCTTTACCTCCCGTGGGGAATAAGAGGGAAAGAAATCACTCCTTCTTTCCAAACTTTTCCTTGTAGAGCTCGATGGCGCGGAGGATCTCCTTCTTGGCCTCCTCGGCGTTGCCCCAGCCCTCTATCTTGGTGACCTTGCCCTGGAGCTCCTTGTAGCGCTGGAAGAAGTGGGCAACCTCGTCGAGGAAGGCCTTCGGGACGTCGTCTATGTCCTTCCAGTCGTCGAAGTACGGGTCTTCAACGGGGACGGCGAGGACCTTCCAGTCCTTATCTCCGGAGTCCTCCATCTTCATGATGCCTATCGGTCTCGCCTCGATGAGCGTGAGCGGGTAAACCGGCTCGCGCATGATGACCATAATGTCAAAGGGGTCGCCGTCGTCGTACCAGGTCTGCGGGATTATTCCGTAGTCGACCGGGTAGAAGAACGGGCTGTAGAGTACTCTATCGAGCTTTATAAGGCCGGTCTTCTTGTCGAGCTCGTACTTGTTCCTGCTTCCCTTCGGAATCTCTATGAGAGCGTAAACGACCTCTGGAACCTCCGGTCCGGGCTCAAGCTCGTGGAACGGGTTCATCTCTAACCACCTCTTACCTCTTGTAGAACTTCTAGGTTAGCCTTTCGGATAGGGCTTTTAAAGTTGTTGGTTACGAAAACCAGAAAAGCAGTAGGGGGAAGGGGAGGGCCCTCAGTTGGCCTCATCCCCTTCCTGGGGCAATGGCTTCCGGTACTCGTAGGATATTCCGTCGTCTATTATGGCGAAGACCTCGTCCTCACCGTCTATATAGTGAAGTATCGGCTTGTCCACAAGCTCGAAGGTCGTCTCCAAATCCTTGGGGGTCTTCAGGACGACCCTCTTCTGCACGGGCCCTGGTGCGCCCTTGACTATGTACGGCCTTATCTTGGCCAGCTCATCCTTGGGCGGTCTTGCGGTGTACACGTATCCGAGGAGGGGTACCAGCATGAGGAGTGCCAGCAGTGTAGTTACCACTTTGGCTGTATCCAGGTCGCTCTCCACTCCCAGAACGTTTGCGCTGACTTCTTCCCTGGTCGTCTTTGTTAGCGTTCTCTTTGCGGTCTTGGTTGTGTCCGTGAAGTAGTAAAGGCCCGCACCGCCGTCCCTTACTAGCTCCACCTCTTGATCAAAGTTCTCGTTTATCGTCTTTCCACCGACTTCCCCGGTTCCTTCAACGGTGGTTGTGATGATAACGCGCCGGTTCAATCTCCGGATTCCGAGTTCTTCCGCCACGTTTGCGTTCATTTCGTCAAGTTTGCCCATATCAAGCGTGTATTCAACCGTGAATCCACCATTCTGGAGCTTACCCTTCTCGTCAAAGAGGGTTTCCTCCCACATTATGACCTCATCACTACCCTTGTTGACGTAGTAGATGACCTTTCCCGTGACTTCGTATGTGCCGCTGCTCAGCGGGGGGTCTGAGCGGTACGTGTACATCAGCAGGAACCTGTCGACTAGGGATATTGGGTACTCGTCCCTGAACACCATGTAGCCGTAGAGTTCGTTGGGCTTGAGGTAGGCGGCATGCTTTAGCTGGCCTTCCTCCCTGAACGTTCCAAGTCTCTGTGTGTTCACCACGTACGGGCTTGCGCTCATGAGCTTCACGGAATAAAATCCAAACACTAGGAAGAGAATCAGGAATACTCCCAGGACTTCCTTCCTCCTAATAAATCTCGAAACATCTTCTTTCTTCATCCTTCACATGCCTCCATGCCAGTGTCTGATTCTAACCCGGGGCCATCAATGTCGTTGACTTCGTTTACCCCGACTATGTTTTCTCCAGTTCCGTGGCAGCCGCATTTGTAAACGTAGACGTATTTCGGACAGCTTTTGCATCCGCATCCTACCACGCATGGGCGACTAACCAACATGACCTTCTTCCTGTTGCAGTGTATGCTTATCCCGTCCGTGTGTTCGTATAGGTTGAGCTTTGCGGTTTCCCTTGGGGTAAGGTGAAGAGTCCAGGTTACTAGGGTCCTTCCGTCCGGCATATTGGTGGTTGAGACGGTACCTTTACTCGGGACGTAGTTTTCAAGTGTGAAGTACTTGCCTACGTACTGAACTATCGTTACGTCCTTTTCGTTGCCGGTGTTTTTGACAAAGATTCGTGTGTGATAGTCAGCGGGTTTGTTGACTTTCAAACATCCGGGTCCGCTGATCCAGCGGTTGGCAACGCGGAGCTTGCAGTCGTTGCCGCCGTCACACTTCACTGTGACGTTGATTCCGTTGCTCCTGATGTCGTAGCCTTTTATCTCGGCACCCTCATTCAGTGGGTATTCTCCGCACGAGGTAAACTCCTGCTGTCCTCCATTGTTTATCCTGGTGAATATAGTTACGTTTATGTGGGCACTTCCTCCCGCCGGGATCGTTACGTTCCATTCCATCTTCGTGGCCGGCTGGGCGTGTCCGCCTCCACAATGTCCTCCGCACTGGTGTCCCTCATTCGCTGCCCAGAACCTGTACGTGCCGGCACTTGCGCTGGTTCTGCCTAGGCTCACGTTGAATTCCGCAGGTATCGTGTCGGTTATGGTCAGGGTGAGGTCTTCTCCGGTGGGATTTGTCACAAGTATCTGGAAGACCCATTCCTGATACGTCTTTAGTGGTATATCGCTGGTGTTGCCGTGAAGGAGTATCTTTTCGATGGTCGGCCCGCCCCTTACGATTAGTTTTATGGAGCAGGTCTCTATGACGGCATCTCCCCCGTTCCAGCGGGCGTACATGGTGACTGGAATCACATACTCCCCAGGCACAACGTCACTCACGCTCACGTGTCCGGCGAATGTGTACTCGTCTTCCGATGCTATCATTCTCTCGGTTCCGTCTTCCGTTTCTATGAACATGTCAACGTTGCCCGGAAGACCTGAGTAGTCCGGATCCAGCCGTATCCAAACGTTCTTCATTTCGTTCAGGTAGTTCCTGACAGTTAATGCATCAAAGTCGGTCTCGCTGTGGGGACCCACCTCCACAACTGCGGCGTAGCCGTCTTCACAGTCAAAGCCTAAGTATTCATTTTCGTGGGGTACAACCTGAACCTTAACCTCTCTCGATGCCTCGAAGCTTACAAAAGTTCCACTGGAGCCTACGAGAATCAGCGATGCCAGTGCAAGTGTTATGATGATTGAGAATAGAGCTTTCATATCCTAAACACCTCCGATATCCCTCTAAGGAAGGAAGTCCTCCTTCTCCTGATTCTAAGAACATCCTCGTTTCCGACGCCTGAGACCATGTAAAGCACTGCCAAGAATGCAGATATCTCGAGTAGAATTGCTAGGAGAGGAACCATTGGATGAATCTGATAGAGGCGACCAACAATTGAGGACGGAAGTATGGGGATGTACGCGTTGACCTGGACTTTGGGGGCGTACATGGCAGTTGTCTGTGGGGCTTTGATGGTTACTACGATGGTTTCTTCCTCCCCACCTCCCAGCTTGAACTCTTCCTTTGATACATCAGTTATCGTTGGTCCTGGGGAGATATAATACAGCATGGGGTATATGTTGTTGTTTTTGATCGTGAGTTCGTTCTGGAACTCCTCACCGGGGAGATACCATCCCTCTCTCAGGCCTCCGGCAGAGGTCACGGAGTACGTTATTGGGATTGCTTCCCAGGATACAAATGTTGAAACTGCAACCATTAGGAGGAGAAAGACCGATGCCAATGCGTAGAGGGTCTTAAACTTTATTGTGAGCTTTTTTTTCCTTCTCTTTGCGCTCTTCGACGCCTCATCCCCCGTAAAAGCTAGAATTCCGACGATGATCAAAAGTCCAGCAAAGAGTATCTTTCCTCTGTCAGAGATACCGGTTTCGAGATAGTTCCCCAGCCGGGGTATCTTTATAGGAGTCCCACTAACAGTCACCACGGTTCCAGCTATCTTATCCCTGGATATAGGTTGGATGTTATGGCTTTGCTGGTCTGTTGCAATGTTATTGTCGCCTTTGGTTATGTAGCCCTCTTCCGTCACAGCGTAAACCCTGTGAACCGTCCATACGCTCCCAGTCTGGAACACTATTATGTCTCCAACGTCTGGATTTCTTGCCAGTGGATTTATGAAGAATATGTCTCCCTTGTTTATTGTAGGGGTCATGCTTTCAGAATACGCATAGGACATGAAAACGGGTCTGTCTAACAGTACCCCTGCTAATGATCCAATAACTAGGATACCAATGATTGCAAGAAGGGGATATTCAATTAACGCCCTCATCCGCAGCTTCCTCCCCAGGCTTCTATTGTTATGCTCTCGCTGTAATCTCCTAAGGGCAGGCCGTGGGTATCGACCCACACTCCGATGTTTACATTCTCATCGGCTTGAAGGGTCACCTCAATGACTTCGCTCCAACTGCCCTCAAAATCGTCCACGAAGAATCCTATTTTAGGTGTCTTTGAGCTTATCCTCACGCATATCTCATCGTATCCAGTCTCGCTTTGGTTGTTTTCGATTGTAAACACTCCCTCAAAAACGTAGGTGGTGTTTACACTAAGTCCATCACCTTCTCCGGGATAAAAAGGGTTGTTTGAGGATATGTCGACGACAAGAACTTCATTCTCCAGATACGCATACGGGGGAAGGGGATTCTCTACTGAGGGGTTTCCCTCCTCTGGAGTGGCATACACAACCGTGAGTGGGTCTGGGGGATATATTCCCCAGACTCCGATGAGCAGGATTATCATAATGCCAATGCCCGTAACAATCTTTGTCTTCGTTCCCATCATCTCTCCCCCTAATAATAAAGTAAGACAAAAGGAGCAAATGCTCCACAAACTAAACTATCACTGAGGTCCTCACTTACACTCTCCAGCTACTGCGTAGAAGTGTAACTGACCTGTGATGGACTCTCCGGCGTTCATATTAGTGCTGTCAAGGATCATGCCTATCCTTGCAACGTCTCCGGGCATTATGGTAACCTTGAGATGGTCGCTGCCAACGGTCTGGCCGGGCACGTAGTCGCCCTCAAAGAAGAGGATTCCACCGTCACCGGAGTAGGATATTTCCATACAGATTGGGGTCTGCTCCCAGAGGTCGTTGCTCACGCCGAATACTTCCTCAAAGACGTAGGTGCTGTTCGGGCTGACGCCCTCTCCGGGGTCAAATCCTTCCTTCACGAGTCTCTTGAATTCCGTATTGTTCTTACTGAGCTCTACAACGAGCATACCTTTCCCTGTTATGTACGCGTAGGGCTGGAGCGGTGTCAGGTCAATGAGCTCATTGTCGTCGGGGACGATCTGAATGTGAACGTTCCTCTCCGCTTCAAAGTACGCGAAGTGGGCGCTGCTGGCAGCAACGGCGACTAGTAGTCCAATCATCAGTGCAAGGAGTCCGAGTATTTTTCTCATCTCAGCCACCTCCGCACGATACGTCATCCGGAACGTTGTCTGCTGGCCACGCCATAATGGTTATGGTCACGTCCTTGCTGCCGAGTCCATTGCCTGCTAGTTCCATGCCAACACCCAGGGCCTCCCCGGGTTCAAGAAGGAAGCAGACGTCTCCAAGGGCAGTGTCAGAGCTTGTGGGGGTGGTGTCATAGTCGCTGGTGTCATGCATCTTCCCCTTCTCAGCGTCATAGAATGAGACGGTACCATCATCTGAGGAGATAATCCTGACAACAATGGGCGTCTGCTCCCAGAGGTGGTTGCTCACGTTGAACACGTGGTCAAAGTTGTACCTGCTCTGCGGGCTCAGGCCGGCTCCTTTCGGCGCCACGGGCTGGTCGTCTTCCCAAATCCACCACTTCTCCCAATCCTTGTTGTACTCCGGGTTTCCGGGCCAGTGGGGGTTGTTCTTTGAGAAGTCAATAACCAGTTGCCCTCCATCATTTATGTATGCGTAGGGCTGGACCGGCGTTAGATCGATGAGCTCATCGTCGTCTGGAACGACGGCGATGTGGACGCTTCTCTGGGACCGGTAGTCCCTGAAGGTAGCGCTCGTGCCTAGTGCAAAGGCCGCCGCGATCATCAGCCCCAGCATACCGAGGGCCAAAATTTTCTTCATGGTACATTCCTCCATGTTTTCCAAACCGACACCCTAGGCGAAGGCCATCATAGGGATGTCTCATTGACTATAGTGACGTCAACCTATATAGTAAATTCCGGCTTACTGGGTGGTAATCCCTCGTTACCAGAGGTAAAAGGGCCCAGTTTGATTAGAAGAGACGGATTGTAGCAGTATTCTGCTAAAACAGCCTCTTAATCTTCTTGTGGTGGATTATACTTATAATCAGATACACCATGGCAGCCAGCAACAACGGCATGCTGCCCAAGTACCAGCCCGCGATGATGAATATTACCGACGTTCCCATGTAGAAGGTACTCCAGCTTATGTCGTGCTTGTTGACTACCTCCATGTAAACTGTCACATCGTCGGGAACCTTCAGGAGCGTGACGACGCCGTGGTTGAAGGTTATGACGCCCTCCCTCTCTAACTTGGGAATGTGCGTCTGAACCAGGCTGACGTAGACGCTTTTCCTGTGCTTCCGATCTGTGTCTCCTTCCCTCTCGGCTATGTACTCAACGAGCTCCCTGAGCTCGGCGTGTCCCTCTTTCTCCTTTAGGTACTCTATCATTAACATTCTTCTGTCGTTTCCGAGTATCGTGGTTGTCGCGCCCATTCTATCACCGCAACCTGTAATGCTTTCTCTTATTTCCATTGGTGTAGAATGCTTCCACCTTCTTCTGCTCCACTAGTTTCCTGAGGGTTCTCTCAACCTTCTGCCTCGTGCAGAAAATGCCTCTCTCATTGAGGAACCGCGTCAGAAAAGCGACACTGAGTGATCCGTGGACCCTGAGGAGGTTCATAATCTCAACCTCCAGGTTAACTACATTGCTCACATCCTCACCCCCTCCATGTTAAGCAATAAGTATGTAACATCACTTTGAAACTTAGCGACATAGTATTTAAAAGTTCCTGAAAAGTCCGATTTTGGAATTCGGGGCTGTTTTATACCCATTCTTGGCTCAATCTCCTGTTTTCAAAACGAGCCTGGGAAATGCCCCCGTTATCTTCCTGTTCTCTGGCCGAGCCTTCCAACATCATTGTGGATTTTACTACATATTGGAAAAAATCCAACAGTATCTTGGACAAATTCCCATGGAAGTTGGAACATTGAACCTTCCCCAATGGTAACGTGGGAATACTGAGAACCAAGGGAATACTTCTTAAAGTATAATGTGTGGTTCGAAAGTCGAACTAAGAATGAGGAAGATTGTGGGGTTCGAAGGTCTGGAGCCCGATTGAATGGTAGCCCCGCGGGGATTCGAACCCCGGTCGCGGGATCCAGAGTCCCGCATGCTTGGCCGCTACACCACGGGGCTGTGCCCGTTGATAGGTTCAGGGCGGGATTTATAAATTTTATCCTTGAAACTTTGCCATGCAAAGTTTCATCAAAGTTCGTGATTCCTTACTTAGAATCCGCTAGGCAACGGGGGGTTTAAGTTGAAATCTGCAATTTTGGCCGGATTCATTCCAAAAAAGACAACCATCGATAGGTTCGGCTTTTTTAGCGCTCCGGAGGAGCGCAGGTTGAAGTTGAACCCGCCAAAAAACGCCCTTTCGACATGAATCCAACGTACAATCCAACCACTAAAACAAGAAAATCTACTAAAGATCTGACCACTCAATAAGAATCACGACCTTTTGATCAAACTCTGCGGGACTGTTATCCTTGCGTTGAGCAGAACTCGACGTCGTGTAGGCGAAGTTCTTGGGGGTGTGGGGGCGTTAGCCCCCCGGAGTTTTAGAGAAGAATGGGGTTGTGGGGCGAAGCCCCACTCCGGGGGTTTGAGAGTACAGAGAGATAAGGGGGCGGAGCCCCCTTGTCTTTCGTTGTGGTGGGGCCGCCGAGATTCGAACTCGGGTCCCCGGCTCCCGAAGCCGGAAGGATAGGCCAAGCTACCCCACGGCCCCATGCCCGCCCTTAAGGGCGGGGGCAGGACTTATAAAGTTTACGGAACAGTTTGATGAAGGTGGAGGGAAGCCCCTTGAGAATCAGCGTGATAGTTCCCACCTACAACGAGAGGGAGAACCTTGAGGAGCTCTTCGATAGAATCAGCAGAGCGCTTGAGGGTTACGATTACGAAATCATCATAGTTGACGACGATTCTCCCGATAGAACCTGGGAGTTTGCTCAGCAACTGGGTGAAAGATATCCCGTCAAGGTGATACGCCGTACCAAGGAGAAAGGCCTCTCCTCGGCCGTGATAAGGGGATTCAGAGAGGCCTCTGGCGATGTCTTCGTTGTCATGGACGCCGACCTTCAGCATCCACCGGAGGTTATTCCCGAGCTTCTGAAGGCCATTGAAGACGGTGCCGAGGTGGCCATCGCGAGTAGATACGTTCCGGGTGGCGGCGTGAGGAACTGGTACTGGTACCGGAAGCTAATCTCCCGAGGCGCGATAATGATAGGCCGCCTCGCGCTGCCCAAGATAAGGAACGTCAAGGACCCGGTGAGCGGTTTCTTTGCCCTCAGGAGGGAGGTAGTTGAAGGTGTAAATCTGAATCCGGTCGGCTTCAAAATCCTCATGGAGATTCTGATCAAGGGCAAATACGGGAAGGTGGCCGAGGTTCCCTTCACCTTCGGTCTCAGGAAAGCCGGGGAGAGCAAGCTGGGGACGAAGACGATGCTTAACTACCTCCGACACGTTTACAGACTCATGCGCTGGGAGGGGGAGCTGGACAGGCTGATCAAATTCACCCTCGTCGGTCTCTCCGGCGTTTTCGTAAACGAAGGCTTTCTCTGGCTCTTCGTCTCCGGTTTTGGCTGGGACAAGATACTCGCCAACGTCCCGGCGACCGAGCTGGCGATACTCAACAACTTCACCTGGAACGACCTCTGGACGTTCAAGGACCTCAAGAGAAAGCCCCTCTGGAGAAGGCTCCTCACGTTCCACATAGCGGCTTTAACCGGGGCCGTTGTTCAGTGGCTCATCTACGCCGGCCTCGTCTACCTGGGGCTGTACTACCTCGTCGCCAACCTGATCGGGATAGTCGTTTCATTCGTCGTGCGCTTCCTCGTCAACAGGCACGTGACGTGGGGCTAGCGCCCCGGCGGCAACTCCTATCACCGTCATGAAGTAAACGAAGGAGATAACTAGGGCAAACTCCTCTCCGATTCCAGTGGGGAGCCTTTTCGAGATCGCCGTCGCGATAAGGATGAAAAAGGCCAGCGTTCCAGGAAAGCCGAAAGCTACCGTGAGGGCAAAGAGTGAAAGCCCGTCTGCGTCTTCCCATCTCCTGAAGAGCCATGTGGCCAGGGCCACGGCGACGATAGGGAGCACGAGAAAGAGCAGGTCAAAGAAATCGTGGCACCGCAGGCTCCACTCGATGTCCGCAATCCCGAGGCAGATGCGCTTCCTGAAGAACCACGAGGGGTTGAAGTAGTCTTCCAGCAGGAGGAGACCACCAGTGAGCCATGTTACGAGAAACCCGAAGATTCCCTCAGAGGTCCTGGTTCTCATGATTGGTAGTAACCTGGGCCGAGATATAAACCTTTTGGGATTATTATCCGTTTGTTTGCCTCACAATGTTATGGCCTCGGATTTCCTTCGGTTCTAGGCCATTTGGAGGGCGGAGTTTGGCTTCTCTATGTGTCATCCGGTTACGTCACGCTTCACACCGCTTCTCACATTGTGGGTTCATCTGGACATCATTGGACACTTCAACCTTAAATACCCTGGGAACGTTTATGTAATACGGAGGGAGTGATCATGTACGTGGGAGAACTCCTCAAGAGTCTTGACAGGGTTTCAACCGGCGTTCCGGGACTCGACGATCTCATCGGTGGAGGCTTTATCCCCGGCAGGGTGTACCTGATCATCGGGCCCCCTGGCAGCGGAAAAACGACCTTCGGGATTCAGTTTCTGGTTGAGGGCGCCAAAAACGATGAGAAGGGGCTGTTCATATCCCTTCTGGAGCATCCCAAGATTATAACCCAGGACATGCTCAGGTACAACTTCGGGCTCCTGACCCACCTCAAGTCGAAGAGGATACTCTTCTACGACATGGGTGAGAGCATCTTTGGAGCCGGGAGGAGGTTCACCTGGAGCGAGATATTTGAGAACATCCTCCGCATCATCGAGGCGGAGGGCGTCAAGAGGGTGGTCATAGACTCGTTCACGTCGCTGGAGTACTCGGTTCTCGACCCCGAGCACAAGAGGATGGCGCTGGGTAGGTTCATAAGGAAGCTCCACGAGCGCGGGGTTACGTGCCTCATAGTGGCCGAGATGATGAGCTCCGAGAACTACACGGAGGACTACTACCTCACCGACGGCGTTATAGTCCTCCACCACTTCATGAAGAACTATCAGATGATAAGGGCCCTCCAGGTTCTGAAGATGCACGGCGTTGCCCACGACAGCAACCTCAAGAAGCTCCGCTTCACCGAAGAGGGCATCAGGGTCTACCCGGAGGCGCCGTTCTGAGGTGGAAGCATGGAGGAAGCGAAGAAGCTCGTACAGGAGGCCTACGAGTTCGGCTACTTCGTGGGCTACAAGGGGCACAGCGAGTGGGCGGAGTGGGTCCGCGAGCGCAGGGAGAGGCTCTACGCGAGGGCACAGGAGCTCGGCGTCTACGAGCTCGTCAAGAACGCCTACAATCGTGGGAAGCTGGACGGAGCGAAAAAGAGGGAGGAGGAGATAAGGAAGGGGCTCGGAAAGGAAACCGCCGGTGAGGAGCGGCCGAGGCCCAAGGTGGCTCCGGAGGAAGCCGAAGAGACGGCCGGGGCTCCGGAGATGGAGTTCGTCCGCTTCCTTGAGACCACGCGGCTCCTTCTTCCACCCGAGCTCCTCGACACGCTGAGGCACCTGAAGCCGCCGAGGATGCTTCACATGGGGCGCTGATTTCCATTTTTCTATGCGAGCACCTTAAATATTCCCTGGAGAACTATGCTTGGGGATAGTCATGAGGCGCTTTTTAAAGGAAGCCGAGGTTTTTGACCCTTCAAACGTTCTGCACTACATAGCCGAGATAAGCCAATTCCACAGGATACAGGGTTCAAAGGAGCTCCCGGAGGCCGTTCGATTCATCCGGGAGGAGCTAAGGATATGGGGAATCAACGCGGAGCTTTACGAGGAGTTCTACGACGGAAAAAGCTGGTTCCTGACTCTGAAGTCTCCCATAGCATGGGACTTGGTGCATGGGAGGGTCGAGGTTCTGGAGAAAACACTGACGACATCCCAGAGTCCCCTCGTCGTCATGGCCCACTCACCGAGCGGAAAGGCCGAGGGTGAGGTCGTGCACATAGCCCGCGAGGAGGACTGGGAGAACGCCGAGGGGAAGATAGTTCTGGTCGGAAGAGATTGGCGCGACGCCTACAGGAAGGCCAATGAGGCCGGTGCCCTGGGATTCATCGCCTACCGCGAGGGAACCGGGGATGCGATTCCCTACATCGGCCTTTTCCTCGCCAAGGATGACCTAGAATGGGCGAAGATTCCCGCCGTTGCCGTTCCCGAAAGCCTGGCAAAGGGCATCGTGGGAAAGCTGAACTCCGGCGAGAAGGTCGAGGCGAAGATTGAGGTTGAGACCCAGATAAACGAGCGTCAGGTTCTGCCAATCCTCTACGCGGAGGTGGGAAGGGAACCCTTCGTTCTCTTCACCGCTCACATCTGTCATCCGAAGCCAGGTGCCAACGACAACGCCTCCGGAAGCGCCATGCTGATGGAGCTCGCGAGGGTTCTGGGGAGGCTCTACGACGACTCCTTCCGATTCGGCTTCGCCTTTCTGTGGATTCCTGAGTACTACGGAACCCAGGCCTTCGTGGAGAACTACGCGGGGCTGGACAGGTACTATGCCGTCATAAACCTCGACATGGTGGCCGGAAGCGAGGACCGAGCCGGTTCAACGATAATGCTTGTAAGGACTCCGTTGTCGAGGTTTTCGGTGGTTTCTGGCCTTCTGGAGTACTTCCTTGGGCTCTCCAACGCCGCCGGAAAGAGCTTCTCGGGAAGTCCAATGCCGCGTTTAAAGCTCAAGAGCTACCCCTACGAGATGGGCAGCGACCACGACGTCTTCAACTTCTTTGGAATCCCGTCGGTGATGTCGATAACCTGGCCGGACCGCTTTTATCACTCCAGCGAGGACACGGTTGAGAAGGTGAGCAAAACCAGCATAGAAATCATTGGCAGGGCCGTTCTGGCCACCGCCCTGGCACTCGCCAAGGCTGAAACCGAGGAACTCCAGCGCTTTGCGCGCGGCTATGCCATGAAGTATCTCGGCGAGCTCTCCCTCGAGAGGGACACCGAACACGCGGAGAAGCTAGTCATGATGGGCCTGGCCAGGGACTCGCACTTCCTGGGCATCGAGAGCGGTCACCCCTTCGAGAGGAAGCCCTGGATGCGGTGGGTTAGAAAAGGGCAGGTATCGGGCGCGCTCATAAAGAGCATCGACGAAAAGGCCTACGAGGAGTTCAAAGAGCTGACGAAGGACAGGAAAACGCTGGTGCACCTCCACGAGCTTCTCATGCTCGGCGAGCTCCTTCCAAAGGAGGATGCAATGCGCGCGCTGAAGGAGGAGTTCGGGGAAGTTGAAGAAGAGAAGCTGGAGAAGCTCCTAGCCCTGTTGGAGAAGACTGGGGTTATAGAGGTACTCTAGTTCCTCTGTTTAGAGGGGTTCTTGAGCTCCTTTTCGATTTCGTTTATCCTCTTTATCAGGTTCTCCTTCAAGTGCTCCAGCACCTCGCTCGGTGAGACGGCTGTGTATACGTAGCCCAGCCATCCCTGCTCGATGAGCCTTCTCCTGAGTATGCCCTTGCGGTACAGGCTCAGGACGTGCTCCCTAACCGAGCGCTCGCTTATGCCGAGCTCCCTCTGTATCTCGGTTATCCTCATGGGCTCGCTCTTCTCGAGGAGGAGGCGGTATATCCGCAGCTCCGTCTTCTTAACTCCAAGCGAACGCAGCAGTGCCTCAAGTCTCTCGTAGACGTCACTCATCTCCGGGTCACCTGATATACTTTTATCCCACCTATGAAGTATTCCCTTCATACCTTAATAAACTTTCCCCACCGGCGGGACAAAACGGCAACCTCTTGTTCCTATAGCGGAACACGCCCCAAGTAAATGCCCTCCGGGAGGAACGCCTCCCCCTCCCTTGAATCCTTCAGAAAGGGCACCATCTTTATCCCCTGCCTTACATCGAAGCCCTCGATGAAGGGGTTGATGGTTGGGAGGATTAAAAACCTGCCCACGCGGAAGAAGACCTTCGTTTTCCTGGATGTCCCGCCGCTCTTGAACGTATACGCTGGGTGTATGTGTCCCAGGTAGGCCTCCGAAAACTCCACCCTTGGAAGGTTTGTGTGCCCGTGGAGGAACAGAACCTCTCCGATGAGTGCATGCTCGACGACCTCAACGTTGGGAAACTTTTCGGCCACTTCCTCTATCCTGCCGTCGTGGTTTCCCTTGGTTATCACCGTAGGTATTCCCCGGAGATCGGAGAAGAAACCCATAAGGAGGCGCTTCATCGTGAAGCTCAGTCCTATCGGCTCCTTGAGATCGCCGAGCAGAATCAGCAGGTCGGGGTCTTTTTCGGCTATGAACTCCGCGAGGCTCTCCTCGAAGTGAGTGCGTATCCTCAGCCCTCGGGATAGTTCAAAGCCTATGTGGGGGTCGGCTATCAGGAGAGTTTTCCCTCTGGGAGTTTCAATCTCCATTGAGAGCCGCTCAAAGGATTCAAAAGAGTACATGGAACCACCGGGCAAAACGGTGGAGAAAAGGAGGAGCATCAGATGAGTCCGCGCTCCTTCCTGCGCTGCCTCTTCAAGCGCCTAATCCTCTTCTTGATCCACTTCCACCTCATCCTTCCCTTCTTCTTCCACTTCCTTGGGCGCCTCTTCATGATCATCACCCCTGACTTTCTCTCCAGCCATAGCTCCAGCGGTTCCTTTTTAAGCTTTTCCATGGGAAAGGGTCGATTACCTTCAAACCGTCGAAAAGCTGCCGTGCTGCTCCAACTGCCCCAAAAAGCCGTGTGAGAGCAGGTTCTGAGTTCCCCAACTTTTCACGTCTCTTGGTCCTTTTTGCTGTCATTCCGTAAACACATCTAGCTTTTACGATGAATGCGTTGTTATTCCTATCGCAATAGCTGATTTAAAACAACAATGGATTTATCTGCCAATGTCATTGGGTCTGAGGTTTGGAAAGGCCTTCCGCTAACCTTATCTATCTCGCGGGCGATGTTAGGACGGTGGTAGCATGAAGGTGGCTTACGTTCAGATGGAACCGGCCCTTCTCGAGCCGGAGGTTAACTATTCCAAGGCCGAGGAGCTGATCCGTGAGGCGGTCGATAGGGGTGCCCAGCTCGTCGTTCTGCCGGAGCTCTTTGATACCGGCTACAACTTCGAGAGCCGGGATGAGGTTGATGAGGTTGCGGGTCAGATTCCCGATGGACCAACGACTCAGTTTCTGATGGAGCTTTCGAGGGAGCTGGGAGTTTTCATAGTCGCCGGAACCGCCGAAAAGGACGAGAAGGGGAGGCTCTACAACTCGGCTGTGATGACCGGGCCGATAGGGAGCGGCTACATCGGAAAGTACCGCAAGGTCCATCTCTTCTACCGCGAGAAGCTCTTCTTCGAGCCGGGAAACCTTGGATTCCATGTCTTCAACATCGGCATCGCGAAGGTCGGCGTCATGGTGTGCTTCGACTGGTTCTTCCCGGAGAGTGCTAGAACGCTTGCCTTAAAGGGTGCCGACATCATAGCCCACCCGAGCAACCTCGTCATGCCCTACGCGCCCAGGGCTATGCCGATCAGGGCTTTAGAGAACCGGGTTTACACGATAACCGCGAACAGGATTGGGGAGGAACGCGGACTTAGGTTCATAGGCAAGAGCACCATAGCCTCACCGAAGGCCGAGGTGCTGGCCATGGGGAGCGAGGATAGGGAGGAGGTGGCCGTCGTCGAGGTTGACCTATCCCTCGCGCGGGACAAGAGGCTCAACGACATCAACGATGTATTCGCCGACAGGCGACCCGAGTTCTACACGCCCTGACTTTTCCTCTCTTTGGAATTTTCCCATGTTCCCTCCTGGAGTTATGAAGTGTTGGCAATTCGGTTGTGATATTATCAAAACCTGGTTGGATGAATGCAATAACATCCAACCTTTGCGTTCCTTCCTTGCAGGATCTTCATGAAAAATCGCCGCTCTATCCCCTGTTTCCTTTTTGGGGCGATGATTCGAAAGGGTTTTAAGAACCAAGGCCAAATATGGTATTTGATGACGAGAGGGAGAAGATACTTCCTTTTGCTGGTGCCCGTTGCGGTGGCGGTGGTGGTTACCCTAGTCGTCAATGCGGAGATGTTTCCCGATGATTACTCATACCAGAGGATCCTTTTTGGGCCGAACGACGTTCAGGCCGAGATTCTGCCCGTGAATTCCCACATAGCCGGCTACATACTCGCCGAGAGGCCCTTCTCCGCCTACGTGGTCTCGTCGAAATCCGGCTACTTTGAAGGCAACAGCGATAACGTCCTCATGAGATGGGAGAACGTCACGAACGTCACCCTCGACATCAACGTTTCCGGCGAGGGTTACTACCTAGTGATTAAAAACGGCAACGCGAGCCAGGAAATAGAGATGAGGTTCAAAGCGGAGCGCTGAAGTCCTCCAGCACAAGCCCTGCCACGTCTTTTCTTGGTTTCCTGAAGTAAAGCACGCCCCAGGTGTTCTCAACGCCTCGGCTCTCCCCCGGTATGAGCCGGGCCTCCCTGAAGAACATCCTTCCTATCGCGAGCTGCGTTGAGATGTCCCAGTAATGGAAGTCCACGCCGCTTATCCTCCTGAATTCCGGCAGAAGGTAGTAGCCCCTCTTGAAAGTTCCCCTGACGAAGTCGTAGCCCTCGTGCATGGACGCTATTGTGTGGCCGTCCCTCCTTCCCTCAACCAGGAACCTCCTGTAGCCGATGCGGTACATTATCCAGTAAACCCTGTCCATGTCCTCTATCAGGAAAACGCCATCATCGCTGAGCGACAGGGCAACCCCCGCGAAGAGCCTGACGGCATCGAAGGGGTCGAAGTGCGGCATTGTGAACCCCCAGAGCACCGCAACGTCGTGCTCGTCCACCAGCTTTCCGACTTCCCTGGCATCCCCCTGAACCATCCTCAGCTCAGGGTTTATCCCAGCCATTCTGAGCCATTCCCTCGCCAGCTCGAGGTCATCCTTTCTTGCATCGAGGACCGTCAAGCGTCTGGCTCCGGTTACCTTGGCGAGGGCAACGCCCGCTATGCCGGTTCCGGCGCATATATCCAGAACCCTGCCCTTTGAAGGCAGTTCACCGGAGATTTTCTTGAAGAACTCCTCTATCCTCTCGAACCTCTCCCTCGCCCTCTCGTCCCCCGGGTTCATTCGCCAGTTTATGTAGCGGTAGAGCTCCTCAAGGGACATCCCATCACCACGGTGAGGAATGTGTGAAATTATTTAAACCCATCGAAAGGCTTAAATATTTTGTCAACTTACATAGGTTGACACTTAGGTGATGGGTATGCGGATCAAGGGTGCGGTGCCGATGAACTTCTCTGGCTTTCAACTCTTCCTGGCTGCCGTGGGCAGTGCCCTCATTCTGTTTGTTCCTATTCTCCTAGGCTACGTTTGGATTTCCCTCCTGGGCTGGTTTTTCTTGGCCGCGTCGTGGGGAACGTCGGTCGAGGTTGAAGGGGAGAGGCTGAAGTTCCGGTACTTCTTTGGAAAGCTCTGCTCCGAGGTCCGAGTTGCCGAGATCAGGGAGTTGAAGACCGTCAATCGCCTGGAGAACGCCGTCATGGCGAGAGAATTTCCGGGGATGTTCATCCTCATCGTTTCCGTCATAATTTTCGCGTTTGTTGAAATCCTCACCCCCCCTCTGGTGGCGGAGTACGGCCTTAACAGCTGGTTCGTCCTTGAGGCCACCGGGCTGGTGTATCTGGGCTTCATGGTTTTGCCCTTCAAGAGAGAAACCCAAGCTTTCTCCCTCGTTCTTTTACCCCCAGTCCTTGGTTTCCTCGTGAACCGCGTGAAACCAGGCTCCATTGACGAGTTCTCAATTTTCATGGCAACCTTCATGGCTTTCTTGCTGCTCGTTGGATATTACAGAACGGATTATATTGTCCTGAAAACCTCCCGGAGGAGCTATCTGATAGCCATCGAGAGCCGGGGAGGGGCTTTTAGGGTTCTGAGGGAAATGGTCCAACTTCAGGATGGGAGGGGATTTCAGAATGCGGCTGATTAAGGCGGCCCCTTTTCCGGTTAGGGGTCTCCCGCTATTTCTATTCTCGGTGGGACTTATTGGAATATCCGTCGCGTGGTACGTTTCCAGGCTCACAGGGTTTTTTGTGGAGCCCATCTTCATAGGCCTCTGGATTTTCTCCAACGGTATGGGCGCCAAGGTTGGAGACGGAAAGCTCATTCTCCTCTACGGCTTTTGGCTCATAAGGCAGGAGATAGAGCTTAGCTCCATCGAGGAGATATCCCTCCTATCGAGGCTTGACCGGGGAAGCATAACGAGGCATTTCAAAGCCTACTCCCTCACCTGGCTCGCGGTGGTTTTGTGGGCCCTCACTGACCTCGTGATTTTGAATGCAGGGAATAACGGACTCAGGCTCTACATGGACGTCTTTGTAATCTCTACCTTCACAGTTTTCTTCCTTGCACAAACCCTCCCAAAAAGCGAAAAGACCTTCCTCCGCTTGGCGGCGTTCGTATGCGCCGCGTTTCTAGTGGTTTTCCCTCTCTTCAAGTGGGGCCCAAAAACCCTCATCCCGGGGGCGTTCTTCGTCCTACTGATAGTTTTTATAGTAAAGACCTTCCAAAGGGGCGATCTCATCCTCATAGTCGCGGACGGAAAGTCTTATCTGCTCTCCTCGGATAGAGGGGAAGAGGTTCTAAAACTCATTAGGGAGGCCATGGAAAATGCTTAGACTTCCAGAGGGCATGGAGAGGGTCTGGCTGATGAAGGCGAAGGGAATGCGCGAGGTTGAGATAGCCGAGGCCCTCGGGATCTCCCGCCAGGCGGTAAACAAGGCTCTAAAAGATGCCAGGGTGAAGCTCTTTGAGGCCTTTTTCGGCCTCGCGGAGGTTTTCTCGTGGGAGATTGTGAGGGTTAACGCCGAGAAGGGATTCATGGTCGCGAGGGGGAGGTGCCTCGATAAAAACGTCCGCGTTTACGCCTTCTACTTCCCGGGGAAGGGGATAAAGGCCTTCTTCGGCGAGGAACTTCCCGATTACGTGCTCGAGCACGCCGTTGAGATGGGGATAACAAAAAAGCTGGACAGAGGATACCTAGTTAAGGCTTTAGAGAGCTGATGCCCTTCTCCGCCTTTTCCATCTTTTCAAAGGTCTCCAGTATTGCATCCACATCTGCTTTGAGTTCCTCTAGAACCGTCCGTCCGAGCTTCGTGAGGGAGTAGTACTTTCTCGGTCTCCCGCCGACCTCCGCCCAGGTGTCCTGAACTAGGCCGCTCTTTTTCAGGCTCTTGAGGATGTCGTAGAGTGCCCCTTCGCTCGGCACGATTCTGCCGTCGCTCAGCTCCTCAAGCCTTTTCCGTATCGCGTAGCCGTGTAGCTCCTCTTCCCTCTCCAGGAGCAGGAGGACTAGGTAGGAGTAGAGTCCTGAGCGAAGGTCCTTCCTCAGCTTTTTGAGGGCTTTCTCCTTTCTATCTATCAGCACGTCGCTCACCACAGGGCTTCCTCTTCCTCCGGAAGCTCGAGCTTCGCCTTCGGAATCGTGTAGTACAGCAGACCCAGTGCGACGAGGGCGCTTATAACCTCTACCGCGTACATGACCGGTGCGCTTTTCGTGAGCTGGTAGTACGCCGCCATCGAGTCGATGACCGTGTGGATTCCTATCATCGCCATAAGGCCGGTCTTCCCGTAGCCCTCTCTGTATGCGTATGCCAGGTATATTCCGGTCCCCACGTGGAAGAGGACGACGAAGTAGCGCTCCACCATCGAGATGAGTGCCGTGCTTAGCGGGACGTCGAGCGGCTTTCCGGTCGCCAGCGCTCCCGCGAGGGCCGCCCCGGCGATGATGAAGACCTCCGTTATTCCGAAGCCCAGGCCGAGGAAGAGCCCCGTGTTCAGGCTCTTTCCCTTCACCAGGAGGTACTTCGCTCCCTCCTGTATTATCCCAGCGATAAGACCGAGCCATATCGAAACACCTATGGTGAACGCGGTTCCTCTCGCTATAACGTCGGCGTTGGACTTTATTCCCATCCCGAGGAGGGGAAGCTGCTGGACGGGGTTCTGGATAATCATGGCTATGAAGAACGCGGCCAAACCGAGGGCGAACTCTCCCCACCTCTGCTTCTCGAAGCCAAGAAAGTAAATCGTTGCCCACGCCAGCAGCCCGCCTATTATGGGGAACGGGAGGAGATACATGCTCACTCCTCCTCAATCTTCTCAACGACCACCGCCGTACCGTAGGCGTATATCTCGGCCATACCGGAGGCGACCGCGGAGGTCATGAAGCGGACCCCTATGACGGCATTTGCTCCCATGTCTTCAGCGTGGAGCTTCATCCTCCTCAATGCCTCCTCCCTCGCCTCCGCGAGCATTTGGGTGTACTCCTGAACCTCTCCGCCCTTGAGGTTCTTGAAGAACGCCATTATGTCCCTTCCGACGTGAGTGGCCCTGACTATGCCGCCCCTCGCGAGGCCTTTGACTTCGACCACGCGATAGCCGGGGATTTCCTCGGTGGTCGTTATGATAAAATCACTCATGCCTGTCACCTCGATGCATCGAACTTCGAGGTATTATTGACGTTGAAAGTATTTAAGGCTTTCTGTCCGGCAAAAAGAGTGGGGAAAGGTCAGGCGGAGTGCTGGTAGACCACGTGGGTGTCATCGTCGTCGTATATCTCCTGGGGAGCCACTCCCCAGAGGTACCTCCACGAGAAGTGCGGATGGGCGTCGATATCGGGCCCGCCGCCGGCGATGTAAGCGGCCCAGACGAGTTCCGAGCAGTAGTATCGGTCTCCATGTACCTGCTTTGTCCAGACGGCAAAATCGTAGGGTTTCCCGAGCTGGGCGATGGCGAAGGCAACGGCGTTGGCCTTTACCTCTGCGGATGTCGAGACCCTCAAGAGCGCGACCTCATCGTACCTGGCCATGTACTCCCTTAGGGTTATTATTCTAACTCCGCTGAACCACGCCTCCACAACGTACCACTCACCGTTCTCCTCGTAGACCACCATGGCGCTGTGCGTCCAGTGGCCGGGAATGAGCCAATCGCTGCTCGGGCTGTGTCCCACAACCACGTCCCCGACCATCACGTCCGTTGGGTACGGATGCTCGTAACTTCCCCCTCCACCGCTGAGGGCGAGGGCCGGGGACTGAAACGCCAGAAAAACAAGAGGCAGGAGCACAAATAGGGCGTATCTCCTCATACATATCCCTCCTGGGCTTTGTTAGAACTTTGACATTAACCAATAAATAGCTTTGTATTCCTCAAGGATATTTTGCCCGATTACGAGGATTGCATGAACGATTGTTCAACAGAATTGCATAAAAAGAAGGGGAAAGCTCAGACAGAGTGGTAGTAGACCACGTAGGTATCCCCGTCGTCGTAAATCTCCTGCGGGGCGACGCCGTTCAGGTAGGTCCACGTCCAGCCGGGGTGCGCGTCTATATCTGGACCGCCAGCTGCTATGTAGGCTGCCCAGACGAGCTCGGAGCAGTAGTAACTGTCGCCGTACACCTGTTTCGTCCACCAGCCCCAGTCGTAGGGCTTGCCTAGCTGATAGTAGGCGAAGTAAACCGCGTTCTGCCTCACGTAGTCGCTGGTGGCGACGCGAAGAACGGCAACTGTGTCGTACCTGCTGAGGAAGTCCGAGAGCAGGACCATTCTTATACCCGACTCCCATGCCTCTATAACCACCCAATCGCCGTAATAGGTGTCATAGTAGGCTATGATTCCAGTGTGCGTCCAGTATCCTGGTATGAAGAAGTCGCTCTTTTCGCCATGGCCTATGACGATGTCCCCGGGTATCACGTTGGTCGGGTACGGGTGCCAGTAGTCTCCCCCGCCCTTGCTGAATGCCGAGACGGGGCTGGCCATTGCCAGGAGGATCAAAAATCCCAGAACTGCACCGATCTTCCTTCTCATGCTACCACCTCCGAGCGGCAGAGGTAATATGTGCATCGATGGTTGATAAGGTTTACTGAAAGCCACTGATGTCTATTGATGTTCCATCTGCCCCATGAAGAAGAGAACCGTGGCGACGCTCAGGGCCAGGGAGAGGGGGGCAGATAGCAGCAATCCTACCACTAGACCCGGTAGCCCGGTGTTCGTCACGATGAAGGTCAACGGGACTGAAATCAGCGCTCCCAGGGCGAGGTACTTGAGGGCGTAGTCTAGGTATTCCCCGCCCATCTTCGCCAGGTTGATGCTCTCCCCCAGGGCATCGCCGAATCCAAGTCCGTGGATCGAGATCAGAAACGGTGTCCCGTAGATCGCGTAGAGGAACACGAGGAGCGCCGGAAAGGCCAGGAGGAACATGAAAGGCATGGCCATGAGAGGAATGATCAGGACAACCATAACGGCGTACAGCATCAGATTGAACTGAAGGAACTCGAAAAAGTCCCTTTTCGCATTATCGAGAAAGCTTCCCTCCACTATCCGCACCGCGTCCCTTATGCTTCCAAGGTAACCTGCCTCGAGGTAGCTCCCGAGGAGGATGAAGAGGGCCATGACCATGAGACCCTGGGCGGAAAACGTCAGGCCGGAAGCATTCGCCGGCAGGGAGACGAAGCTCCAGAGGGTCGGCGCGGGCTCGGGGAGCGGAAACCGGATTCCAAAATGGGTGCCTTCGAAGTTCAGGACTCCGATGACCTTCCCGTAGTCCATCAGGGTCATTATGATAGGAACAGGCAGGAGCCATTTGGTCTCCTCGAACCTGCCCAATGCCTCGCCAAGGATCTCAGTGAACTCTACCACGTTGTTCACCGTTTCATGTTGCGATTTTTTGCTTTTAACTCTTTCCGATGGTATTGACGCCGATGGACATTTAAACGCTTCCCAGCTACACAGTGTGGTGGTTCCATGCACGAGGTTTCGACCCGCGAGATATTGAAAACCCTGCGAGAGCTCGGCGCGGAGAGGGTGCTCATTCAGACGCCGGAGGGTCTGAAGAGGGAGGCCCAGTCTCTGGCGGATTTCCTTGAGGAGAACGGAATCGAGGCGATAATAAGCGGGGATATAAACTACGGCGCCTGCGACCCCGCCGATAGGGAGGCGATGCTCCTCGGCTGCGATGCTCTGATACACCTTGGTCACTCCTACATGCGCCTTCACCTCGAGGTCCCAACGATATTCGTTCCCGCCTTTGCGAACGTTGATGTGGTTCCATCCCTCGAGAAGAACCTGGGCGAGATTGGGAAGCTGGGAAGGAGGATAGCCCTCGTCACGACCGCCCAGCACATCCACCAGCTCGACCGGGCGAGGGAGTTTTTGGAAAAGCAGGGCTTCGAGGTCCTTGTGGGCAATGGGGACTCGCGCGTCAGCTGGCCGGGTCAGGTTCTCGGCTGCAACTTTGCCGCGGCGAAGGTTAACGCGGAAGGGGTTCTCTTCATCGGCGCCGGCTACTTCCACCCCATCGGCGTTGCCCTGGCAACTGGGAAGCCCACCCTCGCAGTCAACCCGTACTCAGGCGATGCGATCTGGATGGATAAAGAAGCGGAGCGCCTGATCAGGAGGCGCTGGGCACAGATAGCGAAGGCCATGGATGCGGAGCGCTTCGGTGTGATAACGAGCACCAAAAAAGGACAGCTTCGCCTGGCCGAGGCGAAGCGCGTGGTAAAGCTTCTCCGCGAACACGGGAAGTACGCGAGACTCATAGCGATGAACCACATCAACTACCCCGCCCTCGAGGGCTTCGACTTCGATGCGTACGTTGTGGTAGCCTGCCCGCGCGTTCCGATAGACGACTACGAGAACTGGAGGAAGCCGGTGCTGACGCCGCCGGAGGTCGAGATACTCCTGGGCCTTCGCGAGGAGTACGCCTTCGACGAGATACTCGGCGGGAGGCGCGAGACCGACGAGTCGGTGGGCATAGCGCTTCACGGGGTGAGAGATTGAAGAAAAAACACCTTGCCATGACTCTCTCCCGGCTGGAGGGCTTCAGGAATCCAAAACCTGAGCTTGAACAGTACCGAACCCCTGGGAATGTCGCGGCCGAACTGCTCTGGCTGGCGCACTCCCAGGGCGATATCGCCGGTAGAGTTGTTGCCGACCTGGGTGCGGGAACGGGGGTTTTGACCGTCGGTGCCTGCCTCCTCGGCGCTGGGAGGGTCTACGCGGTTGAGGTTGACGGCGATGCCGTCGAGGTTCTCCGCGGTAACGTGGAGCGCCTTGGGCTGGCGGACTGTGTTGAGGTCCTCCACACCCACGTCTCGGATTTTTCGGCGAGTGTTAACACCGTGGTGATGAACCCACCCTTCGGCAGCCAGAATCCCCACGCCGACAGGCCCTTTTTGACCAAGGCCTTTGAAGTGGGCGACGTTGTGTACTCCATCCACCTGGCCAAGCCCGAGGTAAGGCGCTTCATCGAAGCCTTTGTAAGGAACTTTGGTTTTTCGATAACGCATAGAGTAACCATTCCCTTTGAGATTCCGGCCCAGTTCTTCTTCCATCGGAAGAGGCTGGAGAGAATCTCCGTTGATGTGTACAGGTTCCAACGCATGTGAAGCGAAAACAATATATTGGATGAAGTTCAATATCTCGTGGGTATAATGAGGGGTGGAACCCATGGATCAAATTAGGGAGCTGGTGATGTCCTGGCGGGCGATGGATATAATTGACATTGCCAACGGGGACGAGTACGTCGTGACGTCCCTCCTTGGTCTCTTGAGAGACGAGGATGCCGCAACGCGCTTGAGGGCGCTAACGGCACTCGGAGAGCTCCTCAAGGAGCAGAATGGGCGGATAAAGTCCACCGTCCTTAGAAACGGCTTTAACAGACTGACGGTTCTTCTTGGAGACGAGGACGGCAGGATAGTCTCAAGAACGATAGAGGTTCTCCTGCGGCTGTTCGATGGGGTTCAGATCGACGAACTCCGGCTCTTGGCGCTCATAGACGCGGTCGTCCCGGTCGTGGAGAGGAACGACACCTTCCTGTACCTCTCGGTTCTAGACCTCTTCGGCAAGCTTCAGATGCCTCCCCTGAGCTGGAAGAGCAGGGAGAGGATAAACGAGCTTTTGTCCTCCGATAACCTCTACCTACAGGCCCTTGGAATGCGTCTTTTCCTGAACTCGGGGAGTCTGGACGGAAAGGGTCGTGCGGTTCTGGAGTGCATCTCGGGGCTCATGACGAGCGACAATGTGCTTCTGGTGGAGGCTGGCCTCGATTTCCTCGAGGAGGTGCTGGCTTTCCACATGTCCCCAGATATGATGGGTCCGCTGGTCGGTTTTCTGCCGATTCTCAAGGACATCGAAAACGGGGCTGAGAACGTTCTCATCCGTTCCAGGGCTTCCAACGTGAGGACGGAGGTGGAGAAGGTTCTGTTTTCCTACTACAGCCCCAGGAAGGATGAGGCGCTTGATGTTATGAGGGAATTTCTCATCGAGGGTCGCGTGGAGGAGGCTCTTAACCTCGCCCTGATAATCGGCGGCACGGCCCTGCTGATGAAGCTCTGGGAGGAGGATCCCGAGGGGGTCGACCCGAGGCTCGCGGATCTGCTGGGCTTCTCAAGGGAGCAATGACCTCCGCGGATATTTCAAGCGAAAGTGATATATGTCAAGTTAGTTATATTACTCATCGTGCCGCTTGAAAGGACTATCCCCTCCAAGGATGAACTGCGCGAAATGGTCCTCTCGTGGCAGATAAACGAGGCAGTCGAGCTGGCCCTCAGGGACAGTGACGTTCTTCTAATGCTCCTAGACCTGATTGGGCATGGGGACGAGAACACCAAGGTTAGGGCGCTTCTTGCACTCGGCGAGGTTCTGAAGAAGGGAGACGACAGGACGAAGTTCCTCGTCATGAACAACGGTTTTGGGACGATACTATCGGCGCTGGAGTCCAAGGATCCGCGCTTGGTCACGAAGTCGCTCAAGGCCCTCTCCGCGCTGGTGGATGGATTTCCCCTGAGAAAGGATGAGTTTCTGTGCCTCGTGGATGTTCTGGTCAAGCTCATCAAGGACCCGGGGATGGAGTTCGCTTCGATCGAGATGAACGATCTCGTGACCAAACTCGCGGTTTCCCATCCCTCGCCGGCCGTTCGCTCCAAAGTCTCTTGGCTGGTCTCCCACGAGAACCCGCGCCTCAGGGCGATGGGGCTCAGGCTTCTGCTCAACATATTCGTCTTCACCGGAGACGCCAAGAGCCTCCTAACCCTCCTTGAAGAGGCCTCGGACCTGCTCCTGAGTGAGGATGACGCCCTCCTTGTGGACTTCGTGCTTGACGTGCTTTCCGAGGCACTTCGCGCAGAGGTTCCGGAGGAGGCGATAAAGACCCTGCCCAAGGTTCTCTCCAGGGTTAAACGGGTCGCGGTTCAGAGCGGTGACTTTCTGATACGTTCAAAGGCAAAAAAGCTCCAGGGTAGAATCGAGGAGATCCTCGCCTCCCATTACCGCTCCAGGCCCGAGGAGGCCAAGAACGTTCTTCACAGACTTGTGTTGGATGGGGAATACTCGATGGCCATGGACCTGGCCATCTCCCTTGGGGACGGGTTCCTCCTGAGGTGGCTGTCCAAAACCTTGGAGCTGGAGGGGATAGAAGAGTTCACTCCCCGGTTCCAGGTCGTTGGCGGCCCTTCGGGAGGTTCAGCTGCCGTTCTTGAGTTCTCTCCTCCCGCTCCCAGCTCGGGATCCGTGGAGGTGGAGGAAACACCTTCCGAAGAGGTCGCCGATGTCCCCGAGCTGCCCCCAATAGAAAAGCTCGTTGACGATGGTGACGCTTCGGCGCTTGCCAAGGTCCTCCGCACAAGGCCCGAGTCGGTATCGGAGCTGGAGAGTTTCCTGCGTTCTCGCGATGCGGAAAGGAGATCGAACACCCTGTGGGTGCTCTCCAAGCTTGTCTCTAGACTGAACAACGGGGAGCTCAAGGCTCTCCACCCCCTGATCCCAGCGCTCTTTGAGATCGTTGAATCCGGGAATCCATGGGAGAGGAGCAAGGCCGCGAAGATCCTGGCGTTTCTTGCCTCCCGCGGGGGCAGGAGGGACGTTCTTGATAGCGTTCTGTCCTTCCTTGAGGAGCGTCCGCTTCCAGCGCTGGAGTTCTTCGGTTACTACTTCATCTACACCTGGGACGAGGAGGCCGTGTCCAGGGTTCTGCAGTTTCTGAAGGATGCCCTGACGGACCCCCAGCTTCAGTTCCCCGCGCTCATGGTGCTCGACGCCATAACCATGTGGGGAATTCGTCCCGAGATAGACAGAACCGTTTTTGAGCCAATCCTCCTGAAACTCCTTGAATCGGATGATGAGGAAGTCCGGAAGGTCACGGCCAGGGTCATGGAAAGGTTCAAAACGGCCTGAGCCAAGCTTCTCCTATCGGAGGGATGAACTTGGGAAAACTCAAGCTCAGCGACAGGCAGCTGTATGCCCTTATAGAGGCCGTGAAGCTCGGGGAGGAGATCAAGCCCAGCCAGAGCGCCAAGAGAAAGGCCTTCGCGAGGTACAAAATCGAGGGCTGGGAGAACTCCAAGCTCACGGGGATATTCTATTCAATTCAGCGGAGGCTGGGCCTCATAGACGAGGTAATAGAGGAACTTGTGGGCGTTTCTCCGCTCATCCTGGACCCCTGGCTCAGGGCGACGCTCAGGGTGGCCGTTGAGGTGGCGGTCTTCAGGGATCCCGGTGAAAGGACGCGGCAACATATGAAGGGCCTCGCCCAGTTTCTGTCGAAGAGAACGCACCCCTACGTGGGTTATTACTACTACGACCTCCTTCCGCGCATCCTGGAGTACGTGCCGGTCATCGACACCGAGGAGAAGCGCCTCAAATGGGACTACCTCTTTCCCGAGTGGTTCATAGCCAGGATGAGGAGGCTCCTCGGTGACGAGGCGGAGGCTCTCCTTAAGGCGCTCAACGAGACCCTGCCGACGAGCATCCGGGTTAACCTACTGAAGGCAAGCCCTGGGGACGTGGAAGAATACCTGAGGAAAAAGAACGTCAGGTTCGAGAGGAGCGATAGAGTTGATACCGTTCTCAGAATCCTTGATCCCTTCAACCCGGAATGGCTCTTCAACAAGGGGTTCGCCATAGCGCAGGAGGAGGCGGCAGCGGTTGCCTCTCTGGTGCTGGCCCCGGAGCCTGGAGAAACGGTCGTGGATTTGGCCGCCGCCCCAGGGGGTAAAACCGCCCACATGGCTGAGTTGATGAACAACGAGGGGAAAATTTACGCCTTCGACGTGGACGGGGCCAGGATAAAGCGTATGAAGGAGGTTCTCAGGCGTACGGGCGTTGAGATTGCAGAGACCATCAGGGCGGACGGCAGGAAGGCGCCAGAGATGCTGGGGGAGGGAATGGCCGACAGGGTGATGCTCGACGCGCCGTGCACCAGCGATGGGACGATAGCGAAGAACCCGGAGCTTCGGTGGCGTCTCCGTGAGAAAAACATTCCAAAGGTCGTGAAACTTCAAAGGGAGCTCCTTGAGAGTGCGTGGAGGCTTCTCAAACCCGGAGGCAGGCTGCTGTATTCAACCTGCTCCATGCTCCCCGAGGAGAACGAGGAAGTGGTGGAGTGGTTCCTTGAGAGGCACGGGGATGCCGCGCTGATTCCGCTCGATGGACCATACGATGAGGGCTTTCTGCCCGGGACGATGCGCGCCTGGCCCCACAGGCACGGGACCATAGGCTTCTTCTACGCCCTGATGGAAAAGAAGGGAGATTAAGCCCTTTCCTCCCTTTCCCCGCTTTCCTCCACCTTCACCCTCAGCTCGTTGGCGAACCAGTTCACCCTCTGCGGGAACGGTATCTCTATTCCGGCCTCGTCAAGGGCCTTCTTAACGTCCCGTATGATTCTCGTTCTGACGTCAAACCACTTCTCGCTGGGTGCCCATGCCCGTATGGCGATCATAACCGCGCTGTCCGAGAGCTCGTTGACGTAAACCAGGGGCTCCGGCTCGGCCAGAACAAGAGGTATCCCATCCAGAACGTCTTTTATTATTCGGATGGCCTTCTCAGCGTCGGCGCTGTAGGATATGCCCATGTCAACGTCCACGCGCCTCACCGGATAGCGCATGAAGTTCACTATGTTGCTGTTGAAGAGCTTCTCGTTTGGAATCCTTATCAGAGTCCCGTCCCATGCCCTTATCCTCGTCGAGAGTATCCTTATGTCCTCAACGACGCCCTCCAGCTCGCCTATCTGCACCTGGTCGCCTATCGAGAGCGGCTTGTCAAAGTACATGAAGACTCCGGAGACGAAGTTCGAAACAACGGTCTGAGCCGCGAAACCGAGGACTATACCCGTTATTCCAATGGCCGCCAGAACCGCGCTCAGCTCACCGCTTACCCCTGCAAAGTTGAGTGCCAGGAAAAACGCCACCGTTAGGAAGATGTAGTAGAATACCTTTGCCTTAACCATGACATCCGGCCGGGCCTCCTTTCCAGAGCTGGCGATCATGTAATCCTTGGACTTCTTGGCTATGAGGTACGCGAAGTAGAAGAACCCTATCGCAAAGGCTATGTTCCCCACGGTGGTGTTCCATATCTCATAACTCATTATGCCGAGCAGGTACAGGGCCCAGATTATTCCACCGAGCACGAACATCCGAAAGATTATATCCGCCGTGTCCTCGTTGATTATCCATGTGAGGGTCGTCTCCTTGGATTTTCTGAGGATGAAGCGCCTCATGAGCCTGCCCAGAACTATCATGCCCGCTATTATCAGGGCGGCCTCGATCAAAGTGAGGAGTGAGACGCCTATGTCCACGGGTATCTCTGGATGGGGAACCGTTGTGTTGTTCGTTGCCATGGTCACCACCTCATCCTGAAGTTGGGGAGCGGTTCAGCCTCGTGGGTTGGCTTCAGCGTTCCGTCCGGCGGATTTCCTGTGTTGTTGACCTCGTAGATTTCCTTCGTGGTGAGTATTATCAGCGGATAATACGCCCTGTCCTCGGAGTAGAACATCACGCTGTTCCTTATCGGGAACACTATCTTTTCCACGAGCTTCCAGCTCTCCGTCGGATTGTTGATAATCAGTTTCACAATTCCCGGTGAGTCGGGTATCTTCTCGTGGAAGTCGCTCACGTGATAGCGCGCTATAACCCCGATGGTTTTCTCTCCGTAGAGTGCGTATTTCTCCCTTCCGACGACGAAGCGGTCTATCTCTATATTCCCGCTCCTTACGGAGATGTCTATGGGCGCCGAGAGGTAGCCGGTCAGTTTCTCCCCGGGGGGTACGGCTATCCTCTCCGAGAGCTTTATCATCAGGAACTTCACACCGTAGCCCTCGGCGGGGGCCGGAAGAACCAGAAGATTTTCGCCGCCCCGCTTTATGAGCACGCTCACATCGTCCCTCCGATAAAGGACGGTATCCTCAGAACTCTCCACGAGGTGGATTTTCTTGTCGATGATTTTGATGAACTGGGTTTTCAGCTCGTGCTCACCGAACATGGGTAAAGATAGAACCTAAGAAAATTTAAAGTTTGTCAGAAATTGAAAATGGAAAGGGATCACACCTTCTCAAAGGTCATGTCCTCGATCTTGATGTGCATGAAGACGTTCACACCCTCCTGCTGGGAAATGAAGACTCCCTTGGTCTCTATTGGTATCGGAAGGTTCGCGGTTATCGTCGCCTCTCCCTGACCGGTTGCACCCCCGAGGCTGTAGTTCCATCTCACGGTGGAGACCCTGAAGCTCTTTCCTCCGAGTTCTATCGTCCCATCGGGCTCTATCTCGTAGTTGTACTGGTAACCCATTGCTCCCCAGCTGTCTTTTGTTGAGGTATAGAGGTTCTCTTCCTCCAGAGCACCCCAGAAGCCGAAGTAGTAGAGTGCGTACCAGCCTATGTACAGGTCCTCGATGTCGGGTATGCTGGAGAGTACGTCGAGGCTTCCCTCCTGGTAGGGAGTGACGCTCATCTCCCCAACCGCCGCTGGGTTATAGAACGCGAACTCTTGATCTCCGTACTTTATCCAGACGCCTATGGCGTTTTCCGAGCCACCATAGATGTTGTAGTAAAGGGTTGCAAACTCGAGGGTCGGGAACAGGAAGAACATGTCGGACTCTTCCGTTCTCTGTTTCACCCACACCTTGAACTCAAAGGGCTGATCCAGCCCCTCGCTTTTTACCGGGGTGATCTTACCGTAGTACTCGTAAACGTCAAACTCTCCGAGGTCTACCTTCTCCTGCTCACCAGTTTCCATGTTTATCTTCATGCCGTAGACGTGTATCTTTGCCTGTCCCCTCTTCTTCTCAACCTCGTACTCATAGATTGGGGCGCCCTCTTCCTTCCTTATCCTGAGGTAGTACTTGATGTAGCTTATGAGGTAGCTCTGTCCATCTATCTCAACGGGGTTGTACGCATCCCACGGGTTTGTCCACGAGGCGTACTCCGTGCTCGTCTCCGAGGGCGTTGTCGTTCCGGTTCCTCCGGGGCTCTCGGTTGTGCTGTACCCGCCGGAACTGCTTGTGGTGCCTCCCGAACCTCCGGCCCCTCCGCTGGAGGTCTGGCCACCTTCGGAGGCTTGGGACGTTGTGGTGCCCTCTCCGCCTCCACCTCCAAGACAGCCGGCGGCGACCACGCTAAAAATCAAAACCAGCACCAGCAGTATGGCAAACTTTCCCTTTCTTATCATATCACCTGCCTCCCTCATTAGTTTGTCTTTTCGAGTATTTAAATCGTTGGTTTGACAACAATGAAAAGGTCATCCTGCAGTGTAAAGCCAGAACCCCCCGGTCTCCCCCGAGACAAGCATGACTTTTCCGTCGTCGCTCAGCTTTATGTATCCGAGCGAATCGCCGGGAACCTTCACGCTGAAGACCTCATGGAGGTCCTTCAGTGAGTAGCAGTGGATTACGCCGTCCTTCGAGGTAACGGCGAAGTTCTCGTTTGCGAAGTAGGGAAAGCCCGGCAGGGTTCCGATCTCCGTGAGGTTCCACGTGAGTAGATGAGTGTCCCCAAAGGGCTCGTGCCAGAGCAGGTATCTTCCAGTGGGAATCAGAGTCCACTTGAGCAGTATCGTCTGGTCGAATGGATAGCTCCCCTCGGCCAGTAACTTTCCGTCCTCGGAGAAAATCCTCAGCTTTCCGTTCTCGCTCACCAGCAGTTTATCGCGGTAAGCGAGTATCCTGCTCGTGTTGAACGTCAGGATTCTTCCCCCGTCCTTGAAGACGAACGCATTGTCCTTTTCCGACAGAACGACGAGCCCGGAGTCCGAGACGGACTTGAGGTCGTAATAGTCGGGGGTGAGCGTGATTTTTGCCCCGTCGCAGTGGAGCTCCTGCTCCGTGGGGGACACCGTCACCAGGTAGCAAACGTGGTTTCCGCTCGGTGAGCGGAGCATGTAGTCGGCAACGGCTCCCGGTCCGCCGTGTCTCTCCTCGCCGGCAAGACCGTTCCAGGAAAAGATTCTTATTCCCGCGAACCCTTCGTACGACGCCAGAACCCAGGCCTGGTCTCCGACCACGGCGACGCTCGAAACCACCGGTTGTATTTCGCCCTCGTTCCTTCTGAGGTCCAGGGTCGTGTTGCTCCCATCCGGCTTGACCAGGTACAGAAGACCGCGGTTCCAGTCTATGGCCGCCGAGAGGCTTCCGTCCGGGTTCATGTCCATGAAGGGTATTCCCGTGGTGTCAGCGCTCCAGACTATTTTCATCTCCCAGGTTGATGGTTCAGGTGTCGTAGTAGTTTCGGGCTCACTCGTCGACGGCTGGCTTGACGTCGTGGGGGAAGGAGAGCCTGTGGCGGTCCATCCGCCGGTACAGCCGCTGGCGAGGACCATGCTGGCTATCAGAAGTGCCAGCAGGATCGCTTTGGTTTCCCTCATGCAAACCTCCTCCATCACCCGCCAAGAAAGAAAAGCGGGTACTGCGAAATATACCCCTACCTTGTACACGAATGTATTAAAAATTTTCCAAGGCTTCAAACGTCTTTGCACCTCTAAAACAGTTATCTGAATGTTAATATTCTTTTGAATACGCTTTTCTCAGGAGTTCAAAGAGATCGCCCGCCTCCCACCCGGCGAGCCTTCCCACGTGCGCTGCCAGGTCAAAGACGTGGGGAACCTTTGATATGATTCCGATGTCGGCGGTTGCGACGGTTTCGAAGGCCTTGAGCTCGAAGTCGGGGCTTTTGACGAGCCTCACCTCGGAGTTGACCCCCTCCCGAAGGAGGGCCTTTTCCGTCAGTCTCTTCACCTCCCCGCTCCTTGGAACCGCCGAGCCGTAGAAGAACACGACCTTTTTAAGGCCCAGCTCCCCGAGGGCGCGGGTGAGATCGCCAATGAGCCGCTCCGTGCCTTCGTTGAGCCTGTATCTGCCCTGGTACTTCAAATCCCTCACGAGCCCATCCTCGCAGAGTATGGCCCGCCCTTCGAGGAGCGATTCGAGTGTTATCAGGACGTTGAAGCCGTCTATCCCAAGAACCCTGCCCCTGAGCTCTTCCGGCATTAGGAGCTTTCTCCTTACCTCATCTATCCATTCGTCCGAGAACACGCACCTGGCCAGGAGGTAGCGCTCACCCTTTGTCAGCCTGTAGTGATTGGCCACGAACTCGAGGGCGTACTTTTTCCGGTAGCCCCTGTTGAGGAGGTACTTCAGATCGCGGTACGCATCGAGGAGCATGGATAAAGAAACGGTGGAGGGTTAAATAACCTTCTCCATTACCTCGGTGCCGGTGTGTATCCTGAGCCTGACCCTCCCGCCCAGGAGGGAGCTCTTGACCTTCTTCGTCAGTATCTCGTCCACCTGGAAGATTCCGGCGGGGTGCTTCATCCATATCTCGATGAGTATCGGCTGCTCCTCGTCCCCTTCCCTTATCTCCACCCTCTCGATGGCCAGGGCCGAGACGGCGTGGATGTCGACCTTGTCCCTCTTGTGGACGAGCCTGCTCCTTCCGGCCTCCATGTCGCAGCCGTCCGCTATCGTAACGAGCGAGCCCTCGATGGTGGTGCACGGAACGGCTTCATCGTGGGTGTAGATGGCGTTCAGGGTGAGCGCCTTGAGGAGGAGCGGGTCGTCGGTTCCGAACTCCCTCACGAGCTTCTCTATTATCGGCTCCGCCAGGAGAACGCTGAACTGGTAGTGGTTTATCCTGTGTATCATGTTCCCGGTGTCGTGGAACAGTGCCCCGAAGGCCACTATGAACTTGCTCCAGCGGAAGGGCTTGCCGAGCTTCTCGGCCGTCGTCTGGATTCCGAACTTCCTAATGATGTTCAGAAGCTCCAGCGCGCGCCTGGTCGTGAGCAGAACGTGAATCGGTCCGTGGTCGTTGAAGCCGTAGACGTTCAGCACGATGTAGTTGGTCGTCTCGAAGTAGTAGTGGTACTCTCTGAATGCCCTCTCGTAGAGCCCGTAGAGCTCCTCGTCGCCGAGGAGTTCCCTAATCTCGCCCAGCAGTTCTTCCTCCGTGTACATCTTTTCCACCCAAGGACGTGGAGAAGAGGGTGTTTTAAGGGTTGCCGTGGATGTTTTCCAACTCTTAGAATGGTTGAGGGAGACCCACGGTCTCACTCCAGCATGCCCTCGAGCTCGAGTATCTTCTTCGAGCGGAGGTAGACGACCGGGATTCCCCTCTCGCGAAGGCGTCTCTTCAGTCCCTTGTCGTTGGTGCAGACTATTACCCGCTCGTTCTTGACCGCGAAATCGAAGATCTGGTCGTCTATGGGCCTCTCACCAAAGCGGCCTATCTCAACGACCTCAAACCTCTCCACGAGCTTTTTGGCCATCCTAATGGCCATTAGGTCCTTTCCGCGGGATTTCCTCTCTATGACCTCCAGCTCCTGGAGGACGGCGTTCGGAACGGCTATTCTGAACCTCACGTCGAGAACCCTGTTCAGTTCGCCGATTATGTCGACACCGAACTGTCCCGGAACCAGGAGAAAGTTCGTGTCCGGGATCACCAGCCATTCCCGTCTTTCAGGCATCTGCCTCACCGAAGGTTAATGAAAAAGAAGAGGGCTCACTCCCTTATGAAGCCGTAGCCTATGAGGCGCCACCTCGAGCCAACCTGCCTGCTGATGGCGACCCTGTCGCCGACCTCGGCGCAGATGGGTATCTGGAGCTTGAGCTCGACCTCGTCCCTGCCGAGCCCCGTGACGAGACCCATAGTTCTGGCCGTTCCGACGTTGAGGAGGAGAACCTCGCGCCTCTTTATCGGCTCGACCTTGAGCTCCTCCTCGGTCCCTACAACGCGCTCAAGGAGGTGAACCTCAAGCCTGAGCTCGTCCCAGACCGGCGGGAGCTTTCCGGGCTTTCCGACGACGTTTCCGGCCATCAGGTCGCCCTTGGTGAGGTACGGGTCGAGCTTGGTTCCAACGCCGACGAGTCCTCCTGGATAAGCCTCGTCCACGAACTTTCCTCCGGCCTGGAGGGAGGTTATCTCGGTGGTTATCGGCTCGTACTTTATCCTGCCGTGGTCCTCGTAGGGGACACCCGGGCGAATCTCTATCTCGTCGCCGACCTTGAGCTTGCCCTGGATTATCGAACCGCCGATGACGCCACCGACGAGCTTCTCGGGCTTGGTTCCCGGCTTGTTGACGTCGAAGCTCCTGAGAACCAGCATCTTGGGCGGCTTTTTGAGGTCGTGCTTCGGGGTTGGTATGAACTCTTCTATCGCCGCGAGGAGAACGTCAACGTTCGCGCCGTGAAGGGCCGAAATCGGGATTATCGGGGCGTTCTCAGCAACCGTCCCCTTGACGAACTCCTTTATCTCGTGGTACCTCTCGATGACCTTCTCCTTGTCGACCAGCTCGATCTTGTTGAGGGCTATGACTATGTTCCTGTTGCCAACTATCTGGAGCGCCATGAGGTGCTCCCTGGTCTGGGGCATGACACCCTCGTTTGCTGCTATGACGAGAACGGCACCGTCCATGAGGGAGGCACCTGCGAGCATAGTGGTCATGAGGGCCTCGTGGCCGGGGGCGTCTATGAACGAAACGCGCCTCTCGAAATCGGTCTCGGCGCCACAGTACGGGCAGACCGGCGAGTTGGAGTGCCTACCGCAGCTCGGGCACTTCCTTATCTCGGCATCGGCGAAGCCTATCTTGATTGTGATTCCCCTTCTCAGCTCCTCGCTGTGGGTGTCAGTCCAGATTCCGGTTAAAGCCTTTGTGAGGGTCGTTTTACCGTGATCAACGTGACCAACCATTCCGATGTTAACTTCGGCCTGCTTAAACTCCTTCTTCTTTGCCATCTTCTCTCACCCCTAAATTTAGAGCGTCGGCCGGTTTATTAAGGTTACCTCGATGGGGAGAATTGGGTAATAAGCTGCCATTCCCTCCTTTAACTCTCTAAGTTGCTGATGCTAATCATGATGTCATGATGGTCAAGTTTATGGTCGAAATGTTCTTATACTGCCTCATGTGAATAACATATTGTTGACAAAGGGGAGGTATCACAATGCAGGAAAAGGACCTCCACTATCTTATAACCAGAATAATCAATCCATATCTAAACTGGGTCATCGTAGAGTTGCGTTCTGGGAATCGTGTTGTCTATGGTCGTGATGGATATACTGGCTTAAAGTGGACCGATCATACAATTGGGGATTTTCTTGCTAGTGATTTAGAAGAATGGAGAAATGAGCTATGGTACAAATACAGAGATAACTTCTTTGAGCGTGGACATGAAATCATTGACTCTCTCCTGGACATAATAGTTAGAATTGAAGCCAAGCTCCCAGATAGTGAGACCAAAGAACGGGTGATGAAGGATTTGTGGGAAATGGCAGAAAAGGTAGGGGACTACCTAGAGATTGGAGATTATGTTGATTCAAAAAGACCTGAAGTAGAATCAAAGGCAGCCAAAATTAAGCGAGAGGATGAGGAACTGAAAAAGAGGATGGTAAAAGAGGCTCATGAGCACAGAGATGAAAAAACCATTGTACTCAGCCAGGACGGGAATCAAACCAGGGATAGTACCTATAAGCCTGCAGTGTCTAGGGATTCAAAACCATCAAATGGGGGACACAAGTTTTCGTGGAAGAACTTCGTAGCGTTCTCTTTGGCAGTATTGCTTCTTTTTGCTCTTTGGGATTTAGCCCACAACGATGGAGCCATTATTAGTAAAGTGCTTCCAACTGGTAACAACGAGAGAGTTCTAGAGCCCAATGGAGGCAGTGATGGTTCCTCTCAGACACTCTCTCCGAGCTTTTTCAATGGCAGTAACACTTCCAAAGACGGCAGCACTATTGATGAACACAAAGCAGAATCCTCCTCCCATGATGCGGATAATGATGGCCTGGATGACAACATGGAGATCTCTCAAACTGGTACTGATCCTCTTAATCCAGATACCGATGGGGACGGACTCTCCGATGGAGAAGAAGTTCTGGAATACAACACGAACCCTCTTGTTAACGATACGGACGATGATGGTTTGACTGATAAGGCCGAGGTGGTTACTTATCACTCTGATCCACTTAATGCCGACTCCGATGGGGATTACCTGCCAGATGGATACGAAGTTAAAATTGGCACGGATCCAACTTCTGACTGGAGATACGGTTCAATTGATGAAGAAACTTTGAAAGCTGGCCTCAGTAAATTACTGCGTGAGAGAATTAAAGGGATCTCCGAGCAGTTTTGGGAATACAACTCTACATTGGATCGGGCATGGGCAATTCTCCAGTGGATTGATGAGAATATCCAATACAACGATACCAAGGCAGAGTACGTGGATAAAAGCGTTGAGATGTGGGATTATCTGAGTAGTTATAACAAGGAGTATTATGCTAATCTGACAAGACTTCAGGCGGTGAATGATACTGTTTTCAGGTACAAAAGTGGAATTTGTGGAGACTATGCTCTGCTCACTGCCGCTTTTCTTCTTGAGGCTAATGTAAGTCCAATATACGTTTTAAGCATTGACTATGTTGATCAAGAGGTGGGACACGCCACTGTGGCAGTAAAACTCGAGAAGGAATACTTTGTACTGGATCAGCATCTGCCAATGATACCCCTTGGGAACTATTATTGGTTCTCTATCTGGGGAGGCCTCGGAGAAATCTCCAATGTAACTTTCTATAGAGTGGCCCTGAATGAAAATGGAGAAGTAGACATCAGAAACTGGACGTGGAGAAGTGGAAGCCTCAAAAAACGAGCCTATAAGTTCACTTCGCAGGATCTCGAAGTGGTCCTAAACCTGACAAAGGAGATGTTTACTGAGCTTTATCCTGGATATCAACAGGATCAGAGGCTTAAGCGTAACGCGGAGGCAGATCTTGAGTCAATTAAACAACGGAACGAAAGTGCAAGAACTCTGTTACCAGTAGGGTTTCACAAAGGATGGACCCTTTGGTGGTCCGATCCAGGATTTCAGCTTTACTACCACCCACTGCTTGCGGAAAAACTCGTAAGATATTACTGGCCGGGACCAGCTTTCTCGAACGAGGACTGGGTTGGTCCAATCAGAGAATGTGACAGGTACTATCTACTGGTCGATAGCGATGAATACAATACAGTCCTGATCCAGGACTCTGAGGGGGACTCCTATGAAATCAACCGCATGGTGATGGTACTTCAAATTGCAACGTAGCAGGTTATGCACTCAGAAAAGCGATAAGTTTGGGGAAAGGAGGAAGCTCAGAAGACGAGCTTCATGTTGATCTGGACGATCTCGGGGCTGATGGTGTTGCCCCTGACGGTCTTCTTCCTCCTCTCTCCCCTCTCCTTCGGCCTGAAGCCCGGACCCTTCGAAACGAGGATCTTGACCCTCCTCGGGCCGTGGACGTCGGGCCTCATGGCGAAGCCGTCCTTGTCGGTACCACCGGTTATCCTGAGCTTGACGTTGCCCGGAATCTCCTCCCCGAAGATCTCGGTGAGGTTGAGTCCGAGCTCGCTCGCGGGAATCTCCTCTCCTATGCGCTTTCCTATGAGCTTCTCGGCTCCTTCGCCGCTTATCTCAACCTGCCTGGCTATGCCGTTCTTAGGGTTGGATATAACGAGCTTAAAGGTCGCCATTTCCTCCCACCTCCTGTGTCATTAGCGGGATTCATTGGGTAAACCCCTTATCCAGTGAGCGCTGTGGTTTGGTGTTTAAAAAGTTTCCTCTAAAAATAAAATGGAAGGTCAGCCGCCGCTCATGTGGTACAGCATCTCCCAGAGCCTGACGGTGTACTCAACCGTTGGAGGGTAGCTCTGAACTATTTCGGTGATCTCCATGTTCTTGTGGAAGGTTGGGGCATCTATTGTTTTCATGTACTCTTCGAGGGCTTCTCTGTCCTTGGCCCGCCATATCGTGTAACTTCCGCCGACGAAATTGTACGAAGCGAGGAACTCAACATCGCCCGTGAGGGGCAGCCGTTTGAAGAAATCGGCAGCTTCCTTAGTCGCTTTGATGCTCTCTTCATCTGAATAGCGATGGGTGACGAGGAACATCGCCATACGAACACCTCCCATGTATCAAATAACTTTCATATGTTCTTGCCAGAGGGAGCGCCGCTGGGTGAAAATGGTCGCTTGCTTCCGGGCGCTCCGCTTTAGATTCACCCAGACAGAACCTGCTGTGTAGGCATTGCCCTTATTGTATATAAAGATTGTGACCGAATTAACTTGCTATTTAAAAAGGAAAAAGTTATAAAAATTCAGCACGTTTTCAGAGGAGAACCCCCAATCAAAACTTTTTTATACCTTAGCGCCCGTAGGCACTCCTTGAGGGGTGAGATGAATGGCAAAAGAAAGAACAACGCTTCCGCCAACCGGTGCCGGTCTCATGAGGTTCTTCGACGAGGACACCAGGGCAATAAAGATAAGCCCGAGGGGCGTCATAGCGGTTACGCTCATCTTGGTGGCCCTTGAGATACTCCTTCACGCCTTTGGAACGCAGCTCTTTGGTTAAATGAAGCTCGTCTTCTTTAATCCCCTTGCGTTCAGCTCCTCGTTGATTATCGCCCTGACCACTTCTTCCAGCTGTGTCTGGATGAGCTTATCCACATCGTCCTTTATCTTGTCGATGTCGTGTCTGAGCCCTTCGAGGAGCCTTATGTAGTCCTTGGCCATCTCGAGCTGTCCCTCCTGCCTGACGAGCTGCTCCTTGAGGTGCTCGAAGTCCTCCTTCATCACCTGGAGCTTTCTAAGTTCCCTCTGCATCTCATCGAGCTTCTTTGTCAGCTCGTAGTTCTCCTCCTTGAGCTTCTCGATGAGCCTCTCCTTGGCCTCGAGCTCCCTCACGAGGGAGTTGTACTCCTCCGCTATCTGGTTTAGCCTCTCTATCTCCCTGAGCGGTGGAACCTTACCGTTCCCGAGGATTATAACGTCCGGCCCAACGTTGACTATATCGCTCGGCCTTATCTTGAGCTTCTTCTCGCTGGAGAACATGCTCTGGCCCTTTCCGAGGTTCTCCACTTCCTTCATCTTGAGGATGAAGTAGAACTGATCACCCTCAACCTCGACGTTTATGTCGGTCACAAAGCCTAGTATCTTCCCATCCGTTAGGGATATGACGAATTTGTTGATGAGCTGGTTGGCCTTGGTTTCGCCACCCTCTACCATAAAACACCACCGTTGGGACTTATCCCTTCGCCTACTTAACTTTTCCGCCAAGGCTTATAAGGCGAAAGAACTTCATCGCTTACGGTGAGAGAGATGATAATATTCGTGGGACGTTCGAACGTTGGCAAGAGCACGCTCATCTTTCGTCTGACCGGCAAGTGGGTCAAGAGGGGCAAGAGGCCAGGGGTTACTAGGAAGCCCGTGGAGATAAACTGGCGCGGGAAGCTGGTTGTGGACATGCCCGGCTTCGGCTTCATGAGCGGCGTTCCCAAGGCGAAACAGGAGAGGATCAAGGACGAGATAGTCCACTTCATCGAGGACAACGCCGATGACATCGAGCTGGCGGTTCTCGTGGTTGATGGCAAAGCCGCCCCGGAGATAATAGAGCGCTGGGAGAAGCGCGGGGAGATACCGATAGATGTGGAGTTCTACGCCTTCCTCCGAGAGCTGGGAATCCCTGTGATAGTCGCGGTCAACAAGATGGACAAGATAAGGAACCTGCAGAGGACAATAAACTTTCTAGCCGAGAAGTTCGGCGTTCCCTACAGCGAGGTGCCCGAGACCTTTGTTCCAATATCCGCCAAGTTCGGGAAGAACCTCCTTGAGTTGAGGAAGCTCATGGAGAAGAAGCTTAAAGAGGGCAGGAAGCGGCCCTCCGCGGAAACGGAGTCAGAGGACTTCGAGGACGATGTGGGTAATGGTCTCCTTGACGCCGTCGAGTGAGGCTATCTCCTCGAGGATATCGTCGAGCTTCGTCTTGTCGGCCTCGATGATGAGGTCTATGTCGCCGGTGACGCGGTATATCTTCTTTATCTTGAGCTCCTTAATGTGCTCGTAGACGTGCTTTCTCTTGGTGGGCTCTATCTTCACGAAGACGAAGACGTCGCCCTTCTTCTCGCCGAGAAGGTCAAGGGCCTTGTCGGTGAGGTCTATGAAGCCCCTTCCGGTCCTTATGTAGCCGAGTTCTTTAAGCACTTTAAGGTGATTGCTGAGGGCCTGCCTGGTGATTCCAAGCTCCTCCGCAAGCTCGTCCTGGGTCTTCTCGACGGTGTGCACCTCGATAGTCTTTCCTTCCTCGTAGAACTTCCTGAGCAGCCTTATCTGCCTCGGGGTAAGAGTCGACCTCCCTTCCATCTCCGAAACCTCCTTTTGCAAGATTAGCGTTTACAGCTTTATTAAGCCAACTATTTTTAAGTCTTATGTCAAATTTTTTGGTTCCGTGGATTATGGCCACTACCACTCTTATAAGTCTTTCCAAAAGTTAGCTTTTTAATTCCAGCCTCCTAGGAACTCACATGAACAAAGCGACCTACACGGAGGACGTTCCGCCAGACAGGTTTGAGCTCCTTGAGCGGATAATTAGCTTGGAGAGACTCGCAAAGGTCATGCTGATAGGCGCCACCGACAGTGGAAAGACGACGTTACTGACGTTTCTAGCCAATCGGCTCATTGATGAGGGCCTCAGGGTTGCGGTGGTTGACAGCGACGTCGGCCAGAAGGGTATCCTTCCCCCCGCCACGATAAGCCTCGCCTTTCCCGAGGGTCCCTTTGAGTCAATCGGTGAACTTCATGCATATGCTCATTACTTCATAGGCACCATAACCCCCGGGAGTTACACGGGAGAGATGGCTGTCGGGGTTAAGAGGCTGACCGACATGGCTTCAGAGGAAGCCGACGTGGTCCTCATAGACACGACCGGCTTCGTCACCGGTCCGGGCATCGAGATGAAGCGCCTCAAGGCCGAGCTTGTGAAACCAGAGCTCATCGTTTTCCTCGAGAGGAACGGTGAGCTCTCCCACCTGCGGAGGCTTCTCTCCCCCTACGGGGAAGCTGTGACCCTTTCCATCAGCGAGAAGGCGAGGGGGCATTCGAGGAGTGAGCGCAGGGAAGTCCGGAGGGAGAAGTGGAGGGCCTACTTCTCGAACGCCTCGCTCGTCGAGGTCGACCTCTCGAAGACGGTTCCCACCGGAACGGAGCTCTTCAGGGGCAGGCCGTTGACTCCTGAGGAGAGGGACCTTCTCTCGGCGCTCTTCATGTGGCTCGTCATAGCCGGCTGGAGGGGTGAGCGGTACGTCGTTGTCAAGGCCGATGTCGAGCCCGGTCCCAGGCAGTACGGCCGCTCGGTAATCCATGCGGTCGATTTTGAGAGGCTGAGCAACCTCTTGGTGGGCTTCATCGACGGAAGCGGACTCTGCCTGGGCGTCGGGATACTCAAGTGGATAAACTTCGGCGAGATGAAAGCACAGGTTCTGACGCCCCTCCCTGCCGATGAAGTTGGTAAAGCGGTTGAGCTTCGCTTTGGCAGGATAAGGGTGCTTGAGACGGGCGAGGAGCTTGGCCTTCTCCGGAGGGAGGAGCTCTAGCAAAGATTTTTAAGGCAATAACCTAATCGAATTAGGTGTCCCTAATGGAACTCAAAGCCTTCGTGGAGATAACCAGGCCCCACAACTGCGTTCTTGCCGGAGTAGTGGGTGTTCTGGGCTCGATAGTCGCGGTTGGACACTTTCCGGACCTAGCCACGGCGGTTCTGGTCTTTCTGGTTGTCACCCTCGGCTGTGCGGGGGGCAACACGATAAACGACTACTTCGACTACGAGATAGATAAAATCAACCGGCCCGAGAGGCCCCTTCCCAGGGGTGCGATGGGCAGAAAAACCGCCCTCTACTACTCACTGCTCCTGCTGGCAGTCGGCCTGGCTCTTGCGTACTTCATAAACATCCAGGCGTTCATCTTGGCAATTATCGCCTACGCCGCGATGATTCTCTACGCCTGGAAGCTCAAGCCGCTCCCGTTCATAGGGAACCTCGTGGTTGCTGGCCTCACCGGTGCGACGCCACTCTACGGAGCCCTCGCCGTTGAGCACATCGGCCTGGCCGGCTACCTCGCGCTCTGCGCCTTTCTGGTAAACGTTGCGAGGGAGGTTATAAAGGATATCGAGGACGTTGAGGGGGACGTTGCCAAGGGCGCCAGAACGCTTCCAATAATATGGGGCGAGAAGAAGGCAGCTTACATCGGGGCCCTCTTTGCCGTTCTGACTGTGATGGCCTCGTTCCTGCCGGTGAGAGCCGGTGTCGGCCTTGGTTACTACGCAATGGTGCCGGTTGACCTGATCATACTCTACGCCGCGTACATTATACTTAAGAACCAGGACAGGGAATCGGCACACAGGGCCCAGAAGCTGCTCAAGGTGAGCATCTTCCTGGCCGTCATGGCATTCATAATAGCCGCGATAGTGTGAGGAGGTGGAGGTATGGAGTTTAAGGATGAGCTCGTGAGAAACCTCGAATCCGAGGAGCTGTGGACTGTCATCACATTTAAAACGCCCTACGGGCCTGCAAAGACACTTGAAAAACTCGTGGAAGCCGTTGAGGATGCGGGCTGGCGCGTTACCTTTAAGGCCAACTGGTGGACGGCCGACATTCCCTACGGTCTAGCGAGGATAGACGCCAAGAAGGGGGACAGGGAGAAGATAGTGCTCGGCAAATGGATACTCGGGAGAAAATGCGAGCTGATAGGCCTGGAGAACATGCCGCTCGAAAAGGGACGCGACGAGTTCTTCCGCATGGTGGACAGCATAACCTCAACTCTAATCCACGACCCGGTCATAAGGACGATGAGGGAGCAGTACTAGCTTTTCTCTTTTTTCAAAAAAGATAAGAGCCTCAAAGCGGCTCGTAGTAGCCGATCTCTGGCTCGTATATCTCGCCCTCCGCCAGGAGCTGGGTTATCGCTTCCTCGATAAGCTCCTCATCGATCTCCTTCGAGAGCTTCTTGACTATGAATTTGTGCGATAGTGCCTTACCCTTCTCGCGGAGCAGGTCGAGGACGGCCTTCTTGGCCTTCTCAAGCTCCGGGTTCTCTGCCTTGGGTTCCTCCTCGACGACCTCCTCCTCGAAGAGGGCCTCCTCGGTGCTCCTCTGTTCGAGCATCATGGTGTAGAGTTCGTCTATGGTCATGAGCATGTCCTCGCTTACGCCCTTGTTCTTGGCTATGACCTTGGCCTTGGCGGTTATCCCGTAGCGGTCGTATATCTCGAAGGCTATCTTGGCCTTCTTGGCGTGCTCGGCCTTCTCCTTCAGCGTCTCGAAGCGGTGGAGTATCCACATGTTCGGCTCGACCTTCGCTATGCCCTCGACGAGTATCTGTTTGTCGTCGCGCCATTCCCCAACCTTTCCGATAATCTGAACCAGGTCGCCCTTCTTCACGAGGTTTATGAAGCGGGTGTTCTCCCTGAAACCGAAGACCCACATCGTTCCGGTGCCGTCATCAATCTGGAACCTTCCGTAGCTCTCGTCCTCGCTCATCATGGGGTCTCTGACGACCGTGGCGACGACCTTAACGCGGTAGACCTTTCTGGCGTCTTTCGTTATCAGATAGTTCGGCTCGAAGTCGCCCTCACTCTTGACGTAGTAGCCGTCTATGATGTCCTTGATGTAGACCCTGCTCGCTGGAAGGCGCTTCTTCATAGTCCCTCACCTCCGAAGAACTCTATGATGCCCTCAACTTTGGGCAGGACCTTCCTCTCGAGCTCCCTGATCTCTTCCAGCGCATCCAAGTCTGCATTGTTGAAGTCCTGGACGACCTCGCCATAGATGTGCATCCCCTCTTCGTTCCTGATGACCCTTCCGATGACCCTGACGATCTGTCCGTTCTCGGGAAGAACGTTCTCCTCGCTCTCGATGAGTATGACGCCCGTTCCGTCGTCGAGCCAGAAGGTGTAATCCATCTTGTCGACCTTGAAGGCCTTCCCGATGAGCGAAACTCTGGTGTCGTCCTCCTGTATCTCCCCAATCTTTCTCTCGACGGCGGGCTTCCTGCGCCTGAACCTAACTTCCTCCATCGTCAACACCTCACACCAAATCCTTGAGGACCTCCTTCAGCTCGGCCCTCACCCTGGCGATCTCGCGCTTCGGGTCAACCTCGTCCCATCCAAAGGCCTTCAGGATGAGCCCGAGGAACTTGTCGTCCACGACGTTGCCCCTGACGATTACCTCCCTGCCGAGCAGGTAGTAGTACTCCTCCTCCGCCAGCTTCCTTCCGGCTTCCCTGAGCGTTAAACCACTCTCGACGAGTTCCCTGAGCTTCTCGGCTATCTCCTCTGGATCCTTGCCCACCAGCTCGGCCGCATCGTCTCCGAAGAGCGTTGTCCTTATGTATCCCGTGGAATCGTCGAGGCCGAAGTCCACTATCGTTATCTTAACCGGCTGAACCTCGCCGTGCTCTGGGCATACCCAGCTGTTCGTTGCGGGGTCGTAGTCGACCTTCCTCCTGCACTGCGGGCAGGCGTCGTAGACGGTAACGCGGTAGAGCCTCGCAATCGTCCCGCGAACCTCAATGAACCGCTCGCCTCCCATCAGCTCACCTATCTTTCTCCGCTGATAGTTGTAGCTCCTGACCTCCTCAATCGGGGGTATCTCCCCGGCGCGCGGGTCTTCCGGGTTGAGGATTATCCTGGTTCTGAAGTTGGCGTGCAGCTCGACGCCGTTCCGGCCCTCCCTGACGCTGGGGTCGATTATCTTGATGAGGTCGCCAGCATTGAGTTCGTTGTAATATTTGGTCACGAGGCCGTCCCACAGAACGAGTCTCGTCTTTCCGGTGGCATCGTATATTATCACGTTGGCCACCTGTCCGGTGGAGCCGTCCCTCTTCTGGTACTCTCTGGGCGGGTACTTCCTCAGAATCCTCGCCACGACGTTAACGCCGGTCATTCCCGGAACCAAGTCGGCTATGTGGAGGAGCTCCTCCTTGCCCTCAAGATTCACCCCGAGCTCCTCGGCAAGCATCAATGCCGCCGCGTGCTCGGAGATTCCCTCGCGGGAGGCTATCTCCGATATTCTCTTCTCGATTTCATCCCTCGAGAGGCCCTTCTGCCCCTCGATCATCTCAATAATCTGCTCCTTCGTTAACACTCCCATAACACTCACCTTAATGGTAATGATGGCTCGGACTATTTAAACCTTTCTCCAAACTCGGTCCAAGGGGCCAATTTTCAGAAAGGAAGGGCGATTTCCTCCTCTGAAGGAAAATTGAGTGACTGAAGGGTCAAGGAATTACTCTTCGCCCTCCATAGAGGTCTCCACTTCAATCTCCTGGGGTTCTTGAAATTCTTCGCCATCCCCTTTGCCCTCGAGCTTCGCTATGAGGTCGCTGTACTCGGCGTGAACGACCTTCTTGAACGCCTCCTTTATGATGTTGGGGTCGTTCTCGGGGAAGCCGTAAAGCTCGGCGAATTTTGGAGTCGTTCCGAGGAGCTTCGTCCTCTCGTACGGCTCGGCGTATATCAGTCCCATTCCGAGGAGCTTCCTTATGTGCTCGTAGGCCTGACTGCCCCTGAGCTTCACCACCTTGCTCTGCTCTATTGGCTGGAGGTAGGCTATGAGGGCCAGGGTCTTCAGTTCGCCGGTTCTCAGGTCCGGCCTCGGCATGAGGTGAACGACGCGCTGGCTGTACTCCTGCTTTACCTGCATGACGTATTTGTCCCCAAGGACCCTCACAACCTCTATCGCGCTTTTTCTCTCGGCGTACTCTGCGGCTATAAGCTCGATGAGCTTTTCGAGGTAGTCCAGCGATCTTATTCCTAGAGCCCTTGAGAGCTCCTTCGCACTCAGCGGTCTTCCAGAAACGAACAGTGCAGCCTCAACAAGGGCCTTGTCCTCAAGGAGTCCCATTATTACCACCACATTGAAAATTGGGCCCCTCTCTTATAGGGTTTACCCTCCGATGAGAACGCGCTTTATGGTCAGGTAATCCTTTTTCTCCAGGGCGGTTTCGTCTACCACCACTACCAGCCTGCCATCCCTCAGTATCACGAGGTCCCTGAGCGTTCCTAGGAACTTAGTCACGGCCGTTATTCCGTTGTGTATGACGAGGTACTCTATCCCATCGATGACCACGACGCCGGTCACTCCTCTCATCTCGGCCTCCCTGAGGTACCTCCCCGAGAGCTCCAGAATTCTGGGAAGGTTCGTTGGCGCTATCGTGTCCCTCCCGGGCAGACTGGTTAGGAAGTAGGCCTTCCATTCGTCCGGGGGAGTCAGCTCCCTGATGAACGCGAGCACGGGGTAGCCCTTGAGGTCCTCCTTTACCCTACGGTACTCGCTGCTCGATACGAGCTCGATGCCGGGGTCTATTTCGAACCTTATCGTTCCAGTGAGGTTTATGAACTCCTTGGACAGCACCATTCGGGCCATAAAGTACGCCGCGACCACGGTCAATGCCGCGCCTATGGCGAAGCCCATCGGTGCGAACCACGTCACGGTCCTGAGGAACGGGTAATCCATCTTGTGGGCCCCAAGGATGCCAAGGGCGAATGCCGCACGCTTGGCGCTTTTGAACTTCGGATCGATGGAGGCAACTATTAAAACGCCTGAGAGAACTATAAAGAAGGCAGAAACGCCGTAGGGGATTCCAACGACCGAGTTCCAATCGTTTCCAAGGAAAATGCCGTAGGTCGCTGCGATGAGCGGTGGGGCTGCCCACAGGCTCGGGTACCTGAGGTTCTTCCCGAGTTCCTCGGAGAGGAATACCAGGGAGCCAAGGAACAGCAGCGAGGAGGACGTCGCCTCGGTCAACGCGGCGAACTGGAGAATCCCGAGGGCATCGGCCACTATGCTCATGGCCGCCACGAGCCAGGCGATGGCCCAGATGAACGCGGATTTTCGTCGTGATTGTATGTAGACCATTAGAAGTACCGCCGAAACGGCGAACTTGGCCGAGAGGCTCAGGGCTTGGCCTACCATTAGGAGAGTAGTGTTCATCTTGACCCTCCTGGTGCGTCCGGCTGTTAACTTGTGTTCTGCATGTATAAAAAGCTTTGGCTACTCTGTGGGGGCTAGAGTGTGAGTGTGGACTCTAGGGCGACCGTAATCTTTATAAACCCAACTCGAAAGGTTAACAGCGGTACGGCGGTCATAGCGGCGGGGTCACACCCGGTCTCGTTTCGACCCCGGAAGTTAAGCCCGCCAGCGATCCCGGTTGTACTGCCCTCCGGGAGGGGGCGGGAAGCC